>NZ_MBEJ01000083.1 GCF_001953975.1 Mycobacterium sp. NS-7484
GACCACCGAGATCTCCACGCGTAAGATCGTCGGCAGCGTCAGTTGTGTATAAGAGACAGGACATAGACCGTGCGGGGCGGGGCCTGCGGGGCCGGTGCCGGAGCTTCCTGGACCACCGGAATCGGCGCCTTGATGGTCTCCGGTGGCGGGGCCGGCGGCGGCGCCTGCTGGACGGGTTGGGCCTGCGGGGCCGGCGGCGCCGGCGCGGGCAGCTGCACCGGGACACTCGGCGCCACGGCGCCCTGCGCCGGAGACGGCCGCTGATCGACCGTCGGCCGGATGCTCACCGCGAGCGAAATGACCAGGGCCACAACACCCACCACGAACACCGAGGTCAATGCGCTGCCGACCAGCAGGAACGGTTTCCGTTCCTCCTCCAGCGGCATCTCGTCGGCGGCGTAATCGATGCCGTCGATCGGTTCGGCACCAACCGGGGCCATCTCGGTGGCCAGGCCGGCCAGCGAATAGGCACTGCCGGCGGTGGTGCCGTCGGGATCTTGCGAGTAGGCCAACCCGACGGTGGACGCCTCGAAGGCGGGCGCATTGGCCGAGGCCAGTGCCGCGCCCCGGGCCAATGCCATCTCCGGCTCGTCGGGAGCGCTGACCGGGAGGGACACCAGGTGTTCGAGGTGGGATTTGACCGAGGCGACATCCACACCGGAACCCAGAACGAACATGCCGTCCGGCGCGGTATCGGACGCCTCGACCGCGGCGGCCATGTCGGTGAGCACGGCCATCGCGTCGGTGCTGTGTAGAGACTGCGCCAGCACCTTGACCACCGAGCCGTCGTCGGTCTTGACCACCGACAGCGTCGCGGCGTCACGGTCGATGAACAGCAGGGCCGTCGTGTCGTAACCGACCGCTCGGCCGACCGCCTGTGCCAGTGCCGCGCCGGCATGACCCTCGGAGACGAGCATGACGTCGTCGATGCCGTGAGCGGCCAGCTTGTCACGCAGGGCGGAGGCATCGGAATGGTCGGTCCAGGTGACGCCGATCGCCTTCAGGTGGTGCCCACCCGTCGTGGCGCTCTCTTTCGTCCCGAGGATCGCGGCGAGCACCTGATCGGCCGCGCCGACGGTTGCCGAATCCTCACCGGCGGTCACGTCGAAGACGTCGTGATCGACGGTGACGCCGTCGGCTTTCTCCCCCTCGACCAGCACCATGCGGACCGTCGTAGGTGCCATCGCCACACCCAGTACGATGTCCACCAAGCCCTCCAATGTGTTTGCTGCACTGTCGTTGTCGCCATTGCGCACACATTCCGCACGAGCCGACAACTAGAACCTTCATCGGTGCAACCTGCTCGATCGTTACACCCGCACGTATTAGCTACAGCGCTGGATTCCGGTCGGACCGCGACGGCCTGGTGCACGCCGGCGCCGGTTAGTTAGACACTACTCGGTATTACGACAGATGGCGCCGACCGGTTCATCCCGCCGGCTCTTCTTCGGCCGGATCTGGGCGCTGCACGAGATGTCCGCCGAACGTGCCGGGCCGGCGCTGCGGCAGGTGCCCGTGCACGCCCTCGGCGTAGGCGGACTCGGCGTGCTGCGTGAAGTCGACGCCGGTGGTCTCGTCCTCCGGGCTGAGCCGGAAACCCATGAACCGATCGATCAGTTTGGCCAGACCGTAGGACACCGTGAAGGCGTAAGCGGCCACCACGACCGCGGCGAGCAGCTGCTTGGCCAGCTGGGTCAACCCGCCGCCATAGAAAAGGCCCTGTGGGCCTTGGGTCATCACTTCGGTGGCCAGGAATCCGATCAGCAGCACACCGACCACGCCGCCGACGAAGTGCACACCCACCACGTCGAGGGAGTCGTCATAGCCGAACCGGAACTTCAGGCCGATCGCGAACGAACAGACCACGCCGGCGGCCAGACCGACCACGACCGCGCCGAGGGTGTTGACTGTGCCACACGACGGCGTGATCGCGACCAGACCGGCGACCACACCCGAAGCAGCGCCGAACGTGGTCGGCTTGCCGTCGCGGACCTGTTCGACGGTCAGCCAGCCGAGCATCCCCAGGCAGCCGGCCACCAGAGTATTGAGGAAGATCGCCGCGGCGGTGCCGTTGGCGGCCAGCGCCGAGCCGGCGTTGAACCCGAACCAGCCGAACCACAGCAGGCCGACCCCGAGCAACACGAACGGCAGATTGTGCGGACGCATGGCGTCCTGCTTGAACCCGATGCGCGGGCCCAGCACCAGCGCCAATGCCAGCGCTGACGAGCCCGAGACGATCTCGACGACGAGGCCGCCGGCGTAGTCGAGCACACCGAGGCCGGCCAGCCAGCCACCCGGTCCCCAGACCCAGTGCGCGACGACGGCGTACACCGCGACCGCCCACACCGGCACGAACAGCATCCAGGCGGCGAACTTGGCCCGGTCCGCGATGGCCCCGCTGACCAGGGCCGCGGTGATGATGGCGAAGGTCAGCTGGAACGTCGCGAAGAGAAGTTCGGGCACCGAGCCGTGGGCCGTGGTCGGGGTGATGCCGAGCATCCCGAAGTGCTGCAGGCCGCCGATCAGACCGCCGCCTGCGTCGTCGGAGAACGCCAGGCTGTAGCCGACGAGCAGCCAGGCCACGGTGACCAACGGGATCGAGATGAAGCTCATCATGATCATGTTGAGCACGCCGGTGGTGCGCACCATGCCGCCGTAGAAGATGGCCAGGCCGGGGGTCATCAACAAGACCAGTGCAGTGCTGGCGAGCAGCCAGGCGGTGGCGGCCGGATCGATCTCGTGCATTTGGCGAGAATGTCGGCCGCGGGTTTCAACTGCGCGGCGGATGTGTTTCAGCCGTGTTTCTGACTTCTCACGCTGTGCGTTGGGCTTCTGTTTCTGTTTCTGGCGCGCGTTTCTGGCCCGCCGATTTCTACCCCAGGGCTGTCGATCGACGCTCGGCACAACCCTCTGGTCGAAAGCGGCGCAGACAAGAACCAACGCCCAACCCCAGCCCACCGATTTCTACCCCAGGGTTGTCGATCGACGCTCAGCACAACCCTCTGGTCGAAAACCACGCAGACATGAACCAACGCCCGACCGTGCCGCGCCGATTTCTACCCCAGGGCTACCGATCGACACTCAGCACAACCCTCTGGTCGAAAACCACGCAGGTGCTCGCTAGTTGACGAAGTTCAAATACGACCGCGACGGCGTCGGGCCACGCTGACCCTGGTATTTCGAGCCAACCTTGTCGCTGCCGTAGGGATGCTCGGCCGGGCTGGTCAACCGCAGCAGGCAGAGCTGACCGATCTTCATCCCCGGCCACAGCGTGATGGGCAGGTTGGCCACGTTGGAGAGCTCCAGCGTGATGTGTCCGGAGAAGCCCGGGTCGATGAACCCGGCCGTGGAGTGCGTCAACAATCCGAGCCGGCCCAGTGAGGACTTGCCTTCCAACCGGCCGGCGAGATCCTCGGGCAGCGTGCACACCTCCAGCGTCGACCCGAGAACGAACTCGCCGGGATGCAACACGAACGGCTCGCCTTCGGCCGGTTCGACCAGCGTGGTCAACTCGTCCTGCTGCTTGGCCGGATCGATGTGGGTGTAGCGGGTGTTGTTGAACACCCGGAACAAATTGTCCAGGCGGACGTCGACGCTCGACGGCTGCACCAGCGCATCGTCGAATGGCTCGATGGCGAGGCGTTTCGCAGCGATCTCGGCCCGGATGTCTCGATCGGAGAGCAGCACCCGACGAGCGTATCCGCTACTTACCGATCATCTCCGTCAGTGCCGGCAACGTGATGTCGGTGTGCGGGACGGTGATGGGCGTCTGCGCTGCATGCACCGCCGGTGGCACCACCTTCTGCGCGACGGCGTTGATCTGCGGGTTACTCAGCGCCGCGACGAGCAGCGGGTTGGGCGGCTGGGCCGGAGCCATCGGCGGCGGAGCCGCAGCGGGGGGTGGCGGCATCAGCACCGGCGGCGCTTCGGGAGCCGGTGCGGGCGGCGGGAGCGGCTCGGCACGCGCGGCCGGTTTCGACGCCTGCGGCGGCGGATCGCCGTCGCCCCCTTCCACGGCGAGCGCGACGAACAGTGAACCGGCCAGCACCAACACGGCGGTGACCACGACCATCGTCAGGGTTCGGACCAGTGGGTCTTTGGCGGGTGTCGGTGCGTCGGCGTCAGGCTCATCCAGTTCCGGCGCGACCGCCAGCCGGGCGGCGCGGGGAACGAAGATCGACCCGGTCGCCTCGTCGGTTTCGGGATGTTGGGTGCCCGCACTGGCAAGCAACGCACCACGACCCATCAGGAAGGCCGCGTCGTCGCTGAGTGCGACCGGGCGCTCCATCACCGAATTGACTTCTTCCACAAGGCTTTCCAGTCCAGGGTCAGATCCGGCGATGACGACGGCGTCGATCGGTTCACCGAAGCTGTCGCAGGCGCCGCGCAGCGCCAACACCGTGGCGGCCTGATCCGCGCCGTCGAGAAGGCGGCTACGCATGTGTTGCGCCCCGTCGTCGCTCACACCGGTCACCGCCAGCAGCGTCACGTCGGGTTCCACCACGCATAGCGCGATCGAGTCCCGGCCCGTCGTCGTGCACGTGTACTCGGCGGCCGCTTCGAGCGCATCGGAGGTGGGGGCCACCGCGACGTTGGTGATGCCGGCCTCGAGCAGGGAGTCGAGAACCAACTTGGCCTCGATGGAGACGGCGTCGGTCCAGGTCAGCGCCACGCGCACAACAGTGTTCCCATTCGCCGAAGCCGCGGCATACGTCCCGAGGACCGCGCTGACTACATGCTCGCTGAAGCCCGGTTGCTCGACGCCGGTGCGGGTGTCCACCTCGAACGAGTCGTGGTCGATCACCGCCCCGTCACCACAGCTGCCCTCCACCAGGAGCAGCCGGGCGTCACGCGACGTCATGGCAATACCGATGACAACATCCATTCGTTGAAATCCCTCGGTTGATTCGGACCCGACGGGATTCGACGCTAGCGACGGGCCCTGAGAACATCGGCCCGAGGATTTACACGACTCTCAGGGTGGGGCGCGATCGGCAATCATGTTTGTGGGCCGAATGTTTCGCCCCGGCTGCCTGGCTTCAAGATCCACACTGGACAGCACTGCGACGAGTGCGTCGGCGACCTTCGCCACGGGGCGGCAGTCGACGTAGGGCTTTCCCAGCGTCAATTTCTTAGACTCACCGGGTCGAGGCCGCACCGCCTTACCCATCGCGGCGGCCGGCTTGCTATCCTTCGTCAGCACCAGGCCGATGTAGTTCAATGGCAGAACATCAGCTTCCCAAGCTGAATACGCGGGTTCGATTCCCGTCATCGGCTCCACTGTTTTAGCAGGTCAAGCACTGTTTTCTGTCGCACTGTCGGCGCTCCACCACCTGCCTGTGCCCGCATTGCGCCCGTACTTGGGCAGTCGCTACCGCCGAACGCATCGGGATTACGTTTTGCTGAGCAGCTGGATCCTGCCCCGTAGAACGCTGGTAATCGCCTACATTGGGCAGTCGTCATCGCATCGCCAGGGGGAATCGTGACTCAGCCGACGCCCGAAAACCAAGAGCCACAGAACGCGCCTGGCGCGGTGCCGCCTCAACCACCGTATGGCGGCCAGGGCGGCTATGCCGGGTATCCCCCACCGGGCTACACGCAGCCTCCGTACGGATACCAACCGCCCAAGAAACGCCGTGTGTGGCCGTGGGTCCTCGGCGGGATATGCCTTGTCATGTTCCTTGGGATCGGCGGGTGCGTGGCATTCATCGGCGGGGTTGCGAAGAACATTGATGACGAATCCAAGCGCGAGGTAACGGTTACCTACAGCGTCACCGGTTCCGGCGAATCGGTGGCGATCACGTACTCCGGTCGAGACTTCAACACCGCCCAGGAGACAGACGCCAGCCTGCCGTGGAGCAAGGACGTCACGATTGATGGGCTGGGCAAGACGGTTACGCTCACCGCCACCAACGGTTCTGACGGCGGCACGATTACGTGCGAAATCTCTGCCAACGGCAAGACGCTCGCGCAACAAACATCCAGCGGCCCTTTCGCATCTGCGAGTTGTATCGGAAACGCGGGTGACGCCTAGCTAGCCGCCTCGGCGAATCGGCACAACGTTGTTCGCTGCTGCGACTGGCTTCGCGGGGTGTCATCGCGCCAAGTGCGCCCATCTCGTCCGCGTAGTCGTCGGCGAACAGGTGCATATAAATGGATTCCCGTCGTGCTCGGCTTCGCGTGACCCATGAACCGGCTCACCTTGACTGTCGGGATACCGGCAGCAACGCACAAGCTGGCGTAGGTGTGCCGCAGTGCATGAAACCCCAACGCGGGCGGAAGCACCGCATACCGGCAAGCCGGTTAGCACGCAGCACGGCGGGGCGGTAGACCGCTTTGGCTGGGGCCAAGGTAAGCGCGGCTGACCGGCAAGTCGCAGGCAACGGTCAACGCGGCCAGGGCTTGCCATACCACCGCGGTCGTTGTGACGAATGTGTAGCTTTTCGTCGCACATCGATCACTTCCACACCGATAACCGACACGTTCGTCACAGCGCAGTGCGCCCCATACCGCCCGCCCGAGGCAGCGAGAGTCCTCATCGGCAATCGAGGTTCACCGCTTTCGACGCCAGGGCGGTTAACCGCACGCGATCACAGCCGTGCGGTAGAAAGCGGCGCGATGGCGAGGACGGAGACAACTCACCCAATAGCGGTGCCCGCCAATAACTTCCACAAAATTGTGAAATCCGTTGCACAACTGGGCCGCGGACACGATGAACACTCACAGCCGCCACACGGCTTTGCGTGGGATACTCGCGGGATGGGCAGCGCGCCGCAGCACGAGATGACCCGCACACCGGTCGACGAACTGTCGGCGTTCGAAGTGGCAACCAGGGATCTGGTCGGCGTCGCCCTGCGCAGTGTGGACCAGTTGGAGATCTCGCTGCCGCAGTTCCGGCTGTTGCTCGTCCTGCATGAGCGCGGCACTTCCACCTCGACGGAGTGCGCCCAGGCGCTCGGTGTCGTCGGCTCGACGGTGACGCGCCTTGCCGACCGGTTGGACGCCAGCGGTCACCTGATCCGGGGTTCCGATCCCACCAACCGCAGCGTCGTCACCTTGGAGCTGACCAGCCAGGGCCGCAAGCTGGTCCGCCAGGTCAGCACCCGGCGCCGGCGGGAACTGAGCCGGGT
This sequence comes from Mycobacterium sp. NS-7484, assembly GCF_001953975.1. Lineage (GTDB taxonomy): Bacteria > Actinomycetota > Actinomycetes > Mycobacteriales > Mycobacteriaceae > Mycobacterium. The sequence goes on from NZ_MBEJ01000083.1 coordinate 7,131, forward strand.
GCTCGACCGCCTCGACCCGGCCGAGCGTGCGGCGTGCGCCTCGGCGTTGCGCCACTTCCACGAACTGCTCGCCGCCGACGACGCGGACGACCTGAATCGCCCGATCCCGCTGTAAGACATGGATTCTCAAGCGATTTGGCGCACCGTCGACGAGCAGCGGGCGCAGTTGGCCGATCTTCTCGACACGCTTAAGCCGGACCAGTGGGCGACACCGTCGCTGTGCCGGGATTGGACTGTGAGAGACGTCGCGGTCCATCTCACCCATACCGAGTTGAGCCGCGCGGACATGATCCGTGCAGTGCTCAGATCAGGTTTCCGATTCGACGCCATGATGCGCCGGTTGGCGCTTGAGGACCGCGCCGACCCGGCCAGCATCACCGCGCGCCTGCGCGCCATGGTGGGCTCACGCAAGCGTCCCCCGATGACCAAGGAGATCGATCCGTTGATGGATCTCCTGGTGCACACGCAAGACATCTGCGTGCCCCTGAACATCGATCGGGCCATGCCCACCGAGGCGGCCGTCGCCGTGGCAAAACACCTGTGGCAGATGAAGTTTCCGTTCGCCCCACAGCGGGATCTCCCCGGTTACCACTTCGTCGCGACGGACGCCGATTTCACCGTGGGCCCGTCGTGGGGTGCGCGGCGTGAGGCCCCGATTCGCGACATCGTGATGATGTTCGCGCGCCGACGCGACGTGCCGGATCCCGAACCTGAGCCCGACGCCGAAGACGACTGAGTCAAGCGCGGTCAGCCCCGGCGGGAGTCCGCGTCCCCGCCCACAGCGCAAAGGCCACCAGGCCGCCCGCCCACACCACCGCAACGAAACCCGGTGCGGGCGGTGCTGATCCGGCCATGGTGTGTCCTCACTTCTCGATCTGCGGACAAACCTAACGTCACCGGCTTTGAATCAGCTATGTCCCGGTATCGGGCACGGTCACCGGTGCATCGTCTTCGAAGAAGCGCCGGATCTCGACGAAGCCGCCGCGCCGGTACGCCTCATAGGCCCAGATCGCGGCGATGACCGGCAGCGGGCCGAACGCCACCCACCACCGCGCCGATGGCGGTACCAGTTCGGCGATCACCTGGGCACTGGGCCGCCCGTCGACGACGGCGGGCAACCATTCGTGCAGCAGGATCGTCAGCATGCGGGTGGCTTCGAATGGTCCGGCGGCGGTCGCCAGCACCCAACTGAGCGAGGCGATGATCAGCGCCCAGGGCCAGGCCAGCAGCAACGACTGGTTGTCGACGATGTCGGCGGCCGAGCGGATCGATTCGGCGACGAACAAGAATCCCAGCGCGACCAACAGCACACCGATCTGAGCGGCCAGCAGGTCGTCGAGCACCGAGTTGGCCAGTTCGTCCGCCTTGCGCGTCGGCAGCCCGAACGCCAGCGACAGCAGCCCGGCCAACAGCGCCAGCAGCGTCAGCGCGGACGTGGAATCGTCGATGCGCATGAAGGAGTCGGTCAGGATCCGCACCACCAGGCGTGAGGAGGACGACGGCGAGGTCCGATACAGGATCATCACCACCAGCCCGGAGATGATGATCGAGATCATCCAGGCCACCACGGCTGCGCAGATGATCACCAGCGCCAGCGAGCCGATCACCGGGACCAGTCGCGCGTTCTCGGTGTCGCCGTTGCGGACCACCAGGAGTGGCACCAGCCCGATGACGACCACACCCAGGACGCGCACCAGGATGGGCAGGGTGAAGCCGGCGATGTCGCCGGGGTCGAGGTCGGGATCGGAACGGCGGATGGCGGCGATTTCGGCGCTCATCACCGACCGGGCCCGGCGGAATGACATTCTGCGCGCCACGAGGGGAATTTAAGCCGATCCCTCAGCCGCGGGCTGATGACACGCTCAGCGCAGGTACAGCTCGCCGCCGGTCGGGTAGCCGCCACCTTTGGTGGTGAGGTGCACGTGGTCATAGTGGCCGTAACCGCCGGACTGCGCACCGCCGTCGGGCGTGTAGTAGGTGCCCCGCCAGATGGCGTCCTGCAGCGCGAACTTGTCGGCGTTTTTCAGCGCGTAGGCGACGATCCGGTTGCCCAGCTCGATGCCCGCGGCGCTGCTGGCGTTGGGAATCATCACGTCAAGCGCCAGGCCGTTGGGATGCCAGCGCAACGCGTCCGGACGGACGCCGCCGATCTCGTGGATCTGCGGGAAGTCCGCGCTGACGCTGCGGGCGGCGAGGATCGTCTTGACTTGCAGACCCCGCTCGGGGGCGACCCCGACGGGCAGCAGCTGCGGAATATTGATGACGCGCCAGCGCGAGGCCGTGCCGGGCTGCGTCTGCGCCGCGCTCAGTGCGATGGTCTGGGCGACGGCTGTCGACGCGGACGGTGCCGACACGATCTCCATACAGCAGGGCGGCGCCTCGGGCGCGGGAGCCGCGGCTGGTTTGGCGGACTCTTTGGCGGGGTACGGATGAGCATCGGCACCGGAGGCGAGGAACGCAGCGACCGGAGCGACGAGGACAGCCGCAACGGTCGGAAGTTTGCGCCGCCGCGGGCTGGCTAATGCGTGTCGGCCCACACGGGCACCATACGGGCACTTATGGCGGGTTGCAGCAACCCCTCCCCCGTTCTGAGAGTTTCCTTAACCGCCTGTCAAGCTTGCCGCCGGCGTGTTTCGGCAGGTCAAAGGTCACAAATTGGTCACGGGAAAACCGGCTTTTTAAGACCGCGCTCAGCGTGCTTCAGAGGCGTGCATCACCGCGGTGAACGTCATCCGATCACCCCGATACAGGGAGCGGCGCTGCTCGATCGGCACTCCATCCTGGTCGTAGGAGACCCGGTTGAGCAGAAACATCGGCGTGCGGCTGTCGACGGTGAGAAGTGCCGATTCGCGGGAGTCCGGAAGCGCGGTCTCGATGCTGTCGACAGTGCGCTCGAAGTGAATCCCGCGGCTGCGGATCTCGGCGTAGAGCGAGTCGCGGTAGTCGAACGTCTCGCGCAGGCCGGGATACCGCGCGGCGGGCAACTTGGTGGTCTCCAGCCCGACCCGCACGCCATCGGTGGTCAAGACACGTTCGAGCTGCAGGATGGGCGCCCCCACCTCGATCGCGAGTTGCGCCGCCAACAGGTCGTCGGCGGTCAGGTCGCTCCAGCCGACCAGGATGCGCCCACCGCTGCGGCCCTGTTCCTTGGCGGCCTCGGTGTACGAACCCATCGACAGCGGCTGCAGGATCTTGGGCCGCGCGACGACGGTGGTACGGCCGCGTCGTTCGATGCGGCCGGCCAGCAACAGCTCACGCAGCGCCTGACGGACGGTCTCGCGCGCGACGTCGAATCGTTCGGCGAGTTCCCGCTCGGCCGGGAACGGGTCACCGACCGCCAGATCATCGAGCAGTCGCTCGAGTTGGGCGCGCACCACCTGATGCTTGAGCACCCGGGGTTCTGCACTCGCGGACACCCGCTCACCGTAGCAAGCTTTGGTCTAGACCAAAGACGTTCAATGTTGTTAACCTCGCGGCCCCCTTCGGTGCACCAGTTGGTATAGACCAACCCACAGGGTGTGGGGCGTGGCAGAACCCCGTCCGCGGGGCCCTGCCCGTCAATCGTTCCCACCCCGAAAGGTCCCGCGCGCCATGATGTTCCGCACCGCCTGTACCGCAGCTGCCGCGGTCGCCGCCAGCGCCGCCCTCACACTGTCCGGGTGCTCAAGTTCTGAGGGCTCGGAGGCCACGACCGCTCAGGGCTTTCCACAGACCCTGACCTTGGCGGCGATCCCGGCCGAGAACTCCACCGATCTCAAGGCCAGTTACGAACCGCTGATCAAGCTGTTGGAGAAGGAGACCGGCGCCAAGGCCGAGTTCGTCCAGGCCTCCGACTACGCCGGGGTGGTCGAGGGAATCATCGCCGACAACGTCGACCTCGCGTTCTTCGGACCGTTCGCCTACGTGGTGGCCGGCGTCAACGGCGCCAAGATCACCCCGGTCGGTGCGGTGATCCAGGAGCCGGGCGCCCAACCCGGCTACCAGTCCTACGGGCTGGCCCGCGCCGACGAATCGAACATCAACGGCCTCAAGGACTTTGCCGGTAAGAAGGTGTGCTTCGTCGACCCCGGATCCACCTCGGGATTTCTCTACCCGACCGCCGGGCTGATCGAGGCCGGCGTGATCAAGTCCGGTTCCGAAGCCGACATCTCCTCGGCCATGTCCCCGATCTACGCCGGTGGACATGACTCCTCAGCCCTCGCGATCGCCAACGGTGACTGCGACGCCGGCTTCGCGTTCGACACCATGGTCGACAAGACCATGGTCGCCAAGGGCGATCTCAAGCCCGGCCAACTCAAGACCATCTGGAAATCGGAGATGATCGCCGGCTCGGTGGCCGCCGCCAACGACTCGCTGGGCAGCGCGGCCATCGACAAACTCAAGACGATCTTCACCGACAAGGCCAACGTGGCCAACCTTGAGGCAGAAGGCTTTTGCCAAGGTGACGCGTGCCGGATGACCGACGAACGCGCCTGGGGTTTCGCACCGGCCAAGGATGCCGACTACGACGGAGTACGTCACGTCTGCGATGTCACCGGCTCCGAGAAGTGCAAGGGCTGACAACCCGTGAGCACCCCTGACCCCCACCATCCCGTCGCGGGCGACGATCTCGTCGTCCTCGCCCGCGACGTGACCAAACGCTTCGGGGACACCCTGGCACTGGACCGGGTCAGCCTCGAGGTCCGGCGCAGCGAGATGCTGGTGCTGCTGGGCCTGTCCGGCTCGGGCAAATCCACCCTGCTGCGCTGCCTCAACGGACTGCAGCCCGTCACCTCCGGCAGCGTGGAAGTCGGTGGTACCCAAGTCGATACCGCGTCGGCCAGACAACTACGCGCACTGCGCCGCAATGTGGGCTTCGTATTCCAGCATTTCAACCTGGTCGGACGGTTGAGCTGTCTGGAGAACGTCCTGATCGGCGGGCTCGGGCAACTCCGACTCCCCCGCTACGGCGCGTTGACCTACCCGAAGGCCATGCGGGCCGAAGCCTTGGGACATTTGGACCGAGTCGGTCTGGCGGATTACGCCGACCGGCGGGCCGACACCCTCTCCGGCGGTCAACAGCAGCGCATCGCGATCGCGCGGACCCTGATGCAGCGGCCCGGCCTGCTGTTGGCCGACGAACCCGTGGCGTCGTTGGATCCCGAGAATGCCGATGTGGTGATGGATCTGCTGTTCCGGGTGTGCATCGAGGAAAAGCTCACCGTGGTGTGCACGCTGCACCAGGTCGACCTCGCGTTGGGGTGGGCACACCGACTGGTCGGTCTGCGCAACGGCCAGAAGATCCTGGACCGCCCCGCCGTCGGGATGACCCGCGACGACGTCATGGAGATCTACCAACGCGTCGACCCCACAGCACGTTCGGCGGCCCGGCCGTCGTGAGCACCGACCTCACGGAACGCCCGGCCCCGCCCGCGCCGTCAGCCCAGCGCCCGCCGCTGCCCGGCCTGCTTCACCTGATCACCCTCGGCGCGCTGCTGGCCACCCTCGTCGCCGCCTGGTCGATCGACTTCGCCCCGACGACGCTGCTCAACGGTTTCGACGAGGTAGCGGCGCTGCTGCAACGCATGCTCCCGCCGCGCCTGGACGACCCGGGACGTATCACCGGACTGGCCGTCGAGACCCTGCTGATGGCGGTCCTGGGCACTGTGCTCGCCGCGATCGTCTCGGTGCCACTGGCCTTCCTGGCCGCCCGCAACACCACACCGCATCCAGCGGTACAGGCGGTGGCGCGGGCCATCATCACCTTCTGCCGGGCCATGCCGGACCTGTTGTTCGCCGTGCTGTTCGTCCGCGCCCTCGGGATCGGCGTGCTCCCAGGCATCCTCGCGCTGGCCCTGCATTCCGTCGGCATGCTCGGCAAGGTGTTCGCCGATGCTATCGAACAGACCGATCCGGGACCACGCGAGGCGGTGCGCAGCACGGGCGCGGGCTACTTCCGCGAGATGCTCAACGCCGTCGTGCCGCAGGCGATCCCGTCCTGGATCGCGACGTTCATCTACCGCATCGACATCAACCTGCGCATGTCGGTGGTGCTCGGCTTCGTCGGCGCGGGCGGCATCGGTTTCGCGTTGCAGGATGCCTTGCGCGGCTTGATCTATCCGCGGGCGCTCGGCATCGCCTGCGTCATCCTGGCGATCATTGCCGCGATGGAGTTGCTGTCCATCGTCATCCGGCGCATGTTGCTGGACTCCGGCCACTCGAGCCCGGTCCGCGACCGCATCGCCCGGTTCGTGTTCGGCGGTGCCCTGGCCGGGGTCTGCCTGGCGTCCCTGGTGGTGCTCAAGGTCAGCCCCATAGCCCTGATCACCTGGATTGGGCCGGCCATCGAGGTGTTCACCCGGATGATCCCGCCGAACTTTTCGGCGCTGGGCAGCGAATTGTTCACCGCCGCCGGACAAACCGTTGCGATCGGGGTGGTATCCACGGCGATCGGCCTTGTGTTGTCGATCCCCGTCGGAATCCTGGCGGCCCGCAACATCACTCCGCATCCGGCGGTGTACTGGGCGGCGCGGGCCTGGATCCTGGCGGTGCGGGCGGTGCCCGAACTGGTCCTGGCCGTGGTGTTCGTAGCCGCATTGGGTCTCGGTCCGATCGCCGGAACGTGCGCGCTGGCCATCGGGTCGGTCGGCTTCCTGGCCAAACTGGTCGCCGACGCGGTCGAGGAGATCGACCCCGGACCGCTGGAGGCAATCCGGTCCGTGGGCGGCGGTTGGTGGAAGACGTTGTTCGCCGGGGTGATTCCGCAAGCCATGCCCGCCATGGTCGGCTCCAGCCTGTACCTGTTCGACGTGAATGTGCGGACCTCGACAATCCTGGGCATCGTGGGTGCCGGCGGCGTGGGATACCTGCTGTTCGAGTCGATCCGCACGCTGAACTTCGACGTCGCCGGGGCCATCGTCATCGTCATCTTCGTCATCGTCTACGCCATCGAAAGGTTGTCGGGGTGGATTCGCTCGCGCCTGGTGTGACGGTGGCCGCGGTCTGGACCGGCGCCTCGGACATCGAGTTGAGAACGGTGCCGATTCCCGAACTCGGCGCCGGCGAGGTTCTGGTGCGCGTCCGGTTGGCGACGGTGTGCGGAAGTGATCTGCACACCGTGTCCGGCCGGCGCCCCGCGGCGTGCCCGTCGGTCCTCGGTCATGAGGCGGTCGGCGAGGTTGTCGGTGTCGGCCGCGACGCGAATGTTCAAGTGGGCCAACGCGTTATCTGGTCAGTGACGGTGGCCTGCGGCACCTGCGGGCGCTGCCGGTCCGGGCGCAGCGCCAAATGTCAGTCGGTGCGCAAGGTGGGCCACGAACCGTTCGACGGGGACTGGCCGCTGTCGGGTTCCTATGCCGCACATGCGGTTCTGCCGCGCGGCACCGCGATCGCCGTGGTTCCCGAGACGCTGTCCGATGCGGTCGCGGCGCCGGCGGCATGTGCCACCGCGACGGTGATGGCCACGCTGGAGGCCGCCGGTGACCTGTCCGGACGGCGCGTACTGATCGGTGGGGCAGGCATGTTGGGGCTCACCGCGGTGGCGGCGTGCGCCGAGGCCGGGGCACGGGTACAGGCGGTGGATATCGACGCCGACCGGTTGGCGGCGGTGTCGATGTTCGGTGGACGCCCCGCAGATGACGCCCCGGTCGATGTGGCCATCGACTACACCGGTGCGACCATCGCGGTTGCCGCCGCTTTGGCCCGTCTGGACATCGGCGGCACCCTGGTGCTGGCCGGGTCCGTCACGCCTGGGCCACCGTTGGCAGTGGATCCGGAAACCGTGGTGCGGCACTGGTTGACGATCACCGGGGTACACAACTACGAGCCCCGGCATCTACGGCGTGCCGTCGACTTTCTCGACCGCACCCGCGACCGCTACCCGTGGCACAGCTTGGTCACGCCGCCCGTCACGCTGCCCGAGATGGCCTCGGCGCTACACCCGCCGCCGGCGGGCAAGCTGCGGCGGGCAATCTCACCCTGAGGCCCGAAAACTCAACCCTGGAAGACGCGGATCCAGTCGACCAACATCTCGGCCGGGTAGTTGCCACCGCTCGGGTCGCGGCCCCCCGAGCCGCCGACGGCGATGTTGAACACCGGCACCAAGGTGTAGCCCGGATCGTTGAAAGGCCAGTCCTGCAACGAGTTTGCCGGCACCTCGAAGAAGGGTTCCATGCCCGGGGCATAGTCCTTCCAGAAGTACATACCCTGCGGGGTCCACGACATCCGCCAGGTGTGCCAGGCGCTGTCGATCGGATGCGGGTCGGTGGCGAACGACTCACCATCCAGACGCGCGTGCACGGTGGTGCCCGACGGCCAGTCCCGGTTGCCGTACCACTCCACCAGGTCGACCTCGCCCCCGCGGACCGGGTCGTCATTGAGCAGCCAGAACGCCGGCCAGGCTCCGTCGGTGAGGCAGTTGAGCTTGACCCGGGCCTCCCACGTGGTGCCGATGCCGCCACGCCACAAGCCGACGACCTTGGCGCTGGCGTACTTCTCCTGGACCGTGGTGCCCGGGCCGCGGGTCGCGCGGATCACCAGGTTGCCCTTGCCGTCCTGGAATGCGTGGTTGGTGTCGGCGACGTAGCGCCCCATGTTGAACGGTTTGTCCCATTCGACCGGGTTTTTGATGGTCTCGCGTTCGGGGACCAGGTGCCACCACGCCGGATCCGGCGGAGCGCCGGCCGGACCGTTGAACTCGTCCTGGAACAGGAATGTCGGCGACGGCGCTGCGGCACCCGGAGTTGTCGACCCACCCGGCGACGGCGCGCTGGGCCCCGGTCCCGGCGGATTGTCACCAATTGCCGGGTCGGCGTTGGCCGTCCCGACCGGCAGCGCGGCGGCTGCCACCCCCAGACCCATCATGAACATCACACTGCGACGATCCATCTCAGGCACAGCAGAACCTTAACCGAACTCTTACCCACATATCCGAAGGCCGCCCAAGTTCTCCGGGGCTCGAACAGATTTCCGCAGGCTACGGGCACAGGGCTGGCGCGTCGTCACGCACCGGTGCCTCGGCAGGCAATGTGTAGGTCACCACGACGTCGGCGTCCTCGGCCCCGGCATTGGTCACCCGATGAACCACGCCGCCCGGAATGACCACCACCTGGCCCGCGGAATACGTCACCGACGAGCAGTCCGGTGCCGTTTGCAGCGCCACGGCACCGTCATTGATCACCGACTGCTCCGGCCCGGGATGGCTGTGCCAGCCGGACCCGGCCCCCGGTTTGAGCAACAGATTCTGGACATACAGGGTGGTGGGCTGCCCCGCGGTGACCACCCAGATGGGCGTCGTGGTGGTGCCCTGGCCCAGATCGGTGCGCACCACCTCGCCTTCGGCGGGTGTGGCGGCGGTCGGCGCGGCCAATACGCCTGCGGCTGCGGTGATCGTGGCGCCCACTGCGATCAGGTGTACGAGCCTCATCTGCCCTCCCGGTGTTGACCGAAAGGTACAGCGACCGGGTCGGGCCGTCAGGGATACGGCTGGAACGGGTTCTGCGGCTGCGGCTGGAACGGGTTCTGCGGCTGGTACGGGTACGGGTTCTGTGTCTCGCCGCGGTTCGGCACCTGAATCGGAATCGGCACCGGGACGAACGGCACCGTGACGTACGTCGTCGTCATCGGATTGGTTGTCGTCGTGGTGGTGGTCGGTGTCGTCGTGGTGGTCGTCGGCGGCGTCGTGGTTGTGGTGGTTGTGGTGGTCGTCGTCGTGGTGGTGGTCGTGGGAGGCGGCGTCGGCGTCTGCGTGACGACGCGCGTCTCGGTCACCGGTGGCGGCGGTGCCTGCGTCACCGTCACCGGCGGCGGCGCGGGCTCTTGCGTCACGGGCGCCGGCGGCGGCTCAACCGCGGGCGGCGGCTCGACCGGGCTCGGTGCCACCTCCTGCGGCATCGGCTTGGGTTCGGCGGTCTTGACCTCGGTGCTTGGTGCCGTGCCGGTGGCACTGGTCAATGCGTACGTCACCCCACCGATGGCCACCACGACCAGGGCGGCGGCCACCGCGAACACCGTCAACGGCAACCGCTGCCAGCCGTCACGCGGTTGCTCGATCGGCCCGGTGGGCGGTACGTACTGCACGGCCGGCCGCGCCGCGGTCTTAGTGCCGTAGGACTCGACCAGATCCGGCCCGGTGTAGGGCACCACGTCGTCACCGGCGTCATCTTCCGACCAGGCCAGGGCCCGGAAGGTCGACGACGCAGGGCCGGAATCCGTTGTGTCGGCAGGTATTTCAGCGGTAGGGAGCGCGGCCACCACACCCAGCGTGGGCGCCATGCCGGTTTGCGCATCGGCGTCGGCCACGTGGACGGCCGACAACGCGGCACCGATCGCAGCATCCAGCGCCGGCTGCGGAGTCGTCACCACCAACGCGCGCGAATGTTGCGAAAGTTGTTGTGTGACCAGGGGGATGCTTGCACCCCCGCCGATCGTCACCACCGCCGAGATCGTCGACCAGCTGATCCCGTTGCGCTCCAACGCTTTTTCCAGGGCATCCAGCGCACCCGACAGCGGCGAGTGCATCAGCGACTCGAGTTCGGTACGCGTCACACGCACGGTGGCGGAGTAACCCGGGAGCTCGACCACCAGATCCGTCGCGGTGTCCGCGGACAACCGTTCCTTGGCCTGGCGACACTCCTCGCGCAGGCGGGCCAGCGACCCGACCGCTGCGGTACCGGCCGGGTCGATCCCGCCGGCCTGGGCGACGCCGTCGAGCACATGGCTCAACAACGCCTGGTCGATCTGATCTCCGGAGAAATCCGGATACCGGACCGTCTCGTCGATCGGTTCGAACGCCGAGGCGGCGTCCGCGAGCGTGATGCTGGTGCCGCCGCCGCCGAAGTCGAGCAACGCCACCACACCGGTGGGCGGCAGGCCTGGGTTGGCCCGCAGCGCAGCCAGGGAGGCGACGGCATCGGGGATGAGCCGGGCGGGCATTCCGGCGCGGGACAGGTTCGGATTGGTGCGCAGCGCATTGCGCAGGGCGCGCGTCGTGGGGGCACCCCAGTGCGCGGGAACTGCGATGGCCAGTTGCTCGGAGGGGCCACCGGCCAACTCGACCATCGCGTCGAGGGCCTCGACCAGCAGGGTATCGGCGGGATAGGAGGCCCCGTCGGGCGCGACCAACGGCACCGGGTCGCCGACGCGCTCGACGAATCCGCTCAACGTCACACCGTGACCGGATTCGGGCACGCCGACCTGCGGCGTCCGGTCAGTCGACAACGTCAACACCGAACGCCGGCTGACAGGTTGATTGCCGACACGCGCCGCAACCAAGTTGGTGGTCCCGATCGACAACCCCAACGGGCCGCTCATAACGCAGGCCACGATAGCCGCCGCGGCTGTGCCCAGCCGTCCGACACTCCGCGAGCGCCCTACCCAAGCCCCTTACGCCAGTGCAAGTTTGAGACTTTCAGCAACCCGGCGAGCATCTGCAGATAACGCGATGATCACCTGGGACAGCAACTCCGCCCGCGGCGTGGGCAACCACTTTGTCGCACTGCTGTGGGTTTGCGTCCGGCTTCTGCGGGTACAGCCAACGCCATGACTTCCCTGTGGCTTGCGAACCGTCCGGACCGCCCGCTCGCACCCGCCCTCGCCGAGGAATCGGCCCGGCGGGCCGATGTCGTCATCGTCGGCGCCGGCATCACCGGTCTTGTCACCGCCGTACTGCTGGCCCGGGCCGGGAAAGACGTGCTGGTCTTGGAGGCACGTACCGCAGGGGCCGGCACGACCGGTAACACCACGGCGAAGATCAGCCTGTTGCAGGGCACCAAGATGTCGCAGATCCTGGCGAAGCATTCAGCGAAGGTGGCGCGTCAATACGCCCAGGGCAACCTCGAAGGCCAGCAGTGGTTGACCGGTTACTGCCAGACGCACGGGATCGACCTGCAACACGAGGATGCCTACACCTACGCCCAGTCCTCCGACGGTGTGGCGAAAGCCAAGGCCGAACTGGAAGCCTGCCGGACGGCCGGGCTCGACGTCGAATGGCTCGACGACGCGGACGTACCGTTCCCCTTCCATGGTGGCGTCCGACTGGCCGATCAAGCCCAGTTCGATCCGATGCCATTGCTGGACAACCTGATTGCCGAGCTCGGTGAGCGTAACGGGCGGCTGGCCGAAGGTGCCAGGGTGCAACGGGTTTCGCACGGCCGGGGCGGCCTCACCCTCCGGGTGCAGACCACCAGCGGCGACGTCGACGTGCACACCGAGCAATGCGTCCTGGCCACCGGAATCCCGATCCTGGACCGGGGCGGATTCTTCGCCCGCCTCAGCCCCCATCGCTCGTACTGCCTGGCGTTCCGGGTGCCGGGCAACATCACCCGGGGCATGTACATCTCGACTGATTCCCCCACCCGCTCAACGCGTTCGGCGCCGACGGCCGACGGGGAACGACTCATCGTCGGCGGGGCCGGCCACACGGTGGGGCGCAGCAGTGACCCTGCGGCCTCAGTCCAGGAGCTGGCCACCTGGGCCAAGTTGCACTGGCCCGGCGCCGAGCAGACGCACTACTGGTCGGCGCAGGACTACACGCCCGCCGATGCGCTGCCGTACGTCGGCCCGATCCTGCCGGGCTCCGACAAGATCCACGTCGCAACGGGTTTCGACAAGTGGGGCATGACCAACGGGGTCGCCGCCGCGTTGGCGTTGTCAAGTCGGATCCTGGGCGGCCGGATGGACTGGGCCGAGGCGTTCGCCAGCTGGAGTCCGCACGAGTTGTCGGGCCTTTCCACCGCGGTACAGACCAACCTGACGGTCGGATTGAACATGGCCAAGGGCTGGATCACGCCGGTGACCCGGATCGGTGCGGCCGCCGGTGAGAACTGTGGTGTCGTCAGCGGACCGCCCTGGCACCTGCAGGCCGACAGCGTCGTCGACGGGGTCGAACACACGGTGTCGCCGGTGTGCCCACACCTGGGTGGCATCGTCAACTGGAACGACGCCGACAAAACGTGGGACTGCCCGCTGCACGGCTCCCGCTTCACCCCGGACGGCACCCTGATCGAAGGTCCGGCCACCCGCAACCTCACCCGTTCCGGATAAGCCGTGGCCCGGGTGTGCTCAAATGTCGGGCATGGGTGACATCGACGACATCAAGCAAGTCAAATACCGGTACCTGCGTGCGCTGGACACCAAGCACTGGGACGATTTCGCCGACACCCTCACCGAGGACGTCGAGGGTGATTACGGGCAGTCGATGGGGCAGAAGCTGCACTTCACCGAACGTGACTCCCTGGTCGAGTACATGAAGAGCTCACTGGGTCCGGAGGTGATCACCGAGCATCGCGTCGCGCACCCCGAGATCGTGGTGGACGGCGACGAGGCCACCGGCACCTGGTATCTGCAGGACCGGGTGATCGTCGCGAGCCTGAACTTCATGTTGTTCGGCTCGGCGTTCTACCGCGATCGCTACCGGCGGACCGCCGACGGCTGGCGGATCAGTGCCACCGGCTATGACCGCACCTACGACGCCACCCTGTCGCTGGAGAATCTCAACTTCAACCTCGAACCCGGTGCGGCCCTGAACATTTGACGGCTATTGCGCGATCGCGATAACCGCGCCCGGGCGCAGCCACTGCATGATCTTCACCAGGGTGGCGTCGTCGATCGCCACGCAACCGGCCGTCGGCCCGCCGTCGGTGGTGTGCACGAAGAACGCGCCACCGTTACCGGGCACCCGGGCCTTGTTGACACCCATCACGACAGCGTGTTTGTACTGCGGTATCCGCAGGTTCTCGGTGCCGCTGCTGGGATCGGTGTCGAACGGGCACTGCGCCTTCTTGCACACCTGCATGGTGTTGTAGGTCGGACTCTTCATGTCCCCGTCCCACCAATGGTCCGGACCGACCTGCACGTAAGGCAGGCCGCCACCTGGATTCGGCGCTGTGCCGAAGGCGAAGTCGAGGGTGAACACGCCCATGGGCGTCTTCATCTCGCCGTCATGGGTCTGCGGCGCCATCCCATTGGCCCCGACGTTGGCGTCGATTCCGGCCGCGACCGGCTGCCATCCGGCGGGCCCACGCTGCCACACATCCATCTTGGCTTTCGAACCGCCCACCCCGACAACGGAAATCACCTGGGTGGCGGCCCCCACCGAGGAGGCGAACCACGGCGGATCGACCGCGCCGGCGGTGGGCGCGCACGCCAACGCCAGCACCCCGGCACACAGCATGGCGAGCAGTCGGCGCATCAATTCATCGTCGTCGTCGGCGCTCTCGTCCCGATAAAGCTCGGAGCACGATCAGGTCGCGGAAGCTACGTTGGCGGGATGGATCTGCGTGCGATCGGCAAGGGGTTGGGAACGCTGGACCGTGAAGTGTTCGAGGCGGTCGCGGAGTCCCCGAGCCCGCTTCTGGACACTGTCATGCCCGGGCTGACCAGGGCGGCGGACCATTCCAAACTGTGGTTCGCCATCGCTGCGGCCATGGGCGCCGTCGGCGGCACGTCCTTGAAGCGCGGGGCGACCCGCGGCGTGATCTCCCTGGCGGTCACCAGCCTCGTCACCAATCAGGTGGCCAAGCGGATCTGGCGCCGTCCACGTCCGGACCGCACCCTGATCCCGCTGGCCCGACGGACCCGGCGCGTGCCCACCTCGCATTCGCTGCCGTCGGGCCACTCGGCGAGCGCCGCGGCGTTCGCGGTGGGCGTCGGCCTGGAATCGGCGCCGGCCGGGTTTCCGCTGGCACTGTTGGCCGGCCTGGTCGGGTTGTCCCGGGTGGCCACCGGCGCGCACTATCCCGGTGACGTGTTCGCCGGGTTCGGCATCGGCGCGGCGATCGCGATCCTCGGCGCCCGCGTGGTGCCCACCGCCCCGGCAACCACCATGCCCGCCGCCGATCCGCTGCGGTTCCACACCGAACCCCGCCCGGACGGGGCCGGCGTCGCGCTGGTGATCAACCCGGCCTCCGGCGACGGCACCGGCGCGCGCATCCTCGACGAGGTACGGAACGCGTTGCCGCGCACCGAGATCATCGAAGTGGGTGACGACGACGACATCGGGGCGGTGCTGCGGGACACCGCCCGTCGCACCGAAGTGCTCGCGGTGGGCGGCGGTGTCGGCACCGTGGCCGGCGCCGCCGCCGCGGCGGACGAGGCAGGGGTGCCGCTGGCGGTTTTCCCCGGTGGCACGTTCAACCACTTCGCCAAGGACATCGGTTGCGATTCGGTGGCCCAGACCGTCAAGGCGATCACCGAGGGCAGCGCGGCCTACGTCGACCTGGTGTGCCTCAACGAGGAACAGCTGGTGGTCAACACCGCCAGCATCGGCGCCTACCCCCGCTACGTGCGGACCCGGGAGAAGCTCGAACACCGGCTCGGCAAACGGCTGGCCGGGATATATGCGCTGTATCTGACACTGCGCCGGGACAAGCCGGTACGTATCCGCTACGACGACAAGACGCTTCTGACGTCGCTGTTCTTCCTGGGCAACTCGACCTACATTCCGTCGGGCTTCGCCCCGTCGCAGCGCCCTCGGCTCGACGACGGCCTGCTCGACGTGCGAATCCTGGAGACGGGTAAACGGTTCAGCCGGTTGCGCATCGCCACGGCCGTGGCACTGGGCCGGCTCGAGCGCAGTCCGCTGTATCACGAGTTGCGGGTGCCGCAGTTCAGCTTCGTCGCCGTCGACGGGCCCACCACCGTGGCCCATGACGGTGAGGTTGGGGAGGCGCTGCGCGAGGCCAGTTTCAGCGTGCGCTATCGAGCGCTGCCGGTGTTTCGTCCACTGCCGTGACGGACGGGTACGGCGGACAGATCAGGTACACCACGATGAACCACACGTAGCCCAACGCCCAGCCGGCCACCACATCGGACGCGTGGTGGACGTTGAGCACCACCCGGCCCACACCGATCGCCACGACCAACAGCACCCCGGCCGCCACCCACCATTTCCGCAGCGGCGGATGAAGCGTCGGCCAGACGAGCACCGACAGGGCCAGCACGGCGACCATCACCCCCAACGCGTGCCCGGAGGGGAACGAGCTGGACAGGGCGTGCACCAGTGCGGTGTCCGGACGTGCCCGGTTGACCACGGCCTTGGCCACCTCGGTGACCACCGCGCTGAGTTCGATGGTCAACACCAGGAACAGCGCGAGACGACGCCGGCGCCGCACCAGCGCGACGCCGATGAGCACCACGGCCAGCAACCGGAAGGCGAACGGCCCGAGCACCTCGCAGAACGCGTTCCACGCGATCACCCAGCCCGGGTGTGCCGACAGATACCGGTACGGACCGGCCAGGCCGGCGGTGTCGAGGTCGGCCAGCCACGGCCAGCGCTGCGCATAACCGACCCACAGCGCGGCATACACCGCCACGGCCGCCACGGCGGTCACGATCAGCCACCTGGCACGGGTTCCCACCAGATAATCTCTACCAGCTCCAATCGTTCCGCCATGTTTGCGCGCTACCGTCGGAGACATGGCATTGATCCTGCGAAAGCTGATGCACATCGGCGGACTGCCCGAGGGTCTGCGGGCGGAAGCCGAAGCCGAGGGCATCCTGTTTCTTGCCGAATACATCCCTGTGACCAGGCGCTTCACCGGAACGATTCCGGGTATGCGGTCGTCGGGCAGCGTCGCGAGCTACGCCGGTTCGCTGGTCCTGACCAATCACCGCGCATTGGCGACGATGTCGACCCTGCCCAAGCTTGCCGGCCGCAGCATCGATCAGCCGTGGTCGGCCCCACAAAGCGGCGCGGTGCACGCCGAGTTCACCACGACCGGCCTCACCCTGCAGGCCGACGTCGGCGACATCGACCAACGCTGCGAGGGTGAGCTCTCACTGCACTTCAAGACCGACATCGGCGACGAGGTGCTGGAGCGGTTGCCGAGCCGGTCGTTGGCCTTCGACGTGGGCCCGGAGTACGTTTTTCGCGCGGTCGGTGTGCCGTATCACCCGTAGCAAATAACGTGCTCGCGATGAGCCAAACGGTTGCCGTGCGGCGGCGCACCCGGTTCGGTTGTGCGGGGATGGAAAGGATGTGACGTGACCGAGCCGCAACGGCAGAACCTGATGATCGTGCACTGGCACGACCTCGGGCGCCATCTGGGCGCGTACGGCCACTCCGACGTGGACAGCCCGCACCTCGACCGGTTGGCCGCCGAGGGGATTCTGTTCACCCGGGCGCATGCCACCGCGCCGCTGTGCTCGCCGTCGCGAGGTTCGCTGTTCACCGGGCGCTACCCGCAGAGCAACGGCCTGGTCGGTTTGGCCCACCACGGCTGGGAGTATCGCGCCGGCGTGCGTACCCTGCCCCACATTCTGGGTGAATCCGGTTGGTACACAGCGTTGTTCGGTATGCAACACGAAACCTCCTACCCGGCCAACCTGGGATACGACGAGTTCGACGTGTCCAATTCGTACTGCGAGTACGTCGTCGAGCAGGCCACGGCATGGCTCACCGATCCACCGCGCCAACCGTTCCTGCTGACCACCGGCTTTTTCGAAACGCACCGACCCTACCCACACGACCGGTACGCGCCCGCCGACGCCGACGAGGTGACCGTGCCCGACTATCTGCCCGACACCGGCGCGGTGCGTGACGACCTGGCCGAGTTCTACGGATCGATCGCGGTGGCGGACGCCAAGGTCGGTGAACTGCTCGGGGTCCTGGCGCAGACGGGTCTCGACCGGAACACCTGGGTGGTGTTCATGACCGATCACGGGCCGGCGCTGCCGCGGGCCAAGTCGACGCTGTACGACGCCGGCACCGGCATCGCGTTGATCGTGCGTCCACCGCGTGGGGCCGGCACGTCGCCGCGCCGTTATGACGAACTGTTCAGCGGCGTCGACCTCTTACCGACCCTGCTCGAATTGCTCGGCGTCCCCATCCCCGACGAGGTCGAGGGACTGTCGCACGCCGGCAACCTCACGACATCCGCCGCCGAGCCGGAACAGATCCGGTCCGAGGTGTACACCACAAAGACCTACCACGATTCTTTCGATCCAATTCGTGCCATCCGCACGAAGGAATACAGCTATATCGAGAACTACGCGGCGCGACCATTGTTGGATCTGCCCTGGGATATCGCCGACAGTCCCCCCGGACGTGCGCTCGGCAACCAGATCCGTACCCCGCGGCCGGCGCGTGAACTGTACGACCTCGTCGCCGACCCGACGGAACGTAACAACCTGCTCGGGGCCGATGCCACCGACAAGGCCGAGGCGATCGCCAACGACCTGGCATTGTTGCTCAATGATTGGCGAGAGAAGACGCTCGACGTGATTCCCTCCGAATTCGCCGGCACCCGGATTTCCGAGCGTTACACCGAGACATATTTGAGCATCCACGGCCGCCCGGCAACCAGTCGATCCGCGATCGCCACCGACCGTGGCATCACCGAGACCCATCAATAGTTTTTCTCATCGCAAGCGAAAACTCTTGACGCCCATTTGAATAGGCGCCGCAAACAAATCATGGTTAAAGTCTCGCCCATGTCAGATCATCCGACTGCCTACCTGGTGCTCGCTTCCCAGCGCAGCGGCAGCACCCTGCTGGTCGAGTCCCTGCGGGCCACCGGCATGGCCGGCGAACCTCAGGAGTTCTTCCAGTACCTGCCGACCACCAGCATGTCGCCACAACCGCGGGAATGGTTCGCCGGTGTCGAGGACGAGTCGATCCTGCGTCTGCTCGATCCACTGGTGGAGGGCAAGCCGGACCTGGCCCCGGCCGAGATCTGGCGCGACTACATCCGCACGGTCGGTCGCACGCCCAACGGGGTGTGGGGCGGCAAGTTGATGTGGAACCAGACCCCGCTGCTGCTGGACCGCGTCACGGGCCTGCCCGAGCGGTCAGGGCCGGGCCTCCTCTCGGCGATCCGCGATGTCGTGGGCAGCGACCCGGTGCTGATCCACGTCTACCGGCCCGACGTTGTGTCACAGGCGGTTTCGTTCTGGCGGGCGGTGCAGACCAGGGTCTGGCGCGGCCGGGCCGACCCGGTCCGTGATGCGCGCGCCGAGTACCACGCCGGTGCGATCGCGCACGTGGTGCGGCTGCTGCAGGCGCAGGAAGAAGGCTGGCGGGCCTGGTTCGCCGAGGAGAACATCTCCCCCATCGACGTGTCCTACCCGTATCTGTGGCGCAATCTCACCACCGTGGTGGCCACCGTGCTCGAAGCGCTGGGCCTGGACCCCCAACTGGCCCCGCAGCCGGTGCTGGAGCGACAAGCCGACCAGCGTTCCGACGAGTGGGTGGACCGTTACCGCCGCGATGCCGAGAAGGAGGGCCTACCCACCGGTGATTTCGGTGCATCCAGTAACGCCTCGCGTTACTAAATGCGCCGAAATCACTGGACGCGGGCGACCACGAACACGCGCCGGAACGGGAAGAACGTGACGCCGTCGGCCCGCCGCGGATAGGCCTCGGCCAGCATCGGGATGATCTCTTGGCGGTACTGCTCCCACAGTTCATCGCTCAGCCTGCTCTTGACCTGGGTGAGTGCCGTTCCGGTGATCCAGTCGAGAACCGGTGTCTCCCCGGTCAATTGATGCACATAAGTGCTCTCCCAGGCGTCCACCGCACAGCCGGCGTCAGACAGTAGCCCGGCGTACTGCGCGGGCGTGTCCACCTGGCCCACATCACGCCAGGGCATGTCGCGCAGCGCCTCGGCGAACGGTTCACGCCGCGCCAACGCCCGCACCGCATGGTGTGACGGCGCGTCGAAGTTGCCCGGCACCTGGAACGCGATCCACGCTCCCGCCGGCAGTTGCGCAACCCACCGCGCCACAAGTTCGCGATGCGTGGGCACCCACTGCAGTGCCGCGTTGGAGACCACGACGTCGGTGTCGGGTTGGGGCTCCCAATCCTCGATGGCGCCGAGGTAGGCCTCGATCCCCCGGTCCTGTGCGGCCGCCACCATCTCCAGTGAATTGTCCCAGGCCTCCAGCGTGGCGTCGGGCCACCGCTGGGCGAGGGTCTCGGTCAGGTTCCCCGGCCCACAACCCAGATCCACCACCCGTCGCGGAGCCGTCGCCGCCACTCGCGAGAGCAGGTCGTAGAACGGCCGCCCTCGGTGATCGGCAAAGGCCAGATACGTTTCCGGGTTCCACACGCCCCGATCATCCCCCGTCGGGCCGGTGGGTGCATGATCGTCGACGATGCCCGAAACCACCGACTACACCGACGAGGCGCAAGCGGTCCGCGCGATCTGGACGAACCTCGGACTGCCCGGCATCGTCGACGTGCACACCCACTTCATGCCCAAGAACGTCATGGACAAGGTCTGGCAGTACTTCGACAGTCAGGGCCCGCTGATCGGCCGGGAATGGCCGATCACCTACCGTGCCGACGAGGCGCAGCGGGTCGCCACCCTGCGGGAGTTCGGGGTCCGCAAGTTCTCCTCGCTGATCTACCCGCACAAGCCGGACATGGCAGCGTGGCTCAACCGGTGGGCGATCGGGTTCGCGAAGGACACCCCGGACTGCCTGGGCACCGCCACCTTCTTCCCCGAACCGCAGGCCCCCAGCTATGTCGCCGAGGCGATCACCGCGGGCACCCAGGTGTTCAAGGCTCATATCCAGGTCGGCAACTATGACCCCAACGATCCCCTGCTCGACGAGGTTTGGGGATTGATCGAAGACGCCGGTGTGCCGGTCGTCATCCACTGCGGCTCCGGTCCGGCGCCGGGAACGTTCACTGGTCCCGACCCGATCGCCGCGCTGTTGGGGCGCTACCCGCGGCTGGCGCTGATCGTCGCGCACATGGGCATGCCCGAGTACTCGGCTTTCCTCGATCTTGCCGAGCGCCACGAGAATGTGCGGTTGGACACCACGATGGCGTTCACCCCGTTCGTCGAAGCGATGATGCCGTTTCCCACCTCCGAATCAGCCCGGCTGAGCGCACTGGGTGAGCACATCCTGTTCGGCAGCGACTTCCCGAACATCCCCTACGGTTACGCCGAGGCCGTGCACCACCTCATCGACCTGCCGGGAGTCGACGACACCTGGCGCCGCAACGTCCTGCACGACAACGCCGCGAGGCTTTTCCGGCTCGACTGAGCGCCCGCACCGATTAGCATCGGCAATCGTGGACCCGTCTCGCGTCGACCCTGTCGATCCGGTGGAACCTCCCATCCCGGTTCCCGACGTTCCGGGCGGTGATGCCGGTGCGCGCGGGCTGCCGCGCCGGGTCGACCTGACCCTGCGGCAGCGGGCCATTGTCGACGCCTCCGCAGTGGCCGACATCGCCCTGCGCACCGGGGTCGCCTCGGTCGTGGCGACGTCGATGGTGCCGACCACGCTGGCCTCGATGGTGCGTCCGTCGACTTCGCGAACCGAGCACGAGTACATGCGGTTCTATGCCGACCTGGCCGCGGCCCAGGACCCTGCGGCGTCCTTTCCGGCGCCCACCCGGGCCCCGCGCGTGTCCACTCGCCCGGCCAATCCGGTCGCGCAGCTGATCGCCCACGGCCGCGTCGAGAATCTACGGTTCGCCAGCAGCTTCACCGCGGTCAACCCGGCGCTGAGTGAGATGTGCGGCGGGTTCACCCGTAACAACGTTGTGCGGGCACAGCATTGGCGTCACGACGACGGTCCGCACCCCACCTTGTGTGTGATCCACGGCTTCATGGGTTCGCCGTATCTGGCCAACGGCCTGTTCTTGTCGCTGCCCTGGTTCTTCCGATCCGGCTACGATGTGTTGTTGTACACCTTGCCATTTCACGGCCGCCGCGCCGAACGGTACTCACCGTTCAGCGGATACGGATTCTTCGCGCACGGTTTCGCCGGGTTCTGCGAGGGCATGGCCCAGGCCGTGCACGACTTCCGGTCTGTGATCGATTATCTGGAGTTCACCGGTGTCGACCGCATCGCCCTGACCGGAATCTCCCTGGGCGGTTTCACGTCGGCCCTACTGGCCGGGGTGGACGACCGGATTCAGGCGGTGGTGCCCAATGTCCCTGTGGTGACGCCGGATCGCACGGTCGACGAATGGTTTCCGGCCAACAAGCTGGTGGCCCTGCAGCGACTGGTGGCCAGAACCGACCCGGCCCTGGTCGAAGCCGCCGCCCGGTATGCCTCACCGCTGAACTATCGGCCTCTGGTGCCCAAGGACCGACGGTTGATCATCACCGGCCTGGGTGACCGGCTGGCTCCACCTCAACAAGCCGAAATGCTGTGGGAACACTGGGATCGCTGCGCGTTCCACTGGTTCCCCGGCAATCACCTGCTGCACGTGAGCCAGCCGGACTACCTACGCCGGATGACCCGCTTCCTGCGGGATTTCATGTTCGACTGACGGCTGCAGCGCTGCGGGCACCGCGGCGGGCGTGCCGTCCAACCGCTGCGACGACAACGGGTTCAACGCCGCCAGCGCCGGCCGATGCCGACCGCGCACCGGTGTCAGACCGGCCAGCGGAGCCTTGGCCGACGGCCGGTCGGCCGTACGGATCGCCGCACTCACGGTCACCTGCGGATCGGTCGGCGAACCGGTGAATTCCAGTGCGGTCCAGGTCTCCTGGGCGCCCAGCGCACCGATCCCGGCCAGCACCGCCTCCACCTTGTCGCTGACGCCGACGCGGTAGGCCGCCACGAACCCCGAGTCGTCCGTCACCCCGCGCCAGGTTTCCTTGCCCGGATCGGGTAGCGGCGAATCGACACCGTCGACGAGCGTGACCGTCCAGCCCTGCTCGCGAAGGTGGTCGGCGAGCCGGCGACCGACGACCTCCGTGGTCTCCCGCAACGGGATTCGCGAGGACCGCGCGCGCAGCGCATCGAGATTGTCGACGGCAGCCACCGTCAGGCTGATCCAGCTACGGCGCGCACCACCGGCGTCGCGGTGAGTGATGCGGACCTTGTCGCAGCGGATGCCGTAGCGGTCCAGGTAGCTCACCACGATCGGCAGCTGTGCCGGGTCGGCGGGATCGACCCGCAGCACAACGGTTTCCGCGTCGGCAGACTCGGCCGGTGCACTCTTGGCGAGGTTGCGCCGCCACATCGACACCCGGCGGGCGATCCGGGTGGTCAGGAACAGTCCACCCCACCATGCCAGCAGTAGGACGACCGCGGCCACCGACACCCCGAGCACCCAGCGTTCGGTGACGGTCTGCCATGGCCGGGCCAGGATCGCCGCCACGATGAACAGGGACGCCAGCGCAAGTCGGGCGGTCATTTGGGTTCCTTCCGTCGATGTGCGCTGGAGGTGGTGCGCACGCGAGGAGCTAAAAAGGCCCACGCGATGGCCGCCAGCGCGAGTGCTCCGGCGCCGGCGAACGCGACGATTCGCCCGGTGTTGTCACGTGGGGCCGGTTCTGGTGGCGCGGCAATCGCTTTGCCCTCGGGGGCCGCCGGCCCGTCCAACGGCATGTCGGCGACGTCCCAGGTGAGTGCGGCCACCGGATCCACACCGCCGGCGCCGATCACGTTCGATGGCGTCCGGGCCGCGCCCTGGGCCGTCGTCGTCAGCCGGTGCACCACCTGGCGGGCATTCAGCTCGGGAAACTTGCTGCGTACCAGGGCCGCAACCCCGGACACATAGGCCGCGGCGTAGCTCGTGCCGCTGAGCGGGACCACCTTGTCCTGATCGGTGGGCAGCGCGTTGGCCAGCCCGCCGTCGGGCGCATTGCTGACCGAGGTGATGTTCTCCCCCGGCGCCGCGATGCCGACCCACGGGCCGGCCATGGTGAACCCGGACGGCTGACCGGTCGCGTTCAGCGCACCCACGGACAGCACGTAGGGCTGCCACCACGATGGGATCGACACCGAGGAGACCCCGCCCCAGTTGCGCGAATCGCCCGGCGCCCCGGCGTCGGCGAGCGGATTCGATCCGCATGCCGCCCCGGTGGTCACGCCGCCCTGGGTGTTGCCCGCGGCCGCGACGATCACCGCGTCCTTTTCCACAGTGGCATACCGCAGTGCCGCACCGAGTTCGGTCTGGTCGATCTGTTTGTCGACGGGCACGCAGGTCACCACGGAGATGTTGATGACGCGCGCACCCATGTCGGCCGCCCGCACCACGGCCCGGGCCAGGCTGGCCACATCGGCTGCCGCACGGGTCTGCACCGCGTCGGCGGCCGGAACCCGCGGCGCGAAGCGCGGCGAGTTCTGCCGGATCGAGATCAGCTGGGCCTCAGGCGCCACGCCCGAGAAGCCGTCGGGACCGGGCTGCCCGGCGATGAGGCCGGCCACCGCGGTGCCGTGGCCGTCACAGTCGGTCAGTCCGTCGGTGGATTCGATGAAGTCACCGCCACCCTTGACATGGGGCAGCCGGGGACCCGGTTGCACGCCGGTATCGATGACCGCCACCGTCTGTCCCTGTCCGCGACTGTGTTTCCACGCACCGGAAAGGTTGAGCGCCAACTGGTTCGGGCTGACGGCACCCGGGTCGGTACCGGGCAACACCCCGGTGGTGACGCACTCGGCGCGCTGCGTCATCGCCTCCACCGGGCCTGCACTGCCGGCCGGTGGGGCGACCTGCGGGTCGACCTCGGGCGGGCTGATGGCGCCCGCCGGCGGGGAGCTGACCAACAGCACCAGACCGGCTGAGGCCAGAACTCCCAGGCTCTTGTGGATCACCGATTCATCACCTGTCGAGAACGAGGCTGAACAACCCGACGAGGAAGGCCATCACCGGGATCAGCGAAGCGTCGAGGCCGGTCGCGAGGAAGCCCACCAGGCGCCGCATCGGCAGCGAGTACGTGTCCGGGGACGCCATCCGCGGGTTCAGCACGGCGACCACCCAGACCACGACGAGGCCGGCCAACGCCGCCAGCGCCCACCAGGCGGCCTGATAGCGGTCGTCCATCGCAAACGTCACCAGCAGCACGGCCGCAAGCAGGTAGGGATGGCCGAGCAACCATGCCTTGCAGGAGGCGGAATCCCACACCCGAGCCCGCAGGACAGCCCCGAGAGCCAGCGCCACCACGACGTACCAGGCCCACGGCGACGCGGTCGGCGAGCCGACCAGGGCCACCGAACCGGCCACTCCGAGAAGCACACCCGCAGCGATCACACCGGTCTGGTGCGACTGGCTCACCCGGACCCGGCGCGGCAGGTCGGCCAGAACCGAAAGCGGTTGAGGCGACGGCGACGGATCGCCGGGCGCCGGGATCACCGGAAGCGGGAACCGGGCCCACATGGCCGAGAGTTGAGCGGCCTGCACGGTGACCACCAGGGCGATGAGGATCAGGGCGCTCCCGATCACCGTCGCGTTGAGCTCCCACAGGCTGGCCGCCGCAGCGACCAGCAGCACGCCGGCTCCGGCCACCGTCGTCGCCGTAAAGACCGCGATACCACGGTCTTCGGATGAGCTGGCCATGCTGATCAACGACCACGCGGCCACCCCGGCCGCAGCCAGCAGGATGTTGGGGGCGCCGAAATCACCTGGGACGCCAAGGGCGAACGCGGCGGCGATCGGGATCAGCGCCGTGATCGACAGTGCGGTGGCCAGTGCCGGTGAGCGGCCCCGGGTCGACAGCGCCGCCAGCACGGTGGCGACGGCGATGCCGCCGACGACGAACAGGCCGAGCGCCTCG
This sequence comes from Mycobacterium sp. NS-7484, assembly GCF_001953975.1. Taxonomy (GTDB): domain Bacteria; phylum Actinomycetota; class Actinomycetes; order Mycobacteriales; family Mycobacteriaceae; genus Mycobacterium. The sequence goes on from NZ_MBEJ01000083.1 coordinate 32,573, forward strand.
CCGGTGACAACCCGGTGGGCGACACCCAGACCGGTGCCCACCAGGATCAGTCCGATCAGGGCCAGCGCCGCGGCCCGGGCGATGTGCGCCGGGCCCCACGGGCGCCGGCGGGCGGCGGAGAAGATCACGGCGGCGTCGGCGATGTCCTCGACGATGCGCGGGGCCGCCGGGCCGGCCGGAACGGCTTGCAGCGCAAGCAGATCCCCGTCCACCACGCCGACCGTGTCGAGGGTGGCGTCCAGGCTGAACGGCGCACCGCCGATCGGGGCCAGGCTCAGCCGCACCGGATCCGGGGCACTCGCACCGTCGTCGCCGCGTTCACCGTTGGAGGGGACGACGATCCGCTGGACCGCAGGCAGTATCTCGCGCAGCGGCAGCTCGGACGGCAGGGCCATTTCGGTCAGCCGGCCACCGTCGTCTCCGGCGGCCAGCACGGCCACCCGGACGATCGGCATCACAGTGTTGTCGGACATTCCTATGCTTTCTGGGTTCTTCTCGTGGAGCGTGGATCTCGGTGGGATAAAACGTGGTCGGTCAGTGCGTCGCCCTGATCGCGACGTCGTCGAAGTCGCGGAAGATCGGTTGGTCGGGGAACCAGGAGCCGCTGGGCAACGAGGCGGTGAGCCGTTCGATCGCCATCGCGATCGCCTCGGCAGTGCCCGCCGTGAAGGTCGAAATCCATTCTCCGTCGAAAGCTTTCGACGGGGAGACCAGAATCCGGCCCTCGGGGGTGTCGATGATGCTGACACCCACTCCGGTGGTGACCCGATGGCCGTCGCGGTGTTCTCCGGCGACGATCTCGACGTAGGTACGCCGTCCGTCGAACACCGATTCCACCATCGGCCGGGCCGATTCCGGGACCCCGAGGAATCCCAGTACTTCGGTCAGCGGAGCGCCGTTACGGATCTGTTCGTCCGCGCGGGCACCGGCCGCGGCCGGGAGCGCGAACTCCTCGAACCGGGCCGGCTTGCGCCGGGACAATCCGGCGGTGAGCACGGGCACCAGGGCGTGCGGGTGGTTGATGTCCATGTCGGTGAACGTCACCAACTGCGCGTTGCGCAACACCACCACGGTCTGGTCGGCGCCTGCTCGCGCGACGATGCCGCGCAGCAGATCCCCCGGACCGGAGACAAACCGCAGGTCGAGCCACTGGGTTGCCCGGCACACCAGCCGAACCCATTGCGCCACCTGCGGATTGACCCTGCCATCGGCGTCGAGCACACCCATCCTGGTCAGCTCAGCGGTCTGTTCGGCGACAAAGCCGAACCGCTGGGCCGGTTCGCTGTAGGGCGGTGTGATGGCCAGCACCCACGGATACGCTCCGGCGCCCAGTACATCGGCGAGGTACCAGGCCTGATCGGTGGTGAGCTCGACGGCGTTAACTCTGGTGCTCAATGCGGAGCCTCTGGCTCCGGATGTCGGCGCTCAGCCCCACTTGGCCCCTTCGGCGGCGTCACGCGCGCTCATCGACATGGTGTTCATCTCGTGAGTGGACGCCATGGCGCGGTAGGCCCGGGTCAGCTCTTCCATGGCCTGGTTCCACTGCACCTGCCAGGCCTGGTAGGTCATTCCGGTGTCACCCTGCCAGGCGCTGGCGAGCGCGTGCTGCTCGGCGGCGATGTCGGCGCCGACGGCGTGCAGGGCACCGGAGTAGGTGTTCATCTCCCCGGCGTGCGCCAGCATGGCCGGGTAGTTGTACATGATCTGAGACATGAAAACTCCTGTATCCGTTCGGTATCCGGTTAGACGGAGGTGTAGGTGCTGGCGGCGGCGGCATCCTGGGCGACGTAGGTGCCCGCGGCGTCGCCGAGGTTGAGCTGGGCGATGTCGAGCAGCGCGTTGACCTTGGCCGACACCTCGACGAACCGGGCGTGTGCGGCCTGGAACGCTGCCGAGGCCTCACCCATGTGGTAGGCCTGCGAGGACATGGCGGCCTGCTCGGCCTGGGCGATGGTGCTGCGCATCAGCGCGGCCTTCGCGCCGAAGGCGGCCTCGGAAGCGATCAACTGAGGGATGTGAGCGTCCAACAGACTCATGGATATTCCTTTCGGGTCGTAGACAATTGGCAGTGCGTCTTCAGTGCTGAGGGTGATCTGGTCAGCTGCGCGGGCCCCCCTCCGGATCGTCGGGATCCCACGTTCCCGGCAACATCGGCGATACCGGGCGGTCGTCGAACGTCTCACCGGCCAAGGTGGTCAACCCGGCGGCGGCCGCCTCGGATCTCGTTGCGGTTCCGGTGAATCCCATCTCCCCGGCCCCCTGCTCGGAGGCGCGTACCCGTGGCTCCGGCTGGGGTGCGGGGTCCGGATCGGGCTCCTCGTAATCCATGTACGCGTCGGCGTAGGCGTGGTCCTCCAACACCGCGCCCCGCTTGCGGCGGCGTTTACGCCGCGCGGCCAGTGAGGCCGCCACACCCGAGGCCGCCGCCGGGATGCCGGATGCGGGCGCGTGGGCGCTGGACTTACCGCCCACGGTCGGGCTGAAACCCTCGTCGGGGTCGTTGGTCATCACCGCATACGGCGCGAATGCCGCGGCGGCCACCGGAGCCGGGGCGGCCGGGGCTCCGGCCGCAGGTGCCGCCGCCGGCGCAGCCGCAGCCCCCGCACCGGCGCCGACTCCGGCCGGGGCGAGGCCCACCACGGGCAGCCCTTGGTCGCCACGCACCGGCGCTACCGGAGCGGCGTCGCCATCGGCCGGGGCGTCGGCCGGAGCATCGGTGGGGAGCAGGCCCAGAGCGCCCAAGCCGGTCAACCCGATGGCGAGCAACGGAATCAGGAACGGCGACAGCGCAACGCTGATCCATGTACCCCAGCCCACCGGCTGGAAGATCAACTGATAGATGACGCCGAACAGGAACGGCCCCCACGCCGTCAGGAAGCCGGACGGGTTGGTCATCAGGTCGGTGAGCATCTGCTGCAGAGTGCCCAGCGGATCGTTGAGGAACCTCAGCAGTTCCTTGCCACCGATCATCGAGTCATTGCCGAGGTAATCCACCAGCCACTGCGGGAGGTTCGGATACTCGTTGGTGGCCGTCGCGTCGGCGTTGGTCAGCGCCGTACCGGAATCGGTCGCGGTGCCCTGCGCCATCATCTGCTGTGCGTTGGCCGATGCGGTACCTGCCTCGCCCACGCCCGGCTTGAGCAACATCGGCGACGGGGTACTCATCGGAGCCGCCATCACCGCGGCTCCCGAGACAGCCTGGTAGGTGGCCATGGTGGTGGCCGCCTGAACCCACATCCGCACGTAGTCGGCCTCGTTGACCGCGATCGGAATCGTGTTGATACCGAAGAAGTTCGTGGCCAGCAACACACCGTGCACCACGTGGTTCAGCGCCAGCTCGGGCAGCGTCGGCATCGTGGCCAGGGCGGTGGTGTAGGCCGCGGCCGCGGTCTCGTGCTGCACCGCCACCGCGGCGCTGTTGGCGCTCTGCTGGGCCAGCCACGTCAGGTACGGTCCGTGCGCGGCGACGTACTGTTCCGAGCTCGGACCCTCCCAGGACCCGGCCTGCACCCCACCCAGAACGCTGGTGAGCTCCGCTGCCGCCGATGCGTATTCGGTGCTCAGCGACTGCCAGGCCCCCGCTGCGGCCAGCAGCGGCCCGGCACCCGGCCCGCTGGAGAGCAGGGTCGAGTGCACCTCGGGCGGTAGGGCCATCCAGATGGGGGCGGTCATGTCAGAGACCGCGCGCAGTCAGGTACGACGACGCGGCCATCGCGTCGCCGGTCATGTAGCTGGCGCCGGACTCGGCGACACCTGCGCCCGAGCGGCCGAGTTCTTCGACGCCTTGGGCGGCGACCGTCGTGTGCTGGGCACCGTGGGCACTGAAACCGGTTGCGGTCTGCAGGGATACGGCGTCGGCGGCCGGCGGGATCACCGCCGAGACCAGGGGGGCGGCCGCGGCGTGAGCGGCGGCCAGACGCGCGGTGAGCGCCTCCACGGCCGCACTGGCCGCGGTCAATCCTTCCGGAACTACCCGCAATGTCATCAGAATTCCTTTCTCCCGTTGTTCACGGACAGTGCCGCGTCATCGATGAGTGGGTTCACGAGTTGGACGAATTCAGGTGCGTCACCGTCACCCAGCAACATGCCGCGCCCGGCCGGGAACCGGGCGAACCGGTGCCCGCGGAGCTTGCCGCTGTCGGCCGGATTGCCGGACAGCATCAGCGTCGTGGCCTGCAGGTCGTTGAGGCGACGCAGCAGCGGGGCGGTCATCACGGCATGTGCCGATCCGGTGGCCCGGGCCGTCACGATGACGCGCAGCCCCAGATCCGACGCCTCGGCCAACAGGTTCACGATGTTGGTCCACGGTCGCTGCCCGACGAACTGTCCGCTGACCGCGGGCCCGTCCGGGATCTGGTCGACGTCGTCGACGATCAGGTAGTGGGTGTGGGTGTCGGCCCCGGACCGGTAGTCCCAGGCGCTGAGCTCCTGCGGGCTCAAACCGGCCGGCGAGCGGCGGTTTTCGATGAGGGCCGACAGGCCGAGCATCGCGGGCAGCACCCGGTCGATGTTGGCCGTGTACTCGTTGTCCGGGAACAACGGCTCCTCCACCAGGTGCAGCCGTCGGTCGATGACGGTGAAGGCGACCTCGTCCGGCCGGGAATTCTCCCGGATGGTCCGGATGATGTGGCGCAGCAGCGTGGTCTTACCGGACCGCGCATCACCGAAGACCGCCAACAACGGGTTGTGCTTGAAATCGAGCAGCACCGGCGCCAGGTCTTCTTCGCGCTGACCGATGACCACCTGCTCGGGCCCGGGGTACAGCGGGGCCAGCGCGGCCGGGGCCAGTTGGGTCGGCAACAGCCGCACCGGCGGTGCGCTCTGTCCCGGGTAGCGGGCGTTGATGACGGCGATGTCGGACAGCTGAGGCTCGGCGAACAGGAAGTGTTCGGCGGCCATGGTCAGGCCGCGGCCCGGCTGATCGGCCGGCACCGACTCGGCCGGACGGCGCATCGCACCGACCACCCGCACGATGCTGTCGTGGCTGTCGTGCAGCTTGAGTTCCAGCCGCAGGCCCAGCCCGTCGCGCATGGCCAGCGGCACCTCCAGCCAGTTCGGTGTGGTGATCACGACGTGGATGCCATAGGCCAGCCCGGCATTGGCCAGCTCGGTCACCTTGGCCAGCAACGGGTTACGGGTGTTGAAGGTGTCGGTGTTGTCCCGGCTGAAGGCGTACAGGTTGTCGATGATCAAAAAGACTTCGCCATACCCGTCGGCATAACGACCGACCCGGCTCACCGCGCCCTGCTGCTGACGCGCCCGCAGCAGTTGCTCGAGCTCGCCGAAGGTCCGGCGGATGCGCTCGGGCTCCAGCGGGGTGGCCACACTGCCGACATGGGCCAGCTCGGCCAGGCCGGCGAGCTGTCCGCCGCCGTAGTCCAGGACGTAGAAGCTCACTTCGCTCGGCGAGTGCAGGGCGGCCGCGGACAGGACGAAGGTCTGCAACGCCGTCGACTTGCCCGATCGCGGACCACCGTGAATCAGCATGTTGGCCGCCGACGAGTTGGCGTCGAACACCAGCGGGTCCCGGCGCATCTCGAACGGCTTGTCGATCTCGCCCAACGGCCAACGCAATTGGCCGGCTTCGATGTCGGTGCGGGCCAGCACGTCGTCCAGCGCGATCGCGTCGTCCAGCGGCGGCAACCACAGCTTGGGTGCCTGCGGGCCGTAGGTGGCCAGCTGGTCACCGATGGTGGCGATCAGCTTGCGCGGTGGGGCGATATCGATCTCGGGCTCGTTCGTGACGATGACAGTGTCGGGCTCGGGCTCGACGCGCGAGGCGGTGAACAGCTGCGGCTGCGGCAGGGCGCGCACCACGATCGACTTCTCGGCGCGCGGCGGATCGTAGATTCCGTCGACGTAGGTGCTGCGGAACTTGATCGGCACCGCACCGGGAGCCGGCACCAGGAAGCCTTCGCCCTTGTGCTCACGACCCGATTCGATGTGGTAGGCGTCCTCGACCCCGATGATCTGACGAGAGATGCTGGGGCTGGCCACCTTCAGGCCGATCCGGTACGACGTGTTCTTGTCGATGTCCTTGATCCGGCCCACGTCCAGCGTCTGCGACGCGAACAGGATGTGGATGCGGAACGAGCGACCCTTGCGGGCGACGTAATCGAACAGGTCCGCGTACTCGGGATGCTCGGCGAGCATCAGGGTGAACTCGTCGGCCACCACGAACAGCGTCGGCATCGGGGGCAGATCGTGCCCGGCCGCGATGGCCGCCTCGTACTCGGTGACCGAGTTGAAGGCGCTGCCCTGCACCCGGCGGCCGGCCTCCTTGAGCAGCTGCTCACGACGGGACACCTCACCGCGCAGGGTGTCGGCGAACCGGTCGGCCAGCGACCGCTTCTCGGCCATGTTCGAGATGACCGCGACGACCTGCGGGAAGTTGCGGAAGATGTCGGCGCCGGCCTCACCCTTGAAGTCGGCGTAGATCACGATGAGTCGCTCGGCCGAGTGAGTGGTCAACAGCGACAACAGGATCGACATCAGGGTCTGGGACTTGCCCGAGCCGGTCATACCGATCATGAGGCCGTGCGGGCCCATGCCACCTTCGGCCTCGTCCTTGAGGTCGAAGTACAGCGGCTCGCCGGTGGCGGTGACGCCGATCGGCACGCGCAGTTCGTCGTCACGGTTGCGCGGGGCCCACAGGCTGGCCACGTCCAGCGCCGCGGCATCCGGAATGTCCAGCAGCGTGGTGAACGTCGCGCCGCCGGTGGCGGTGGAGCGCACGTAGCCGGGGTTGGAATCCCAGCGCGACAACCGCCGCGCGATGTGGGCGGCCTCGGCGGCCGACAGCCGGTCGGCCTGGTCGACGTAGGGCTGCCAACCGCTGCTCTGCCAACGCTCGAGGCGGCCCTCGGTGACCCGCAGGATCGGTCGCTCCGGATCGGGGTACTGCTCACGGTTGGGCAGCTTGTCGCTGCGGTGGATCACGGTCACCCCGGTCAGCCCGGGCTTGCGCGCGATGTCGTCGGGATCGGCCTCCGGATCGTCGAGCACCACCAGCAGGTGCTTCAGGGCCTGATCCGCCTCAGCCGGGAACGCGGGCCGGCCGGCCAGGGCCGAATCGAGTTGTCCACGCAGCTCAGCGACGCTGTTGGTCAGGTACCGAGCCGGACCGACACCGTCGGCCTGGTTCGGAACGTCCACGTGCGGCAGCCATTTCAGCCAGGACCAGTCCGCGCCGTCCACGTTGGGTGCGGCCAGCGCCACCCCCAGCATGGTCGGGTCATGCCAGGTGACGGCCTGTGCGATCCAGGCCCGCAGCGCGTCGCGGACCTCGTCGGCCTCACCGATGACGGTGATCCGGGCGAGCTTGGTGACGTCGATGCCCGTCGGGGCGTCGCGCACGGTGCGCTGCACATCGAGCAGACCGCGAAGCGTACTGTGCGACACCGGTTCCAGGTCGATCTCGTCGGCGGTGTCCTTGACCTTCAGCGCGGCATCCAGCGGCACGTCGTGCAGCCCGGCGCGCAGCACCAGGAAGTCACGGTCGCGCGGGTCGCGCTCCCACTGACGTCGGGTGCCGGGAATGGTCGCCAGCACTTCGGGATTCGGGTGCGACCACTCCAGCGCCTTGCGCTGCTCGGCGGCGTGGGCGCGGACGTTGTCGCGGACCACCGACAGGTAGCGCAGATAGTCGGCGCGTTCGGCATCGACCTCCTCGGTACGCATCTTGTTGCCGCCGCCCCGGTAGAGCGCGGTGGCGGCCAACAACAGCACGAACGGGAAGAACAGCATGGTCGGCGAGATCATCCGCATGCCGGTGGCGAACAGCGCCACGATCATGCCGACGATCAGGATGACGATCAGGTATGGCAAGACCCTGCGGAGCAGCGACGGCGGGACGATCCGCTCCAACTGGGGCGGCGGCTCGATCGTGATCGTGCCCTTGCGGGTGGTCGGCGGGGCCAGCCTGCGCTGGTGCTCGAAGATCAACCTACTCATCGCGTTGCCTCCAGGCGGGCAGCATTGGCGTTGACCGACAGCGCATCATGTGCGGTCAGGGCGTCGCCACGGGACAGGGTCGGACCGGCCGCGAACTGCGTCAGAATCGACCAGGGGATGGGCAGGGCAGGTGAGGTAAGACCAAGCGCCGCAACGATTTTGTCGTCACCTGCGGTGTCGATGCCGTAGCGGACACCAGTGTCACTCACCCAGAACAACGAGCCTGCGGTCGGCGACCCGGGCTCGGCCCCGACGGTCTGTACGAAATAGCCGCTACCGGGGGTCAGCGCCACCCGGGAGGCGGTGCCATTGCTGCCGGCCCCGACCAGGTCGACGGTGCGCAGACCGTCGCGCACCGGCAGTGTCGCACCCGCAAGCACCGACAGCGAGCTCTCGGTGGCACCCGCCGGCTTGATCCACTGCGCGCAGGTGACCGGCGCCGCGGACGGCGACACCAACGACACCGGTGCGTCCGGGTATCCGGTGGTGTCGATCGCATGGGAGACGGGCATCCGAGATACCTCGTCGGGACCGATCCGCGGAGCCTGGTCCAGTCCGTAGGAGTTGGTGTTGCGCAGAATCGAGGCCAGCACCGGCGAGACCGGCTGCAGACCGTCGGACAGCACCGCGTAGTAGCGGGCGGTGTTGTCGGCGTCGTAGGCAGCGACCACACCGCCGACGGGCACCGGGGTCGACAACGCGTAACTCGTCGGCGCGCCGGCGGCGGCGATGGGCGGCGCCGTCAGTGCCGACGACTCGGGAATGGCGTTGAACAGCCCGGCCGCGATCAGTCGGGGCGCCGGGATCTGCGCGCCGAGACCGAGCGCATCAGTGACCGCGCGGTTGGCCAGGTCGATCGGGCTGCGCCTGCCGTCCCACAGCAGCCAGTCACCCGGGGTCGGTCCGACCGGATTGTGTACCAGCACAGCCTGATCGGACGTCAGCGGCAACGCACGTCCTTCGCCGCTCGCGAGCTCACCGGCGATCACCGTCACGCCGGCGTTGGCACCTGACACCGCATCGCAGACCGTCCAGTCGGCGGCACTCGCGCCGCTTTGGACCATGCGCTCGGGCGCGCCCGGAATGCCCAGCAGGTTGCCCCGCGGGAACTTGTCGATCTCGCTGGTCTTGACCGTGGTGGGGTTGTCCGACTTGCCGGAGATCAGCCGCGCCGAGGTCAGGTTCAGCACCGGATGCAGCTGCTCACCGACCCGCACATACAGCGCCGCGGTCGACCGGTCGGCCAGTATCGCGTCGTTGCCGGCGACTCCGCCCGGCCGGAACAGGGAGAACAGAAAACAACCGATCAGTCCGGTGACCAGGATCAGGGCCCCGGTCAGCACGGCCCGGCTCTGCGTGCGCAGCGGGTCGACCAGCATCCGGGTGTCGTGCAACGCCACGCCAGAAGCGATGCGGCGCTGGACAAATCGCCAGCCGGTGACCTGGTTCTTGGTCACAAAGCCGCGCCGGTAGGACACCTGGTCTGGGTTCTCGTTGGTCGGGGTGCGGGAGCTGAACGAACGACGGTCGTCGTTTTCCGGCGCGGTCATGCCGGCACCGTCAGACCCAGGCCGCGCAGCAGCGGGGCAGCCGAGTTGTTCACGTCACCGGCGGTGATCGTCATCATCTCCTCGTCGGTGAAGTCGTCATGGTCGGAGTGATCGAGGCGGTACTCGCGCTCCTCCTCGGAACGCTCGACCAGGTTGCGGACGAAACGACCGTTACCGGCGATGTCCAGGCTGCGCCGCGGCACACCGTTGGCGTCGGGCGTGGTGGCCTCCGCCAGGTAGCCGAAGAGCCGCTCCATCTCGTCGTGCGCGGCCTTCTCGAACGTGCTGTCGCGCTTCTCGGCCATCCGCTCGGCGATCTCGACGAGTTCCGAGGACGAGTACGACGGGAAATCGATGCTGCGGGTGAAGCGGGAGCGCAGACCTTCGTTGGTGTCCAGGAACATGTCGAGGTCCTTGCGGTACCCCGCAACGATCACGACCAGCCGGTCGCGGTCGTTCTCCATGCGGGCCAGCAACGTGTCGATGGCAACCAGACCGAAGTCGTTCTTGGCGCCGGTGGACACCAGGGCGTAGGCCTCATCGAGGAACAGCACACCGTCGAGCGCACTGTCGATGATGGCGTTGGTCTTGGCCTCGGTCTCGCCGATGTGCTGACCGATCAGGTCGGCACGGTGCACCTCGCGGACCGTTTCCTTCTTCAGAAGCCCCAAGCCGCAATAGATCTTGGCGACGACACGCGCGATGGTGGTCTTACCGGTTCCGGGCGGGCCGGCGAACACCAAGTGGTTGGTGCGCTGCGCCACGGCCAGCCCGCGTTCCTGACGCCGGATCGACATGGCGACCGAGCTTTTCAGCCGGGCTACCTGAAACTTCACTTCTTCCAGACCGATGAACTCGGCCAGCTCAGCCTCTGCCTCGACGAGCAGGTGCGCCTTGCGTTCCTTGGCGCCCGGGTCGACGAAGTCGGACTCCGACGGTTCGGTCTCGGGATCCCATGGATCCGTCCTGGCGTCGATGCGGGCGGCGGTGGTGATCAGCAGCCCGAAGGTCGGATCCGACAAGGCGTCTTCGACCTGCTTGTTCTCCGGGTGCGCGGCGAAGAGATCCTGCAGCACCTCTGCCGCGTCCTCTTCCTCACCCTGCGCGCGCAAGGTCAGCGCCTTGGCGAGCGCACCGTCGAGTGCGGCCACGGCGATGGGGCCGGACGGATCCTCCAGATAGGACAGCGCCGGTGCCAGCATGCCGAGACGGGCCAGGGCGATGCCCAGGGTGACCCGCGCGGCGTGTGAGGTGACCTCGTCGAGCGAGGGATCGGTGACGACCGGCGTCAGCAGGCGCACCACGTCAGACCACCGCTGCGCACGATGGTTGATCGCCACCCGCAGCCAGGTGGCGTTCAGCCATCCGGGCCGGCGGGTGAGCACCTTGCCCACCAGCGCGTCGGCCTCGGCAGGAGAGCCGGCCGAGGCGATCCGGGCGGCGTAGGCAAGCTGGAAGTCGTCCACGTCGGTGGCCCGGAACTGCAGATACAGCCCGGTGTCGTAGGTGAATCCGAGATCGCCGGCGGACAGGTCGATCTCCCGCTGCAGCAGCCCGGCGCTGGCCCGGGTACGCCACACCGCGTCGATCACCGGACCCGACACGTCACCCGCAGCGGCCAGCCCCGTCCACGCGTCGCAATGGTCGTGCGCGATGCGCGTCAGGCCGGCGAAGCCGCCCCGGGCCGCAGCGAAATCAGCCGGCCGCTGCCGGTCGTTCACCGTCAGGCCGAGCGCACGACAACATGTGGCGAAGCGGCTGATCACATCGCGATCGAGCCGGGGTGCTCCGTGAGGCGGAGCGGCAAGCGTGTCACTACCCATATGTGTGCACGGGAGCGACAAAGCCCCCGTCCCTCTCCCTTATGTATGGCTAAGCTAACTTTTGCTGAAGTTAGCATTGCATAACTTAACTGTCGAGAGGCACCTGTACGGGCTAGCTCGTGAACTGCCTCACCTTTTGGTCGCGACCGCCAGGGTGATAGTTCCCGTCATCAGGCCCGCCTCGGAATCCGGAGCCGGAACCGGGCGGCCGTTTTTGGCCAAATACGCATGTAGGGGCGTCGGACTCGCATCCCAGCCGCGCGCACCGAACCACTGCTCAGCGGGAGCGTGCTGCTCGTTGTACACCAGGGTGAAGAACGCATTCTCGTCACCGGAAGCCAGCGCTTCGGCGCGCTTGGCCTCGAATGCCTCGGCCGGGATCGGCGTCGCCTCCTCGATGCCGACGAAGCTGCCCGGCGCGGCCAACCCGTCGATGCCAGCAAACAACCGTTCCTGTGCTGCGGCAGGCAGATAGATCAACAACCCTTCGGCGATCCACGCCGAGGGCTCCGACGGGTCGAAACCGGCGGCGCGAAGGGCGGCCGGCCAGTCCTCCCGCAAGTCGATCGCCACCTCGCGCCGCTCTGCCGTCGGCACTTCGCCGTGCCGGGCCATGGTCTCGCGCTTGAACTCGAGCACCCGGGGTCGGTCCAACTCGTAGACCACGGTGCCGTCGGCCCACGGCAGCCGGTAGGCCCGCGAATCCAGCCCGGCGGCCAACAGCACGACCTGTTTGACGCCCGCATCGATGGCCCGGGTGAAGTACTCGTCGAAGTACTTCGTACGGGCCCCCTGGAAGTTGACGAAGCTCTCCCCGAACTCGGTGCGCAGAGGATGCTCGGGGTCGGTGCCCTCGACCGCGGCCGTCCAGTCGCCACCGACGGCACGGCAGAACACCTCGGCATGCCGGTCGACGGCCAAGGGATCGGCCTTGCGCGCCTCCAATGCCCTTGACGCAGCGACGAATAACGCGGTCTGTCCGACGCTCGTCGTGATGTCCCAGTTGTCGTTGTCTGTTCTACCCTCGCTGTTCACGAGCGCGAGGGTACGCCGCGATTCTGACAGCCGACCTAAGTGATGCGTGTGATGCGCGTATATTGACATCATGCGCACCACCATTGCCATCGCCGACGAACTGCTAGCCGCGGCCAAGCGTCGCGCGCAGCAACGGGGTCAGACACTCGGCTCTCTCGTCGAGGACGCGCTGCGCCGTGAACTGGCGGCGGATTCCCAGGCCGCACCACGGCTCGCGGTCCCGGCGTTCACCGGCGGTAGCGGGCCACGCCCAGGCATAGACCTGCGGTCCAACCGGGCACTGCACGAGGCCCTCGACGAGGGCGTCGACCTCAACGCGCGGCGGTAACAGCGCGTGCTTCTCCTCGACGTCAATGTGGTGCTCGCCGTCCATCGCGGAGATCACCCTGACCACGCATCCGTCCGGGCGTGGTTCGACCACATGCTCGACACCGCAGAACCTTTCGCGGTTCCGGCCATGGTGTGGGGATCATTTCTCCGGCTGGCCACCAATCGCCGGATCTTCGAGGTTCCGTCACCGCGTCGCGAGGCATTCGCCTTCATCACCGCAGTGGACGCGCAGCCCAACCACCTACGGGTCGGGCCCGGCCCGCGCCATCTGGCCCTACTGCAAGAGTTGTGCGATGAAGCCGACGCGGCCGGCGATCTGATCCCCGACGCCGTCCTTGCCGCGATCGCCGCCGAACACCACTGCGACGTGGTCACGCTTGATCGGGATTTCGCCCGGTTTACCTCGGTGCAGCACCTGCGTCCGATTTAAACGAGCGGACGGCCGGTGCGGATGCGCCAGTCGAGGTCCTTGAGCAGCAGGTTGAACGGGAACTGTCGCAGGAACGAGGGCAGCAGGTCGTTGACCGTGCGCAGCACCGCGATCAGCCGGTCGAATCGCTTCTGACGCTTGGCATCCCACGGCAACTGCATCTCGTCCCGGAAGCGCTGCGGCAGGAATCCCGTCGTGATCAGCAGGGCGGTCGCGTCGAGGCGGCGCTGAATCGCGCGGGGCAGCACCGGCTTCTTGGGTCGGCCCGCCGCGATCGGATAGAGGTAGGAGCGCACGGTGTCATCGATGTGCAGTTTCTCGAGCGATTCTTCCCAGTACCGGTCGAACGCGGCCCGGTCGGCCGGCCACATCTCCTCGGGCACCTGCAACGTCGTGCCCATCGTCACGCTGTCGCGGTAATGCCGATCGGCGGTCTCGTCGTCCAACTCGCCGACGAACATCCGGAACACGTCAACCCCGCCCTTGTACAGGCAGGCGGCGACCCACAGCTGCAGGTTCTTGTCGAAAGCGTTGTACTGCACCGGGCTTTCCTTGGTGGAGTACACCTGCGCGTGCGCCTTGTTGACCGCACGCCGGAAGGCCGCCTTCTGGGCATCGGTGCCGCGGGTGGCCACCGCCAGGTAGGTGAACGTGGTCCTGGCCCGCTTGATCGGGTGCAGATCCGTACGCCCGCTCTCGACGCGGCTCTCGACGACGCCGTAGCCCACGCCCGGGTTGGCCAGCTGCATGATGACGTTGGCCGGGCCGGCCAACAACGCCACGCCCATCAGCCCGTCGTCGAAACTCGCACCACGCCGACGGCGCCTGGGCGCAGACCCCGGCGTCAACGACTCGCTCATCGACCGTTCGACAACATGCGGCACCGGTTCGCTGACCGTCATGGCCACCCCTTCTAGAACTGAGAACATCTGTTTCCTGATACTGGCCTGGCAGTCTGACAGGTGTCAAGATATGGGGATGAAGCAGGTCCGCCCGTACCGCGGCGTCGAAGCGGCCGACCGCGTCGCGCAACGGCGCAGCCAGCTGCTGGAAGCCGGCTTGGACCTGCTCGGAGCCGAGGACGCCGAGGTGACGGTGCGTGCCGTCTGTCGCACCGCCGGGTTGGCCGCACGGTATTTCTACGAGAGCTTCGCCGACAAGGACGACTTCATCGGGGCCGTCTACGACTGGGTGATCGCCGATATCGCGACGTCCACCCAGGCCGCCGTCGACGCCGTCCCGCTGCCCGAGCAGACCATGGCCGGAATGGCGAACATCGTGCACCTGATCGCCCAGGATCGCCGCATCGGGCGGCTGCTGTTCAGCGTCAAACTGTCCAACGAGGTTCTGACCCGCAAGCGCGTGCAATCCACGGCGCTGTTCGCGACGCTGCTCGGTCAGCACGCCGGCGATGCCCTGCAGCTGCCTGCCAACGACTACCTCAAAGCCACGTCATACTTCGCGGTCGGCGGGGTGACCCAGACGATCAGCGCGTGGCTGTCCGGTGAGGTCGCGCTGACCCCCGAACAGCTCATCAACCAGCTGCGTTCGATGCTCGACGCAGTGGCCGGCATGCAACAGCCGGGGAGTTGACGTGCCGGGCGGGCCCGCGAACCCGACTTTGATTAGATGAGCCCATGGGCTCCCTGACCGGCGCTGCCAACCCGTTCGGCCAGGTGTCCTCTGCGACGACACCCGACGCCCGAACTTTGCACTACATCGCGAAGGACCGCGGATCTGACATCACAGTGGCGTTTGAGTCCGGCCTGGGCTGCGCCCACGGGTTGTGGGCACTCGTGCAACCCGATATCGCCCGATTCGCGAACACCGTCGTGTACGACCGCGCCGGTTACGGATGCAGCGAGGCCGACTCAGCGCCCCGGACAGTAGCCCGCCTTACCGATGACCTCGAAGTCATTCTCGACGCAGCATCAGTATGGGGAGCAAGGAAATTCGTCATTGTCGGCCACAGCTTGGGCGGGCTGGTTGCGCAATATGCGGCCGCCCGAAGGCCTGAGTGCGTTGCCGGACTCGTACTCGTTGACTCAATCGCCCTTGACGTACCGCAACTGCACGGGCTCTGGTACCGGACTTCGTTGAAAGCTATCGACCTCTCGATGCGGATCGCAGCCCGGGTCGGGTTGCTGCAGCAGGTGGGCGGTCGGTTCATCGACCGAATCTCCCCACCCGGATTCGCCGACGACATCAAAGGCTGTGAGTTCACCCGGGCCGGTGGACAGGCCCGGAAGCGCGAGGCGCGGGGGTGGCTGACCACTCTCGACCATGATGGCGTTGCGGCTGTCTCGCTTCCCGACCTCCCGGCGGTCGTGATGAGCAGCACCCGAGTTCCGAAGCCCATGGCGAAGATTCAGGCCGCCCTCATCGCCAGTCACCGATCGTTGGCCGATGCGCTGCCACGTGGGAGCCATGTCATCTTGGACTGTGGCCACAACATCCATCTCGACGAGCCGAGCGCGGTCACCGCAGCAGTGCAACAGGTAGTCGAAAGCTGTATGTGATCAGCAGTGGACCACGCATGATGGGGAGATGACCAACTCCGAGCAGTCGCCAGGCCAGGCGGTAGCCGATACGGGCGTGCTGGTGGCAGCCATCCGCGCGGCGGAAAACAGCCGTCCCGACCGGCTTTTCACCGATCCGTTCGCCGAGAAGCTGGCCGGTGAGTCCGGGCAGCGGATGCTTGCCGACGCCGTTGCTGTCTCCGGCGACAAGTCGACCCTGCAGATCGTGGTGCGCACCCGCTTCTGGGACGAGGCACTGTTGAATGCCGTGCCACCGGTGCGGCAGGTGGTGATCCTGGCCGCGGGCCTCGATGCCCGCGCCTACCGGCTGGCGTGGCCCGACGGCACCACGGTGTACGAACTCGACCAACCCGCGGTGATCGCGGCCAAGGCTGAGGCGTTGGCCGGGGACCAACCGCGTTGCCGACGGGTGGGGATCGGCGTCGACCTTACGGAAGACTGGACTGATACGTTGCGGGCCAACGGCTTTGATCCGGACGCGCCGACCGTCTGGCTGATGGAAGGGCTACTGCAGTACCTCGACGAGAGCGCTGTGCACGCGCTGTTCGAGCGGGTCGACGCGCTCTCGGCGCCTGGTTCGGCGCTGCTCTACGACATCGTCGGCAAGGTCCTGCTGGACAGCGTGATGCTGGCAGCGGTCCGCGAACAGATGTCCCGTAACGGGGCGCCATGGTTGTTCGGGACCGACTCCCCAGAGCAACTGTGCGAACCGCTGGGCTGGTCGGCGGTCGTCACCGACGTGGCCGAGCCGGGCAACAAGTGGAACCGGTGGTTCGCCCCCGCAGTGCCCTAGGATGTTCCGGGCGTGCCGCGCGGGTACTTCGTCGTCGCCACCAAGCCGTAAGCGGCAAACGTCGTCGAGCGTGAACTTGTTGCTGAAAATACGCCGGATCTTCGACAACAAGTTCACTTTCGAAGCATGGGACGTCAGCCGGCGGCCACCGGCGGACGTCGATCCGCCGCGGTCTTGGGTGGCGTCTGCGCGTCGTTGTCGGTGAACTCCTTGGTCCAGCAGGCGAATTCCAGCGTGATTCCGTCGGGATCGAGGAAGTAGAACGACCGCACATACACCCCGGGATGCACGGTCGCCGAGGCCTGCATCGGGCTGTCGTCGTGGTTGAGCACCGGGCCGACGCGAACACCCTTGGCCTTGAGCTTTTCCCGGTACTCGTCGAACTTCTCCGCAGGTACGTGCAGCGCGATGTGGTTGAGCGAGCCGGTGGCGCTGACGAATTCGCCGATACCCGGGATCGCCGCCGGCGCCGAGATGCCCGGCACCCCGTCGGGGGCATCGCGGAACCAGAAGAACGCGATGCAATCGCCGTTGCCTGCATCGAAGAAGAAGTGCTGGCCCATGTCCCCGGGCAGGTCCAGCGATTTGATCAGCGGCATGCCGAGGACGTTGGTGTAGAAGTCCACCGTGCGGGCCATGTCGGCGCAGACCAACGCCACATGGTTGATGCCGCCGAACTCGAACTCCGGGTTGGGATTGTCAGGCTTGATCACGTCGATACACCTCCGGGCGAACGCGCCGAGGACTGGCGCGGCTGCGAATCTGAATCTAACATCAGATTCAGATGTGATCAATGGAGTGAGGAAACACGTGACCGTCAGCCCTCGTACCCCCCTGCCGACCGCGCGCGGCCGCCAAACCCAGGCGGCGATCGACAACGCAGCCCGCACGGTGGTCGCCCGCAAGGGCATCCTGGCCACGACGATCTCCGACATCGCCTCCGAGGCGGGCCGCTCCGCCGCGTCGTTCTACAACTACTACGCCTCGAAAGAGGCCATGGTCCGCGAATGGGCCCTGCGGTTCCGCAACGAGGCCCGCGAACGCGCACTGCCCGCCACCGCACCGAATCTGTCCAACTGGGAACGCAGCTACCAGGCCGCCTCCGCACACTGGATGACCTACCGGCACCGCCTGGCCGAAATCATCAGCGTGTCCCAGATGGCGATGGTCGACGACGACTTCGCCGAATACTGGGACGAGATCTGCCAACTGCCGATCGCGATGATCACCGGGATGGTCAAACACGCTCAGCAGCAAGGGTTTTGCCCCGATGATGACGCCCACCTGACCGCGGTGGCACTGGTGTCGATGCTCAACCAGTTCTGCTACACCCAACTGTCCGGCGGTCGTGACGCCGTCGCCGACGACGCGGCCTGCATCACCACCCTGGCCAATGTGTTCTACCGGACCATCTACCACGAGGAGAGACCCCACACATGAACCAGCCGGAGGTGGTCCGCGAGTTCATCGGCCTGGAATCGCCGACCGCTCAACGCGCCGGCGCCGGCGGGTACCCGTGCCAGGGCCTCTATTACCGGAACGCAGCGCACAAACCCACAGTGGCCGTCATCGCCACGCACTACCAGATCGACTTCTCGGAGCACTACATCGCGGACTACCTGGCCGCCAGGGGCATCGGCTTCCTCGGCTGGAACACCCGATTCCGCGGCTTCGAGAGCAGCTTCCTGCTCGACCACGCACTCGTCGACATCGGTGTGGGTGTGCGCTGGCTCCGCGAACAGCAGGGTGTCGAAACCGTTGTCCTGCTGGGTAACTCCGGTGGCGGCTCACTCATGGCCGCCTACCAGGCCCAATCCAAGGACCACCACATCACGCCGCTGGACGGCATGCGGCCGGCCGCGGGACTGACCGATCTGCCACGAGCCGACGGGTATGTGGCCAGCGCGGCCCACCCCGGGCGCCCGGATGTGCTGACCGCGTGGATGGACGCCTCGGTGATCGACGAGAACGACGCCATCGCCAGTGATCCCGAACTCGACCTGTTCGACGAGCGCAACGGTCCGCCCTTCTCGGCCGACTTCGTCACCCGCTACCGCGCAGCCCAGGTGGCACGCAACGACAAGATCACCGACTGGGCCACCGACGAGCTCAAAAAGGTACGGGCTGCCGGATATTCGGACCGCCCGTTCACCGTCATGCGCACCTGGGCCGACCCCAGGATGGTGGATCCAGCGATCGAGCCCACCAACCGGCAGGCCAACCTCTGTTATGCCGGAACCCCCGTCAAGGCGAACCGCTCGACCCGCGGCATCGCCGCGGCCACCACCCTGCGCAACTGGATCGGCATGTGGAGCCTGCGGCACGCGCAGACACGCGCCGAACCGCATCTGGCCCGGATCACCTGTCCGGCGCTGGTGATCAATGCCGACCAAGACACCGGCGTGTATCCGTCGGACGCCAAACGCATCTACGACGCACTCGCGAGCACGGACAAGGAACAGTGCTCGATCGACACCGATCATTACTTCACCACCCCGGGCGCCCGCGATGAACAGGCCGATACCATCGCCGCATGGATCACGAAGCGGTGGCGGTGAACCCGGGACCGATCAGGGTCCTGGCACATTTCACCCCGGGCGACAAAGTGTTGGATCTCCTTGCGCCCCATCAGGACTGGCTGGACGTCCGATTCTGCGACGAGGACGACGACGCTACGTTCTACCGCGAGCTGCCCACCGCCGAGGTGCTCTGGCACGTCCTGCGTCCGGTCTCCGGCGACGATCTGCAGCGCGGGCTGCGACTGCGACTGGTGCACAAACTGGGCGCCGGCGTGAACACCATCGACGTGGATACCGCCGACCGGCTCGGCATCCTGGTGGCCAACATGCCCGGCGCCAACGCGCCCTCGGTGGCCGAGGGCACCGTGCTGCTCATGCTGGCCGCGCTGCGCCGGCTACCCGAGCTCGACCGCGCCACCCGCACCGGGGCGGGGTGGCCGTCGGATCACACTCTGGGTGAGACCGTCCGCGACATCAGTGGCTGCACGGTCGGCCTGCTCGGCTACGGCAACGTCGCCAAGCGCGTCGAGAAGATCGTCGTCGCCATGGGCGCCGACCCGGCCCAGGTGATCCACACCAGTACTCGCGACACCGGTCATCCGCAGTGGCGCAGCCTGCCGGATCTGCTGGCCGCCAGCGACATCATCTCGCTGCATCTGCCGTTGACCGACGCGACCCGTGGATTGCTCGACCGTGAGGCCTTGGCGACGATGAAGCCCGGTGCCGTCGTGGTCAACACCGCGCGAGGGCCGATCATCGACGAGCCCGCCCTCGTCGAGGCACTGCGCACCGGCGCGTTGGCGGCAGCCGGGCTGGATGTGTTCGCCGAGGAGCCGGTGCCGCCCGGCAATCCCCTACTTGAGCTGCCCAACGTAGTGCTGACCCCACACGTCACCTGGCACACGGTCGACACCATGCGGCGTTATCTGACCATGGCGATCGACAACTGCCGTCGGATCCGTGACGGGGAGCCGCTCGCACACGTAGTGAACGGGACGAGTTAGGCCGCCGCAGTGGCGCTCGTCACGTCGGAGTACCCTCGGCCCAACCGACCGGTTATTGGAGAAATGCCCCCTGATGGAGGTACCACATGCCCCTTGCGATCACGTCTGAGCACAGCGATCTGGCCGATTCGGTTCGCTCGCTGGTAGCCCGGGTAGCACCGTCAGAGGTGCTGCACGAAGCGATCGACGCGGATTGGCAACACCCCATCCCCAACCCTCCGCCGTATTGGAAAGCCGCGGCCGATCAGGGTCTGCAGGGTGTGCACCTGTCGGAAGCCGTTGGCGGGCAAGGCTTCGGCATTCTCGAACTGGCCATCACGCTGGCCGAGTTCGGCTACGGCGCGGTGCCGGGGCCGTTCGTGCCCTCGGCGATCGCCGGCGCCTTGATCTCCGCCAACAACCCCGAGGCGAAGATCCTCACCGGCCTGGCTTCCGGTGACACCATCGCCGCCTACGCCATCGACTCCGGCCTGACCGCGACGCGCCACGGCGAGAGTCTGGTGATCCGCGGAGAGGCACGGGCGGTGCCGGCCGCGGCACAAGCCTCGGTGCTGGTGCTCCCGGTCGCGATCGACTCCGGGGTGGAGTGGGTGGTGCTGGACGCCGCTCAACTCGAGATCGAGCCGGTGCGCAGTGTCGATCCGCTGCGTCCGCTGGCGCATGTGCGGGCCAACGCCGTCGAGGTCAGCTCCGACGAAGAGGCCGAGCGCGTGCTGGCCAACCTGGACACCGCGCGGGCTCGGGCATTGATCTCGACGCTGTTGTCCGCCGAGGCCATCGGCGTCGCACGCTGGGCCACCGACACCGCGACCGGTTACGCCAAGATCCGTGAGCAGTTCGGCAGGCCGATCGGCCAGTTCCAGGCGATCAAGCACAAATGTGCCGGCATGATCGCCGAGACCGAACGGGCCACCGCGGCAGTCTGGGATGCGGCCCGCGCGCTCGACGAAGTGCAGGAAAACGGCTCGGCAGAAACCCATTTCGAGTTCGCCGCGGCAGTGGCCGCCACCCTGGCACCCGCCGCCGCGCAACACACCACCCAGGACTGCATCCAGGTGCACGGCGGCATCGGATTCACCTGGGAACACGACACCAACGTGTACTACCGGCGCGCGCTCGTGCTGGCCGCGTGCTTCGGGCGCGCCGCGGACTACCCGCAACTGGTGGTCGACACCGCGACCGCCACCGGTATGCGTCCGGTCGACATCGACCTGGATCCCGACACCGAAAAGCTGCGTGACGAGATCCGCGCGGAAGTCGCTGCGCTCAAAGCGATTCCGAGCGGATCCGAGCGCAATACCGCGATCGCCGAGGGCGGCTGGGTGCAACCCCACCTGCCCAAGCCGTGGGGCCGGGCATCGGAACCGATCGAGCAGATCATCATCGCCCAGGAGTTCAGCACCGGCCGGGTCAAGCGCCCGCAGATGGGCATCGCCTCCTGGATCATCCCGTCGATCGTGGCGTTCGGCACCGACGAGCAGAAGCAGCGGTTCCTGCCGCCGACGTTCCGCGGCGAGATGATCTGGTGTCAGCTGTTTTCCGAGCCGGGCGCCGGTTCGGACCTGGCCAGCCTGACCACCAAGGCCACCAAGGTCGACGGCGGCTGGCGGATCACCGGGCAGAAGATCTGGACGACGGGAGCCCAGTTCTCGCAATGGGGCGCCCTGCTGGCCCGCACCGACCCGAGCGCTCCGAAACATCAGGGCATCACCTACTTCCTGCTCGACATGAACAGCGAGGGTGTCGAGGTCAAGCCGCTGCGCGAGCTCACCGGCAACGCCATGTTCAACACGGTGTTCATCGACGATGTGTTCGTGCCCGACGACATGGTGCTCGGCGAGGTCAACCGCGGCTGGGAGGTCAGCCGCAACACGTTGACCAACGAGCGGGTGTCGATCGGTAGCAGTGAGCCGCCGTTCTTGGCCAATCTCGATCAGTTCGTGGCGTTCCTCGGTGCGGGGCAGTTCGACCAGATCGACCAGAACCGGGCGGGCCAGCTGATCGCCGAAGGGCATGCCGCCAAGGTGCTCAACCTGCGCTCCACCCTGCTGACGCTGGCCGGCGGTGACGCGATGCCCGCCGCGGCGATCTCGAAGCTGCTGTCGATGAAGACCGGCCAGGGTTACGCGGAGTTCGCGGTGGCCTCCTTCGGCACCGACGGCGCCATCGGCGATCCCGACCAGGAGTACGGCCGCTGGGCCGAGTACCTGTTGGCCAGCCGGGCGACCACGATCTACGGCGGTACCACCGAGGTGCAGCTCAACATCATCGCCGAACGCCTGCTCGGCCTGCCCCGCGACCCGTAACCGTCTTCCCGCGAAAAGACATAAACCCGTACCAAAATGCCGGTTTTGGTACGGGTTTACGTCTGCTCGCCGAGGGTGCCAGGCGTACCGTCGAAATAGACGGCTACCAGAAACGGTTGACACTCAATGATGAGCACGTCACGACACCGCATTCTGCGCTCGGTAGCAGTGGGCGCAGCGGCGGTCGCGGTCGTCGTCACCCCAACCGCTGTGTGGGGGCAAGGGTCACCGGGGTCTACCGAAATTCAGGCCGAGCCATGTGTGAACGGCGTCATTCCGTGGAACCCCTACGTGGTGAACTGCAACCTGCAACCCAGGCCGCCGCGGGTCCGCGGGTCGGCACCCGATGCCGGCGCCATCATCGCGTGCCGCGACCGGCCGGGTTGCCTGGCCTGGTATATCAACGGGCCGCCGTGACGATGTGAGTTGACTTGATGAGCAGCGACAGGAACGACGTCGAAAAGCGTTGGCACGACCCGCAGATGTTTCGCTCTGCGGTGGGTTATGTGGTCGCCGTCGTCGCCGTAGCGGGCGTGGCTCTGGGTTTCTATGCCTTTGACCGCTCCACACTCTCGGCAACGCTCGTGCCGACGATCCTGTTCGTCGGCGGCGTCGGCGCCTTCTTCCGCACGTACCAGGTGTGGAAAGCCGAGGGCACGTGGCCGATCTGGCAGGCAGCAGGCTGGTTCCTGCTGGCCTTGTCGCTGGTGTGCCTGGCCGTACCGGGCTCAGCGCTGCTCGATTAGCGCCGACGCTACGGCAGGATCGAGTCGACGTAACCGCCGTCGACCCGCAACGCCCCGCCCGTGGTGGCCGAGGCCAGCGGAGAGGCCAGGTAGGTCACCATGTTCGCGATCTCCTCCGGCTCGATCAGCCGCTGGATCAGAGACTGCGGGCGATGCTTGATCATGAACTCGCGCTGCGCCTGCTCCCACGGCAGAGACTTGTCGACGAGCTGATAGACGAAGTCCTCGACCCCGGCAGTGTGGGTCGGCCCGGCGATCACCGAGTTCACGGTCACGCCGCTGCCCGCAGCCTCTTTGGCGAAACCGCGTGACACCGCGAGCAGCGCGGTCTTGGACACCCCGTAGTGGATCATCTCGGCCGGTGTCACGATCGCCGAGTCACTGGCGATCTGAATGGCGCGGCCCCAGCCCCGCGACGTCATCCCGGGCAGGTAGCTGCGGATAAGCCGCACTGCGGCAAGGACATTCACGTCGAAGTAGGTGCGCCACTGGTCGTCGGTGATCTCCAGCGGCGGCACGGCACCGAAGATGCCGAGATTGTTCACCAGGATGTCGACGTCGGGCAGCTGACGCAGCAGCTCAGCTGTCCCCTCCTCGGTCGAGACGTCGGCAGCCACACCGAGAACGTCGAACTCGGCCAGCTTGGAGACGGCTTCGTCGACGCGCGCCGCCGTGCGGCCGTTGACGGCCACCCGGGCACCGGCGCGGGCCAGTTGTTCGGCGATGGCCAGCCCGATGCCCTGGGTCGAGCCGGTGACGAGCGCGGTCTTTCCGGTCAGTTCGATGTTCACAAGGCTGTACTACCACCGACGCGGGCAACCTATTCCCACCTATTCCCACCTATTCCAGGTCGCGCAATTCGCGCTTGAGGATCTTGCCGGTCGGGTTCCGCGGCAACTCGTCGAGGAAGACCACCTCACGCGGAACCTTGTAGCGGGCCAGGTGCTCTTTGACGTAGGCCTTGATCGCGTCTTCGTCGATGCTGGCGCCCTCGACCTTCACCACGAAGGCCTTCAGTCGGGCACCCCATTCCTTGTCATCGACACCGAGCGCGGTGGCCTCGACGACCTCGGGGTGTCCGCTGATCAAATCCTCGACCTCGGCGGGGAACACGTTCTCGCCGCCGGAGACGATCATCTCGTCGTCGCGGCCGCTGACGTACAGCAGTCCGTGTTCGTCGAAATAGCCGACGTCACCTGACGACATCATGCCGTCGATGATCTGCTTGTGCCCACCGCCGGTATATCCCTTGAACGGGAAGGTGTTTCGCACGAAAATACGGCCCACTTCACCCTGCGGAAGCTCTTTGCCGTTGTCGTCGAAGATCTTGACGGTTATGCCCTTGACCACCGGGCCGACCGTGGACGGGTTGATCGACAGATCCTGGGGCCGCGCGATGCTCGCAAATGCGATCTCGGTCGATCCGTACAGGTTGTAGATCACCGGCCCGAGGTCCTTGAGCGCGCGCGAGGCCAACTCCGCCCCGAGCTGGGATCCGGAGACGAACACGATCCGCAGCGAGGACAGGTTGGGCTTGGGCTTCATCTGCTCGAGGTGGTCGAGCATGCGCGAGAGCATCACCGGCACCACGACCATGCCGGTGACGCCGTGTTTCTCCACATCCTCGAACACCGTGGCCGGCTTGAACCGGCGGCGGAGCACCAGCGTGGTGCCCAGCATCATCGCGATGGTGGCGTGTAAGAACCCGAGCGCGTGGAACATCGGCGCCGGCAGCGCGGTCACCTCGCCGGCCTTGAACGGGACATGCGAGAGCACTCCGCCCACCGGGGCCAACGATGGCGGTGCGGCGCGGTTGGCGCCCTTGGGTGTTCCGGTGGTGCCACTCGTCAGAATGATGATCGACGGATGCTGGGAGGCCTTCGGGGCGGGCCGGCCGTTGCCGCGGGCGATGACCTCGGCCAGGGTTTCATCCGTGCTGCCGGACGGCTGCTCGGAGTCGGGGTTGACGCCCAGCGCCCGCAGCTTGCCCAGTTCCGGTTCGGCCTGTGCGACGGCACCGGTGTACTCGTCGTCGTAGATGATCACCTTCGCGCCTTCGCGCGCGGACACCTCTTTGATCTGCGGCCCGGAGAACTCGGTGTTGAGCAAGATGATCCGGGCGCCCACCCGCGCGGCCCCGTACAGCGACACCAGGAACCACCGGTGGTTGCGGGCCAGGATCGCCACCCCGTCGCCGCCGCGCACGCCCATGGTGAGCAGCTCGTGGGCCACCGCATGGGCGGCCGCATCGAGCTCACCGAACGTGAACTCGCCTTCGTCGTCGATGACGGCGACACGCTCGGGGTGACGACGCGCATTCAGGGCCGGGATCATCCCGATTTCGCCCCAGGTCCGGATGTCGGCCAGCATGGCGACCATGTGCTGCGGCGGCTCCAGCCGGAGTGCGCCGGCCTCGAACATCTTGCGCGCGTAGTGCAATTCGGCCGCGCCGCGCTCCAGATACTCCTTGGCCTTGGCCGTGAGGTTCGCCGGCAGGTCAGACAAACTAGGCATCTGGCCACAATATGTGACGGCTATCGCGTCGGGGGCGTTAACTAGCATGTGGTCATGGCCGGTGCAGTGTCGCTGGAGATCGACGGCCTCGAGGTGGCTGTGAGCCACCCCGACAAGGTCGTTTTTCCCGACGTGCACGTCACCAAGCTCGACCTGATCAACTACTACCGGTCCGTGGCCGACGGCGCGCTACGCGGGGTGTACGGCCGTCCGATGATCCTCAAACGGTTCGTCAAGGGCATCACCACCGAGGCCATCTTCCAGAAGCGGGCACCAGAGAAGCGGCCGGACTATGTCGACGTGGCCGAGCTCAAGTACCGGTCCGGCACCTCGGCCAAGGAGGCCGTGCTGCGCGATGCCGCCGGGCTGGCCTGGGCGGTGAACCTGGGTTGCGTCGACCTCAACCCGCATCCCGTGCGGGCCGAAGACCTCGACCATCCCGACGAGTTACGGGTCGACCTCGACCCGATGCCCGGCGTCGACTGGTCGCAGATCGTCGCCGTCGCCCACGTTGCGCGCGAGGTACTCGAGGACCACGGCCTGACCGCCTGGCCCAAGACGTCGGGATCGCGCGGCTTTCACATCTACGCCCGCATCCACCCGCGCTGGCCGTTCACCAAGGTGCGGTTGGCCGCCGAGACGGTGGCCCGGGCGGTGGAGCTGCGGGCACCGGACATCGCGACCGCGCGGTGGTGGAAGGAAGAACGGGGCGAACGGGTCTTCGTCGATTTCAACCAGAACGCCAAGGACCGCACGGTGGCGTCGGCCTATTCCGTACGGGCCACCCCCGACGCCCGGGTGTCCACCCCGCTGCGTTGGGACGAGGTCGACGGCTGCCGCCCCGAGGCGTTCACCGTCGCCACCGTGCCCGACCGGTTCGCCGAGATCGGTGACCCGTGGGAAGGCATGGACACCACGGTCGGCGCTTTGGACGGGTTGCTCGCGCTCGCAGCCGAACTCGGCCCGGCCGAGAAGGCACCCAAGGGTGCTTCCCGCGACGGTCGACGACAGTCGAGCATGCCGCTGATCGAGATCGCCAAGACCAAGACGAAGGACGAGGCGCTCGGCGCACTCGACGTCTGGCGTGAGCGTCATCCGGCGGCAGCCGCACGGCTGGAGCCCGTCGACGTCCTCCTCGACGGCATGCGTGGTCCGAGCTCGATCTGGTACCGGGTCCGGATCAACCTGCAGCACGTGCCCGAGGCCGAGCGTCCCCCGCAGGAAGAACTCCTCGCCGACTACAACCCGTGGGAGCACTACCGCGGCGCCCAGTGGAAGCGAGGTTGAGACATGCGAATCGCCCTCTTCGCGACCTGCCTGGCGGATGCGCTGTTCCCCTCGGCCGCCATCGCCACGGTGCAACTACTCGAACGCCTCGGCCACGAGGTGGTCTTTCCCGATGGTCAAACCTGTTGCGGCCAAATGCATGTCAACACCGGCTATCTGGCCGAAGCCACCGCGCTGGTGCGCAACCACGTCGAGGCCTTTGAATCCGCGAACTGCGACGCCGTGGTGGCGCCATCGGGATCGTGTGTGGGCTCGGTGCGTCACCAACACGCGATGGTGGCCCGGCGCGCGGGTGACGAAGGACTCGCCATCCGCGCCGAACAACTGGCCGCCAAGACCTTCGAGTTGTCCGAGTTACTGGTCGACGTCCTCGGTGTCGACGACGTCGGCGCCTACTACCCGCACCGGGTCACCTATCACCCGACGTGCCACTCGCTGCGCATGCTCAGGGTGGGTGACAAGCCGCTGCGGCTGCTGCGCCATGTGCGGGGCTTGACGCTGGTGGAGTTGCCGCACGCCGACTCCTGTTGCGGCTTCGGCGGAACCTTCGCGATCAAGAACTCCGATACGTCCACGGCGATGCTGGCCGACAAGATGGCCCACATCCTGGAGACCGATGCCGAGGTGTGCAGCGCCGGGGACTCGTCGTGCCTGATGCACATCGGCGGCGGGCTGAGCCGGTTGCGCTCCGGGGTGCGCACGGTGCACCTGGCCGAGATCCTGGCGGCCGGCCCATGACGTTTCTCGGCACCCCCGGCGTCGGAAACCTGCGCGGCGAGGAATCATTCCCGGTCGCCGCCCGGGCCGCCCTGGCCAATTCCCAGCTGCGCCGCAACATCGGCCATGCCACCCACACGATTCGGGGCAAGCGGCTGGCCGCGATCGCCGAATGTGACGACTGGGAGCAGCTGCGCGCCGCGGGCAGCGCGCTCAAGCAGGACGTCATGGCGCGGCTTCCCGAGTTGCTCGAGCAGTTCGAGGACAACGTCACCAAGCGTGGCGGTGTGGTGCACTGGGCCCGCGACGGCGAGGAGGCCAACCGCATCGTCGCCGATCTGATCCGCGCCACCGGATCCGATGAGGTGGTCAAGGTCAAGTCGATGGCCACCCAGGAGATCGGCCTCAACGAATACCTCCAGGCCCAGGGCATCGCCGCGTTCGAGACCGACCTGGCCGAGCTCATCGTGCAGCTCGGCCACGACAAGCCCAGTCACATCCTGGTGCCGGCCATCCACCGCAACCGCGCCGAGATCCGGGAGATCTTCACCCGCGAGATGCCCGAGGCGGGCGAGCTCACCGACGATCCCCGCGTGCTGGCCATGGCGGCCCGAGCCCACCTACGTCGCAAGTTCCTCACCGCCGACGTCGCGATCAGCGGGGCCAATTTCGGCATTGCCGAGACCGGGACGCTGGCGGTGGTGGAGTCCGAAGGCAACGGCCGGATGTGTCTGACGCTGCCGCAGACGCTGATCACGGTGATGGGCATCGAGAAGATCGTGCCGACCTTCACCGATCTCGAGGTGTTCATGCAGCTGCTGCCGCGCTCCTCCACGGCCGAACGGATGAACCCCTACACCTCGATGTGGACCGGTGTGCACCCCGGCGACGGGCCGCAGGAGTTCCATCTGGTCCTGTTGGACAACGGCCGCACGCAGGTGCTGGCCGACGAGGTGGGGCGCCCGGCGCTGCACTGCATCCGGTGCAGCGCATGCCTGAATGTCTGCCCGGTCTACGAACGCACCGGCGGCCACGCCTACGGGTCGGTGTACCCGGGACCGATCGGGGCGATCCTGAGTCCTCAGCTCACCGGCACCACCGGTCACGATGATCCCAACGCCAGCCTGCCGTATGCCTCTTCGCTGTGCGGGGCGTGCTTCGAAGCCTGCCCGGTCCGCATCGACATCCCGTCGATCCTTGTCCATCTGCGAGCCGAGCAGGTGGACCAAGACAGAGGAGGGTTACCCGGCGGGCAAGACCTGGCCATGAAGGCCGCAGGGTGGGCGATGGCCGGTGCGGGCCGGTTTTCACTGGCCGAGAAGGCCCTGAGTGCCGGGCGGCTGATCGCCGGGCGCGACCACCGCATCACCGCGCTGCCCTGGCCTGCCTCCAAATGGACCGCCAGCCGCGACATTCCCCAACCGCCTGCGGAGACATTCCGACAATGGTGGAGCCGCACGCATCAGGAGGGGCAAGGATGACCGGCCCGACGCCTGAAGCCAAGGCTGCGGTGCTGGGACGGATCCGGGCCGCCCTGGCGTCCGCGCCACCGCAGCCGGTGCGGGTTCCACGTGACTACCACCGCGAGCCGCTGACCGGCCCGGGCAACATCGAACGGTTCGCTGAAGCAGTCGCCGAGTATCGGGCCCGGGTACACCGCATCGAGCCGGAGGCGATCGCGTCGACGGTCCGCGCACTGGTCGGCCCGGAAGCCACCGTGGTCATCCCCGCCGATCTGCCACCCGAGTGGGTCTCGGGACTGACGACGGTCCTCGACGAGCCGACGCTGGGCGTCGCCGACCTCGACCGCGCCGATGCAGTGCTGACCGGATGTGCGCTCGGCATCGCCGCGACCGGCACGATCGTGCTCGACGCCGGCCCCACCCAAGGACGGCGGGCACTGACCCTGGTGCCAGACCACCACCTCTGTGTGGTGCGGGCCGATCAGATCGTGGACACCGTGCCGCAGGCGTTCGCCGGGCTGGCGCCGACGCGGCCCCTGACCTTCATCTCCGGCCCCAGCGCCACCAGCGACATCGAACTGCAGCGGGTAGAAGGCGTCCACGGACCTCGAACCCTCGACGTCCTGATCGTGTGAACCTTACCGACGAGTAAGCCCGGAAGGGTTCTTAGCAAAGTATTAACGCTGCCCACCCAGCCGCCTTAGATTGCCCGCATAACTTTGGGGACAGGTTGACGCGACGGAGCTCAGCCAGAGCTCAGGAAAGAAGGCGGGAGGCTGATCATGACATTCACGAACAACACCCCGGCAATGGATCGACACTTTCGGTACGGAAACTCGGCAGTCATCTGCGAGGGCGCATCGATGCGCGCGGTATGCCGCCAGCTGGCGACAGTGGTGACCGTCAAGGGAGATATCGACAGCAACAACATCGACCAGATCGCGTCGTATGCAAATCGGTTCATCCTCGCGGAGAAGCCGTTGGCACTCGACCTGAGTGGCGTGAACAGCTTTGCCCCGCAGGCGATCTCGCTGTTCTACGACATCGATGAAAGGTGCGGCACGCTCGGCGTGGACTGGTCGGTGGTCGCCAGCCAGCCGGTCGTCACCGAGATTCGTCGCCAGCAGGTGGGCGTCCCGCTCAGCTCGTCGGTGCCAGAAGCCCTGCATCACTTCGCCGAAGGCAACACGGCACGCCGCCGGTTGCTCCCCCTGCTTATCAAGAGCGCCTGACAGAAAGGCCGATGCAATGTTGATCGATGTCCGCTGGTTGACCCGCCTGCTTCGCCATCGCCACCGGGCGGTGCACATGTAGCCCTTGCTACACCCGAATAAACGAGATGGCTGCCACACCTGGTGTGGCAGCCATCTCGTTCTTAATTTGGCAAATTTCCGGCAAGCCCCGTCAGGGGACCTTCTTGATGGCCGGTGGCTTCCACGTCCCGTCGATGATCGACGGCGCGGTTTCCCTCGGCCAGTACAGGCGCAGCATGAGGTTGAACTTGCCGGCCGGCGCGGGCAGCCAGTTGGCTTCCTTTTGTGGGCCGGGGTTGTCGTGCTGCAGGTAGAGATCGACGGAACCGTCCGGGTTGGTGACGAAGGCGTTCCGTTGGCTCAACGTGTAGCGGTCGAGCGGGTTATCGACGAAGAAGAAACCCTCGTCGTACATGGTCAGTGACCAGAACCCATCGACAGGCGGGAACTGGCCCTTGTCGAAGTGCACGGTGTACTTGTCGGCGCCGTCGTAGGCCTGCCCATCGGCGTCGGTCTCCGAGGTCGGGTAGACCGCATCCTGTGGCCGGTTGGCGCCAAGACCGACATAGGTGATGAGTGCGCGCTGCAGGTAGTCGGTGCCGTACTCACCGGTCTGTGTGGTGAACCGCCAGCCGTTGACGTCCTCCAACTCGTTGAAGCGGGACATGATCTTCGCGGCGCCGTCCTTGGGCACCGACTGCAGAGCCGCGGCGACATCGGAACCGAGCTTGTTCAGCTCGAACTTCTCCCCCGCGACGATGCCGAGTTTGGCCATCTTGTCCACGATGGGTTTGTCCGCCTCGGTGGGCGGGTTGTCCTTCATCAAGGTGGCCACCAGGTTGAAGTAGTCCTCGGTGCTGAGGTTGTTGACCTGATCGCGGACCGGGGTCTTCATGTCGATTGCCGGATCGACCTTGCCGGCCGGTGGCGTGTAGGGCTTGCCGTACGAGCTGAGCGGCACCAGCGAGATCTCGTCCTGCAGTTTGTGTACAGCGGCGTAGTCCTCGGGTGTGCCATCGCAGTAGATGCGTCCCAGCAACCACACCGTCGAGGTAGGCGACTTGTACTCCGTCACGCCCGGCGGCAGCGTGCCCTTCCAACCGGGCCCGGTGATGGCGTAGGTCTGCGGACCGGTGCCCGTAGTGCGCTTCCCGGGAACCTCGAACACGTTGGTGTAGGCATCGAGCATCGGGAACAGGTAGTAACGGTCGTGAGCGTCGGGCAGGCTCAACACCCACGGCTCGTTCTTGACGTCGATGAATCCGTTTGTGTACAGCGTGTCCGCGTTGGGCGCGGTGACGTCGCGGAACTGGGCGTTCGGATACTCGCGCATCCGCATCAGCTGTCCCATCGGCGCCCGCGGCGCCTCAACCTTGTCGACATTCGTCATCACCCGTCGCGTCATCTCGACAGTCGCCAGGGAGTAGCCGTAGACGTACGCGTCCAGCGCGATGGCCTTGGCCTCAGCCGGTGTCAGCTGCCCGGGTTCGGCTGGTTGTTCGGGGGTCGACGGCGAGCATGCCGAGGTGACCATCATCAGCATCGTGGTGCCGAGCGCGACCAGCCATCTGGTCGTGCGTCGATCCATTTTCACGAAAAGCCTTTCGTCTATGAGGTTTTGCCGATCAGGTGTATGCCACGTGGACGCGGTGGATCCGTCCCTCGAAGGGGAAGGGCGCGCGTTCGCGATAGTCGAGTGATACCGGCGAGCCGAGGCATGTACCGATGTCGAGGCAGTCGTTGGCGGTGAACAACAGCGGCGCACTGATCGGAACCTGCCCGCCTGCGATCGTCTCGCCGTTGCGGGCCACGGTGATGTCGAGCGGGCCGGCCGGGCGCGGATCCGCGTACTGGGTGGTCACCGTGAGCGTCGCTCGTCCTGGCGGCACCTTGGATTCGGACCGAATCTTGGTGCGCTGCAGGATGAAGAGGTTGTACTCGTAGCAGAGGTAGCCCTCGTCCAGGTAGAGGGTCAGTCCTCCGGCCGCTGCCCCGAGCGCGTACAGCACCCCGTTGGCGCTGGCGGGGACGTCGACGTCGATGGTGACGACGTTGTTCTTGTTGCCCAGGGCAGGCGCACAGAACTCCGGCATCCGGATGGTGTCGCCGGAGAACTCCCATTCCTTGTAGGGCGGGGCGATACGCAACTCGGGGTGATAGACCGGAACCCACAGGCCACCGCCGACGGGCAGCACGGCATTGCGTGCGGCTTCGACCATGAACATCTCGCGCATCTGAGCCAGCTTCTCGGGCTGTTCGGCAGCGAGATCGTGGGCCTGTGACCAGTCTTCGTCGAGGTGGTACAACTCCCATACGTCGTTGTCGGGTGTCCAGGTGGCGATGCCCGGCGGCTGGCCCGGCACCCAGGGGAGCCGGGGCCCGCGGGCCGAGGCCCACCAGCCGTCGTGGTAGATACCGCGGCTGCCCATGATCTCGAAGTACTGGGTCTTCTTGCCGCCGGGTGCGTCCCGATCTGCCAGTGTGCGGGCGAAACTCGCTCCGGCGATCGGCATCTGAGGTTCACCGTTGACCATCTGCGGGGGCACGATGCCGACGATGTCGTAGATGGTCGGCACGATGTCGTTGCAGTGCAGGAACACGTCACGGGGAGCGGCGTCCGGGGTGATCCGTGCCGGCCAGCGCACGGCCATGGGGTTGCGCGTGCCACCCAGATGGGAGGCGAGCAGCTTCATCCCCTTGTACGGAGTGCTACCGGCCCATGCCCAGGCCGCGTGGTACTGGTTGTCGACCAGCGGGGAGCCCAGCACGTCGAGGCCACCCAGCTCGTCGAGGGCATCGATGTGCTGGCGCACCGTGGTGGGAATACCGTTCTGCGCCAACAGTTCAGCGATCGTGCCGTTCTGGCCTTCACCCGATGAACCGTTGTCGCCCCAGATGTAGAGGAACAGCGTGTTCTCGGCGTAGCCGAGCGATTCGAGCTCGTCGGCGATACGGCCCACCTGGACGTCGACGTGCTCGCCGTAGCCGGCCGCGACCTCCATCAGCCGGCGCTGGAAGGGCTTCTCGTCCTCGGGGATGTCGTCCCACGCCGCGAGCTGCGGATCGCGTTCGGTCAGGGCACAGTCCTGCGGGATCCAGCCCTTGTCCTTGGCGCGCTCGAAGACGCGTTCCCGGTAGGCATCCCAGCCGTCGTCGAACTTGCCGGCATATTTGTCCGCCCATTCCTTCATGATGTGGTGCGGGCCGTGGATGGCGCCGCTGGCCCAGTACATGAAGAACGGCTTGTCGGCGTTGAACGCCTTGTGCCGGCGCAGCCATGAAATCGCGTCGTCGGCCAGGTCCTCGGAGAGGTGGTAGCCCTCTTCGGCGGTTTTCGGCGGGGCGACGACGGTGGTGTTGCGCACCAGGTTCGGTTCGTACTGCGAGGCCTCACCGGCCAGGAAGCCGTAGAAGTACTCGAAACCCAAACCGGTGGGCCAGTTCTCGAACGGTCCGGCCGCGGTGGTCTCTTCGGCGGGGGTGTTGTGCCACTTTCCGAAGGCCGATGTGGCGTAGCCGTACTGCTTGAGCACTTCGGCGACCGTCGCGGAGGACCGCGGGATCTTGCCTGCGTAGCCGTCCCAGTCGTTGGCCAGCTCGGCGATCTGGCCGTTGCCGATCTCGTGGTGGTTGCGGCCCGTCAGCAGCGAAGCGCGGGTCGGCGAGCACATCGCGGTGGTGTGAAAGCGGTTGTAGGACACGCCTTCAGCGCAGATCCGATCGAGCGTGGATGTGGTGACCTCGCCACCGAACGTCGAGGGCAGGCCCGGCCCCGCGTCGTCGATGAGGACGATGACGATGTTCGGCGAGTCATCGTGCAGCCGTTTCGGAACGGCGCGCGGCTGATACGTCGACTCCTGCAACGTGCGGCCCGCGATACTGCCCGACGGAACCGGCGGGAAGGGCAAAACCCCTCCGTCTGGTAGAGCCGCCGCCACCATGTGGTCACCCTGCACGTCAGACACCGCGCCCCTCTCCTCAACAGGACTCGGGCTGTGCAGCCGACCACTGGTGGGGCAAGCCGCGCAGCCGATTTACCCCGACCCGGGCATCTACTGTGCAGCAAACCCGCAGCAGTTGTCTTGACATTCCGAGACAAATCTTTGACATTGTGGGACATGGCCGTGATTCGAGGGACGGCACTCACCAATTTTCACCAACTGGTCACCGAACTCGGTGGGGATAGTCGCGCATTGGTCGATGCCGCCCACATTCCCTACGACGACGTCGGTCGTCACGATCGCTTCATCTCCCTGCCCAATGGGGCGAAGATGCTCGAACACACCGCCGCCGCACTCGGAACACCGGATTTCGGGCGGCGTTTGGCGCTGCAGCAGGGCATCGACATCCTCGGTCCGGTCGGGCTGGCAGGCCGCAACGCCGGTACCGTCGCCGAAGCCTTCGTGATCTTCGACAAGTTCATGGCGGCCTACAGCCCGTCGATCACCGCGCGGGTTACCGCCCACCTCGATCCCGAACTGAGCCGCTTCGAATTCGAGTACCTCCTGGACCCGTCACCACCGCAGGCCCAGGCCGTCGAGCTCTCCCTGGGAGTCACGCTGCAGGTGTTGCGACTGTTCCTCGGTACCGACTACCGGCCCGTAGCCGTGCACCTGCCACATCCCGCACTGACTCCGGCCGACGACTATCAGGCCTACTTCGGTTGTCCGCCCAGCTTTTTCGAACCGGTCGCAGGCTTCACGCTGCGCACCGCCGACCTGCAACGGCCGCTACCCATCGATCGACTCGCCCATCAGACCGCGGTCGATTACCTCGCCCAGGTCATCGGCGAATCCAACCCGGCGACCAGCCAACTGGTGCGCAGCCTGGTCCGCCAAATCCTGCCCACTGGACCTGTCGGGCTCAACGACGTGGCCCGCCACATCGGCCTGCACCCCAAGGCACTGCAACGTCGTCTGCTCGCGGAGAACGCGACGTTCGCCGATCTGGTCGATCAAACGCGCCGCGACGTCGCTCAACGTCTGCTGCTCGATACCGATCTCGGCCTTGACCAGGTCTGTCGCCAACTCGGTTACTCCGAGCAGAGCGTGCTCACCCGTTCCTGCAAACGCTGGTTCGGCTCGACTCCCACGGCATACCGCAAAGCCCGGACCGGTTCAGCACCACCGCCCTAAACCCCGGCGGGCCAAGCCAAGCCACGTACTTGCCGAGCGAACGATTCGTCGCGCCCGCCCCGTCGCGCCTGCTACAGTTCGGCCCGCCGGGCGATGCATTCGGCACCTGCCCGCCTCGGGAAGGAGTCCCGCTGTGTCCCGCACACCGTTCACCGCGCACCCCGGATTGGTCCCGGCATTGGCCGCCGGTGCCGTCGGAGTCGTTGTCGGTCTGTTCAGTCCCGCGACTGCGGCAGCCGAACCGCCGCCACGCCCACCCAATTGCACGGCAGCCGATCTCGCCGGCATCGCCTCCGGCGTCGCCGCCGCGACCTCCACATACTTGTGGACCCATCCGGACGTGAACGATTTCTACACAAATCTGCACGGACGCCCGCATGAAGAAGTGCCGGACGCCACCCGGGCCTTCTTCGATGCCAACCCCCAGGCCCACGCTGACCTGGTCGGTATCCGTCAACCGCTCACCGATTTCCGCAGCCGTTGCGGTATCAAGCCGCCTGACCAGCCATTAGGACCAGGACAATGACGCACACGCCTCGATCATCATGGCTGCGCGCGGCCACCGTCGCGCTCGCCTTCACCGCACTGCCCGGTGCCATCGTTCTCGCTCCCGCAGGCACTGCCGCCGCCGATGTGTGTGCGAGCGCCGGACGTCGGATCTCGGTGGGTGGCTGCGTCAACGTCGCCGACGCGGTCGCCCCGTATGTGCCGCCGCCGGCCTACTACGCACCGCTTCCGGAGGACGCGCCACCGCCGCCACCGCCTCCGCCGGGCTCGAACGTCAGCGGCTGCATCGGCTACAACGGCCGGTGGGTCCACGCGAGCGGATGTAACTAGTTCAGGCGACGTCGCTTTCTACCCAGGGGTCGCGATCTTCGCGATCCAACGACCCCTGGGTGGAAACGGCGACGTAAAGCGGCGCGGGTTCACGCGATCGCGCCGGATTCCTTGAGTTCTTCGATTCGATCCCAATCCATGCCGAGCTCCATCAGCACGATCTCGGTGTGCTCAGAGGCCTGGGGTGCCCTGGTGGTCTCGAGGGGCTCGTGGTTGAACTGCACGGGCCCGCGCACCACCTTGAACGGCTTGCCCCCATCGGCGGCTTCCACCTCGACGACCATGTCATTGGCGATCGCCTGATCGTCGGTGTTCAGATCGACCAAGCTCTGGAACGGCGCCCACTGGCCCTTCATCGTCTTGAGGTGTTGACGCCAGTACTCGAACGGCTTGCTGCCGATGGCCTTCGCGATCAGCTCGACACCCTCGGTGGCGTTCTCGATCAGCGGCAGTACATCGGAGAACCGCGGGTCATCGGCCAGCTCGGGCAGCCCGAGATGTTCGAAGGCATCGCGGATGTAGCCCGTCGGGCTGACGATGCACAGATTGATGGTGCCGCCGTCGGAGGTCCGGTAGTTGGCCATGAACGGGTTCACCGAAGTGGCGTCGTCGGGCATCAGCGAGCGCATGGTCTCACCGGTCTCCATACCCTGTGTGACGCTGGCGCCGGCCGCCCACCACGCCGTGCTGAGTAGCGACACGTCGATCTCGGCGGCTTCCCCGGTCCGTTCGCGGTGGAACAGCGCCGCGGAGATGCCGCCGGCGATGTTCATCCCGCCGATCGAATCACCGAAGGCCGGAATGCCTTGGGACAGAGCGCCGTTGATCGCCTCCGGGGTCAGCGCGTGCCCGACGCCGCTGCGGGTCCAGAAGGCGGTGCCGTCGAAGCCGCCGGTATCGCGCTCGGGCCCTTTGTCCCCGTAGGCGCTGCCGCGGGCGTAGATGATGTCCGGGTTCACCGCCCGGATGTGCTCGACGTCGAACTTGTTCTTCTGCCGTTGCGCAGGAAGGTAATTGGTCAGGAAGACGTCTGCCGTCTTCGCGATCTCGTAGAGGACCTCCTGACCACCGGGGGTCGAGACATCGATGCCGACACTGCGCTTGCCGCGATTGGGATGTTCGATCAGCGGATGGCGGTTGGGGTCGAGTTGGAACCCTCCCATGTTGATGAAGCCGCGCTGCGTGTCGCCGCGCACCGGGTGTTCTACCTTGATGACGTCGGCGCCCCAGTCGGCGAGGATGGCCCCGGCCGCCGGTACGAACGTGAATTGCGCGACCTCGAGCACTCGCACGCCCTGCATGACCTTGATCAACGCGGCTCCTAACCGTTGGACTTACGGTAAGTGTAGCGAGACCGGGCCCGGTACCTGTGCTTACCGGATCGCCCGCTGCCGATCATGTGCGTGAACTGACCGAATGCCGGGTATCCGACCACAGTCAGAGCCCGACGTTTGGAGGCGGCGATGACCGCTACCGGAGAAGTCAACGAACGACAGGCCAGGCAGGTCGCCGAGGCAGCGCGGGAAGCGCAGTGGCACCAGCCAAGCTTCGGCAAAGAACTGTTTCTGGGACGATTACGGTTGGACCTCGTGCACCCGCACCCGCGCGGTCCCACCGGAACCACCGAGCGGGGCGAGGCCTTTCTGGTCACGCTGCGGGAGTTCTGCGAGACGCAGATCGACGCCGCGGTCATCGAACGCGACGCACAGATCCCCGACGCGGTGATCCGGGGTCTGAAGGAGCTCGGCGCGTTCGGCATGAAGATCGGCACCGACTACGGCGGCCTGGGCCTGTCGCAGGTGTACTACAACAAGGCGCTCGCGCTCGTCGGCTCGGTCCACCCGGCATTGGGTGCGCTGCTGTCGGCGCATCAGTCGATCGGCGTCCCGCAGCCGGTATCGATGTTCGGGACAGATGAGCAGAAGCGGACCTGGCTGCCGCGGTGTACGCGGGAGATCAGCGCGTTCCTGCTCACCGAACCCGATGTGGGCAGTGATCCGGCGCGGCTGCACGCCACCGCCACCCCCGACGGGGAGGACTACCTGCTCAACGGCGTCAAACTGTGGACCACCAACGGCGTCATCGCCGACCTGCTGGTGGTGATGGCCCAGGTGCCGCGCTCCGAGGGGCACAAGGGCGGCATCACCGCCTTCGTCGTCGAAGCCGATACGCCCGGCATCGTCGTCACGAACCGCAACGCGTTCATGGGATTACGGGGGATCGAGAACGGCCTGACCAAGCTGACCGACGTCCGGGTGCCCGCCGCCAACCGCATCGGCCGCGAAGGCGAAGGCCTCAAGATCGCCCTGACCACGCTCAACGTGGGACGCCTCTCGCTGCCGGCGGTGTGTACCGGGACAGCGAAGTGGTGTCTGAAGATCGCCCGGGAATGGTCGAAGGAGCGCGTCCAATGGGGCCGGCCGGTCGGTGAGCACGACGCCGTGGCCGGCAAGGTGGCGTTCATCGCGGCCACTGCCTACGGAATGGAGTCGATGGTCGAGCTCGCCGGTGAGCTGGCCGATGCCGGCCGCACCGATATCCGGATCGAGGCCGCCCTGGCCAAGCTCTATGGCTCGGAGATGACCTGGTTGATCGCCGACGAGCTGGTGCAGATCCGTGGCGGCCGCGGTTTCGAGACCGCCGAGTCGCTGGCCGCCCGCGGGGAACGGGGCGTGCCCGTCGAGCAGATCCTGCGCGACATGCGGATCAACCGGATCTTCGAGGGGTCTACCGAGATCATGCATCTGATGCTGGCCCGCGAGGCGGTGGATGCCCACCTGTCGGTGGCCGGCGACATCATCGATCCCGATGCCGACCTCAAGCAGAAAGCGAAAGCGGCCGCGCAGGCCGGCAAGTTCTATGCCCGCTGGTTGCCCACCCTGGTCACCGGAAAAGGTCAGCTGCCAAAGACTTTCACCGAATTCGGCCCGCTGGCCGAGCACCTGCGCTATGTGGAGCGGGCCAGCCGAAAGCTCGCCCGCAGCACGTTCTACGCGATGTCGCGATGGCAGGGCAAGTTGGAATACCGGCAGCGTTTCCTCGGCCGGATCGTCGACATCGGGGCCGAATTGTTCGCGATGACGGCGGCCTGCGTCCGGGCCGCAAGTGACGGGCCGGACTCTGCGGTCGAGCTGGCCGACGCCTTCTGCCGGCAATCGCGGGTGCGGGCCGACCGACTGTTCACCGAACTCTGGGACAACAGCGACGACGCCGACCGGACGTTGGCCCACGGCGTGCTCGACGGTCGGTACACGTGGTTGGAGGAGGGAATCATCGATCCGTCGATCGACGGACCGTGGATCGCTCAGGACGGCGGCGATGTCACCGACGATGTGCACCGGGTCATCCGGTGAGCAAAGTACTTGCGCACGTGAACACCGCACGCGCGCAGGGTTCCTGAGAACGCGCCACGCTCGTAGACTCAGAGCGTTATGACGACCCCGTCAAGCGCGTACGGCGGCGGGTGGCGACATCAGCCGCATCCGATGACCACGCTTGATCACCGGCTCAGCCGACGACAGGCGCGGCAGATGAGTCGGCGGTTCGCCGGGGTCGGCGTCGCGATCGACGCGGCCCGGCTTCGCCAGATCTCCTCCGGCGCGCCCGCGGCCAACGCCGAATTGACGAACGTCGAATTCGCGGTGGTGGCATGCGAACTCATGCAGGATCAACACCTCTCGAGGCTCACCCGCGGTAAACAGCACTGCCTGGAGTGGCTCGTGGTCCTCATCATGGGCCTGATCATGTTCGGTGCCCTGGTGTGCGCCACCGTGCTGATGTTGAGCCTGATGTCGCACTCGACACCGTTCTGAGCCGATGGCCGGCCTCAGTCGAACGCGACGCTGAAGTACTGCGTCTCCTGGAACTCGCGCAAGCCGTCACGGGCTCCTTCACGGCCGAGCCCGCTCTGCTTCATTCCACCGAACGGCGCCGACGGGTCGGACACGATTCCCCGGTTGATGCCGACCATGCCGACGTCGAACGATTCGGCGAGCCGCACCGCGTCCTGCAGCCGGCCGGCGTAGACGTAAGCCGCCAAACCATATTCGGTGTCGTTGACCAAACGCACGAGCTCGTCCTCGTCTTCCCACACCACGACCGGCGCGACGGGCCCGAAGATCTCGTCGGCCAGGATCGCGGCATCGGGCGCAACGCCGGTCAGCAGGGTCGGTGCGACGAACCATCCCTCGGCGGGCGCCTCGGCGCGGGCGGTGACGACGGCACCGTCGGCCACCGCGGCCTCGACCGCGGCAGTCACCCGCGCCGCGGCGCGCGAGGTGATCAGCGGACCGACCTGCGAGGCCGGATCGGTAGCCGGGCCCACGCGCAAAGCCGTGATCTGAGCACCGAACTCGGCGACGAAGTCGTCGACGACGGAGGCATGGACATAGAAGCGGTTGGCCGCGGTGCAGACCTGACCACCACCGCGGAACTTGGCCACCATCGCGCCCGCCACGGCGGCCTCCACGTCGGCGTCGGCGGTGACGACGAACGGGGCGTTCCCGCCGAGCTCCATGCTGGCGTTGACGATCCGGTCGGCTGCCTGCCGCAACAGCACCCGGCCGACGCCGGTGGAGCCGGTGAACGAGATCTTGCGGACCCGGTCATCGCCGAGCCAGGTCGCCACCACGCCGGCCGCGTCGGTGGTCGGTACCAGGTTCACCACCCCGTCGGGGACTCCCGCGGCCGACAGGATGCCGGCGATCGCGAGCGCGGTCAGTGGCGTCTCGGCCGCGGGTTTGAGCACCACGGTGCAGCCGGCCGCCAGCGCGGGGGCGATCTTGCGGGTTGCCATCGCAGCCGGGAAGTTCCACGGTGTCACCAGCGCGGCCACTCCGACGGGCTTGTGGGTGACGAGCGTCCGGGTGCCTCCGGCCGGGCCCACCCCGTACCCGCCGTCGGTGCGGACCGCCTCTTCGGCGAACCAGCGGAAGAACTCGGCGGCGTAGCCCACCTCGGCGCGGGCGTCGGTCTGCGATTTGCCGTTCTCCGCACAGACCAGGGCCGTCAACCGGTCGCTGTCGGCGAGCATCAACTCGTAGGCGCGGCGCAGGATGTCGCTGCGCTGTCGCGGGCTGGTCGTGGCCCAGCCGCGGAAGGCGCGGTGCGCGGCGTCCACGGCCGAGCGGGCGTCGTCGGCGGTGCCGTCGGCCACCTCGGCGATGGTCTGCCCGGTGGCCGGGTCGTACACGTCGAACGTGGCGGCGGCACTGTGGGCCTGGCCGTCGATGAGGATGCCGTGTTTGGCGTCGAGTTCGGCAATCACGTCGTGGCTCATCGGATCTCCTCAAAAATGGCAGCCAGGATGTCCAGGCCCTCGTCGAGCAAGTTGTCGGGTATCGACAGCGGGGGCAGGAAACGCAGGACGTTGCCGTAGGTGCCGCAGGTGAGGACCACCAGCCCCTGGGCATGCGCGGCGGCGGCGATGCGCTTGGTCAGCTCGGCATCCGGCTCGACGGTGCCGGGTTTGACGAGTTCGACGGCGATCATGGCGCCGCGGCCGCGGACCTCGCCGATCCGGTTGTCCGTGGCGGCGATGGCCGCCAGCCGGCCGGTCATGGTCTCCTCGATCTGCCGGGCGCGGGCCAGCAGTCCGTCGCGTTCGATGGTCTCGATGACTGCCAAGGCGGCCGCGCAGGCCAGTGGGTTGCCACCGTAGGTACCGCCGAGACCGCCGGCGTGCGGGGCATCCATGATCTCGGCCCGACCGGTGACCGCCGACAGCGGCAGGCCGCCCGCGATGCCCTTGGCGGTGACGATCAGATCGGGTACGACGCCCTCGTGCTCAACCGCGAACATCGCGCCGGTGCGGGCGAAGCCCGACTGCACCTCGTCGGCGACGAACACCGCACCGTTGTCGGTACACCAGCTCTGCAGCGCACGCAGGAATCCCGGTGCGGGAACGATGAATCCGCCTTCGCCCTGAATGGGCTCGATCACGATGGCGGCGACATTGTCGGCACCGACCTGCTTGTCGATGAGGTCCAGCGCCCGGGCCGCCGCGGCCGTACCGTCGGTCTCGCCGTCGCGGAACGGGAACGAGGTGGGCACCCGGTACACCTCGCCGGCGAACGGGCCGAACCCGTTCTTGTACGGCTGGTTCTTGGCGGTCATGGCCATCGTGAGGTTGGTGCGGCCGTGGTAGGCGTGATCGAACACCACGACTGCCTGCCTGCGGGTGTACACCCGGGCGATCTTGACGGCGTTCTCCACAGCCTCGGCGCCGGAGTTGAACAGCACGCTGCGCTTGTCGTGATCGCCGGGCGTGAGCCGGTTGAGCTCTTCGGCCACCCGCACGTAGCCCTCGTAGGGCGTGACCATGAAGCAGGTGTGGGTGAAGGCGGCCACCTGCTGGGTGACTGCGTCCACGACGGCGGGGGCACTGTTGCCGACGGTGGTCACCGCGATGCCGGAACCGAAGTCGATGAGCTGGTTCCCGTCGGCGTCCACAAGGATTCCGCCGCCGGCGGCCACCACGTAGACCGGCAGTGTGGTGCCGACGCCACCGGCCACCGCAGCGGTTTTGCGGGCCTGGATCTGCTGCGAGATCGGACCCGGAATGGCGGTGACGAGTCGGCGTTCCTGGGTGACGGCCACACCCGCGGTTTCGGCGATGGTCACGTTTTCCTCCTGCTGATGGCGGATGTCCACCATCACGGTAAGCAGCCAGGAGGCGCGGCGATAGTGCCGGGACGCACAGAACAGCGTTGCGTGATTGTGCAAAACTGGCATACATGGTGCTGGTCGGCGACGTCCTGGAGGTGCGCGCTCTCGGGTTGCACGCGATTGGTCTCCCCCACGCCGACGCCGCGGTCCGGTGGGTGGCCACCAGTGAACTCACCGACCCGGGGCCGTTCCTGGAGGGCGGGGAGATCCTGCTCACGACGGGTCTGGAAACCGGTGACTGGGACGACGAATGGGACGGCTATGTGCGCAGGCTCGGCGACGCCGGGGTGGCCGCCATCGGCTTCGCGATCGGCCTCACCCACGCGAAGGTTCCCGCCGGACTTCGCGACGCCTGTGGCCGCCACCAGGTCAACCTGCTCGAGGTGCCGCGACGCACCACGTTCGTCGCGATCAGCCGGCACGTCGCGCGACTGTTGGAGGAACACGAGTCCACCGCGGCGCGCGAATCGCTGCGGATACAGCGCAAGCTCATCTCGGCTGCGGCCAAACCGAATCCGGCCGCCGGCGTGGTGACCGCGCTCGCCGGAGCCCTGGACGGTGCCGCGTGCCTGGTGAACCCCGACGGCCGGGTCTCCCGCGGGCCGGTCGGTCCGCGGCGCTCCGAGTTTGCCCTCGACGAAGTCGCCGAGGACGTCCGGCGGTTGCAGTCACATGGATTGCGTTCGGCCGCCGCGCAATCCGGCCCGACGCTGTCGGTGTCGGTGCACCCTATCGGGTTACGCGGCCGGGCGACGGCCTATCTGGCCGCGCTGATGCCGGCCCAGGCATCGG
Organism: Mycobacterium sp. NS-7484; assembly: GCF_001953975.1. Lineage (GTDB taxonomy): Bacteria > Actinomycetota > Actinomycetes > Mycobacteriales > Mycobacteriaceae > Mycobacterium. The sequence goes on from NZ_MBEJ01000083.1 coordinate 76,266, forward strand.
AAGGTCAGCGTCAGGCCGTCACCACCGCCGTTGCCCTGTTGGGCCTCATCGACGAACAGGACCGCAGCCGGGTTGCCACCCGGCGGCGCCTCCGCAGCCGCGCCCTGCAACTTCTCACCGAGAATGACCATCGGACAGCGCAGTTGGTGCTGGAGGTCGACCAGCCGTCCGACGTGCTGCCGAGGCGCATGCGGTTCATCCGGGCCGTCGGTGACGCAGCCGCCGTCGAGGATGCGTCGGCAGCGCTGGAGGACCGCGGAATCCTGGCCGCCGGGTACGCCGGTGAGCTGTGTGCGGTCACCGAACCGTCACGAGCCGAACCCACCGGTGCCCGATTGGCGGACGACGGATTTCTGGTCGGCATCGGCAGTGTGGTCACCCCGACCGACGGGGCGACCGGCTACCGCACGGCCGGGCTGGCCCTGGCTCAGGCCACCGAAGTCTCGGGTGCCGTGGTGTGGGACCGGGTCATCGACGACGGCCCGTTGGGTCTGATCGACCCGGGGAAGGCCCGGGCATTCGCCGAACACTGGCTGCACCGGCTGGATCACGAACAGCTGGAGACGCTGCGGTGCTTCCTGCGCCATCACGGTTCTCGACTCAAGGTGGCCGAAGAACTCGGCCTGC
>NZ_MBEJ01000084.1 GCF_001953975.1 Mycobacterium sp. NS-7484
GTCGACGAGGACTCCGGCGCCCAAACGCCAATTTGGTTACTACGTATGGCCGTTCCTGCTCGACGGGGAACTGGTGGCGCGGGTGGACCTCAAACGCACGGACGCCGCCCTGCAGGTGCTGGGCGCGTTCACCGAGGAAGGTCAGGACGCGGCACGGGTAGCGCCCGCGCTGGCGGGGGAGCTGCGGGCGATGGCCGGCTGGCTGGGCGTCGGCGATGTCACGGTCGGTGAGCGCGGTGACCTTGCTACGGCTCTGCGACACGCCCTCGGTTGAGCGCCTCAGGTTCCGCGATCGATCAGATCGAACACCATTACGGCGTGTTCGAACCGGTGCGGGGTGACGCCCATGGGGCCGTACGGGTGGTCCAGCATGAATATCAGGAAGAGCAACAACGAAAGCAGGACGGTCACCGCACTGACCAGAATCAGGTGAGCACGGCTGTTCGCCAGCCGCATGAAGCTGGCAAGGCTGATCACAACCAGGCTTCCGAAGATCAGGGCGCACCACAGTAGCGTCGGAATCCTCGGATTTGAGTTGAGGATTCGTGCGCTGCGGTCCGAGGTGAGGACCGCCAATTGGTTGAGAAACTGGCTGTTGATCGTGCTTGCTGTCCCGTCGGACGGTGCGGTGCCGACGATGCGGTACATCTCGGTGAGCGCGTGCCGGCCGGTGTTGCTGATCGGACCGAACTCTTCCTTGCCCCATTCGGGGCCGTGAACCGCGGCGGCATACCGGCGAAGTTGCTCTCGGACCTGCCCCTGTTCGGGCTGCGGCATGGCCACCGTCTGGCGATACATGGTGACCAACGTCGAGGCTTCGTTGGAGACGTTGGTCTCGGCCGACAGGTACTGCTGCCATCCGACCACCACCGTGAACCCGAGCAGCGCACCGTAGACAAGTCCGACGACTGTGAGGAACGGCGACAACACCGAGTTGTGTTCGGGGCGGGTGTCACGCGCGATGACGCGGCTGGCCAGCAGGACGCTGCCGATGGCCAGCGCCACCGCGCCGAGGATCACCACGGCGAGCATGACCCACGCGCCGACGATCCCGAAGTCGCCCATAGTTGACCAAGGATGCCAACAATCCCCGCGGCACGGAGCCAGATCGCCGGATCAGATCATCTGCAGCGCCCTCATCGAGCGGGTTCTGCCGCCGGCTCCTCGGCTAGTTCAGGCACCCCGCGTCCTCGGAACACGTTGGTGGCAAACACGATCGCACCGATGACGAGCCACACGGCCCCGCCGATCTTGGCCAGCGCGTCGGCGTTGATCAACACGTAACCGATGATCAGAGCGTTGGCACGTGCACATCTGGCGATCGACTTCGAACACATCTCGGCCGCGATGCGCCGCGCCGGCGTCCTCGTCGACTGAGCCGGCGTCCCAGCGTCGTTGACGTGTGCCGTTTTCCACGCCTGGGTCGTGCCTGTTGTCGATCAGCAGCCCAGGTGCAGAAAGCGGCGGGGTCCGGCTCAGATCATGCTGAGAGTCTCGAGATGAACCTCCGTCGATGCGTAATCGGAGGTGGGCGTCGTGCGCTGGCACCACATGCCGCCCTGACGCTTCTCGGTCTGCACCACCCGGCCGTCCACGTTGAACGTGATCTCCAACTCGACGGGCTGCCCGGCTTCGTCCGGGCACAGGTGCTCCCACACGATGGTGCGCTGATCGCTGTTCGGGCCGCTGTCGAAGATCAGTTCCCAGTCCCGCTCATTGGCGCGCTCGCAAACCAGATCCATGACGTGGTAGGTCATCTCATTCCTCCTGTATCTGTAGGTCAATCGTGGTCGAACGGGTGTCCGGCGTCTGTCGTCTGATCGGGCGATGTTCCGGCCCAACCGAGGTCCGCCGATCGGGGGACAGAAGAGGGAGACGACATGGTCGCTGCCCCTCGATCAGCGACCATGTCGTCGGTCCGTCATCGCCCGGGCAGCACTTGTGTGACCGTGGCCCGCAGGTCGGCGCCCTCGGGACCGGATATGCCGGTCTCGCGGTCGAAGGTCGCCGTGCCGTCGGCATCGATCGTGAAATTGCCGACCTGATCTTGGTCGCCACCGGTCACCTTGAAAACCACAGTTGTCTTCTCCGGCAGTGGCTTTGCGCTGATGTACTGCGGGTTGATCGTGTAGCGGTAGTTACAGCCGGCCGAGCCGAAGCACTTCTGTTCGGTGATGACCACCCCGACGACGAAGTCTGCGGCGCTGGGCGGCAACGCGGCCGGTGACGGGGTCGACGACGAGGACAGCCCGGTATCCCAGATCGGGGTGCCCGCGGGAGCCTTCGAGACTCGATCCGGTGACACACAACCGGCGAGTGCGAATACGGCGGTGGTGCCGAAGATCAACGGGGCCAGGACTTTTCGCTGAACAGTGTCGGCACAGCTGTCCGTTGGTCCGGCGGCTTTGCGTAGCATCGATAGACCTTCCTTCTCAGGCGGGTGGGCCGGGCGGCGGGGCAGGGTCCAAGCTGTGAACCCGCCGCCCGGTGTCCGGGGAACAGGACAGTAAAGATGAGGGGTCCGACAAGTCCGGTGTAGGCCGCGACGGCGGGTGGCTCACCGCCGGTTTCTACCGTGGGGTTGTTGCACGCGCCGAACCACGACCCTGATGTGGAAACCGGTGCACAACGGAGACGTGAAGCGGCCGGTCAACACCCCAGCGGTAGAAAGCGACACGCTGCTGAGCACTCGGGGTGCCGACAGTAAGGTGATTCTGTGGCCGAGATCGCGCCGCTGCGCGTGCAGCTGATCGCCAAGACGGAATTCGTGGCCCCTCCGGACGTGCCATGGAGCACCGATGCCGAGGGCGGGCCCGCGCTCACCGAGTTCGCCGGCCGGGCCTGCTACCAGAGCTGGTCGAAGCCCAACCCGAAAACCGCCACCAATGCCGGCTACATCCGCCACATCATCGACGTCGGGCACTTCTCGGTGCTCGAACACGCCTCGGTGTCCTTCTACATCAGCGGTATCTCCAGATCGGCCACCCACGAGCTGATCCGCCACCGGCACTTCTCCTACTCACAGCTCTCACAGCGCTATGTACCGGAGAACGACGCCGAGGTCGTGGTCCCGCCGGGGTTCGAGGACGATCCGGAGCTGGTCGAGATCTTCACCAAGGCCGCCGACGCCAGCCGGGCGACCTACGCCGAACTGTTGACGCGTCTGGAAGCCAAGTTCGCTGACCAACCCAACGCTGTGCTGCGCCGCAAGCAGGCCCGTCAAGCCGCCCGGGCGGTACTGCCCAACGCCACCGAAACGCGCATCGTGGTCACCGGGAACTACCGCGCCTGGCGCCACTTCATCGCGATGCGGGCCAGTGAACATGCCGACGTGGAGATCCGCCGGCTGGCCATCGCCTGCCTGCGCGAGCTCCTCGAGGCGGCCCCGGCGGTGTTCTCCGATTTCGAGATTTCGACGATGGCGGACGGCAGTGAGGTGGCAACGTCTCCTTTGGCGACGGAGGCTTGACGGAGCCACCGGTCAGGACGGCGACGGAGGACCGAATCGGCCGGGGTAATCTTGGCGCGTGAGTACGAGCGGAATCGATGTAACAGCGCAGTTGGGCACGGTGTTGACCGCAATGGTGACCCCGTTCAAGCCCGACGGCTCGCTGGACCTCGATACCGCTGCTCGCCTGGCCAATCGCCTGGTCGACGCCGGTTGTGACGGCCTGGTGCTCTCGGGAACCACCGGCGAATCGCCGACCACTTCCGATGAGGAGAAGCTCGCGCTCCTGCGCACGGTGCTCGAGGCCGTCGGGGATCGGGCCCGGATCATCACCGGCGCCGGCAGCTATGACACGGCCCACAGTGTGCACCTGGCAAAAGCCAGCGCGGCCGAGGGGGCGCACGGTCTGCTGGTCGTGACGCCGTACTACTCGCGGCCCCCGCAGGCCGGTCTGATCGCGCACTTCACCGCGGTGGCCGACGCCACGGACGTGCCCAATCTGCTCTATGACATCCCGCCGCGGTCCTCGATCCCGATCGCGTGGGAGACCATCCGCATCCTGGCCGGGCATCCCAACATCGTGGGCATCAAAGATGCCAAGGCCGATCTGCACGGCGGCGGCCAGATCCTGGCCGAGACCGGACTGGCGTACTACTCGGGCGACGACACGTTGAATTTGCCCTGGCTGGCCATGGGCGCCGTCGGCTTCGTCAGCGTCTGGGGGCACCTGGCTGCCGGTCAGTTGCGAGATATGTTGACTGCGTTCAACTCTGGAGACGTCGCCACCGCTCGCAAGATCAACCTGTCGTTGGCTCCGCTGGCCCGCGCCCAGGCCCACCTCGGCGGGGTCACCATGTCCAAGGAAGGTCTGCGCTTGCAGGGGTTCGATGCGGGGCTGCCGCGGCTGCCGCAGATTCCCGCCAGCCCCGTTGACATCGAGGCGCTGGCCGCCGATATGCGTGCGGCAGCGGTGTTGCGATAGTGAGCACCGAACTCGCGCCTCCCAAGCCCTTGGCCCCCGGCGGTCTGCGAGTTACCGCGTTGGGCGGAATCAGCGAAATCGGCCGCAACATGACGGTGTTCGAGCACCTGGGCCGGTTGTTGATCGTGGACTGCGGGGTGCTGTTTCCCGGGCACGATGAGCCCGGTGTCGACCTGATCCTGCCCGATCTGCGTCACGTGGAAGACCGGCTCGACGATGTCGAAGCACTCGTCGTCACCCACGCCCACGAGGACCACATCGGAGCGATTCCGTTCCTCCTCAAGCTGCGCCCCGACATCCCGGTGGTGGGGTCCAAGTTCACCATCGCACTGATCCGGGAGAAGTGCCGTGAGCACCGCATCAAACCGGTGTTCGTCGAGGTCGCCGAGCGGCAGAGCAGCCGCCACGGCGTCTTCGAGTGCGAGTACTTCGCGGTCAACCACTCGATTCCCGGTTGTCTGGCGGTGGCGATCCACACCGGGGCCGGCACCGTGTTGCACACCGGTGACATCAAACTCGACCAGCTGCCGCTCGACGGACGCCCGACCGACCTGCCGGGCATGTCGCGGCTCGGCGACGCCGGGGTGGACCTGTTTCTGTGCGACTCGACGAACTCCGAACACCCGGGTGTCAGCCCGTCCGAGAGTGAGGTCGGTCCGACCCTGCATCGGTTGATCCGCGGCGCCGAGGGCCGGGTGATCGTGGCCTGCTTCGCCTCGAATGTCGATCGCGTGCAACAGATCATCGATGCCGCGGTGGCGCTGGGCCGGCGGGTCTCGTTCGTCGGACGTTCGATGGTGCGCAACATGGGCATCGCGCGAGAGCTGGGTTATCTGCGGGTGGCCGACGCAGACATCCTCGATATCGGGGCCGCCGAGATGATGCCGGCGGAAAAAGTTGTGCTCATCACCACGGGCACCCAGGGCGAACCGATGGCCGCGTTGTCCCGGATGTCGCGGGGCGAGCACCGCAGCATCACGCTGACCGCAGGCGATCTGATCATCCTGTCCTCGTCGTTGATCCCGGGCAATGAGGAAGCGGTCTACGGGGTGATCGACGCGCTGGCCAAGATCGGCGCCCGAGTGGTGACCAATGCCCAAGCGCGAGTGCATGTTTCGGGTCACGCCTATGCAGGGGAGCTGCTGTTCCTCTACAACGGCGTGCGGCCGCGCAACGTGATGCCGGTGCACGGTACCTGGCGTCATCTACGGGCCAATGCGGCGCTGGCCGCCAGCACCGGGGTACCGCCGGAGAACATCGTGCTCGCCGAGAACGGGGTGAGCGTGGACCTGGTGGCCGGTAGGGCGTCGATCGCCGGCGCGGTGACTGTCGGCAAGATGTTCGTGGACGGGTTGATCACCGGCGACGTAGGTGACGCCACGCTGGGTGAACGCCTCATCCTCTCATCGGGTTTCGTGGCGGTCACGGTGGTTGTGCATCGCGATACCGGCAAACCCGCCGGTCCGGCCCACCTGCATTCCCGCGGGTTCTCCGAGGACCCCAAGGCGCTGGAACCGGTAGCCCGCAACGTCGAGCGTGAGCTGGAAAGCCTTGCCGCCGACAACATCACGGACCCGACCCGGATCGCCCAGGCCGTCCGACGCACGGTGGGCAAGTGGGTCGGGGAGACCTACCGGCGCCAGCCGATGATTGTGCCGACGGTCATCGAGATCTAGCCGAATTGATGCACTGGGCGGCCCTCTACAGCCGTTAGATTGGCTTGGTGAGCCTCCCCACAGGTGCCTTCGAGCGTCGCCGTCCGATTCCTCCGCTCAACTCAGCGGACGACATCAAACGTGCAGTGGAGTATCCGCACCTGTTCCGTGCGTTCGTGACGATGATGGCCATCGGCGCGGCATACCTCCTGTGTGTGGTGGACTACGCCATCGCAACCCGTGATCACCAGAACATGGTTGTGTTCACAGTGCTTGTGGCAGTGTGGTTCGCGTTCTTGTTCGGCGGCACCAAACTCATGCCGGCCATCCTGATGCGTCGTTTCTACGACCGGGTGATGCGCGGCGGAATCCTGTGCGACGTGTATCCCGCCGGTGTGCCTGATGCCAAGACGGCGATCCTGATCGACGTCCGGTTGCCGGCTGCGCAGGCGGCATACGCGCATGATGTGATCGTCTCCTGGCTCGGACGGTTGGCTGCGGATCCGGCAGCACTTGACCAGGCTGGGGATCTGTTCGCGGGCGGCCGGATTCGCAGTGCCGACGAACTGGCCGGTCCCGATGCCCGGGGCGGTTTTCTGGTGGCCGGGGACAAGAACCCGAACCAGGGCTGGCGTCTGATTCTTCCCGAGACCGATCCGCGTGACCCGCACCGGCCGTATTCGAAAGGCCTTGTGGTCCGGGTCGATACACCGTCGGTGGAGTCAGCCGGCAAGTAGCAGGATTCCGCCGGTCAGCAGGGCGATCACTTTGATGAGTTCAAACGCGACGTAGACGTAGTGCACCTGGGACCGCCCGGCCGGCTCCTCACCCGGGGCAAGCGCCAGCACGGCGTCCGAGCGCTGAGTCAGCTTGGGCCGCACCGCAATCAGTTGAACGGCCAGCGCCACGATGGCAACTGCGAAAGCGGTGATCACTGCTGCGGATGGCCGGTGCAGCGCGAACATCACGATGACGATGACGGCGAAGGCGGCCTCCACGGAATTGAGGGCACGAAAAACCCTGCGGCCGATGCCGAGTCCGATCTGTAGCGTCACACCAGGTGCCCGGAACTTCAACGGCGCCTCGATGAACGAGATCGCCAGCACCATGCCCAGCCAGCAGAAGGCGACCGCGACTGCGACAGCCAGACCGGCATTCATAATCAATCTCCTTTCGGGCCCAGATGGGCCACGCACAGATCCGGTTCGACGAAGGCGTCGAGCCGCTCCACGGCAACGGGCGCCTGCCAGCTTTCCAGCGCGCCCTGCATGAGGCCGAGGTGGATCGGGCACACCACCGCGGCCCGGGTCCGGGCGAGATCGAGAAACGGGCAGTGGCGGAGGTTGAGTCGGCCGTCCGCAGGTGGTTCCGGAGCGAAACCCGTGTCGTCGAGCAGACGCACCAAGGCTTCGACGGGGGAGTCATCTGCCGGCTTGTCCATCGTGCGTCCCCAGGCGAGACCCATCACGCGGGCCTTGGCCGCGGGGTCGTCGTCGACCGCCAATCCGTTGGCCAGGATTTCGGCGAGCAGCCGGTAGCGCGTCGGTCCGGTCGGGTCCATGCGACGCACCGCTTGATACAGCTGCGCGGGCCGGCCCGGAGTGCGTTGGTGAGGTTCGACACGTTCCACCTGCCCGGCAGCCTCTAGATGCTCGAGGTGAAACCGCACGGTGTTCGCGTGGACTGCGAGTTCGGCAGCTATCTGCGCAATCGTCATCGGGTCGTCCGAGGCTTTCAGTGTGCGCAGGACGTCGACTCGACGCTTCCCGATCGCAGAGATCATGGTTACAGTTTATACAAGAAACGGTTGTAGAAACTAGGGCGGGCAACCGGCCCAGGAAGGCTTTCCTCCGATGGCTGAGGACCTGACAGGCCGCGACGACGTCGAGTTGCTGTTGTGGCGCTTCTACGGCAAGGCGCTGTCGGACCCGGTGCTTGCCGACCCGTTCGCCGAATTGCGCGCCAAGGGTCTGCGCTCCCACTTGCCGGTCATGTGCGATTTCTGGGAGACCGTGCTGTTTCGGGCCGGCCTCTACCACGGTAGTGCGCTCACCGTGCACCGTGATCTGCACAGCCGCCATCCGTTGGCGGCGCGACATTTCGTGCGATGGCTGACGTTGTGGACCGAGACCGTCGACGAGCTCTATCAGGGCCCGCACGCCGAACGGGCCAAGCTCCAGGCCGGACGTATCGCCAAGGCGATGCACCGCCGGCTGGCCGGCGCCGACGCCGCAGAGCTCGACGCATTGGTTGCCTGCTAACGCTTGTTCACGATGCCCGCATCCACCGGGAGCGTCACCCCGGTGACATAGCGGGCCTGATCCGATACCAGCCACGCCACCGCGTTGGCGATGTCTTCGGCGGCCAGCGCGCCCACCGGCAGGGCATTGCCCATGTCGGTGGGGGTGTCGGATTCTTCGGCAACCTGTCGAAGCCAGGACCGGGTGAAGTCGTTGTTGATCATCGGTGTGTCCACCCCGGTGGGATGGATGGTGTTGACTCGGATGCTATGCGGCGCAAGGTGGTTGGCATATGCGCGCATCAGTCCGACCACCCCGTGCTTGGCGGCGGTGTAGCCGAGTGAACCGCGATCACCGCCACCGATGCCGATAAGGCCGGCCGCCGAGCTGATCAACACGATCGATCCGCCGTCGCCCTGGGAGATCATGATCGGGATGGCCACCTCCACGGTGTGATGCACCCCGCTGAGGTTCACGTCGATGACGTCGCGCCAGCCCTCGGGCCCTGATTGCATCGGGGCGATCCCGGCGTTGGCGACGACGATGTCGAGCCGGCCGAGTTGGTCGACGCCGGTTCGCAGGGCACTCCGAAGCGCCTCTTCATCCCGGACGTCGGCCTGCGTGGCCACGATGCGTGCATCCGCCTTTTCGACGAGCGCGACGGTCTCGGCCAGGTCCTCGGGGGTGGCCAACGGATAGGGCACCGAGTCGATCTGGTCGCACAGATCGACGGCGATGATGTCGGCCCCATCGGCGGCCAGGCGCAGGGCCTCGGCCCGCCCCTGGCCACGGGCGGCGCCGGTGATGAACGCGACCTTGCCGGCCAGGGGAGCGGCGGCGTTCATCAGCTACGCAGCTGCCCCTTGGCGGGGTCACCCGCCACGACCGGCTGCAACATCTTGATATCGGGGGCGCCGTCGAGCAGCTCGCCCACGGTGCCGAACAGCGCGCCGATCGCCGGCGCGGTGCTGTGTGCCTTGAGGGCATCGGCGTCAGCCCACTGCTCGACGAACACGAAGGTGCCGTCGGTCTCGTGCAGCGAATAGAGCTGGCAGCCCGGCTCTTCATGCACGGCCGCGACCGCCTTGGTGCAGGCCTCGCGCACGGCGTCGACGGACTCGGGCTTGGCCTTCATGGTGGCGACGACGACAACTGGCATGTGTGCAGAACTCCTCGATGAGTGCCGAAACTGGACGAGTGTCCACCCTAGGCGATAGGGCGGCGAATTCGATGAGTATGGCTAAGTGTCATTCGATACCGTCTTGTGACCCGTGTGGCAGATGGTGGTTGTGGGGCATATGCGACTAGGCTTGCAGGCATGGCTAACAAGACCGCCGGCCGATCCGGAGCGCGTTCGAGCAGGTCAAACGCCAGCTCGCGGGGCGGGTCCCGGCGTCCGGCGCCGGCCCGCTCGGGCCGACCGGCTGCGCCGCGACGCAAGCCCGCCCGACGCCCGCAGACCTCGCCGGTATCCGTGGCCGGTCAGAAGCTGGGCCAAGGCGCTCGTGCCGGCTGGTTGATGCTCGCCAAGGGGGCCGGGTCGACCGCGCGCTCGGTGGGCCGCGCCCGTGATATCGAGCCGGGCCACCGCCGTGACGGGCTGGCGCTCGCACTGTTGGGCGTCGCCGTCGTCGTCGCCGCGAGCTCGTGGTTCCACGCGGCCGGCCCGGTGGGGCAGTGGATCGACACCGCGCTGCGGACGCTGATCGGCGGCCCGGTGGTCCTGGCGCCCGTCATCCTCGGTGTCATTGCCGTCGTGCTGATGCGCACCGAGCCCGACCCGGAATCGCGCCCGCGACTGATCCTGGGCTCGGCGATGATCGCGCTTCCGATGCTCGGGCTGTGGCACCTGTGGTCGGGGTCGCCGCAGGATCCGATCGCCCGTCAGCACGCCGCCGGGTTCGTCGGCTTCGCCATCGGTGGCCCGCTGTCGGACGGCCTGACCGAGTGGATCGCCGCGCCCCTGCTGTTCATCGGAGTGCTGTTCGGGTTGCTCCTGATCACCGGCACGACGATCCGGGAAGTGCCCTCGACGCTGCGCGCCATGTTCAGCACCAGGGCATTCCGTGACGGCTACGACGACGAGTACGACGACTACGACGGGGATTACGCCGACGAGTACGACGACGGGCCCGACGATTACTCCGACGGCTACTACGACGACGATGTCGCCCGAGGCGACGCCCAACCCCAGTCCTGGCCGACGGCTGCCATCGAGGCACCCAAGACGCCGGCCGGCACGCCGATGGACAACTACCCGTTGCCCGAGGACACCGACGCCCCGACCATCCCGGAGCCGGCCGTCAAGCCGCGGCGCAAGAAGGCCGAACCCAAGGCCGAAGCGAAGAAGGCGGCCGACGACACGCTGGTGATGGACCGCGTGGTCGAGGGTCCCTACACGCTGCCGTCCCTGGATCTGCTGATCGCCGGTGACCCGCCGAAACTGCGCACCGCCGCCAACGATCAGATGGAAGCCGCCATCACCTCGGTGCTCGAACAGTTCAAGGTCGACGCCGCGGTCACCGGCTGCACCCGCGGCCCGACGGTCACCCGCTACGAGGTCGAGCTCGGCCCGGGCGTCAAGGTCGAGAAGATCACCGCGCTGCACCGCAACATCGCCTACGCGGTCGCGACCGAGAGCGTCCGCATGCTGGCCCCGATCCCCGGCAAGTCCGCCGTCGGTATCGAGGTGCCCAACACCGACCGCGAGATGGTCCGGCTGTCCGACGTGCTCACTGCGCCGTCGACGCGTCGTGATCACCACCCGTTGGTGATCGGACTGGGCAAGGACATCGAAGGCGATTTCGTCTCGGCCAACCTGGCCAAGATGCCGCACCTGTTGGTGGCCGGTTCCACCGGCTCCGGTAAGTCCAGCTTCGTCAACTCGATGCTGGTGTCACTGCTGGCGCGGGCCACCCCGGAAGAGGTCAGGATGATCCTGATCGACCCGAAGATGGTGGAACTCACGCCGTACGAAGGCATTCCGCACCTCATCACGCCGATCATCACCGAGCCCAAGAAGGCCGCGGCGGCGCTGGCCTGGCTGGTCGAGGAGATGGAACAGCGTTATCAGGACATGAAGGCGTCCCGAGTGCGTCATATCGACGTGTTCAACGAGAAGGTGCGCTCCGGCGAGATCAGCACGCCGCTGGGCAGTGAACGGGTCTACAAGCCGTACCCCTACATCCTGGCCATTGTCGACGAGCTCGCCGACCTGATGATGACCGCCCCGCGTGACGTCGAAGATGCCATCGTGCGCATCACGCAGAAGGCGCGCGCCGCCGGTATCCATCTGGTGCTGGCCACCCAACGGCCGTCGGTGGACGTCGTCACCGGTCTGATCAAGACGAACGTGCCGTCGCGGCTGGCGTTCGCGACCTCGTCGCTGACCGACTCCCGCGTGATCCTGGACCAACCGGGTGCGGAGAAGTTGATCGGTATGGGCGACGGCCTGTTCCTGCCGATGGGTGCCAACAAGCCGCTGCGTATGCAGGGCGCGTTCATCACCGACGAGGAGATCCACGCCGTCGTCGAGGCCACCAAGTCTCAGGCCGCACCGGAGTTCGTCGAAGGCGTCACGGCGGCCAAGGCCGGCGAACGCAAGGACGTCGACCCGGACATCGGCGACGACATGGACGTCTTCCTGCAGGCCGTCGAACTCGTGGTGTCCTCACAGTTCGGCTCCACCTCGATGCTGCAACGCAAGCTGCGCGTCGGCTTCGCCAAGGCGGGCCGGCTGATGGACCTGATGGAGACCCGCGGCATCGTTGGCCCGTCGGAGGGTTCCAAGGCGCGTGAGGTGCTCGTCAAACCCGACGAGCTGGCCGGAACCCTGGCGCTGATCCGGGGCGATTCCGACGCCAATGGTGCTGACGCCGAAGACGATCCGGACGAGTTCTGACCGGGTGGGTGCGCTGGTGGCTACTTGGCGACCCGCGATTGCCCTGCCTGTAACCAGTCGGCGAACTCGGCTGCGACCTGATCGGCGTCGAGAACTGCATCTGTAGGTCTGTTGGCGATGTCGACACTGGTCTGGGATGTGTCGGAGAAGTGGTTGTTCTCACCGGGAGGCAGCGGGTAGGACAGCACCATCTCTGCAGAGTTCGCGGTGACGAACCCCTCGGCATCGGCCTGGGTGACGAATGTGCGTCCCACCTCGGCGGCCTGCGCGGGGGTGGCATCCCGGTCCAGTAAGACACGCAGCGTGAAGAGTTCACCTTCGGTGATGTTCTTCCGGTAGTTCGTTTCGACCTTCGACACTCCGGGCATGGAGCGGATTTGCCGCGCGATATCGTCGGCCTGTTCCTGTCGGTTGCCCGTCACTCGATCGCCGATCCAGGAACACCCCGTCGTCGCCAGGCCGATCACCATGGCCAACACGGCAAACATTCGGACTGTTCGTCGCATCAGGGGACCACTCCTCATTCGAGACTGCGCGTGGCGCGGAGACGGTTGCCGGCCCAATCCCAGTTCATCGCCGCATGAATACGGCGGAAATCGGGGCGCGCTTCACAGCGTCAACAACATTCGGGTGTTGCCCAGCGTATTGGGCTTGACGTAGGACAGATCGAGGAATTCGGCAACACCGGTGTCGTAGGAGCGGCACATCTCCTCGTACACCTCGGCCGTCACCGGGGTGCCGTCGATCTCCTCGAAGCCGTGCTTGCCGAAGAAGTCGACCTCGAAGGTCAACACGAAGATTCGTCGCAGGTGCAAATCGCGGGCGACATCGAGCAACCGCTCCACCAACAGATGGCCGACGCCGGTGCCCCGCACCTTCGGATGCACCGCCACGGTGCGGACCTCGCCCAGGTCGGCCCACAGCACATGCAGTGCGCCGCACCCCACGAGTTCACCGTCGAGTTCGGCCACCCAGAATTCCTGGACCGCCTCATACAACGTCACCAGGTTCTTCTCCAGCAGGATCTTGCCCGCGTAGACGTCGACCAGCCTCTTGATCGCCGGGACATCGGAGGTGCTGGCGCGGCGCACCACAGGGTGTTTGCGCGACGCGACACTGCCTGGGTTCACAGGCGCAAGAGTATCGGTTGTGGCTACCGATATTCTGTTGCGGTGCCGGGCCAACCTTCTACCGATCCGGTGGTCCCGCGTGCGCGCGTGGCCAACCTCGCCAATGTGCTCACCGGTGTGCGGATGGTGCTGGTTCCGGTCTTCCTCGTCTTCCTCTTCGTCGGCGACGGTCATGAAACCGGCTGGCGGATCGCGGCTTTCGCGGTATTCGCGATCGCGGTGATCACCGACCACTTCGACGGTGCGTTGGCCCGCAGCTACGGGATGATCACCGAATTCGGCACGCTGGCCGATCCGATCGCCGACAAGGCGTTGATCGGCGCTGCGCTCATCGGGCTGTCGCTGCTTGACGACCTGCCGTGGTGGATCACCGTGGTGGTGCTGTTCCGTGAGATCGGGATCACGGTGTTGCGCTTTGCGGTGCTGCGGCACGGCGTGATCCCGGCCAGTCGCGGCGGCAAGCTCAAGACGCTGGTGCAGGCCGTGGCAATTGGACTGTTCGTGCTGCCGCTGCATGCGTGGCCCACCATCTGGCTCGACGTAGCCTGGGCGATCATGTGGGTGGCGGTGGTGTTGACCGTGCTCACCGGTGCCGACTACGTCATCTCGGCGATCAGGGATTCCCGTGGACGATCCGCTGCTCACTGACGACGCCCGGGCGCTGGTCGCCGATCTGACCGTGCGTTCGCAGAGCGTGGCCACCGCCGAGTCGCTGACTGCTGGACTGCTGGCCGCGACGCTGGCCGGGGCACCCGGGGCCAGTGCGGTCCTGCAGGGCGGTCTGATCACCTACAACGAAGACACGAAGATCTGGTTGGCCGGGGTGGCTCCGCAGGTGCTCGACGCGGTCGGGCCCGTCGCAGCGCCGACGGCCCGGGCCCTGGCCGTCGGAGCCCGGCAGCGCTGCGCCGCCACCTGGGGCGTCGGTCTGACCGGTGTGGCCGGCCCCGAACCGCACGGCGGCCATCCCGTGGGCACGGTTTTCATCGGCCTGGCCGGGCCGGTGGACACCGAGGTCATCGAGTTGTCGCTGTCGGGTTCACGCTGGGATATCCGGCGGGCAGCGGTCGACGCGGCGATCTCGCGCCTGCGGGTCCTGGTGGAAAATCAATAACTGCGGCTGTTCGGGAACCTCGTGGTGGCCTGCGGCGTTGGTCTCTTAGCGAACCTGTGACAGACAGGCGAAGGAGGCACCATGACGGCATTGCTGCGCGAGGTGATCGGCGACGTGCTGCGCAACGCCCGCACCGACCAAGGACGCACGTTGCGTGAAGTGTCCGATGCGGCGCGGGTCAGCCTCGGGTACCTCTCCGAGGTGGAGCGGGGCCGCAAGGAGGCCTCCAGTGAGCTGCTCAGCGCGATCTGCGACGCACTCGATGTGCCGCTGTCCCGGGTGCTCAGCGACGCCGGCGAGAGCCTGGCCGAGCGCGAACACGCCGCCGCGGCGACGCCGCCGAACGTGGCCCATATCGATGCCTCGACCAAGGTGGTCATTCCCCAGGCCGTCTCGATGGCGGTGGCGTGACGCGGGTGTGACGACGGCCCCGGTGCCGGGTCGATGGCGGTGGCGTGGGTGACTGCACATTTTCGCCGAAACGCCCATGCGAACAGCCCGCGGGGCTGTGGCGTCATGCCCGGAACCGATAAGTTGGCATCAGAATAATTGCGGCAACTTGAATCAATGAGGCCCGGTCACGGGTCTGACCGGCAAGCCCGACAGATAAGGCGGAACGAACCCATGGCCAATCCGTTCGTCAAGGCGTGGAAGTACCTGATGGCGCTGTTCAACTCCAAGGTCGACGAGTACGCCGATCCCAAGGTTCAGATCCAGCAGGCCATCGAGGACGCGCAGCGTCAGCACCAGGCACTCACCCAGCAGGCCGCCCAGGTCATCGGCAACCAGCGTCAGCTGGAGATGCGGCTCAACCGTCAACTCGCCGACATCGAGAAGTTGCAGGTGAACGTCCGTCAGGCGCTGACGCTGGCCGATCAGGCCACTTCGGCCGGTGATGCCGCCAAGGCCACCGAGTACAACAACGCCGCCGAGGCATTCGCTGCCCAGCTGGTCACCGCCGAGCAGAGCGTCGAAGATCTCAAGGGTCTGCACGATCAGGCGCTGCAGGCTGCCGCGCAGGCCAAGAAGGCCGTCGAGCAGAACGCGATGATGCTGCAGCAGAAGATCGCCGAGCGCACCAAGCTGCTCAGCCAGCTCGAGCAGGCCAAGATGCAGGAGCAGGTCAGCGCCTCATTGCGGTCGATGAGCGAGGTCGCCGCCCCGGGCAACACGCCCAGTCTGGACGAGGTCCGCGACAAGATCGAACGCCGCTATGCCAATGCCATCGGGCAGGCCGAGCTGGCGCAGAACTCGGTGCAGGGCCGCATGATGGAGGTGCAGCAGGCCAGCGTCCAGATGGCCGGGCACTCCCGGCTGGAGCAGATCCGCGCCTCGATGCGCGGCGACGCCCTGCCCAGCGGTGATGCCACTTCGACGACCCCGGCCACTCCGGCCACCAACCCGGCCCCGGCCAACCCTGAAAAGCCGCTCGGCCAATAGTGATTCGAGTGTTCTAGATCATGGCTACCAAGACCGGTGGATCGAGCGCCTGGAAGTCGTTGCTGCAGCACGGCGTGCAGCGGGGCATCGATACTGCAGCCGACTTGTCCGGAGCATTGAGCGAAAAGCTCAGCGCCGCGGCCGATCCGCGCGCCAAGCTGTTGCGCAAACGGCGGTGGGCGGCGCGACTGGCAGTGTTCTTCACCTTGTCGAGCGTGTTCTGGGTGCTCGTCACGGCGCTGTTGGCGTCGTGGAGCACACCGGTCTGGGGCCTGATCATCACCGGTGTGATCGCCGCCGGCGCAGCCTTTCCGGCGACGTTGCTCTGGTTGCGCTACCGCTGGCTGCGCGCCGAGCCGCTTCCGCCGCAGCGCCCGGTCTCCGGACGTCGGTTGCCGCCGTGGGGTTCTGCGGCGCGGCAGCCCATGTCGGCGCTGATGGCCTCGGAGCGGGGGATGTTCTCGCTGCTCGGCGTGTTGGAGCGCGGACGGATGCTACCGGCCGACGAGTTGCGTGAACTGAATGCGGTGGCCAATCACACGGCACGGACGATGGCGGCCACCGCTACCGAGGTGGTCGCGATGGAACGTGCGATCAGCAATGCGCCACAGTCTCGGCAGCATCTGGTGCCCACCATCAACGCCTTCACCGCTCAGCTCGGGCAAGGCGTGCGCCAGTACAACGAGATGGTGACTGCCGCAGCGCAATTGGTGTCGACGGTGAACAGCGGGCAAGGCGACACCTCACCGTTGTCGCAGCAGCGTTACCGCAACGAGTTGACCGGCGCTACCGACCGGCTGCTGGGCTGGGCGCAGGCGTTCGACGAACTCGGGCAACTGCGCCGCGCCTGAACCGCCTCACAGAGTGGTGCGTAGCGACGGCACCACCACGCCGGCCAGGCCGCGCAAGGTCGCCTTGAACATGTCGAGGAAGTCGAAGTAGTCCCGCCACAACGTGATTCGGCCATCGTGCACCTCGAACACACCACACACCCAGAACTGCAGGCGCAGCGGCCCGAAGACCAGGGCATCGGTGCGTTCGGTCAACACGGCGTTGCCGTCGGCGGCGATCCGGTGGATCTTCACCTCGAAGCCGGTGCGCCCCTGCATCGACCGGAAGAGCTTCATGGCTCGGTTGCGCCCGTAGATGGTCGGAAGGCCGACGTTCTGGTAGACGAGGTTCTGGGCCAGGGCGTTCTCCGCGGTGTCGAAGTCCTGCTCCTGCAGCGCGTTGAGGAACGTCTCGACCGTTGTGACAGACGTGGTCGAGGCCTGCGCGGCCGTGGTGGATTGGTCAGCCATGCCCGAAGCCTAGTGGGATGTGCTGTGGCAGGGTAGGTCGGTGCGCGTTGCCATCGTCGCCGGACCCGATCCCGGACATGCCTTCCCGGCCCTTGCGTTATGCCTGAAGTTCGCCGCCGCTGGGGACCGTCCGACGTTGCTGACCGGTGTGGAATGGCTCGAGACGGCACGCGCGGCGGGTGTCGATGCGGTTGAGCTGGTCGGTCTCGATCCGATCGACGACGATGACGACGCCGACGCCGGGGCCAAGATTCATCAACGTGCCGGGCGGATGGCGCAGCTCAACGTGCCTGTCCTGGGTGATCTGCGCCCGGATCTGGTGGTGTCCGATGTGATCACCGCCTGTGGTGGACTGGCCGCCGAACTGCTCGGGTTGCCATGGGTGGAGCTCAACCCGCATCCGCTGTATCTGCCATCGAAGGGATTGCCGCCGATCGGCAGCGGATTGGCCCCCGGCGTCGGCCTGAGGGGCCGGCTGCGCGATTCCGTCATGCGCGCCTTGACCGCGCGATCCTGGCGGGTCGGGCTGGCCCAGCGGGCCGAGGTGCGCGCACGGATCGGCCTGCCCGTCCTCGACCCGGGACCGGTGCGCCGGTTGATCGCCACCCTCCCGGCCCTGGAGGTGGCCCGCCCGGACTGGCCGGCCGAGGCGGTGGTGGTGGGTCCACTGCACTTCGAACCGACCGACGCGGTGCTGACCGTGCCGCCGGGCGCGGGGCCGGTGATCGTGGTGGCGCCATCCACGGCGACCACCGGTACACAGGGGATGGCCGAGCTGGCGCTGGAGTCGCTGCGGCCGGGCCAGACGCTGCCCGACGGCGCCCGCGTGGTGGTGTCGCGGCTCGGTGGGGCCCATGTCGACGTGCCGCCCTGGGCCGTCGTGGGGCTGGGCCGTCAGGACGAGTTGTTGTCACATGCCGACCTGGTGATCTGTGGCGGCGGGCACGGCATGGTGTCCAAGACCTTGTTGGCCGGCGTGCCGATGGTCGTGGTGCCCGGCGGTGGTGATCAGTGGGAGCTGGCCAATCGTGTTGTGCGCCAAGGCAGTGCGCAGCTGGTACGGCCGCTGACCGGTGAGGCGCTGACCCGGGCGGTGGCCGATGTGCTGGCCTCGCCGTCGTACCGGTCGGCCGCCCAGCGGGCCGGTGCCTCGGTGACCGAGGTGGAAGATCCGGTACGGGTGTGCCATGACGCCCTCGTCGGCGCTGGGTAGGTTGGGCGCGTGCGGTTGACGGAATTCCATGAACTCGTGGACGGCCAGTTCGGCTCGATCCGGGGGCGCTCGCTGCTCGTCGACCATGTGCTCGCCGACCTCGACGGTCGAACGCCGGCGCAGGCCATCGAGGACGGGGTGGAACCGCGCACGGTGTGGCGGGCATTATGTGCCGACTTCGACGTGCCCCGCGATCAATGGTGAGTGACCGGTCTTTTCCTACTCGGGTTTTGGGCGTATACCGGACGTATGGGTCTGGGTGACCATCCGATGCGGACGCCGCTCTACGGTGTCCTGCTGGTGATCGCAGCGGTACTGCTGTGCTGGTTGGTCGCGTCCGTCTTGACCGGATGGCAGGCCGCCATCGGATATCTCCTGGCCATCGCGGTTGGTGCGACCGGTTTCGTCATGACACTGCGCGATCTCGACAACTTTCCGAACTGGCGTCGCTGACGCCGGATACCCCGGCGTGTCCGCTTGAGTCGAACACGTGTTCGTCTAACATGGTCGGCATGTGAGGGCGAGATGCTGGTCGAGCCGACTTGTCGGTGGCTGCCTCTAGCGTCACGGCCAACTGATCGAAACCGATCACCGAACATCACGAGGACGGAGACACTCATGGCGCCACAGGCCCCCGATCGCGAAAAGGCGCTCGAACTGGCGATGGCCCAGATCGACAAGAATTTCGGCAAAGGCTCGGTGATGCGCCTCGGTGACGAGGTCCGCCAGCCCATCTCGGTGATTCCCACCGGCTCGATCTCCCTGGATGTGGCCCTCGGCATCGGCGGCCTGCCCCGCGGCCGCGTGGTCGAGATCTACGGTCCGGAATCCTCGGGTAAGACCACCGTGGCGCTGCATGCGGTGGCCAATGCCCAGGCCGCCGGCGGCATCGCGGCGTTCATCGACGCCGAGCATGCGCTGGATCCGGAATATGCCAAGAAACTCGGTGTGGACACCGATTCACTGCTGGTGAGCCAACCCGACACCGGTGAGCAGGCGCTGGAGATCGCCGACATGCTGGTGCGCTCGGGTGCGCTGGACATCCTGGTCATCGACTCGGTGGCGGCCCTGGTTCCCCGCGCCGAGATCGAGGGCGAGATGGGTGACAGCCACGTCGGTCTGCAGGCCCGTCTGATGAGCCAGGCGCTGCGCAAGATGACCGGTGCGCTGAACAACTCGGGCACCACCGCGATCTTCATCAACCAGCTCCGCGAGAAGATCGGTGTGATGTTCGGCTCGCCCGAAACGACAACGGGCGGTAAGGCTTTGAAGTTCTACGCCTCGGTCCGCCTGGATGTCCGCCGCATCGAGACCCTCAAGGACGGCACCGATGCGGTCGGTAACCGGACTCGTGTCAAGATCGTCAAGAACAAGGTCTCGCCGCCGTTCAAGCAGGCCGAGTTCGACATTCTCTACGGCCACGGCATCAGCCGCGAGGGTTCGCTCATCGACATGGGTGTCGAGCACGGATTCATCCGCAAGTCCGGCTCCTGGTTCACCTATGAGGGCGAACAGCTGGGGCAGGGCAAGGAGAATGCCCGCAAGTTCCTGCTGGAGAACGTCGATGTCGCCAACGAGATCGAGAAGAAGATCAAGGAGAAGCTCGGTATCGGTGCGGTCGTGACCGCCGAGGCCACTGATGACGTCCTTCCCGCCCCGGTTGACTTCTGATCCGTCGGGCACGCCCGAGGACGAGCAGGCGCAGGACCCTCGCAAGCGCGAGGAGCAGGCCAAGAACGTGTGCCTGCGCCTGCTCACCGTGCGGGCTCGCACCCGCGCCGAGCTGACCGAGCACCTCGCCAAACGGGGTTATGACGAAGGCCTCAGTGCCAAGGTGCTCGACAGGCTCACCGATGTCGGGCTGATCGATGACGAGGACTTCGCCGAGCAGTGGGTGCGGTCCCGGCACGCGAACGCGGGAAAAGGCAAGCGCGCCTTGGCTGTCGAGCTCCGCAAGAAGGGCGTCGACAACGACGTCATCGACGCAGCGCTGGCCGATCTCGACCCGGCCGCCGAACGGCAGCGGGCCGAGCAGTTGGTGCGGGACAAGTTGCGTCGCGAAAAGCTCAGTGACGACGACGGTGACGTGAAGGTGACCCGCCGGCTGGTCGGCATGCTGGCCCGCCGTGGCTACAACCAGTCGATGGCCTTCGACGTGGTCAGCGTCGAACTTGCCAGCGAGCGGGAGCGCCGTCGGGTGTGATCAGTCGCGCTGGGTCTGCAATACCTGCGCTCCCGGTGCGCCTTCCTGTTCGACGGCCTCTGGTTCCAGTGGTACGGGACCGCGACGAGAGCGCCGCATCCGGCGCTCGATCCTGGTGGCCAACGAGGACAGGGCGATGTTCACGCTGATCATCAGGACGGCGATGACGATCAACGCGGGAAGAATGTTCTGGTACACCGAGCCGATGTTCGTGCCCTGACGCACCATTTCCACGAAAGTGATCTGGTAGCCGATCGCGGTGTCCTTGAGCACCACGACGAGTTGAGACACCAACACCGGCAGCATCGCGGTGATGGCCTGCGGCAGCAGCACCAGCCGCATGGTCTGGGTCCAGGTCAAGCCCAACGACCACGCGGCTTCCCGCTGCCCATTGGGAAGGGAGTGGACGCCGGCTCGGACGATCTCGGCGATCACCGCCCCGTTGTACAGCGTCAATCCCGTCACCACCCCGGCCAGGGCGACGTACTCGGACGGGAAACTGCCGGAGAGGCCGTAGAGGAAGAACGCGAAGAGCATCATGATCAACACCGGCACGGCGCGGAAGAACTCCACGATCACCGCGCTGATCCATCGGATCGGGGCAATAGGCGACAGCCGGCCGATGCCCAGCACCATGCCCAACACCAGGGCCAGGACGATGGACACCGCCGCCGCCGTCAGCGTGCCCTCGATCCCGGGAAGCACGTAGGTAATCCAGAGATCCGACGTGAGGAACGGTTTCCACTTGTCGGGCTGGAGTTGATCCTTTTGCCACAGCCGGAACAGCACATACACGATCAGGACGCCGGCGCCGATCGCCGCGAGGATCGCCAGAACGAGATTGCGTACCCTCGCGCGCGGACCCGGCGCATCGAACAGGACTGATGCGCTGCGCATTATCGTGCCACCGCCAGGCGCTTACCCAGCCAACCGAAGAACAGTCCCAGCGGCAGTGTCAGCAGAATGAACCCGGCCGCCATGATCGCACCGACCGTGAGGACCGCGGCGGTGTCTTCGATCATGTCCTTCATCAACAACGCCGCCTCGGCCACGCCGATCGCCGAAGCGATGGTGGTGTTCTTCGTCAAAGCGATCAAGACCGACCCGAGTGGGATGATCACGGCGCGAAAAGCCTGTGGCAGCAGGATCAATCGCAAGTTCTGGCCGAAGGAGAAGCCCAGTGAGCGGGCCGCCTCGGCCTGCCCGATCGGCACCGTGTTGACCCCGGAACGCACCGTCTCGCACACGAACGATGCGGTATAGACGGTCAATCCGAGCACCGCCAGGCGGAAGTTGCTGTCGGTGATCGATGTCGGCGAGTTCGGATCGGTGAACGTGATCCGCATGGTCTGTCCCACCCCGAGCGCGCAGAACACGATGATCAGGGTCAGGGGAGTGTTGCGGATGACGTTCACGTACGCGGCGCCGAGCCAATTGAGCACTGGGACCGGCGCCAGCCGCATCGCCGCCAGCACCGTGCCCAGGATCAGCGCACCGATCGCGGAGTACACCGTCAGCTGGATCGTGGTCCAGAACGCCGCGAAGATCTGATCGCGGTACTCGTCGAAAATTTCCACGGTCGGTGCGCTACCCCCGGCTCAGTTGCGGTCGACGGCGGGCGGTTCCGGTGTGGTGATTCCGGCCGGGCCCAGATTGCGTTCGAACGCTTCCTTCCAGGCGCCGCTGGATTCCATCTTCTCGATGGCGTCGTTGATCTTGTTGCGCAGCTCGGTATCACCCTTCTTCAGGCCGATGCCGTAGCGCTCCTCGGAGAACTTGTCGCCCACGATCTTGAAGGCGCCCGGGCTCTGCGCGGCATAGCCGGCCAAGATCACCTCATCGGTGGTCAACGCGTCCACGGCCCCGTTCTTGAGGGCGTCCAGGCACAGCGTGTAGGTGTCGTACTGCTGCAACTGCACCTTCGGATACTCGTCTTTGATCCGCTGCGCCGGGGTCGAGCCCGACACCGAGCACAGTTTCTTGTTGTTCTCCAGTGAGGCCGCGCCCGTGATGTCGTTGTTGTCCGAGCGCACCAACAGGCTCTGGCCGGTCAGCAGGTACGGCCCGGCGAAGTCGACCTTCTCTTTACGGGCGTCGGTGATCGAGTAGGTGGCCACGATGTAGTCCACCTGACCGTTCTGGATCAGCGTCTCGCGCTGGGGCGAGGGGGCTTCCTTCCATTCGATCTGGTCCTCGCTGTAGCCCAACTCGTTGGCCACGTACTTGGCCACGTCGACGTCGAATCCGGCCATGGTGCCGTCGGGCTTCTTCTGGCCGAGCCCGGGCTGGTCGTACTTGGTACCGATGACGATCTTGTTGCCGTCATCGCCACCGCCGCACGCGGTGGCCGCCAGGGGCAGCGCGATGGCGAGTGCGACGGTACCGACCAACTTGAACGGCACAGAGGGCATGTTCGGGTTCCTTTCGCCGGAGCGTCAGTGGTTAGTGGGACAGGATCTTGCCGAGAAAATCTTTGGCGCGATCGGATTTCGGATTGTCGAAGAACTCGGCCGGCGGCGCGTCCTCGACGATGGCGCCGTCGGCCATGAACACCACCCGGTCCGACGCCCGCCGGGCGAAGCCCATCTCGTGGGTGACTACGACCATCGTCATCCCCTCGCCGGCCAGCGAGCTCATCACCGCCAACACCTCGTTGATCATCTCGGGATCCAGGGCGCTGGTCGGCTCGTCGAACAACATCACCTTGGGGTTCATCGCGAGCGAACGGGCGATGGCGACCCGCTGCTGCTGACCGCCCGACAGTTGGGCCGGGTACTTGTCGGCCTGGTTGGCCACCCCGACCCGCTCCAACAGAGCCATCGCCGTCTCGCGGGCCTGCGCCTTGGATTTGCGGCGCACCTTCACCGGGGCGAGGGTGACGTTTTCCAGGATCGTCTTGTGCGCGAACAGGTTGAACGACTGGAACACCATGCCGACGTCTGAACGCAGCTGGGCCAGTCTGCGACCCTCGGCCGGCAGCGGTTGACCGTCGATGGCGATGGTGCCCGAGTCGATGGTCTCCAGCCGGTTGATGGTGCGGCACAAGGTGGATTTACCTGAGCCGGAGGGGCCGAGCACCACGACCACCTGGCCACGGCCCACCTCGAGGTTGATGTCGTTGAGTACATGCAAGGAGCCGAAGTGTTTGTTGACTTCCTGCAGTGAGATCATCGGCACATCTGGTGGCGCCGCAGCGTCGACCTGCGGCGGCTCGCCGGGGCTTCCCATGGCAGGTGACCTTACCCAGGGAACGTCCAACCTGCCCGGATCTGGAGAATCCGCCGCGTTGGCGATTTGGCCCGCTCCGTACCATTGAAGCCGTGACAACGATGGTGCCCCCCAACGAGCGCTTGCGCGAGGAGCCGTCGGCACCCCACGAGCACGCCGCACGCACCTACCAGGTCCGAACCTACGGCTGCCAGATGAACGTGCACGACTCCGAACGGTTGTCGGGCCTGCTGGAAGACGCCGGGTACCGGCGCGCCGAGGACGGCGCCGACGCCGACATCGTGGTGTTCAACACGTGTGCAGTGCGGGAAAACGCCGACAACAAGCTCTACGGAAATCTCAGCCACCTGGCCCCGCGCAAGAACGCCGACCCGAACATGCAGATCGCCGTCGGCGGGTGTCTGGCGCAGAAGGACCGCGACGCGGTGCTGAAGAAGGCCCCGTGGGTCGATGTGGTGTTCGGCACCCACAACATCGGCGCGCTGCCCACGCTGCTGGAGCGGGCCCGGCACAACCGCGCCGCGCAGGTCGAGATCGTCGAGGCCCTGCAGGAGTTCCCGTCGACCCTGCCCGCCACGCGCGAGTCCGCTTATGCGGCATGGGTTTCCATCTCGGTGGGTTGCAACAACACCTGCACGTTCTGCATCGTGCCGTCGCTGCGCGGCAAAGAGGTGGACCGTCGGCCCGGCGACATCCTGGCCGAGGTGCAAACCCTGGCCGCCCAGGGCGTGCTCGAGATCACCCTGCTGGGCCAGAACGTCAACGCCTACGGCGTGTCGTTTGCTGCGGACGAGCGCTTGCGCGAGGACCCGACGAACTGGTCGGATGTGCCGCGGGACCGCAGCGCGTTCGCCAAGCTGCTGCGCGCCTGCGGCGATGTGGACGGTCTGGAACGGGTGCGCTTCACCTCGCCGCACCCGGCCGAGTTCACCGACGACGTCATCGAGGCGATGGCCGAGACCCCGAACGTGTGCCCGACGCTGCACATGCCGCTGCAATCGGGATCCGATCGGATCCTCAAGGCGATGCGCCGGTCCTATCGGGCCGAGCGCTATCTCGGCATCATCGACAAGGTACGGGCGGTGATCCCGCACGCCGCGATCACCACGGACCTGATCGTCGGGTTCCCGGGGGAGACCGAGGAAGATTTCCAGGCCACCCTCGACGTCGTCGAGGCGTCGCGGTTCGCCAGTGCGTTCACGTTCCAGTACTCGATCCGGCCGGGCACACCGGCCGCCGACATGCCCGATCAGTTGCCGAAAGCGGTTGTCACCGAACGCTATCAGCGCCTGATCGAGCTGCAGGAGCGAATCTCACTGCAGGAGAACCAGGCTCAGATCGGCCGGCAGGTCGAGCTGCTGGTCGCCACCGGTGAGGGCCGCAAGGATGCCAGCACCGCGCGGATGTCCGGTCGGGCCCGCGACGGCAGGCTGGTGCATTTCAGTCCGGGCGAGGGCGAGATCCGACCCGGCGACATCGTCGTCACGACCGTGACCGGCGCCGCACCGCATCATCTGATCGCGGATGCCCCGCTGTCCGGTCATCGGCGCACCCGCGCCGGCGACGCCCATGCGGCGGGGCAGCGTCCCCGCACCGGCGTCGGGCTGGGACTGCCGCGGATCGGTGCGCCGACCACCCCGCCGGCATCAGGAGGATGTGGCTGTTGAGCAACGAAAGTGACTTTGACCGCTTCAAGGACGAGCTTGCCGACGTCGAACGCCGGGTGGCCCGCGAATTCGACACCGGCCCCCGGGCGATGGTGGTGGCGATCTTCGTGTTCGTCGTGCTGCTGTCGTTCGTGCTGCCCCACACCGGGCACACCAAGGGATTCGACGTCCTCGTCGGCGACGCCGTAGCCGTCGGCGATGGCGTCTCGCTGCCGTCGCGGGTGTTCGTCTGGCTGGCGCTGGTGTTCTCGGTCGGGTTCTCGACGCTGGCGCTGATCACTCGCCGCTGGGCGCTGGCCTGGGTGGCCCTGGCCGGATCCGCGGTGGCCAGTGCGCTGGGGATGCTCGCGGTGTGGTCACGTCAGACCGCTGCCGGCCATCCCGGCCCCGGTATCGGGTTGATCATCGCCTGGCTTGCGGTGATCGTGCTGACCTTCCACTGGGCCCGGGTGGTGTGGTCGCGCACGGCCCTTCAGTTGGCGGCCGAGGAGGACCGACGACGGGCGGCGGCCAAGGTGCAGCAGCAGGGGCTGTTGGGCCCGGGCGGCAACGGCGTCACCGATAAAAAGCCGGACGAGCCCGACAAGCCCTAACTGCGCTCGGACAGCGCGGCAGCGGCGGCGTCCGCCCACTGCCGCCACTGCTCGGCACTGGCCCTGGCCTCGGCGGCATCCTTGGCCCGGCCGGCCGCTTCGGCCTTCTCGGCCTGCCGCTCGAACTGCTCGGCGCGGGCACGGAACTGATCGGCCCGAGCCTGGGCTTCGGGATCCACGCCGCCGGTCGGCGCATCGCGGATCTTTTTCTCCACCGCACGCAGTCGTCGTTCCAGATCCGCGGCCCGCTCGCGCGGAACCTTGCCGATCGCGTCCCACTTGTCGCCGATGGCGCGCAACGCCGCACGCGCGGCGTCCAGATCGGTGGTGTCGATCTTCTCGGCCTCGGCCAGCAGCGCCTCTTTGGCGGTGGCGTTCGCCTTGAACTCCGCGTCGCGTTCGGCGTGCGCGGCGTTGCGGGCCCCGAAGAACGTGTCCTGCGCGGCCTTGAAGCGGTGCCACAGGGTGTCGTCGACGTCCTTGGCCGCGCGGCCCGCGGCCTTCCACTGGTTCAGCAGGTCACGGAACGCCGCGCTCGTGGCGCCCCAGTCGGTGGACCCGGACAGCTGCTCGGCCTGCTCGCACAGCGCCTCCTTGACCTGGCGGGCACCGGCGCGGCCGCGGTCGAGTTCGGCGAAGTGCGAGCCGCGGCGGCGGTTGAACGTCTCCCGCGCTGTCGAGTACCGCTTCCACAGGGCGTCGTCGATCTTGCGGTCCAGCCCGGTGATGGTGCGCCACTCATCGAGGATCTCGCGCAGACGGTCGCCGGCGGCCTTCCACTGGGTGGAGTTGGCCGCCAGATCCTCGGCCTCGGCGGCCAATGCCTCTTTGCGTGCGGTCTGCGCGGCGCGGTGCTCATCACGCTGAGCACGCTCGGTCTGGGCGGCGGCGTCGGCATGCTCCAAAATCGCGGTCAAGCGGGCGCCGAGTGCGTCCACGTCACCGAGAACTGCTGCGGTGGGCAGAGTTTCGGCCAATGTTGCCGCGGCAGACTTGATCTTGCGAGCATCGCCGGTGCCGGAGGACAACCGGCGTTCCAGCAACGCCACCTCGGTGTGCAGATCATCGAAGCGTCGGCCGAAGTGGGCGAACGCCGACTCGGTGTCGCCGGCCTGCCACGATCCGATGACGCGCTCACCGGATCCGGTGATCAACCACACCGTGCCGTCGTCGTCCACCCGCCCGAAGCGGTGTGGATCGCTGGACGGCGCCGCCGCGACCACCGGGGCGACCCGGCGTGGAATGACGACTGTTGCGCCGCGGTGCCGGCCACGGCGGTCGGGGGCCGCCCCGACAGCTCCGGGGCCGGC
>NZ_MBEJ01000085.1 GCF_001953975.1 Mycobacterium sp. NS-7484
ACCAACGCCGTCACCACCGCGCGCACCCTCAACGAGCAGCGCGGCAACCTCGACCAGGCCCTGGTGGCCGCAGTCGGCTTCGGCAACACCGGCGGCGACATCTTCGAACGCGGCGGGCCGTACCTGGTCCGCGGTAACCAGGACCTGCTGCCGGTCAGCGCGATGTTCGACCGCAACAGCCCGGCGCTGTACTGCATGATCCACAACTACGCCGAGGCCGCCCCCAAGTTCGCCCAGCAGACCCGCAACGGCTATGCGTTCGAACTGCACGACTTCCTGGTCGGCGCGCCGAACGCCTGGGTCTATCCCGACAACCTGCCCCGGGTGAACGCCACCGGTGGTCCCGAAGGCCGCCCCGGCTGCTGGCAGCCGATCACCAAGGATCTGTGGCCGGCGCCGTACCTGGTCTTGGACACCGGCGCCTCGATCGCCCCGTACAACCACTTCGAGCTGGGTCAGCCGCTGGTTACCGAGTACGTGTGGGGCCGCCAGATCGGCGAGCACACCATCAACCCTTAGCGGCCTTGACTTCCAGGTCCGCTTCCAAGCTCTCCTCGTAAGCACCCTCGTCGCGGCCGAGTGCGACGGTGGCGGCGGCCATCGCGCCGATGGCGACCGACAGGGCCACCGGTTCCCATCCGGTGATCGCCAGGTGCTCACCCAGCACGACCGAGCCGAGGACCACCGCGACAACCGGCTCGAGCACCAGCATGGTCGGCACGGAGGTCTGCAGGGACCCGGCGTGAAACGCCGACTGCTGCAACAGCGTCGCGACCACCCCGAGGATCACCACCAGATACAGGGCGGGCGTGGTGAGCGCCGAGATCAGACCCTGCACGGCAATCGTGTGCATGACGATCTTGGTCAGCACCGCCACCACGCCGAACATCACGCCCACCGCCAACGCCAGCAGTACCGCACGACGCCAGTTGACGCTGCGCGTGGCGGCCAGCACGCAGAGGGTGACCGCCGCCGCGCACACCACGGCGACGGTGACGGTGGTGGCCACCGAGACGGCGTAGGTTCCCGTGCTGGCTCTGGCCAGCGCGACGAACACGGTCAACGCACCGGTCAGCAGCAGCGCCCACAGCCACTCCGCACGGCTGACCCGGCGGTGGGCCAGCCGGGCACTGAGCGGCAAGGCGAACAACAATGCCGACACCAACACCGGCTGGACGAGCAGCAACGACCCGAACCCCAGTGCCAGCGCCTGGAAGACATAGCCGGCCACCGCCGATGCGGTCCCGGCCCACCACAGCTTGCGGCGCAGCAAGGTGCGCAGCATGACGCTGCTGACACCCTTCTCGGGTGGAACGTCCATCGTCGCGCGCTGCCGGACCACAATGCCGACAGCTGCGAAAACCGCTGCGCAGAGGGCGAACAGCACCGCAAGACTGTTGCCGAGCAAGCCTCGTCAACCCCTTCCGGGCCGGTATGTCGGCCCTCTAGAGAAGAGAAGGCCCGTGCCCCTCAACCGTAGAGCGCCGGCGGCGGATGCGCCGCCTCGGCCTAGACGACCTGCAGGTGTCGCTTTGGCGGCTCGTCGGTGGTGCCCGTGTCGGAAACGGACGTGTTGGAAACCGGGGCGTCAGGAGCGGGAGCGATCTTGTCGTTGACGCTTGCCACGGCCAGATCGACCCGGTTGACCGCGGTGTCACACAAGTCGCGGACCCGGCCACTGGCGGTCTCGACGTCATCGGCGGCACTACGCAGGTAGGCCCTGAGGTTGATCCGCAGCCGCTCGCCGGCGCGGCGTGCGCGCAGCCGGACGCGGTCGTCGACCTCGACGGTCACGTAAGGCAAAACTCGAAACCTCATGACAGAAACCTCATAGTCCCGCTCCATCTCCGCGTGCCTTGCCACAGTAACCGCGCCCGGCCGCGACGGCTAGGTTCCGGCGCCGTCCCAGTCGGTCAGCGTCCAGCCATCCGTCGGATTGCCTTTCACCACCACATAGCCGGTGTTGTCGAGCGGGTGCTCCATCAGCAGCTGCGGATCGGGATTGACGACGTTCATCTGCACCCACAGCATGATCGCGGCGCCGTGTGAATACGCGACGGGATTGTCGTCACCGGTGTCGTAGATCTGCTGGACGGCACCGTCGAACCGAGCATCGAACTCATTGCCGTCGATCGATCCGGGTATCCGCGCGCTGCGGTCGCCGCGCAACCACTTCTCGGGCGCCGAGAAATACGTGTTCACCGCACTCGCTTCCGGCTGGCCTTCGTAATCGCCTGCCTCGACCTCGCGGAGTCCGGGCAACACGGTGACCGGCTCGCCCAAGGTGTCGGCCATCGGCTCGGCGGTCTGTTGGGTGCGCACCATGGTCGAGGCGAAGATGCCGTCGTAATGGTGGGACGCCAGGCGCTGTGCACTGGCGACGGCCTGGCTGCGGCCCAGCTCGGTCAGCGGTGGTCCCGGGGTCGAGCTGTCGATCAGGCCCGAGGCGTTGCCCGCCGACTGCGCGTGGCGGACGAACGTCAAGGTGATGGAGCGGTATCCACCCGCGGCAGCCGTCGGCGCCAGCAGCGCGGCCAGAGCGAGAAGGATCGCAAACAGCAGTGGCAGTGCCCGTAGTTTTCGCACACCGCCATCTTTCACCGCTCGGGCGTAGTTTCGTGAGCGTGACTACTCTCGAGGACCCCAGGGTCGCAGACACATTGGACCGGATGTACGCGGCGTCGGCCGAGCAGTTCGCGAAACTCCGTGAGGAGGGCTCCCGCAAGTTCGCCGATCTGTCCAACGCGAGCGCTCAGGAACGTGCAGATGCCCTCAGCGACATCTACATGCCGGTGACGCGTGAGGCCGGCCGGTTGTTGTACTCGCTGGTGCGGGCCATCAAGCCGGCCGTCGTCGTCGAGTTCGGGATGTCCTTCGGACTCTCGGCACTGCACCTAGCATCGGCGGTGCGCGACAACGGCTCCGGGCGGGTGTTCACCACCGAGCTCAGCGCGACCAAGATCGCCTCGGCCAAACAGACGTTCGCCGATACCGGCCTCGAGGACGTCATCACCGTCCTAGAGGGCGATGCGCTGGAAACACTCAAGACCGTGACCGGCGACATCGGTTTCGTGCTGCTCGACGGCTGGAAGGAGCTCTACCTTCCGGTGCTCGAACTCCTTGAGCCACAACTCAATATCGGAGCCCTACTCGTCGCGGACAACACCTCCATGGACGACACCAAGCCTTACCTGGACCACGTGCGCGAGCCGTCCAACGGCTATGTGAGCGTGAACTTCCTCGCCCGCGACAGCGACAGCATGGAGCTCAGCTGCCGGGTTTAGAGCTCCTCGCGCGCGCGAGCCCGATACGCCGACGGCGTCTGACCGCAGAACTGGCTGAAACACCGGGTGAACGAGCTCAGGTTTTCGAAGCCCACGGCCGTCGCGGTGGCCTGCACTGATTGCTCGGGCCCGGCCAGCAGCGCCATAGCCCGCAACATCCGCGCATGCAGAAGGTAAGTGCGCCAAGAGATTCCGATGGTCTCGGCAAACAGCCGGCGCAGCGTACGCTCGGATACCGCGACGGCCCGGCTGACCTCCTCGGAGGTCACCGAATCCAGATGTTCCTTGGTGTACGCCAATGCGGCGGCCACGATCGGATGGTCGGTGGTCGGCAGGCTCAGCGGGGCCTCGTGGTCGAGCGCCTCGACGACGAGGTTGGCCAAGGTCCGGAAGAACGAATCGGATTCGGGTTCGTCGTCGGCACAGCCGGCCCGCTCGATCGACCAACGCAACGCGTAGACCATCATCTCCCGGATCAGCGGTGACACCGCGATGATCCGGGCCCGATCACCCCCGTCGCGGATGAGCTGCGGATCGAACATCACCGCAATGGTCTTGACGTCGGGGTTCATCACCGCCTGGTGGTGCAGACCGGCCGGTATCCAGGCCGCCTGCTGCGGCGGCAGCAGATAGTGCGCGGCCTCGGTCTCCACCTCGACCACCCCGTGCAGCGCGTACTCGATCTGATGCACGTCGTGAAAGTGCCAGCCGGTGATCAGCCCTTCACCCTCGTACAGGTAGCTGCCCGCCGCGGCCCGACCGCCCCGGCGCAGGTCGATGTGGCGAGGTCTGGCCGGTTCGGCTAAATCTCTGTCCGAAGTTGCAGAGACGGTCATGCTTTTGCAGCGTACTACTGAGATTATGAAAACCGACGACCTGATCCTGATCAGCATCGACGACCACGTCGTCGAGCCTCCCGACATGTTCCTTCGCCACGTTCCGGCGAAGTACAAGGAAGAGGCGCCGATCGTCGTCACCGACGACAAGGGTGTCGACCAGTGGATGTATCAGGGCCGTCCGCAGGGTGTGTCCGGCCTCAACGCCGTGGTGTCCTGGCCGGCCGAGGAGTGGGGTCGTGATCCGGCCGGATTCGCCGAGATGCGCCCCGGTGTGTACGACGTGCACGAGCGGGTCCGCGACATGGACCGCAACGGCATCCTGGCCTCGATGTGCTTCCCGACCTTCACCGGCTTCTCGGCCCGCCACCTCAACATGCACCGCGAGGAGGCCACGCTGGTGATGGTGTCGGCCTACAACGACTGGCACATCGACGAGTGGGCCGGGTCGTACCCCGGACGGTTCGTCCCGATCGCGATCCTGCCGACGTGGAATCCCGAGGCCATGTGCCGCGAGATCCGCCGCGTGGCGGCCAAGGGTTGCCGTGCGGTCACCATGCCTGAACTGCCCCACCTGGAAGGACTTCCGAGCTACTTCGACGAGGACTACTGGGGACCGGTGTTCCGGACGCTGTCCGAGGAGAACGTGGTGATGT
The DNA here is from genome assembly GCF_001953975.1 of Mycobacterium sp. NS-7484. GTDB lineage: Bacteria > Actinomycetota > Actinomycetes > Mycobacteriales > Mycobacteriaceae > Mycobacterium. Next base: position 4,777 of record NZ_MBEJ01000085.1, read on the forward strand.
GCCTGCACATCGGCACCGGCTTCGGCGCGATCTCCATGGCCAAGGACGCTCCGATCGACAACCTGATCATCCTGGCCACCCAGGTCTCGGCGATGTGTGCCCAGGACCTGCTCTGGGGACCGGCGATGCGCAACTACCCCGACCTCAAGTTCGCCTTCTCCGAGGGCGGAATCGGTTGGATTCCTTTCTATCTCGATCGAAGCGACCGGCACTACACCAACCAGAAGTGGCTGCGCCGCGACTTCGGCGACAAGCTGCCCTCCGACGTGTTCCGCGAGCACTCACTGGCCTGCTATGTCACCGACAAGACCTCGCTGAAGCTGCGCCATGAGATCGGTATTGACAACATCGCCTGGGAGTGCGACTACCCCCACAGCGACTGCTTCTGGCCCGACGCTCCCGAGCAGGTGCTGGCCGAGCTGAATGCCGCCGGCGCAAGCGATTCCGACATCAACAAGATCACCTGGGAGAACTCGGCCCGGTTCTTCAGCTGGGATCCGTTCAAGCACACCGCACGCGATCAGGCCAACGTCGGCGCACTGCGCGCCAAGGCCACCGACGTCGACACCTCGATCCGCCCGCGTGCGGAGTGGGCGCGCCTCTACGAACAGAAGCAGCTCGCCAAGGCCTGAGCTCAGCGCCGGGTCGATTTTGATGCCGCGAATCCCTCGTTCGGTGGGTGACAATGTGATCACTCACGCGAACGAGGGGTCACGAGGTGCCGTACACGGTGTCGCAGGTTCGAGCGTCCGAGGTCACTGGCAGCCGCAACCCATTCGAGACCAATGCTGGCGCGTCCGATGGCGGGTACCACGAATGACCCGACGAGTCGGCACGCTACTCACTGTGCTCATGGCATTGCTTGCCGTGTGCGGCTGTGATCCCCTGGGAAAGCCCTCGCTGGAACCAAGTTTCGGCATTCGCGTGGCCGAGGGCAAGCTCCAGATCTGGTTCGGTTCGGCATGCGATGGCACTACGGGGGTCGATCTCACCTTCGACATGTCCAAAGACAACGAGGCGGCGCTGCAACTCAGAACACCCGTTACCGCACTGAAACAGACGTCCCCATCTGGGCGCCAGGAGCCGGTCGAGGGGCCCGATCCCGGCGTGGCGGTTGAGTACATCACCATCGGCGGACCGTATCCCGGCCTTGAGGTTACGAAGGCGCTGCCGCCTGGATTTCATTGGCAACGCATGACATCGCTGTTCGTCGGTATTGAGGGCCCACCGGTCGCCTGGGGGACGACAAGCGATCTCACGAAGGTGCTCGCCGAGTCCGCACAGCACTCCCCAGACACCTACTGGTTCCAAGGTGTCGGCTGGCTGGCCCCGGCCGACGTCGCTGCCCAGAGCGGCAAAACCTTTCTGACGCTGTGCACACCGGATCCATCGACCCGCTGACTGCCTGCGCACCGGCCAGATAGCTTCAGGCCCGCAGAGGTACGCCGCCGCCCCGTGCGTTCATCGACGTGAACGCCTCTGCGGCGGACACCTCGTCGGCAGAGATGCAGGCAGCGGTGACGGCCAGGGTTTTGAACGCCCGCGCGGCCGAGCTCAGGCTGTGCCCGAGCAGGTGACTCGGATCCGGCGATTCGCCCCAGAGCAGAGCCTCCGTGTAGCCGGCCGGAAGCTGTTGGCCATCACCGGAAATCGCCCGGGCATACGCCTCGGCCCCCATGACCAGAACATACTGCTCCTCGTCTGGGAGGCCCGGCGATGCCGCCTCGTCGACAAGCTCCGCACCGAGAATCCGGATGGGTCGAACGTCGTCGGGGCCGTCCTTGAGGAGCTGCACGCTGACCCGCCAGCCACTCATCATCCGGTCGACGATGAGCCCACCGGCGTTGGCGGCGAGCTCGGCGGCGTCGCCGGCGATGACGTGCATGCGGTAAGCCACGGTGCCGCAGTCTTTTTGGCTCTTCATCGCAACACCCGCACCGGCACGTGCGCCCAGCCGGCGACGTTCTGCATGCTCACCCGTTCGCACCGGTCCCAATCGACCTCGTACCGGGGCATGAAATCCAGCAGCTTGTTCAGGGCGATACCGCATTCCAACCGCGCGAGTGCCGCGCCGAGGCAGCTGTGGATCCCGTAGCCGAATCCGAGGTTCTGGGCTTCGGTGCGGTTCCGATCGATGTCGAAGGTGTCGGGGTCCGTCCACGCGTCGGGGTCCCGGTTCGCCGAACCGCCGACCAGGAATACCGGCTTGCCCGCCGGAATCGTGACGCCGTGCAACTCGATCTCACGCTGAGAGCGCCGCACGTTGTACTGCGCCGGGGCCTCATACCGCAGCAGCTCCTCGATCGCGGCCGGCACCTTGCTGCGGTCCGCACGCAAACGCTGCCATTGGTCGGGATGACGGCCGAACATCACCACGGCCGCACCGACCAGCTTGGTCACCGTCTCGGCGCCGGCCCCACCGAGAAGGGTGGCGAATCCGGCGATCTCGGAGTTCCGTAGCCGCGTGAGCTCACCGTCCTCACGCTCGATCTCGGCGGCGATCAGGCCGCTGATCATGTCGTCGCGCGGTTCGGCGCGGCGCTGTTTGATCAGGTCGTAGTACAGCAGCCAGGTCTGGGCCATCGCCTCGATGCCGGACTCCGACATCTCGATCTGGCCCGGGTCTCGATGCAGCGAGGCATCGATCCACAGCCGCACCTGCTGACGAGATTCCGGTGGGACACCCAGCATCGTGGTGATGACCTCGACTGGGAAGTACGCCGAGAAGTCCGACACCACATCGAATCCCGACGGATCGACGCCACCGAGGTAACGGTCGATCTGCTGCTCGACCATGTCGTTCAGCGCGCCGATCGCCCTCGGGGTGAAGACCTTGTTCACCAGGCTGCGCATGTGCCGATGTTCGGGCGGGTCCATCGAGATGATCATCTTCGCGGGCACCTTCTGCCCGGTCCGGACCATGGCCAGATCGACCCCGTAGGCCGACGAGTAGGTCTCGAAATCCTTGAAGGCGGCCGCCACGTCGGCGTGCCTGGTCAGGGCATAGAAGTCATAGTCGGCGTTGTAATAGACCGGAGCTTCCTCCCGCATCCGCCGATACGTCTCATAGGGGCCGTTGAAGAAATCCTCCGAGAAGGGATCGAACACCACCTGCGACGTCGTCACATGACCTCCCGCTCGACACCCAACCCGCCCCGACACCATTCCGGGACGCCCAACTGTAATAGTTACAGTAGGTTGGGTTCAAGTGGTCGGTCAGCTAGTGCGCGATTTGCCAGTCCGCCGCTTCACGCTGCTGGTTCCAGAACTCGTCAAAACGTCCGCGAGCGGCCAGCAATTCGTCGATGCTGCCGTCCTCGACGATCCGTCCGCCGTCGAGGAACAGCACCCGGTCCGCGTGGCGGATGCTGGCCAGTCGATGCGCGACGATCACGCGGGTGCGGGACCGTGCGTCGGCGGTCAGCGCGTCGACCACCGCCGACTCGTTCTCCGTGTCCAACGCGCTGGTGGCCTCGTCGACCAGCAGCACCGGCGCCGGCTTGACCAGTGCCCGCGCAATGCTGACCCGCTGACGTTCCCCACCGGACAGGGCCGTACCGGCCTCGCCGACCTTGGCGTCGTCACCCTCGGGCAGGCGTGCGGTCAGTTCGTCCACCCGGGCCAGCCGGGCGGCGGTCGCCAGCTGCTCGGCATCGGCACCCGGATCGCCGACCAGGATGTTCTCGCGGATCGTGCCGTCGAACAGGTAGGGATGCTGGAACACCACACTCGTTGCGGCTCTCCGAGTTTCGGCATCCATCTGGGTCGTGTCGACACCGTCGATCAACACTCGCCCCGCGGTCGGCTGGTGCAGACCGGCGATGAGCGACAAGATGGTGCTCTTACCCGATCCGGACGGGCCGACGATCGCCGTGGTGCCACCGGGCTGCAGCACGAAGCTGACGTCCTGCAGCACCGGGGTATCACCGTAACCGAAAGTGACGCGGTCGAATTCGATCCGCGGGGCATCCTGGACGGCGAACGTGGCCGCGCCCGTCGTCATCACCGGGGCGTCGAGCACGGCCCCGATGCGATCGAGGGTGGCCCGGGTCGATTCGATCGCCGGGGCCAGTTCCGACAGTGCGGTGAACGGTTCGAGATAGCGGGCGGCGACGACGATCATCGCGATCGCCTCGGGCACGCCGAGAGTGCCGCGCACCGTGAGCACGGTGGCCATCCCGGCCAGGATCAGCAGTGCCAATTGGCTTGCCACACTGAACAGCAGCTGTCCCGGCACCTGCATCAGCAGCAGCCGCATGCTGGCTCCGTGCTGGGCGGCCAGGGCATCGCCGACCATGCTGCGGGCCGGCTCCACCCGACGGGCGGCGCGCAACGCCTGCTGGGTGCGGGCGAACTCGATGATGCGTTCGGTGAACGCGCGGTTGGTCTCGTCGGCCACGGCGTCGGCCTTGCGGCTCAGCCGGCCCGACGCCCACAACGCCCCGAGCAGGATCACCACGCCGGCCAACGCGGCCACCCCCAGTGGCACGGAGATGAACAGAAGTGCCAGGGCAATGGCGGCCGGGAGCAGGATCGCGCCGATCAGCGGGGTGAGCAGGTTGACCACCATGCCGACGAGTTCGGGCCCGGTGGCCGCGATCGCCTGGCGGGCATTCGCGGTATTCGCGCCGGCAGCACCGCCCAGCCAGTCCATCCGAATGCTGGGCAACCGGTCGGCCACATCGTGTTGCGTGTGGTCCAGCAGCGCGAAGCCCAGATCGAAGCCCAGTCGCGAGGTTGCGGTGTCGACGATCCAGCCGATAACGGTCGCGGCGGTGAGCCAGCCCAGCCACGGCAGCGCGTCGCGCGGCGCGTCGCTGAACAACGCCGACACCAACGGGATCAACAGCACGGTGCCCGCCGCACGGATCACCACCGAGACCAGCGTGAGCGCGGCGTAGACGGCGACCTTGCCCCGGCGATCGGCCGGGATGAGCGTGATCAGGGTGCGGATCATCGTGCGGCCTCTCCTGCGGTGACGGCATCTGCCGGGTGTAGCGACTGTCCGGTCTGCCACAGCTGTCGGTAGCGACCGCCGGCGGCCAGCAGCTCGTCGTGGGTGCCGCTCTCGGCGATCCGACCGCCGTCGAGGACGACGATCTGATCGGCGTGGGTGATGGTGTGCAGCCGGTGTGCGATGACCAGCACGGTGCGGTCCTTGGTCAGGCGGTTGAGTGCCTGCTGCACAAGGTATTCCGATTCCGGGTCGGCGAAGGCGGTCGCCTCGTCGAGGATCAGCACCGGTGTGTCGGCCAGGATGGCCCTGGCGATGGTGAGCCGCTGCCGCTCGCCGCCGGACAGTGCCGACGATGCGCCGAGCACGGTCTGGTAACCGTCGGGCAGCCGCAGGATCCGGTCGTGGATCTGGGCGTCGCGGGCCGCCTGTTCGATGCGCTCGAGGGCGGCCTCTGGATCGGCCAACGCGATGTTCTCGGCGACGGTGCCGGCCACCAGTTGGGTCTCCTGCAGGACGAAGCCGACCTGGCGGTACAGCTCCTCGGCGGGCATCGACCGAATGTCCTTGCCACCCAGCGTGATCGAGCCGGAGTCGACGTCGTGGAACCGGGCCAGCAGCGCAGCGAGGGTGGATTTGCCCGAGCCCGACGGGCCGACGAGCGCGGTCACCGTGCCCGGGCGCAAGCTCAGTGAGACGTCGTGGATCACCGGGACACTCGGCCGGTATCCGAAGGTGACGCCGTCGAATGCCACAGCGCCCTGCGCATCCGAGGCATCGGCGTCGTCACGCACCGCCAGATCGTCCTCGTCGAGCGCATTCTGAATTCGTCGCGCGGCCAGCATGCCGCCGCGGATGCCGCCCAGGCCGTAACCGACGCCGAGCAGCCGAACCCCGAAGGTGGTGCCCAGCAACAGGAACGGCATCAGGTCGACGGGGGCCAGGGAACCGCCGATGATCATCGGCGTGCCGACCACGGCGATCAGCCACAGGAAGGTGCCGGGCCGGGTGACGAGATCCATCAGCGACTTCTTGCCGGTGAACGGACGCTGCCAGTCGACCAGGAAGCCGATGTACTCGTCGAGACGACGGCGGAAGCTCGACGACGCCGCCCCGCCGAACACGCGGACGACGGGTTGACCTTCGAGGTAGGCCCCGGCCTCTCCGCTCATCCGGTCGGCCCAGCGCTGTGCCTGACCGATCTTGGCGCCGGACTGGATCGTCATCACCGACATCAGCACCAGGTAGGTGAGCACCGGGATGAAAAGTGCCAGCGCCAACCGCCAGTCGACGGTGAACAGGTACACCAGCACTGCCACCGGCGCGATCACCGCGGCGACGGCATCCGGGATCGCGTGAGTCACCAGGTAATGCAGGGACAGGGTGTCGTCCTGCACGAGTTGCTTGATCGAGCCGGATCCGCGGGCGGTGAACCAGCCCAGCGGCAGCCGCGCCATCTTGGTCAGCAGCCGGGTCCGTAGCTCTCGGGCGAACGTCGCGTCGAGGCGATGCAGCCACAAGGTGAGCCCGGCCCCCAGCAGGGCGCCCAGACCCATCAGCCAGACCGCGGTCAAACCCAGTGTCCACAGCCGGGATTCGTCGGCTCCGGCAAGCAACAGCCGCGACAATTCGACCAACAGCACGAACGGTGCGAGTTGGACCAACGTGATGATCGCCTGCAGCACGCCCGACACGATCAACGGGGTTTTCAGCGGGGCCAGCAACCGGCCCGCTCCCTGGGCCCGCCAGGTACCGCGGGCCGGCGACGCGGCCCCGTCCGAGGTTACGGCTGCGACCTCGGCAGCTGCCTCGGGTGCAGTCTCGGCCTCAGGCTCGGCCTCGGTGCGGTCGGTACCCATGGCCCGGCCCTCGGTCCAGTAGGCCTGGGCGTGCAGTTCGGACTTGGGGAAGCCGAACTCCTCGCGCAGCCGGGTACGCAGGTGCTTGAGGGAGCCGGCTTCCGGCGTCACCCAGCAGTACCAGTCCGACCAGTCCCGCGCCTCGACCGCAGCGGCCAACGATGTCGCGTCGCGGCGTTCGGCCCAGTGGACCCGCAGTCGGGGATGCTCGGCCAGCGGGATGAGCCGATCGTTCTCATCGTGCTGCTCGAGATACACCTCGATCGGAATGTCGTGCGGCACAATGCCGATGATCCCGTTGATGGCCGGGATCGCGGCCGCGTCACCGATCAACAGGTAACCGGCCGGCAGATCGTCGGGCAGGGTGAACCCCTTGGAACCCAGGCTCATCACCGGGATGGTGTCGCCCGGCTTCGCAGTCCGGGCCCACTTCGACGCCGGGCCCGACGGCTCGTGCAGTACCACGTCGACCGCGAAATTGCCGGTGTCCGGGTCCATTTCGGACATCGTGTAGCCCCGTTGGAACTCGGTCTTCGAGCCGTCGGGGTCCGGCACCCAGAAACGCAGGTACGACGTGGGTTCGGCGACGGCATCCTCGAACACCGTCGGCGAGTGCAGGCGCAGGCGCAGCATGTTCGGTGTCAGATAGGTGGTCTCGACCACGGTCGCCTGGTGATCGCGCGCGCCGAAGCCGCGCATCATCACTCCCTGAAATCCGCGTGCCATCAGCGGTCCTCTCTCACTGCGGTCAGCTCCGCCACGATGTCGGTAATGGGTCTGCCGGGCGCCACGGAGGTGAGCAGTCCCCGGATCAGAGCGTTCATCAGAAATTCCAGGTATTGCGGGCTGCGCAGTTGCGTGCCCGCAGCGTGGACCGGGCCCAGCGCGGCGTCGTCGGCCAGCCGTTCGGCGGCGGCGTCGCGTTCGGTGACGAATCCGTCGTCGCCGCCACTGGCCTCGGCCTTGAGTTCGTGTTGGGCGGCCAGGCCGATGGCGAGCACCGCCACCGAGCTGCTGAGAAGCGCCGCGGCCTCGGCGGTGTAGCCGCGCCGGCCCAGCGCGGCGATCTGGTCGGCCAGCAGCCGGGCGCCTGCCTCGCCGCGCGGGAACAGTACCTGCATGTAGGTGGCCAGACCCGGGTGGCCAAGGGCGTAGCCGTGCAGGCTCACCCCGAAGGCGAGCAGATGCTCTTCGACGGACCGGGCCGGATCGTCGACCAGCTCCAGTTCGGCGAGCAGGCTTTCCCCGACCAGGCGCTCGAGTTCCCAGCGGCCGCTGATGTGGCGGTACAAGGCGGTGGCCGACACCCCCAGTTTGGCGGCCACGCCGTTGATGCTCAGGTTGCGCATGCCGAGGTCTCGTCCGGCGGTGACGATGTCGGACAACGCGATGAGCGGCGGGCGTCCGCCCACCCGCGCGGCGACACCGGATCCGGTCACGACTACCTCCGAGGGAAAGTTACCCCCACAAACTAAGGGTCGCCTTAGTCATCGTCAACTGCTTCGTTTTTAACAGAGCAACTGCTCTGTTAACGTGACGAGGTGCCCCGACCCCGCCGCTATGACCCGGATGCGGTTCTCGACGCTGCCGAAAGCCTCGTTGCCCAGGCCGGCCCCGCGGCTGTCACGATCCGCGCCATCAGCGAGGCGGTCGGATTGTCCAATGGCGCGCTGTATCACTCCTTCGGCTCCCGCGTCGGCCTGCTCGGGCAAGCGTGGTTGCGCGCGGGGCGTCGATTCCTGGCGTTGCAACGCGAGTTGGTCGACGCCGCTCGACCCGGTACCGACGCGATCGCAGCAGCGGCCGATGCGCCGGTGATCTTCGCTGAGCGCCACCCAGCCTCGGCGAGGCTCGTCCTGCAGATCCGCCGCGAACAACTCCTCGGTCCCGACGTACCCGAGGACCTCGCCGATCAATTGCGTGCGCTGGAAACCCAATTGGTCGAGTTGATGATCGAACTTGCGGCGTCTGCCTGGAACCGGCGCGACCGCGCGGCCGTCGACACCGTGACGACGTGCATCGTCGACCTGCCGACGGCAATCCTGTTGCACCGCAATCGCCTTGCCGACCCGACTGCCCGCCACCATCTCAGTGCGGCCGTGACGGCCGTCCTGGCCACCGGCCCTGCCCCTATCCCGCAGACGAAAGGAAACTCATGACCGCGACCTTGGACTACGACGGCGACATCGCCGTGCTGGATCTCGGCGACGACGAGAACCGGTTCTCCCCCGAATTCCTCGAAGAGGTCCACGCCCACTTGGACACCGTGCTGGCCAAGGGCGCGCACGGCCTGGTGACCACCGCCGACAGCAAGTTCTATTCCAACGGGCTTGACCTCGATTGGCTTGGCGCCCACAGCGATCAGGGCGCCTGGTACGTCGGCCGGGTGCAGGGTCTGTTGGCGCGCGTGCTGACCCTGCCGATTCCCACGGCGGCCGCGGTGGTCGGCCATGCCTTCGGCGCCGGCGCCATGCTCGCCATGGCCCACGATTTCCGGGTGATGCGTGCCGACCGCGGGTTCTTCTGCTTCCCCGAGGTGGACATCCGGATCCCGTTCACCCCGGGAATGGCCGCGCTGATCCAGGCCAAGCTCACGCCGCAGGCGGCCGTCGCCTCGATGACCACCGGCCGCCGGTTCGGCGGCACCGACGCTCACGCCCACGGTCTGGTCGACGACACTGCGCCCGAAGGATCCGTCACCGCCGCGGCCACCGAACTGCTGCGCCCCTTGGGCGGCAAGGATTCCGGCACCCTCGGCGCGATCAAGCAGGTCATGTTCGGCACCGCAGCACAGGCCCTCACCGCCGCCGAGCCGGAGGCGGCCGGCTAAACCGGAATGACGGTACCGGTTTCCCGCTCGGCGAATTCGACCACGCGGGCCGCCGTCTCGTAATCACACGCCACGGCCGAGCGTCCGATCAGGACCGGCCCGCCCCGCAGCCCGAGTCTGCCCTCGACGCCGACGTAGCTGCCGGGCGGGATCGGTTCGCTCAGGCAGTAGAGCGTCGGCGCCGCGCCCGCGTCGAGGTCGTTGCCGAACCTGTCGGCCAACACCTTGACCCCGCGTTGCACCACACTCATCAACGGCTTGTCGGAGACGTTGGGCAGGTTGGAGGACACCCACCCCGGATGCGTAAGGCGGGTCTCGACAGGCGATTTCGCGGCCCGCAACCGGCGGTCGAGCTCCAGCCCCCACAGCATCACCGCCAGCTTGGAGGCGGCGTAGGCGCCCATCACCGACCACTTGCCGTGACGCAGATGCAGATCGTCGAGGTGGAGGGTCGCCGATTTGTGGGCGTCGGAACCGACGTTGACGATCTGCTTCCGAATCCGGTCGAACAGCAAGTTCGTCAACGCGAACGGCCCCAACAGGTTTGTCCCGATGGTCATCTCGAAGCCGTCGATGGTATCGGCGCGGTGCTGGCTGAGTGCCCCGGCGTTGTTCACCAGGACGTCGACGTCACCGTCCAGCTTCCCCGGAAACGCGCGCACCGAGGACAAGTCGGCCAGGTCGAGTTGGATCACCTCGGTCGAACCGCCGATCTCGGCGGCGCGCTGCGCTCCCAGCTCGGTGTTGCGGACCGCGAGGATGACGTGCGCACCGGCGCGCGTCAACGCCCTCGCGGTGCCGAGCCCGACGCCGTTGGTGGCGCCGGTCACCATAATCCGCTTGCCGGTCAGATCACCGAGGCGGGCAGGAGTCCATGGGCGTGCGCCCGGCCGGGATATCAGTTGCCCCAGCCGCGTTGGCCGTCCCAGCCACCACAGATGCCGTTGATGCAGCCGTGACCCCAACCGCCCTGGGCGGGATTCCAGCCACCACAGCCCTGCCAGCCGGGGCCGCTGTCGCAGCCACCACCACCGCCGGCGTCACCGCTGCCACTGGGCTGAGCACTGATCGTGGTTGTCGAGGCAGGCGCATCGGTGAGAAGTGCGGCTGTCGGTCCTGCGGCAATCGCCGCTGCGGCTCCCGCTACGAACACTGGCCCCATGAGTTTTCGTATGGTTAGCATGACTCCATACTCCTACGCTGTGAGCCTCCTGCCAAGTGATGTGATCAAGCCCGCGTGTAGCGCAGCATCGTCACACCCGCTCCGGCAAACGCTTCCGGATGGTCACAGAACACCGGTTTGACCCGCATCCCGACGCTGAGTTCGTCCGGCTCGATGTCGACCATCTCGGTGGAGAACCGCGGTCCCTCATCCCATTCCACGATCGCCAGCATTTGCGGAACCGCGTCGGCGAAGTGCGGACCGACCGGGCGTCGGGCCACGGTGAAGGAGTACAGGGTGCCCATCGCGGAGATCTCCCGCCACTCCAGGTCGTCGGCCAAGGTTCGCGGGGCGAGTACCCGCGGATAGAACACGTAGGCCTGCGTCGACGGCGAGTACTGGATCACGATGCGGTGCTCGGCGAGCGCATCCCAGAACGGCGTGCTGGTAGGGGTTTTCACCGGCAGCGGCCGGGTGAATCCGTTCATCGGTATCAATCGCCTTCCAGGATCAGCGTGGTTTGCTCGGACAGGATGCCGCCATTGCCGGAGACGAACGCGCGATCACAGTGGCCTACCTGAGCCGCGCCGGCCCGTCCCATGATCTGACGGGTGGCGTCGCACACGTGGTGCATGCCGCCAGCCAATCCGGCCTGGCCGAAACCGAGTTGGCCGCCTGCGGTGTTGAGCGGGAAGTCCCCCCGGAAGGTCAGGTCGTGATCGGAGACGAACGACATGCCCTTGCCCTTCTCGCAGAACCCGGCGTCCTCCAGGCTGAGCAGGACCGTGATGGTGTAGCAGTCGTAGATCGACACCATGTCCATCTGCGACCTCGTGAGTCCGGACATCCCGAATGCGGTGTCGGCCGCCTTGCGGATCGGGGTGTCCAGGAGGTTCTCGGCGTACGTGGGTGTCTTGAACGGCACGTGCTCACCAAAGCCCTTGACCCACACGGGCCGATTGCGCGTCCGGGCGGCAACATCGGCGGAGGCCACCACGACCGCGGCCCCACCGACGCACGGCATCACGATCTCGAGCATGTGCAGCGGGTCGGCGATCACCGGACTGGCCAGCACGTCCTCGATGCTCAGCGGGGTGTCTTTCCAGATCGCGCCGTCGGTGTGGTTGGCGTTCACGCGCTGGTCCACCACGATCTTCGCCATCGCCCGCTCGTCGTAGCCGTACTCGTAGGCGTAGCGCTGCGCCACCTGTCCGTACGGACCGTTCTGGCCCAGGTTGCCGTAGGGGATCTCGAATTCGGCCTGCGGAGAGCCGAATTGGTTGCTGGACGAGCCGAAGAACACCGCGTCGGTCAACGGCTTCGGTTTCAGCTCGGAAGACGGGGTGATGTAGCGCGCCGGCAGTGCGCACAGCACCACGTCGCACAGGCCAAGTTCGATCGCGGCGGCGGCCCGCCACACCATGCCCGCGGCGCTGGCCCCACCCAGATCGACCAGCTCGGCGAAATTCGCTCGGACGCCCAGGTACTCGGCCACGGTGGACGGAACGAAGATCTCGGATTCGCCGAGATGCGAGGTGACGATGCCGTCGACCTGCTCGGCCGACAAGCCGGCATCCTCCAGCGCAGCCGCGGACAGCAGGGCCCACTGTTCCAAGGTGAACGGGGCCGGGGCCGCTTTGTTCATTCGCTCCGGTGGAAGCTCGACGTAGCCGACGATCGCAGCCTCACCACGCAAACCCATGTGGGTACCTCACTTTCGGGGCAGACCCAGAATCATCTGGGCGATGATGTTGAGTTGGATCTCGGTGGTACCGCCGCCGATCAACTCGGCCGGAAGGTCGAGATAGGGCGAAACGACCGCGGGGCTGCTGTCCTGTTCCAGCGCGAGCGGCCCGGTGAGGCCGAGGGTGACTTCGGCGGCCCGGCGCAGCATCACGTTGGTGGCGACCTTGGCGATGCTCGACGCCGGTCCCGGTGGCTGACCGTCGAGCAGCCGTAGGGTCTCGCGCACGCCCAAAGCCTTGAGCGCGTTGGTGTATGCGTCGATCTCGCCGATGGCGTGCCGGATGGGGTCGGGATCGGGGCTCGTGCCCACCAGCTCGCGCAGCGCGCCCATCCGGTCGATGTTGACGTAGCCGCTGATCGCCACCCGCTCGTGCGCCATGGTGCTGATCGCCAACTGCCAGCCCGACCCCGGGTCGCCGAGCAGCATCTCGTCGGGCACGAACACGTCAGTGAGGAACACCTCGTTGAACTCGGCCCGCCCACTGGATTGGGTGATCGGACGGAATTCCACGCCGGGTGAACGCATGTCGAGGATGAAGTAGCCGATGCCTCGGTGCTTGGCGGCATCCGGGTCGGTACGGGCCAGCAGTGCGCCGAAATCGGCCCGGTGCGCCAGCGACGTCCAGATCTTGTGTCCGTTGATCCGCCAGCCACCCTCGACCCGCTCGGCCCTGGTGCTCAGCGATGCCAGGTCGGACCCGGCGCCGGGTTCGCTGAACAGTTGGCACCACGCCAGCTCGCCACGCAGCGTGGCAGGCACGAAACGTTGTTGCAGTTCGGCCGATCCGGCGGCAATGACACTCGGCAGGATCCACTCGGCGATGCCCACCGACGGCCGGACCAACTCGGCGCGCCGCGCGAACTCCTCGGCTACGATCAGCTGTTGGCGCACACCGGCGTCAAGACCCCACGGCGCCGGCCAGTGCGGGGCGATCAGTCCGGAGTCGGCTAACAGTGTGCGCCGCGGCCCTACAGTGAACTCGGGATAATCGCCCTGCCGTCCGAAACCGTTGTCGCTCAGTCCACGTGCATGATCCAGGACCTCGGCGACCCGGGCCCGGAAGTCCGCGTCAGAGTCGCCGAGGTTCACGGTCACGTCGCGGCTCGCGGTGCCCGACAGCTCGCCGAGTGCCCGGGTCCACCGTGACAACGGACCGATCGAGGCGGCCAGACTTGTGGCCCGCCGCCAGTACAAGTGCAGATCGTGCTCCCAGGTGAAGCCGATGGCGCCCAGCATGGTGAGCGCCTCGAGAACCAGGCCCGGAACCGGCATCACGGCCATCACCGCGGCCGAGCAGGCAGTGAGCCGGTGCTGGTCAGCGTCGTCAGATCCGCTCAGCGCCCGCACCGCGTCCCAGGCCGCTGCCGTGGCCAGGGCGCTGTTCACCAGCAGCATCGCCGCCTTGTGCTGCAGCGCCTGGAATGTGCCGATCGGTTTGCCGAATTGTTCACGGGTACGCAGGTGTTCGGTCACGGTGTGCACACACCATTGCGTGATGCCCGCGGCCACCGACGCGGTGAGCGCGACGGTCACCGCCGTGACCCGATCGGCGTCCACCCCGGTCAGCACTGCCGCTGAGGCCACCGCATGGGCCTGAAGGTGCAGGATGCCCAGATCCGTCGTCAGGTCCGTTCCGCGACGCGATTCCACCTGGGCGGCGTCCGGTTCCAGCATGGCCCACCGCAGAACGCCCGTGTCATCGGTGAAGGGCACCACCACGCGCTGCGCCGAGCAGATCCCCAAGACCAGACCGGACGACCCGGTGAGCCGCCAGCCTTCTCCGTCAGGCCGGCCCCGGATGTCGGACCACTGGTCGGACACCACAACCGCCGGTGTCCCCGCGGCGATCTCCTTGAGCAACGTCTCGGCCGCGGTACCCTGCCGGGCGTCCAGGACGGCCCCGGCGGTCGCCGTGGTGAGCAGCGGCCCGGGCAATAGGGCCGCACCGGCGGCCTCCAACACGCAGGCCATGTCTTCCAGCCCACCGCCTTGTCCACCGACGGCCTCCGGCACGTGCACGGCATGAAAACCGCTGTCCACCAAGGCACTCCACCACGCCGGCAGGGCGCCTTTCGCCAGGTCGCCGAGTGTGGCCCGGGTGGCATCGATCGGGGCGTGGCGGGCCGCGAACCGTGTGACGGCCTCACCCAGTTGCTGTTGCTCGGGTGTGAGGGCAATTGATACGTGGCTCATGCGCGCCGCCTCGATGCGTACTGACCGGAGGCGAAGAACCGTGCGCCTTCGGCGATGGATTCCGCCACGGGCCGCGGTTGCCAACCGAGTTCACGTACCGCTTTGCCGTGATCCATCGGCGACATGATGTGCATCAGTCGTACGGTCAACGGGCTGAGCTGATTCTCTTTCTTACGCAGTCGGGCCAACGGGTCGACCACCGCGCCGGCGGCGGCCAGCAGGCGAATCGGCACCCCACGCCGGGGCGGCTCGACACCGACTGCGGCACAGGCAGTCTGATAGATTTCCTGGGCCGTCAAGAAACGCTCGGAGACGATGTAACGTTCACCGACCCGGCCTTTCTCGCCGGCCAGGATCAGTGCCTCCGCGGCGTCGGCGATACCGACCGTCTCGGCCGCCGCACCCTTGACATAGAACGGCATCTTTCCGCGTACTGCGGCGGCCACCAGACGACCGTGCGGGGTCGGCAACCAATCACCCGGGCCGTAGGTGTTGGACACGCACATGGCTACGGCGGGCAGGTCGTGTTGGCGGGCGTATCGCAGCACCATCTGTTCGGCCAGCACCCTGGTGTGGACGTAGTCGCCGCCCACGTCGAGCCAGTTGTTCGGCAGTTTTTCGGTGGCACAGCCGGATTCGGCCACCCCGATCGTCGCGATCGAGCTGGTGAAGACGAACTTGCGCAGCCCCGCTTCGACCGCGACGTCGAGAACCTCTTGCAGCCCTTCGACATTAGTGCGCCACAGCGGAGCGGAGTCGGAGAGCCAGGCCCTCGCGTCGACAACGCAGTAGTACACCACGTCGCAGTCGTCCATCGCGGCGCGCACGGACTCGGGGTCGAAAATGTCGCCATACATCCGCTCCACGTCGAGATCGTCGATCCCGCGAGTGGAGCTGGTGCTGCGGATGAGCACTCGAACGTCCTCACCGCGTTCGACGAGCCGCCGGGTGACATGTGAACCGAGGAACCCGCTGGCCCCGATGACCAGTTTCTTTGTTGCCATGCGTCCTTGCGTTCGTCGTCCATGTCGTTTACGAGACGCTCCGTCTCGTCTTGTGGGAGACTACGGCGGGTAGCTTTCCCTGTAAAGATCCGGACCGACGAGGACATGCCGATGACCCGCTCTGCGAACGAGGTTGCGCCACCGCGGCGGCGCAGCGAGAAGTCGCGGGTGGCGATCATCGACGCCACCCGCGCGTTGCTGCTGGAGAGGGGTTTCGACGGGTTGAGCATCGAAGCCGTCGCGGCGCGGGCCGGGGTCGGCAAGCAGACCATCTACCGCTGGTGGCCGAGCCGGCCGGCCCTGGTGGCTGACGTCCTGTTGGAGGACGCCGACAAGATCCTGGCCACCATGCCGCACACCGACGACGTCACCGCCGACCTGGTGTCCTGGGCCGGCACGCTGGCCGCGGCGCTGACCACCAAACGCGGCAACGCCATGCTGCGCATCCTCACCGCGGCATCGCTGGAGCACGAGGACACCGCGGCCCGGCTACGGGAGGGTTTCAGCCGACCACTGCTCGATTCCGTGCGGACCCGACTGCTGGCTGAACACATCGATGCCGATCTCGCGTCGGCAGCGGCCGACGCCCTGCTCGGCGGCGTGGTCTATCCCGTCCTGTCCGAGGGACGCAACTACTCGCGGCAGCGTGCCGAGACCATGGCCCACGCCATCGTCGTGAGCCTGCGGTCCGGCGACTGAGACGGCTCAGGCCGGTGGCTGGGCCCCCGGTGCCCGCACCACCATCGGCACGGCCGGGAAATACGTCGCCATCTCCGAGCGGCACTTACGCAGGGCCGCCGTACCGTATCCGCGCTTGCGGAACTCCGGCCGGACCCAGATCCGGACGTTGACCTCACCGTGGGTCAGCTCGCCGAACACCATGCCGACCTTCTCGTCGCCCTCCAGCGCCACGAACCAGGCCGCTTCCTCGGCATACACTCGGTCCAGCGCCGCCTTGATCTCGTCGTCCACATCGGCCGCGGGAGCCCCGCTACCGTCGCCGGACGATTTCACGTCGGCGGTCCTGGCCTCGAAGATGTCACGGTCGTCGGGGGCGCGGAACGCCCTCAGTTCCAACGACTCGCCCGAGGCGGCCGGCCGCTCGGCGACGGTGAAGCTCAGCTGGCTGTTCAAGTCGTCGAGCTCGGCGGCGATGCCGCGTCGGGAATCCTTGGTGATCTGGGCGAACGACAACCCCACCACGGCCTCGGCCGCCAAATGTGAGGTGCCGAGCAGGCCGGCAACTGCGTTGACGGCGGCCGGGCGATCGTCGGCTTCAACGATCACGTCGAGGACCTCGTGCCGTCGGTTGAGGGCATTGAGCAGAGCGTCGGCGATTTCGCGCCGGGCCGCGGCTTTATCGTGATCGGTCATACCCGCGAGCGTAGATCAGCAACGGGAAGTGCGTGCGATCCTGGCCACCGCGACGTCCACGACCAGGAAGCCCAGCAAGCTCAGCCCCAACAGCGGCAGGGCCCATCCGACGATGGCCGCGACCACCACGAGGACGACGATTCCCCAGACCGGCAGCCGACGGATCGCCCCACGCAGCGGTGGCCGACCGACCGCCCAGTCCGAACCGCGGGTGGGCCTGCGTTGCCACCACATCCGGTAACCACGGACGATCACCGTGATCAGACCGATCATGGTCAGCGCCAACACGATTTGGTTGGCCACGCCGAACAGCAGGCCCATGTGGGCCTCGATGGTCCACTCGGTGAGCTTGGCCAACAGTGGCCACTGCGCGAAGTTCACCCGGTCGGTGACCGCACCGGAATGCGGGTCGACGGCGATCTCGTCGTACCGGGTGGGCCAATCCCGTTTGCGTTCGGCCACTTTCCAGCCCTGGCCCGCCTCGGAAGGCGGGTACATCCACATTGGCCCACGCAGGCCGGCCTGCTCGGCGGCCTGTAGGACCGTGTCGGCACCGTGCAGATCCGCCGGGCCACCGCGGTGACCGTGATGCGGTGTCGTGCCTGTGGCCAGCCCGGTGTCGACTGCGGGCGCGGTGGTGTTCAACTGCGCCTGAATGGCGTTGACCGTCTCCCCCGCGTGACGGGACCAGGTAATTCCCGAGACCGACAACGCCAGCAGCACGGCTACGATCCACACCCCGACCGCACCGTGCCAGGACAGCGTGCGGCGCCGCCCCGAGGCAGCCCGGTCCGGCAGCAGCAGGTTGCGTACCGTGCGGTTCTCGCGGCGCCGCATGATCCACAAAGCCAGCCCGGCCAACGCGATCACCCACATCCAGCTCGCGGCCAGCTCGGAGTAGTTGCGGCCGAACGCGCCGAGATGCAGGTTGCGGTGCAACTCGTCGAACCAGGCCCGCACCGGCATCCACTGCCCGTAGGTGGTCAGCGCGCCGTTCACCTCACCCGTATAGGGGTCGACGAACACGGTGCGTGAGTAGTCCGGTGGGACGTCCTTGAGTGCCGGGTCCAGCACCAGCCGGATCTGGGTGGTCTCGTCGGGCTCGACGGGCGGCCGGATGCTCTCGACCGTGCCTTCGGGGTGAGCGTGCCGGGCCGCGGCGAGCTGGTCGGCCAACGGCAGGCGCTGGGTGCCGACATGCTCGACCGTGAGCTCGTGGCGGTGGACGAAGGTGTCGATCTGTGGGATCAGCGCATAGAGCAGCCCGGTGACCGCCGCGATCAGGATGAACGGTCCGACGAACACGCCGGCATAGAAGTGCAACCGCACCAGCAGGGGGCGGAGGGAATGGGTGGTGACGGGCGGAGGTGATCCTTCGCGCAGTTGACCGTCGGGTGTGGTGGTCATGAAAAGCCTTCGAGTGAAAGGAATGTGAGAAGCGCACGCGCGCAAGCGTTAACAGCCGTCGGGTCGACGGATTAGATGAAGGTGCGGGCCATCAGCCCATGCCGGATGCCGACGGCGGCGCCCGCATTCCCAGACCGGCGCGCAACAGAACAGAGCGCGCCACAACCACTTTCGAGCGCCATCGGGGCTGCCGCGCGGAAGCACGGATTCGGGTGGTCGCAAAGATGCGCAGCCAGCACAGCACCGATGCGCAGATCACGTAGAGGTACTCGGCCGCACCGATCAGCAGACCGAGGGCCACCGCGGCGCCGACGTGCATGGCCACCATCGGCGGGGTGAACAGCGACCCGCCGTGGTGGTGCCCGCCGGCCATGGCCAGCGCGAGGTGGCCGAGCAACTGGCCGGCGCCAAGCCCGGCGATCAACAGACCGCTGCGGGCGGCGCGGGTTTGCGGGTTCAGCCCGCCGACGGCCGCTCCGAGTGCCGCGCACAGCAGCAACAGCACGATCAGCGGGCTACTTGCCGGCGGCGGGCCTCCGGCCGCGGTGTGGGCAACCGTCGCGGTGAGCGCCGAACACGCACCGACAAGGCCGCCACGCCACCGCGCGGCCTCCTCGACGGGCGTGCTCACCTGCGGGACTTTACCGGCAGGCCAGGGGGTGGCCCGCGGACCGCAGGTTATTCAACCTTGACTTATATAAGCAGCAGCTTTTAGCCTAATTCCGTGCACGCCTTCGACATCCTCGGCGATCCGGTGCGCAGGCGAATCCTGGAGCTCATCGAGGCCGGTGAGATGTCATCCGGCGCCATCACCGAGGTCGTCCGCGCCGAATTCGAAATCAGCCAGCCGGCGGTGTCACAACATCTGAAGGTGCTGCGCGACAACGGTTTCGCCAGCGTCCGAGCCGAAGGCACGCGTCGGCTGTACCGCGTCGACACGGCGCCGTTGCGCGAGGTCGACCAGTGGCTGGAGCGGTTCCGCCGCAATTGGACACCGCACCTGGATGCCCTGGCGACCGAGATCGCACGCGGCAAGCGGGACCGAAGAAGATCCACGAACCAGGAGGGCCCCTCATGATCGACGTCCAGCACCAACTCAACGCCGTGCGCCGCAGTGTGGGCCGCAAAATGTTCGAGGCCCGCGAAGCCCGCGTCGTGAGCGTCAGCCAGACCTACGACACCGACGCTGCCGACCTGTGGGATGCCTGCACCAGCATCGAACGGATCCCGCGCTGGTTCCTGCCCATCACCGGCGACCTGCAGGTTGGCGGGCATTTTCAGCTCGAAGGCAATGCCTCCGGCGAGGTGCTGAGCTGTGATCCCCCGCGCTCGTTCACGACGACGTGGGAGGCCATGGGCGCCACCAGCTGGGTCGAGGTCACGATCACAGCCGAATCCGAGGATCGGGCCACCTTCACCCTCGACCACATCATGCACGTGGCCGACGACGACGAGTTCTGGCTGCAGTTCGGGCCGGGAGCGGTCGGAGTCGGTTGGGATTCCGGGCTTCTCGGCCTCGCCGGCTACCTCAGCGGTGGCGACCGCATCACGCCGGAGGAGGGCGCGACCTGGGCAGCCACCGAGGAGGGCCGCGGCTTCATGACGGCGGCGAGCGAGCTCTGGTACCAGGCCGATCTGGCAGCCGGCGAGGATCCGGCGCAGGCCCGCGCTGCGGCAGATCGCACCGCCGCGGCCTACACCGCCACCTGAGCCGGGCCGTACCCTGTCGTTGTGCCTGACCTCCACCCGAACCTGACCGTGCTGGCCCCCTTGCTCGGTACCTGGGCCGGCGCCGGAGCGGGTGAGTATCCGACGATCGAGTCGTTCGAGTACTTCGAGGAGATCGCCTTCGGTCACGTCGGCAAACCGTTCCTCACTTACAGCCAGCGCACCAAGGCCCGCGACGACGGTCGTCCACTGCACGCCGAGACCGGATATCTGCGGGTGCCCGAACCGGGTCGCGTCGAATGGGTGCTCGCCCACCCCACCGGCATCACCGAAATCCAGGAAGGCACCGTGCGCGTCGACGACGGACGCATCGACCTGGAGCTGGCCGCGACCACCATCGGCCTGACTGCGTCAGCCAAAAACGTTGTGGCGCTGACTCGTTCGGTACACGTCGTCGGCGACCAGCTGACGTATGACCTGCAGATGGGCGCGGTCGGCCTGCCGCTACAACACCACCTTTCCGCCACGCTGACCAGGAAAACCACATGAGCCAACCAGCCCCGACCGGCAAGATCGCCCTGCCCTCCGACCTGGACTCCGTCACCGACATCGGCGACGAGGACCATTCGGAGATCGACCCGAAGGCAGTCGAGCGGATCTGGGACTCGGTGCGTTACTGGTACGGCGCGGGCATGCACCCGGCCATCCAGGTGTGCCTGCGGCGCAACGGAAAAGTGATCCTCAACCGCGCGATCGGCCACGGCTGGGGCAATGGCCCCGACGACGCGCCGGATGCCGAGAAGATCCCCGTCACCACCGAGACCCCGTTCTGCGTGTACTCGGCAGCCAAGGCCATCAGCACCACCGTCGTGCACATGCTCGTCGAGCAGGGGCACTTCTCCCTCGACGACCGGGTCTGCGACTACCTGCCCAGCTACACCAGCCACGGCAAGGACCGCACCACCATCCGGCACGTCATCACCCACAGCGCCGGGGTGCCGATTCACACCGGGCCGCGTCCCGACGTCACCCGCGTCGACGACAGCGAGTACACCCGCGAACAGCTGGCCCTGCTCAAACCCGTGTACCGGCCAGGGCTGGTGCACATCTATCACGGACTCACCTGGGGTCCGCTGGTCCGTGAAATCGTCTCGGCGGCCACCGGCCGCAACATCCGCGACATCCTGGCCACCGAGATCCTCGAGCCGCTGGGATTCCGGTGGACCAATTACGGCGTCAAGCCCGACGAGGTCGCCCTGGTCGCACCCAGCCACGTCACCGGCAAGCCGCTGCCGGCACCGATCGCCGCGGCGTTCCGGGCCGCGGTCGGTGGGACGCTGGACCGCATCATCCCGCTCAGCAACACCCCGCTGTTCCTCACCAGTGTCATCCCGTCGTCGACAACCGTCTCCAACGCCGACGAACTGTCCCGGTTCGCCGAAATCCTGCGCCGGGGCGGGGAACTCGACGGGGTCCGGATCATGAAGCCGGAGACGCTGCGGGCCGCCATCACACCGTGCCGGCGGATGCGCCCGGACGTGGCGACCGGCCTCAAACCGATGCGTTGGGGTACCGGATACATGCTGGGCGGCAAGCGGTTCGGTCCGTTCGGACGCAACACTCCGTCGGCGTTCGGGCACACCGGACTCGTCGACATCGCGGTGTGGGCCGACCCGCAGCGCAGCCTCTCGGCAGCCGTCGTCAGCAGCGGCAAGCCCGGTGCGCACCGCGAGGCGAATCGCTATCCCGCAGTGCTGGACCGGATCGCGGCCGAGATCCCGGTCGGCTAGGAGGCCCCGTGCGTGACGATCTCGCCGAACTGCTGCGCCGGCGGGCGCTGACGCAGGACATGGGCCGGCCCGACGCGGTGGCCCGGCGCCACGCCGCCGGCGGCCGCTCCGCGCGGGAGAACATCGCCGACCTGGTCGACGACGGATCGTTCGTCGAGTACGGGCGCTTCGCCATCGCGGCGCAACGGCAGCGTCGCAGCCTCGACGACCTCATCGAACGCACCCCGGCGGACGGCATGATCGCCGGCACCGCCCGGATCGACGGTGTGGCCTGTGCCGTCCTGTCCTACGACTACACCGTGCTGGCCGGCACCCAGGGCGCCTTGGGCCATCGGAAGAAGGACCGGCTGTTCGAGATCATCGAGCGGATGAAGCTTCCGACGGTGTTCTTCGCCGAAGGGGGCGGCGGCCGCCCCGGGGACACCGACTATCCGACGGTGTCCTCCCTGGAGGTCCGGGCCTTCGCGTTGTGGGCGGGTTTGTCCGGCGTCGTGCCGCGGATCGCAGTGGTCAAGGGTCGGTGTTTTGCGGGCAACGCGGTCATCGCCGGGGCGTCGGACCTGATCGTGGCGACCGCGGACACCTCGATCGGGATGGGCGGTCCGGCGATGATCGCTGGCGGCGGACTCGGTGACGTCGCCCCCGATGACGTCGGCCCGATCTCGGTACAGGCGCCCAACGGCGTCGTCGACGTGGTGGTGGCCGACGAGGCCGAGGCGGTCGCGACCACCAAGAAGCTGCTCAGTTACTTCACCGGCCCCGCAGCACCCGGGCCGGCCGCCGACCAAACCACCCTGCGCACAATGGTTCCCGAACGCGCGCGACGCGCGTATCCGGTTGCCCCGATCATCGAGACGCTGGCCGATGCGGACTCGGTCACCTTCCTGCGGGAGAAGTTCGCGCCGGAGATGGTGACGGCGCTGGCCCGTATCGACGGCAGGCCGGTCGGCGTTCTGGCCAACAACACGATGGTGATGGCCGGGGCGATCACGGCGGCCGCGTCCGACAAGGCGGCGCGGTTCCTGCAGCTGTGCAACGCGTTCGGGCTGCCGGTGGTGTCGCTGGTGGACTGCCCGGGCTACATGGTCGGCCCGGCGGCCGAGGGCGAGGCTCTGGTGCGACGCGGGTCCCGGTTGTTGGTGGCCGGTGCTGCGCTGACGGTGCCGCTGCTCGCGGTGATCCTGCGGCGTGGCTATGGCCTGGGTGCGCAGGCGATGTGCGGAGGCAGCCTCCACGAACCGTTGCTGACGGTGGCATGGCCGGGTGCTCACCTCGGTCCGATGGGCTTGGAAGGTGCCGTGCGGCTGGGTATGCGCAAGGAATTGGAAGCCATTGCCGATCCCGACGAGCGCGAGCAGGCCGTCCGCGCGGCGACTGCGGCGGCCGAGGAGAATGCGCGGGCGCTCAACTCTGCGTCGATGTTCGAACTCGACGACGTTGTCGATCCCGCGGAAACCCGAGGGCTGATTGCTGCCACGTTGTCCGCGGCCGCTCAGCACGAACGGCCGGCAGGCCCTCCGCGGTTCATCGACACCTGGTGACCACGCTTTCGCTGCACCGGCTGGATCAGAATCTGGCGACCAAGCAGCGGTGGTTCGAGTTAGCTGTCGGGGTACCCGGATAACGATTTGGTTACCACGCCCGTGGCGCAATATCACGATCAATTAAGAATGCGCGTCGGTCTCTGAGACTATTCAAGATCATTGTTTGCAATTTGCCGGAATTGAGGCGCAATTCACCTGCATACGGCGTAACGAAACCACTCCCGTCACATCGGTTTCAATCGGCCGATGTTTTGCTCGTCGGCATTGCGGTTACTTTCGTTTTCGGGCGGGGATCACCGCGATCACCAATCGCGACCCATCACAAATGCCAAAGGAAATGAACATGAAATTCACCGGTATCACTGCGCGTCGTGGCATTGTCGGCACTTGTGCCGCGGGCCTGCTCGGCGGTGTCGCAGCGGCAATGATCGGCGCGCCGACGGCGGCGGCCGCACCTGACTGCAGCGCCAGCGGCGTGGCCGGCACGGTAAGCAGCACCACCGGCGCGGCGCGCGCGTATCTCGACAGCCACCCGGGCGCCAACCAGGCGGTCACCACCGCGTTCAGCCAGCCGCGTCCCCAGGCCGCGGCGACGCTGCGCGGTTACTTCACCGCCAATCCGCAGGAGTACAACGACCTGCGCGGAATCCTGGCGCCCATCGGGGAAACCCAGCGCGCGTGCAATGTGACCGCGCTGTCGCCGGAACTGTCCTCGGCTTATAACGAGTTCATGGCCGGCTGATCCCGTCGTCCCCGGCCCGTCGCTGCGACTGAAGGTCGTGGCGACGGGCCGCTGGCATTCAGCGGACTGATTACCGTGGAGCCAGGTCAACACGTCGAGGAGGACGGATGGCGAATCGGTGGCAGATTCGGACAGGCAAGAAGGTGGCCGGACGGGCGGCAACCCGCGTCCGTAAGCGCACTCCGTCGCCGCTGGAACCGGAGTGGACGCCGGGACCGGCCCGCTACGGCGTCGGGATCCACCACAACGTCGCAGTCCGCACCTCTGACGGCACCGTGCTCCGCGTCGACATTCACTACCCGACGATCCCGGAGACCGGCGCCCCGGCACCGGGCCCCTTTCCGGTCCTGCTGTCCATCACCCCTTACGGAAAGAAAGCACCACCACCGGCCGCGCAGATCGGTGGCGGGGCGACGCCCTATCTGATCCGGCGCGGCTACATCGAGGTGATGGCCGACGTGCGCGGCACCGGTGCGTCCGGCGGATCGTTCGAGATGCTGGGCGCCGTACAGGTCCAAGATGGGGTCGACCTGGTGAACTGGGCTGCGCGCCTGCCGAATTCGAATGGGCGCGTCGGGATGTTCGGCATCTCGTACCTGGCGGCCAACCAGTTGCTCACCGCTGCGGCAGTCGGCCCCGATTCGCCGTTGAAGGCGATCTTCCCGGTGATGGCCGCCAATGATTTCTACCGCGACGTGGTCACCATGGGCGGTGTGCCGCACATGCGCACGGTGCGTGCCTATGGTGCGGTCTATTCGTTGCTCAACGTCGTCAACCCGGTCCTGGAGTTCGCCAAGCGCGGCTCTCACGAGCGTCCCCGGGTCGGCGGTCTGGCCGCGGTCCGCCAGCGCGGACGGGACCAGCGCCAGTATTTCCGCACGATGATCGCCGACGCGGCCGCCGGCGGCGACACCGCTTTCGACGGCCCGTTCTGGGACTCCATGCGGGCCTCGGATGTGCTGCCCGAGATCGCGCGCAACCAGGTCGCCGTCTTCCTGGTCGGAGGCTGGCACGACGCTTTCCAGCGCGGCGCCCCGCTGAACTATGTTGCGCTGCAGAACGCCTACGCGGGGCGACCGTCGCACGTCCCGATGCAGCCGGGCCAGCCGTTGTCGGAGCGGGTGCAGTTGATCATGGGCCCCTGGTATCACGTGTCGGATCTGGATGGTCTGCATCTCCACGCGTTGCAATTGCGGTGGTTCGACCGATGGCTCAAGGACGACGCCTCCGCCGCGGTGACCGGTCCGCCGATCCGCTTCCAGGCCATCGGCAGCGCGGACTGGTTCCAGGCCCAGGACTATCCGTTTCCCGAAACCACGCCGACGCGACTCTTTTTGGCCGACGGTGGCCACCTCAGCACTGAGCCGGCGGCTGAGCAGACCGAGGCCACCCTGCGTTATACGGTGCGCGGCCCGATCTCCGGTCGCAGCCTGGAGCAGTGGAGCCTGGGGATGGGCAGCTTCATGGCCTCCCAGACCGGTCGCCGGATCAGTTACGACCTGGACAACCGGCGGCTGCAGCGAGAAGCACTCACCTACACCACAAGTGAGTTCAGCCATGCGAAACTCATCGCCGGCCCGGTCACCTTGACCGTGTACGCGACGGCTGACACCACCGAGACGCTGTGGGTGGCCCACCTCGATGACGTCGCACCCGACGGAGCCAGCCGGCCACTGACGCAGGGGGCCCTGCTGGGTTCCCATCGCGCGTTGGACCCGGAGACGACGTGGTATGTGCCCGACGGTTCCGATGGTTCCGGCGGCCAGGTGCTGCGGCCACATCACATCAGCACTCGCGATGCCGCACAGCCCGTGGTGCCCGGTGAGCTGACCCGCTATGACGTCGAAATCTTCCCCACCGCAGCGCTCATCGCGCCGGGGCATCGGCTGCGGTTGACGCTCACCACCTACGACTTTCCCCATCTGGTGCCCACGCGTCCGGCCCGCGCGGCCCTCGCCGGTGGCACGTACACCCTTCATCAGGGCGGGGTGTCACCATCGAGCCTGCTCATCCCGGTGGCCGACCCGGCGGCGTTCAGCCCGGACGAATCGCGCGGCTTCGGAACCGAATCACCTTGATAACGGAGGGGTTACGCCGGGCGCGGCCCTGATGTCGAGTGTGCGGGCGTTGTTAGCGTGCCGGTGTGAGACTGAGATTGTTCGGTCGGATGGCGCGCCGCGCGGCGGCGGTGGTGACGGCGGGGACGGTGATTGCCGGGCTCGGGATCGTCGGGATCACCGGGTCGACACCGACCGCAGCGGCGTATTCCCGCGATGGCCTGCCCGTGGAACGGCTACAAGTGCCGTCGGCTTCGATGGGCCGTGACATCACGGTGCAGTTCCAGGGCGGCGGACCGCATGCGCTGTACCTGCTCGACGGCTTGCGCGCACAGGATGACGCCAGCGGCTGGGACATCAACACCGCGGCGTTCGAGTGGTTCTACCAGTCCGGTATCTCCGTGGTCATGCCGGTGGGTGGGCAGTCCAGCTTCTACACCGACTGGTACCGGCCCGCAGCCGGCAGTGCCGGCACCACCACGTACAAGTGGGAGACCTTCCTCACCCAGGAGCTACCGGCCTATCTGGCCGCCAAGCGCGACGTGGCACCGACCGGCAACGCCGTGGTCGGATTGTCGATGTCCGGGGGCGCGGCGCTGAACCTGGCGATCTGGCATCCCTCCCAGTTCATCTTCGCCGGGGCGTTGTCCGGCTTCCTCAACCCCTCACAAGGCTTGTGGCCCACGATGATCGGCTTTGCCATGAAGGACGCCGGCGGCTACAACGCCACCGACATGTGGGGCACCTCCAACGATCCCGCCTGGCGACGTAATGACCCGATGGTCAACGTCAACCGCTTGGTAGCCAACAACACCGCGATCTGGGTGTACTGCGGCAATGGCGTTCCCTCCGAACTCGACGGGCCAGGCGGCAACTTCGGCACGTTGTACAGCGCGCAGTTCCTGGAGAACATCACGATCAACACCAACAAGGAGTTCCAGCAGAAGTATGTGGCCGCGGGCGGTCGCAACGCGGTGTTCAATTTCCCCCCGAACGGAACACACAACTGGAACTACTGGGGTTCGCAGCTGCAGCAGATGAAGCCCGATCTCCTGCGGGTGCTCAACCAGAACGCGGCAGCGGCTGCTGCCGCGGCGAATCCCGCGCCGGCCGCGCCTGCGGTACCGGGAGCTGCGGGGGTGCCTGGAGTACCGGGAGTTGCTGGGGTACCTGCAGCGGGTGCGGTGCCTGGCGCGCCAATTGTTCCGGGGGCGGCCGGGGTACCGGGAGTGGCCGGGGTACCGGGAGTGGCCGGGGTACCGGCTCCGACGGCCGGTTTGCCCGTCGCTCCCCTGCCGGCTGCACGAGTGCCTGCCGGGACGGTGCCTGCCGCACGGGTGCCCGCCGCCGCGACGGTCCCCGCGGCAATCCCGGCGGCGGCGAACGCACCTGCTGCGCTGGCGCCTGGTCTGAGCCTGCCGCCGGTAACCCAGCCTGTCGCGGCACCGCGATAATTCCACGGAGCAGGCAACTTTCGCGCAGGTGCGGTGCCCGCGGCGATATGGCCAAGACCACGATCATCGAGCGGCCTGGCTGAGATTGCCTAGAAGGGTGGGGCGTCGCCGCCTTCGGTGTTGACTCCGCCAGTATCGACAGCGGGTGGGGCGTCGCCGCCTTCGGTGTTGAGTCGGCGTTCGG
>NZ_MBEJ01000086.1 GCF_001953975.1 Mycobacterium sp. NS-7484
CCTGAGCTACCTCGGCGGAGTCACTCTGGCCGCCATCATCACCTTCTACCGCGTCCGCAATTAACAGACACGACCTAATCCAAAGTAGCTTCAGACGATCACGGGGCATCGGATCGGCAGGATCGGCGCTGGCAGGGCGGGACGTCCGGTGCATCAGTACCGTCCGGGAGTGAACCCTGTGAGGTGAGCCCTTCGTAGTGGTCCAGTCGTTGTGGGACTCTGTTGTCCGAGTGTTTGGGCAGGAAGAATCGACGACGACATGGCAGGTAGCAAGCGCCGGCGGCATACGCCGGATCAGATCATCCGCAAGCTGGCCGAGGGCAACACGCTGCTCGGGACCGGGCAGGAACTGGCCGAGGTGTGCCGGCATCTGGAGGTCACCGAGTCGACCTGGCATCGCTGGGTGGCCCAGTACGGCGGGATGAAGGCCAACGACGCCAAACGGCTCAAGGAACTCGAAGCCGAGAACGCTCGGCTCAAGAAGCTGGTCGCCAACCAGGCCCTCGACATCGACATGCTCAAGGAGATCTCCTCGGGAAACCTCTGACCCCGAACCGCAAGCACAG
>NZ_MBEJ01000087.1 GCF_001953975.1 Mycobacterium sp. NS-7484
GGGTTGCGGTTCGTCGTGCTCGACGGGCTGGCCAAACCGGGCCGTCTGGAAGGGCCGGACCCCTCACTGCTGGCGGCCGCCTACGCAGAAGGGGGGGGGGCCTGAGCGCCCGCGCCACGTGAATTCTGCTGTGCCGGCCCGTTACTGCTTGGGCTGGTCGGGATAGTCGACGGGCTGGGTGGTGTCGGCAGTCTCGTGGGCGCCGTTGGCGCTCACCGCGGCGAACACGTCGGTGTCGGCACGGTCGTCGGCGGCCAGGCCGTGGTGGCGCTGACGTGGCATCGGCGGGGCCTTGCGGTCCACCAGCCAGCGTCCCACCGTCACGCCGGCCACGCCGAGCAGGAACACCAACAGCGCGGTGAACGCCGCGAACGTGGTGACCTCGTTGAGCAGCGCATCGGTGTAGAGGCTCTTGTAGAACAACCCGATGAACCACGCCACCGCACCGCTGACGATCCCGGCGAACAGCCCGGCGATCAGCCAGGTCATCGCCATGTCGGCCCGACGATCCGGATCCGGGTTGCGGCGCGCGTCGTTCTGGCCGTCGATCAGGCCCCAGATCAGCACACCGATCCCGAACACCGTGACCAGTGCCAGGCTGAACCACGTGGCGTTGGCCGGCGAGGCGTTGATCAGTGCTCCTTGCAGTAAGCGCACGATGACCATCGCTGTTGCGAACACCACTCCGCGCAGTAACCACTTGCTCATGGGGGCACAGCGTAGCGAGTAGCGTCACAGACCGTGACTATTTCCCAGCGCAGGGATCGACTGCGGCGTCGGCTGGCGGACTCGGGCCTGGACGCGATGTTGGTGACTGACCTGGTCAACGTGCGTTATCTGTCCGGTTTCACCGGCTCCAACGCGGCGCTGCTGGTGCTCGCTGCCGATGCCACGCCGGTGTTGGCCACCGATGGGCGCTACCGCACCCAGGCCGCGCAGCAGGCGCCCGATGCCGAGGTGGTCATCGAGCGGGCCTGCGGAGTACACCTCGCCGGACGCGCCGCGCGCGGAGGCGCTGTCCGGCTGGGGTTCGAGAGCCATGTGGTCACGGTGGATGCCTTCACGGCGCTGACGAAGGCCGCCGGCGATTCGGTCGAGTGGGTGCGCGCCGCGGGCACCGTGGAGGCGCTGCGGGAGGTCAAGGACGCCGGTGAGATCGCGATGCTGCGGCTGGCGTGTGAGGCCGCCGACGCCGCGCTCGCCGAGCTGCTGGAGCGCGGCGGGCTGCGCCCCGGACGCACCGAGCGTCAGGTGCGCAACGAGTTGGAAGCGCTGATGCTCGACCACGGCGCCGACGGGCCGTCGTTCGAGACGATCGTCGCGACCGGGGCCAACTCGGCAATCCCGCACCACCGGCCGACGGACGCGGTGCTGGCGGCCGGTGACTTCGTCAAGATCGACTTCGGCGCGCTGGTGTCCGGCTATCACTCCGACATGACTCGCACGTTCGTCCTGGGTCCGGCCGCGCAGTGGCAACGCGACGTGTACGACCTGGTGGCCACCGCACAACAGGCCGGGCGGGACGCCTTGGCGCCCGGCGTCTCGCTGAGCGCGGTCGATGCCGCATCACGCCAGGTCATCGCCGATGCGGGCTACGCCGAGAACTTCGGCCACGGCCTCGGGCACGGCGTCGGATTGCAGATCCACGAAGCGCCGGGGATCAATGCCACCGCCGCCGGTACACTGCTTGCTGGCTCTGCGGTCACCGTTGAGCCTGGTGTCTACTTGCCCGATCGCGGCGGTGTCCGGATCGAGGACACCCTGGTCGTCGGAGAGGCGACACCCGACCTGCTTACCCGGTTCCCCAAGGAACTGGCCATCGTGTGACGAAAACTTAGGAGCTACCCCCTCATGGCATCGACTGCCGACTTCAAGAACGGGCTCGTCCTGCAGATCGACGGACAGCTGTGGCAGATCGTCGAATTCCAGCACGTCAAACCCGGCAAGGGTCCGGCCTTCGTGCGGACGAAGCTCAAGAATGTGGTGTCTGGCAAGGTGGTCGACAAGACCTACAACGCCGGCGTGAAGGTGGAGACCGCCACCGTGGACCGCCGCGACGCCACCTTCCTGTACCGCGACGGCAACGACTTCGTGTTCATGGATTCCGAGGACTTCGAGCAGCACCCGCTGTCGGAGGACCTGGTCGGCCGCGCCGCGGGCTTCCTGTTGGAGAGCATGCCGGTGCAGATCGCCTTCCACGAGTCCGCTCCTCTGTACCTGGAACTGCCGGTGTCGGTCGAACTCGTCGTCAGCCACACCGAGCCGGGCCTGCAGGGTGACCGTTCCAGCGCAGGCACCAAGCCCGCCACGATGGAGACCGGTGCAGAGATCCAGGTTCCGTTGTTCATCAACACCGGCGACAAGCTCAAGGTCGACACCCGCGACGGCAGCTACCTCGGCCGCGTGAATGGCTGACCATGCCTGACCGCCGTGGCGACCGGGGCCGTCACCAGGCCCGCAAACGCGCCGTGGACCTGCTGTTCGAGGCCGAGGCGCGCGGTCTGACTCCGGAGGCGGTGGCGGACGGCCGGATCGCGCTGGCCGAGGATCAGCCTGACGTCACCCCGCTCAACCCTTACACGGTGTCGGTGGCGCGCGGGGTGACCGAACACTCCGCGCACATCGACGATCTCATCTCGGCGCATCTGCAGGGCTGGACGCTGGAGCGGCTGCCCGCCGTGGACCGGGCGATCCTGCGGGTCGCGGTGTGGGAACTGCTGCACGCCGAGGATGTCCCCGAACCCGTCGCCGTGGACGAAGCTGTCGAATTGGCCAAAGAGCTGTCCACCGATGAGTCGCCCGGATTCGTCAACGGAGTGCTGGGTCAGGTGATGTTGGTGACTCCGCAGATTCGGGCCGCCGCGGCGGCCGTCCAAGGTGCCGTACAGGATCGGCCGGAGCAGTAGGGTCTCTGGCCCGGTTTACCTGTCATCGGCTTCCTCCTGGGGAATGAGTAGTTCCTCAGGGTGGAAGTGGTGGTTGACGGTGTCTTGGCCGGTGTCCATGAGAGGCGGCGGATGCCAGCGGACCCGACCGGTATTTGGGTCGACGCTGGTGGTCCAACCGAGGCCGACCAGTCGATTGTCGGGACCACAGCTCAACGCGAGGTCGGGGGCATCGGTCTGTCCGCCGTGTTGCCAGTCCGCCTTGGCGTGGTGGACTTGGCATTGGTCGGCCGGGGCGGTGCATCCGGGGCGGGTGCAGCCGCGGTCGCGGTTGTAGAGCAGGAGTCGTTGTGCTTTGGTGGCCAGTCGTTTGGTGCGGGCCATGTAGAGCGGTTCGGCGGTGTGGTGGTCGTACACGACGAGGTAGTGAAAACTGTGCGATGCCAAGCGGATGAGATCGCTCATCGGCATCCAGATGCCCGAACCCGTGACGGCGATACCTGCGCCGGCTTCGAGTTCGGCCAAGGTGGTGGAGACGACCACGGTGACCGGCAGGCCGCCATGTTGGCCGAGTCGTTCGGACATGAGTAGCTCGCGCAGGGCGACTTTGAGTGCATCGTGGTTGCGTTGGGACTGGGTGCGCGTGTCCCGGGCGGCTGCCTGCTCCTGGTCCCGCTGAGCTTGCGGGTCCGCGGGGATGTCGGGTGTGGTCCGGTCGTCGCTGTCGAATTCGTTAGCGCCGGTTCCGGATTCAGTCCCGGCATCGTCGGTGGCGCGGTCCTCCGGATAAGGTGTATCGCCGGTGGCCGCCGAGCCGCTCTCACGGGTATCGACCGGGTCGGCCGCGGGGTTGTGGACCGGGTCGGGATCGGCGGGGTTGTTCAGGCCGGGCTGGCCCCACGCGTCCGTGACTGTGGTCAAATAGGCCGCCGCCTCGGGATCCAGCCACCCCTGGACGTGCACCAGCCCGTCGGCGTCCTGCTTGCCGATCCGAAGCCCACGCAGGTGCGCCGCGATGTCGGGTCCGTCGCCGTCCTGGTTGAGCAGATACAGCAGTTTGGCGGCGGCGGCCTTGAGCGTTTCGGGGGTTTCGCGGGCTGCTGCGGCCGCCAGGTCTGTTTCGACCTGGACGAGTTCACCGGCGTTCAGGTACTTCTGCGCCTGTCCCAACGTGTCGCGAATGACGTTTACGTGTTCGGTGTTGATCGTTCCCGACTGCAGCGCCTGCGCGCATGCAGGCAGTATCGGCTCCAACACCTCGCCGGTGAGGCCATATCGCGGCCCGAGGTCGGCAGCCGCCGCCACTCGGCGTGACGCTTCCCTGCGGCTGATCCGCATCCGGGTGGCAAGGACATCGGTCCACGACTTCCCACCGATCTCTCGTGGACTGGTCCGCGCCATCAGCGCCGACTGAATGCGGTGATCGACCGTCGCCTGGGCACGGGCCTGCCGCTCGCGCTCGGACTGGATCGCCAGCAACTCCGCAGTGTCGAACGTCGTGAAGTCGACGTCGACCAGCGAAGCGGTCGCGGCGCGATGGCCGGCCAGCGCGGTCTGCACTGCGTCCCGGCTCTGCACCAACCCGACGTTCATGATTCGAACACTAGTTCGAACAACCGACAAGAATTCGCTGTTTGGGACCGATGTGGCCACAGTGACGAAAGATTTTTGAGCGGGCCCAAACGACGTTTCGATCATCGCGATTTGTAAATTTTCATCACGGCCGAGGTGGCGCAATGCGAGCTGCGACAGCGGTTTCGCCAGGTACCGAACGTCGGCTGGCGGCGCAATCAGTTAACCTGCGCAAACGGCAGATTCGCCGCACTGCGAGGCCTCCTGGATGCCCCTTACCTTGAGTGCGTGTCTTCCCAGCCCGAATCCAACCCTGTACCGCTGACGAGCCGACGTGCTCGCGCGGACCAGGCCCGTCAAGTCGCCGATGTGCTGCGTCATCAGATTTATGACGGCGCGTACGCCGGCGCCCTGCCGTCGGAAGCGGACCTGGCCGCCGAATTCTTCGTCTCGCGCAACACCGTTCGCGAAGCACTAGGAGTGCTCAAGCACGAAGGTCTGATCGAGCGGGGCACCAAGGTAGGCACCCACGTGGCGGCCCGCAAGTACGACCACGGGCTCGATGCCCTGGTCGGGCTGAAGGAAACTTTCAAGGACTACGGCGACGTCCGCAACGAGGTGCGTGCCGTGCAACGGCTCGCCGCACCTCCGGCGGTGGCCCGCAAGCTCGCACTCGAACCCGGGACGCAGGTGGTGTTCATCGAGCGTCTGCGCTACCTCGCCGACCTGCCGCTGTCTCTCGATCTGACGTACCTGGCTCCCGATATCGGGGAGCAGGTCATCGCGGATTCGCTGGAGAGCAACGACATCTTCGCGCTCATCGAGCGGGTCAGCGGATGCCGACTGGGCGGGGCAAGCCTTGCACTGGAAGCGGTTTCGGCCGATCCGCACACCGCCGCGACGCTGGAGGTGCCCAATGGATCGGCACTGCTGATGGCCGAACGGCTGACCAGTCTGGACGACGGCAGGCCCGTCGACTTGGAGTACATCAGGATGCGCGGTGATCGAATCACCATGCGCGGCAACCTCGTGAGGAGAGACGCATGACGCTGGTCAATCAGCGGGCCGATGTTCCGGTGACGATCGACGAATCTCTGTGTATCGAAGGCTGCACGTTGTGCGTGGACGTGTGCCCGCTCGATTCGCTGGCCATCAACCCCGACAACGGCAAGGCCTACATGCACGTCGACGAGTGCTGGTACTGCGGACCGTGCGCGGCCCGCTGCCCCACCGGCGCCGTCACCGTCAACATGCCCTATCTCATCCGGTAGAGGATCCGAAGTGAAAACAGCCCTGATCGCTCTGGCCGCCGGTCTGACGTTTGCGACCGCCGGTTGTTCCCTGGACTCGGCGACGAAGTCTGCCGACACCGTCGACGTCGTCGTCGGCTACCAGTCCAAGACCATCAACACCGTCACCGCGGGAACGTTGTTGCGGGCCCAGGGTTACCTGGAGCGTCGCCTGGCCGACATCACCACCCGGACCGGCACCAAGTACAACGTCACCTGGCAGGACTACGACACCGGCGCCCCGATCACCGCGCAGATGGTGGCCGAGAAGATCGACATCGGATCGATGGGCGATTACCCGATGCTGATCAACGGATCCAAGACCCAGGCCAACGAACGCGCGAAGACCGAAATCGTCTCCGTCACGGGGTACAACCCCAAGGGGGCGCTCAACATGGTTGTGGTGACGCCGGATTCACCAGCCAAGTCGTTGACTGACCTCGCCGGCAAGAAGATCTCGGCCAGCGTCGGGTCGGCCGGCCACGGCATGGTGGTGCAAGCGCTTGGCCGGGCCGGCATCGACGCCAAGACCGGCGTGGAGGTGCTCAACCAGCAGCCGCAGGTCGGCGCGTCTGCTTTGGAATCCGGTCAGGTGCAAGCCCTTTCACAGTTCGTCGCTTGGCCGGGTCTGCTGGTGCATCAGGGTAAGGCCAAGCTGCTGTATGACGGTGCCGAGCTGAACTACCCGACGTTGCACGGCGTGGTGGTGCGTCGCGCCTATGCGGCCGAGCATCCCGAGGTGCTCGACGCCTTCCTGCAGGCTCAACTCGACGCCACCGACTTCCTCAACACCAAGCCGCTGGAGGCCGCCCGCATCGTGGCCGAGGGCAGCGGCCTGCCGCAGGAGGTCGTCTACCTGTACAACGGCCCGGGCGGCACATCGTTCGACACCACGCTCAAGCCTTCGTTGATCGACGCGCTCAAAGGCGATGTGCCGTACCTGAAGTCGATCGACAACTTCGCCGATCTGGACGTGGCCGGTTTTGTGCAGGATGCGCCGTTGCGGGCCGCGTTCGCCGCGCGCGGGCAGGACTACGACAAGGCGGTGCGCTCGCAGACGAATCCTTCGGCGCTGAGCGGTACCGACCCGGTGTGCCAGCGGGCCGTCGACAACCCGGCGACCGCCGGCGAACTCTGGCTCGACGGGGCCGATACCACCACGGCCGCGGCCACTCCGGCCTGCCTGCTCAAGGCGATCCGACAGGCCGAAAGCGACGGCAAGAAGGTCCGAGCCGCATACGTGACCGACGCCGAGCTGGGCACCCGGTGGTTTGCGGACAAGTCGGTCTGGGTCCGCGTCCAGGCCGACGGCACCGAGGACTACCTGCCGTTCGGCACCCAGGCCGGGGCCGAACGCTACGTGGCGGCCCACCCGGGCAGTGTGGTGGTCGACTACCGGCAAGCCTTGGCAGGTGCGGTATGACGACCACCGACAGCGCTCCGGCAACGGTCGCCGACCGTCCGGCATCACCGGCCGCGCCCCGGCGTCGTGCCCCGTCGGTCTGGCCTCGTCGTCTGGTGCGGCTGGCGTCGGTCGTCGGCGCCGTCGTGCTGTGGCAGGTGCTGACCGTCAACGACGTTCGGCTGGGCCTGCGCTTCGACACCCTGCCGACGGTCACCGAAATCACTGCGGCCCTGGTGCATCGGCTCGGCACTCCCGAGTACTGGCTGGACCTGGGCCAGTCGCTGATCCGGATCCTCACCGGGTTCGGAATCGCGGCGATGGTCGGGGTGACCACCGGAATCCTGTTGGGACGCACGGCCTGGTTCGCCGACATCTTCGGGCCGCTGACGGAGTTGGCCCGGCCGATCCCGGCGATCGCCATGGTGCCGGTGGCCATCCTGCTGTTCCCCAGCGACGAGGCCGGCATCGTGTTCATCACGTTCCTGGCCGCCTACTTCCCGATCATGGTCAGCGTGCGGCATGCGGTGCGTGCGCTGCCGACCATCTGGGAGGACTCGGTGCGCACCCTCGGCGGTGGCCGTCTCGATGTGCTGCGGCAGGTGGTGCTGCCGGGGATTCTGCCCGGTCTGTTCGGTGGCCTCTCGGTCGGTATGGGGGTGGCCTGGATCTGCGTCGTCTCGGCCGAGATGATCTCGGGTCGCCTCGGCGTGGGCTACCGCACCTGGCAGGCGTACACGGTGTTGAACTATCCCGATGTGTTCGTCGGCATCATCACCATCGGCGTGCTCGGCTTCGTCACCGCCGCGGCGGTGGAACTGATCGGCCGCCGGGTCACCCGCTGGCTGCCGCGCGGTGAGGAGGTCACGAGATGAGCCCCACGGCCACCGCGACCGGGATGCGGCTCGAACTGGACGCGATCACGTTGTCCTACACCGGCGCCCCGGTGATCGAGAACCTCAGCCTCACAGTCAAACCCGGTGAGATCCTGGTGCTCACCGGACCGTCAGGCTGCGGCAAGTCGACCCTGCTGCGCGCACTGACCGGATTGCTCCGTCCCGACGCGGGCCGGGTGCTGGCCGACGGTGAACCCGTCACCACCACGTCGCGTGATCGCGGCATGGTGTTCCAGGACAGTGCCCTGCTGCCATGGCGTACCGTGCGGTCGAACATCGAGCTCGCGCTGCAACTCCGCGGCGAGCCGAGGGCCGGTCGCCGGGCGCGCGCGGACCGCTGGATCGATGAGGTGGGGCTGTCCGGGTTCGGCGACTTTCTGCCCAAGAGCCTCTCCGGTGGTATGCGACAACGGGTTCAGCTTGCCCGCGGCCTGGCCGGTGCGCCCCGCGCCGTGATGATGGACGAGCCGTTCGCCGCGCTGGACACCCAGACCCGGGCGGCCATGCAGCGCCTGTTGATCGACACCTGGCAGGTCCATCCCACCACGATCGTGTTCGTCACCCACGACGTCGACGAGGCACTCATCCTCGGTGACCGGGTCGCGGTACTCGGTCGCGCCGGACAGCCGTTGCGCGCCCTCGTCGAGGTGGGCCAGCCCCGAACCGACCATCCCGAACGATCCGCGCTACGCGCCGAGATCATCGCCGCCTTGGAGCAAAATGACTGACACCCTTGAGATCCCGGACGTTTCCGACGCCCTCCGGATCGACTGCGATGTACTGGTGATCGGCGGGGGTACGGCAGGCACCATGGCTGCGCTGACCGCGGCCGAGAACGGTGCCCAGGTGCTGCTGCTGGAGAAGGCCCACGTGCGGCACTCCGGGGCGCTGGCCATGGGGATGGACGGAGTCAACAACGCCGTGATCCCCGGAAAGGCCGAACCCGAGGACTACGTCGCCGAGATCACCCGCGCCAACGACGGAATCGTCAACCAGCGCACCGTCTATCAGACCGCCACCCGGGGATTCGCCATGGTGCAGCGGCTGGAACGCTACGGGGTCAAGTTCGAGAAGGACGAGCACGGCGAGTACGCCGTGCGCCGGGTGCACCGGTCCGGCTCCTACGTGTTGCCGATGCCCGAAGGCAAGGACGTCAAGAAAGCCCTGTACCGGGTGCTGCGCCAGCGCTCGATGCGGGAGAAGATCCGGATCGAGAACCGGTTCATGCCGGTGCGGGTTCTCACCGATGGCGGACGTGCGGTCGGCGCGGCGGCATTCAACACCCGCACCGGCGAATTCGTCACCGTGGCGGCCAAGGCCGTCATCCTGTCCACCGGTGCGTGCGGCCGGCTCGGACTGCCGGCCTCGGGATACCTGTATGGCACATACGAGAATCCCACCAATGCCGGTGACGGCTACGCCATGGCCTACCACGCCGGTGCCGAGCTGTCGGGAATCGAGTGCTTCCAGGTCAATCCGTTGATCAAGGATTACAACGGACCGGCCTGCGCCTATGTGGCCAACCCCTTCGGTGGTTATCAAGTCAACGCGCTGGGGGAGCGGTTCGTCGATTCCGACTACTGGTCGGGTCAGATGATGGCCGAGGTCAAGTCTGAAATCGAATCGGCGCGCGGACCGATCTACCTCAAGGTCAGCCACCTGCCCGACGAAACCTTGACCACGCTGGAGAACATCCTGCACACCACGGAGCGGCCCACCCGTGGAACGTTCCACGCCAACCGGGGACACGACTACCGCACACATGACATCGAGATGCACATCTCCGAGATCGGTTTGTGCTCAGGACATTCCGCATCCGGGGTGTGGGTGGACGAACATGCCCGTACCACGGTGCCGGGCCTGTATGCCGCAGGCGACCTGGCGTGCGTACCGCACAACTACATGATCGGCGCGTTCGTCTACGGCGACCTGGCCGGGGAACACGCGGCGTCCACACTGGCAGACGTGGCCGCGCCCCAAGAGCTTCCGGCCAATCAGGTGGCCCAGGCCCACGATCTCATCTACCGACCGCTGCGACACCCGGACGGCCCGCCGCAGCCACAGGTCGAGTTCAAGCTGCGACGGTTCGTCAACGACTATGTGGCCCCGCCGAAGACCGCTACCAAACTGTCCATCGCAGTGCAGACTTTCGAGCGGATGACCGCCGAGGTGGAGGGTATCGGGGCGCGTACGCCGCACGAGTTGATGCGGGCTGCGGAGGTGTCGTTCATCCGGGACTGCGCGGAGATGGCCGCGCGCTCCTCGCTGACCCGGACCGAATCGCGGTGGGGCCTTTACCACGAGCGGGCTGATCTGCCCGAGCGTGACGACACGCAGTGGCGTTATCACCTCAACCTCTACAAGGACGCCGACGGCGCCATGCAGTTTGTGAAACGGCCGGTGGCACCGTATTTCGTCGCGGTGCCCGAGCTCGACCACCTCACTTCGCAGGACCCGGTGACCACCGTCGAACAACCCCACCTGCACGGTGGCCGGGCGCCTTCGGCCGAACGGTCCCGGGTGCGTACCGCGACCTCCGCCCAGCCACCGTCACCGCGGATCGTCGCGGTACTGGCCCTGGAGGAACCGTCGCTGGCGGATCTGGCCGGCTACCTTCAGGATGCGGACGCCGGTGTGCGCCGCACCGCGGTCGCCACCCTCGTCGAGCATCTGCCGCACGGATACCAGCCGGCGCTGGTGGCCGCCCTGGCCGACGGCGACGCCGGGGTGCGGCGCGAGACCGCCAACGCCGTGCGGGAACTCGTCGAGGTACTGCCCGAGCCCGGAGCCTTCAGCGATCGACTGGCCTCGGCGGACCCGGTGGTGCGTGCCGTCACCGTATATCTGTTGAGTTCCCGGCGCGCCGGCAGCGCCCAGTCGTATCGAGCCGCGCTCACCGACACCGATCACCGGGTACGGATCGAGGCGGTCCGAGCCCTGGTGTCGGTCGACGATCACACCGGTGTCGCGGCCGCCACGACCGACGAGAACCGGGAGGTGCGGATCGCGGCGGTGGGTGGTCTGGCCACCCTGCGTGCCGGTGCCGACGCGGTACGCGTGGCGCTGGACGATCCCGATCCGCTGGTGCGGGCGGCGGCGCTGGCCTCGCTCGGTGCGGTCGGTTGCACCGGCGACGATGTGGTCAGCGTCGAGAAGGCGTTCACCGAATCGGCCTGGCAGATCCGCCAGGGGGC
The DNA here is from genome assembly GCF_001953975.1 of Mycobacterium sp. NS-7484. Lineage (GTDB taxonomy): Bacteria > Actinomycetota > Actinomycetes > Mycobacteriales > Mycobacteriaceae > Mycobacterium. Next base: position 11,239 of record NZ_MBEJ01000087.1, read on the forward strand.
AGCGCGGGCGTTGGCCGGCGCCGAGCCCGAGGTCGCGGTGCCCACCCTGTCACGGGCACTGGAGGACCGGCATCTGGATGTCCGCAAGGCGGCGGTACTCAGCCTGAGCCGGTGGGCGGATTCGGATTCGAGCGCGCGGCAGGCCCTCACCGCGGCATTGGAAGACAGCGATGCCGATGTTCGCGCGTATGCCCGCCAAGCCCTTGCCGGGTGAGCGGCACGTTGTCAGAACGCCGGCGCCATCGAAGTTGGTCGTTACCGCTGCCAACGGCCGGACCTCGGCTTAATCTCGATGCGTGCGACTCGCCTGGCCGCTGACAGGGCGGTTGGAGGAGACCCGGCTGATCGACGCCGCGCTGGCCACCGCCGAACTGTCCGGGATCGTGGTCTATGGAAGTGCAGGCGTTGGCAAGAGCCGGATTGCCCGCGAAGTGCTCGCCGCGGCGGGCGCCAATGGCCACGAAACCCGCTGGGCGGTAGGCACATCAGCCGCCCGGGCGCTGCCGCTGGGAACGTTCGCGCGCTGGGTGGGAACTTCCGATGCCGACAGCGCGACCCTGGTCGGGCGGGTGATCGACGGGCTGACCACGGCATCGGACAGTCACCCGGTGCTGGTGTGTGTCGATGACGCGCACCTGCTCGACGGATTGTCGGGTTTCGTGTTGCAGCAGATCGTGCAGCGAGGCGCGGCCAAGCTTCTGCTGACCGTCCGTACCGGTACATCGGTACCTGCCGAGGTGATCGCCGCGTGCGACAGTGGCCGGTTCGAGCGGTTGGACCTGCAACCGCTGTCCCGCGACGAGTCGACCCGGTTGCTGGCCGCCGCGCTGGGCGGCCCGCTGGATTCACAAGCAGCGCAGCGGTTGTGGCGGCTGACCCGCGGCAATGTCCTCTATCTGCGCACCATCGTCGAACAAGAGGTCGCCCAGGGGCGGTTGACGTGTCAGGCGGGCTGCTGGCGCTGGACCGGCGATCCGGTGATGCCGCCCGGACTGGTCGAACTGATCGAGACGAGGATCGGCGCACTACCGCCGGCAGTCAGTGAAGTCGTCGACGTGCTGGCGGTCGCCGAGCCGATTCAGCTCGACCGGCTGACTGCGATCACCGATGCCGAATCAGTGGCGGCGGCCGAATCGCGGGGACTGATCACGATCGACTCCACCGAACGCGAGGTCCGGGTCTCCCACCCGCTTTACGCCGAGGTGCGACGCAACCGGGTGCCAGGTTCCCGGCTGCGTCGGTTGAGAGGATTGGTGGCCACCGCGCTCGGCGAGCGGGAAGACCGCGATGCCATGCGCGTGGTGGTGCGGCGGGCCACCCTGATGCTCGATTCCGACCTGCCGTTCGACCCGGAGTTGTTGACCCGTGCCGCCCAAGGTGCGGTGTGGCTGTCCGACCTGGCCCTGGCCGACCGGCTGGCCCAGGGTGCCATCACCGCCGGCGGCGACGTGGAAGCGTATTTCATTCGGGCCCATGCCTTGTCGTGGCTCAGCCGGGGTGCGGAATCGGACGCGGTGCTCGACGCCGTCGATCCCACCGATCTCGGCGACGACGGACGGGCTCGCCTGGCGTTCCTGCGGGCTTCCAACATGTTGTGGTCGCTTGCCGACCCGGAAGGTGCCAAGCGGCATGTCGACGTTGCGGCGACCGACATTCCGCGGGCGCACCGCGCCGGCATCGACGCGTTCTACACGGTGTACTGGGCGGCGATGGGTCACCCGGTGCGGGCCAGGGACGCATTCACCGGCCTGGATCTTGCCGCGCTGCCCGCCATCGTGGGTGCGGTGACCGCCTGGGCGGGGGCCACGTCGTACGGGCACGCCGGCTGCACCGACGAGGCTGTCACCGCCGTGCGCGCCGGTTACCGCATCGCGGACAGTTCCTTTGATGCCGCGCACACGCGGTTCGTCATCGCCGACGCCCACATCGATGCGCTGCTGCTGGCCGGGCGGATTCACCAGGCACGCGAAGAAGCCGAGCACCTGAGTCGGCACGCCGCAGAGTTGCCGGGCGCGGCCCAGCTGTTCGGCGTCGCGCTGGCGGGCCGGGTGGAGTCGGCGGCCGGTCAGCTCGGCGTTGCGGCCGAACTGCTGGATCCGGTGGTCGAAATGCTGCGGGCAGCGGGAGAGGCGAACGGGTTCAGCTACCGGTTCCACCTGCCTCGGGTCACAGCACTGGCCATCCGGGGACTGGGCGACGATGCCACAGTGGCCCAACTTGATGAGTGTCGTCACCAGAGTTGGCAGTATTTGGGCTACGAACACGCCCTGGTGCGGGCCTGGGTCGCTGCGACCCAGGGGGCCGTATCCGAAGCCGTCGACATCGTGCTCGCTGCCGCCGATACCGCCGAGGCCAACGGACAACTGGCGGCCGAGGTGTGGTGTCTGCAGATTGCCGCACAGTTCGGAGACCATTCCCGCGTGCACCGGCTCGACGCGTTGTCCGGTGTGGTCGAGGGACCTCGGGTCGGTGCCGCAGCGGCACTGTGCCGGGCGCTGTCCCACGACGATGGGGACGGATTATCCGGGGCCTCAATAGAATTCGAGAGTCTGGGCGACATGGTCGCAGCGGCTGACGCGGCCGGTCTGGCGGCGGTGGCATACCGGCGCAGGAATCTGCGCGGCTCGGCGATGGCGTCGGCAGCCCGGGCCAGGGCCCTGGCCGAGGCGTGCGGCGGCGCAGCCACCCCGGCTGTGCTCGCGGCCGGCGAACGCCTGCCGTTGACCGACCGGGAACGTGAGATCGCCATGCTGCTCGGCACCGGAATGTCGAGCCGTGCGATCGCCGAACGGCTGCGGCTGTCGGTGCGGACGGTCGAAGGACACATCTACCGGGCGATGGCGAAAACCGGGGCGTCTACCCGGGCCGAGCTGGTCGCGCTGCTGCCCCGACGGCACCGCTGATTCGGGTATCCGGGTACTCGCTTCGCGCCAGTCGAACCGTCGCATCCTGGATCGCATGGCCGACGAGGGCGAGACACGCGAACAGGCGCTGCGGGCACTGCCATTGCCGTATTCGCTGGCTCTGCGACTGCGAGACGCCGGGGTCGCCCGCGAGGTCGTGTGTGAGTACCTGAGCGTGGAGGAGTCAGCGCTCGACGGCTTCTACCGGATCGCCGAAGCCAAGCTGGCGGCCGCGTTGCCGGCGACGAGTTAGAGCTCCAGCGCCTGGTACGTGCGCCGGACGAATCGGGGTTGGGCCGTCTGCAGTTTCGCCAGCGAGGTGTTGCCACTGATGGCCGCGGCGTCCACGCCCAGATTCGGATGGTTCTGGATCAGGTAGATCAGAATCAGATCTGCCGACGGGTCGGCCTGCCACCAGGTGCCGTACGCGCCGGGCCAGCTGAAAGTGCCCAGGCCGCCCGGGCCGAACAGCTGTCGCGACTTCGCCGGATCGGTCACCACCGACAGATTCAGTCCGAACCCCCGGCCGACCCAGAACGGGGCGCCGAGGAACTGGTACTGCTTCTGCTCGGGCGTGAGCCGGTCGGTCCGCATCAACCGCACCGACTCGTCGGAAAGCACACGCACTCCGTCGACGATGCCGCCGCCCAACAACATTCGGGCGAACTTCAGGTAGTCGTCGGCCGTGGAGAACAACCCGGCCCCGCCCGTGCAGAACGGTGGATCGGTGATCGGCGCCGGCCCCATCACATCGTGGGTGAGCTTGTTGTCGGCGGTCAGTTGGTACATCGTGGCCGCGCGGCGCCGGCCGGCGACGCCCACCGAGAACCCGGTGTCGGCCATCCCGAGCGGCTCGAAGATCCGCTCGGCCAGCACCTGGGACAGTGGCTTGCCTTCGATGCGGGACAACGCGATGCCCAGCACGTCGGTGGAGTGGCTGTACGTCAGGCGCTCGCCGGGTTGATGCGCCAGCGGGAGCGCGGCCACCTCGGTCAGCCAGCGGTCCTGATCCTGACGCAGCGACAGTTTGCCGTAGGCCGACGCCAGCGGGCCCAGGACGGAGAACACGTAGGCGAGCCCGCTGCGGTGGGTCATCAGGTCGTCGAACGTGATGCGCCGTCGTGCGGGTTCCGTGCGGTCCAGCGGTCCGCGCGCTTCGCGCAGTACCCGCATGTCGGACAGCTCCGGCAGCCACTTGGTCACCGGCTCGTTCAGCGCGAGCTTGCCCTCCTCGGCCAGCGCCATCGCCGCCGCGACGGTGACCGGCTTTGTCATGGAGGCAATCCGGAAGATGGTGTCCCGTTGCATCGGCAGCCCGGCGTCGACGTCGCGGTGGCCCAGGGTGTTGACCTGAAGTACCTTGCCCGCCTGCCACACCAGGGTGACCGCACCGGCCAGCAGGCCGGCGTCGATCGCCTCACGGATGGAGGTCTGATTGCCGTCGAGGTTCATCCGCGCCAGGTTAGCGGCTCACCTCCGACGCCAGCGCCGGCGCGCCCTCACCACGCTCGACCAGTCCTGGTAGCCGAGCCGGCGGGCCACCTCGTAGTGCGGAATCGTGCGATCGCGCAGCAAGTTGTCGGCGACGCTGCGGCGTACCTCGTCCAGCACGGCGCGGTAGGTGGTGCCCTCGTGCTCGAGGTGCCGACGCAGCGTGCGCGGAGCGTAGTGCAGGTGCAGTGCCACGTCGTCGAGCGTGAGGTCGAGCGAAGACTGATCGAGGAGATGTGCGCGTACCTGGGCGGCGACGCCGGTGTGGTGCAGCCGCTCGGCGCGGATGCGGTCGCACTGGGCGACCATGAGCTCGGTGGTGTGCGCGTTCGCCATCGGCGGCGCCAGATCGAGATACCCGGCGTCATAGACGATCTCGTTCCGGTCGCAGCCGAACCACACCGGCACGCGGAAGTAATCGTGATAGGTCTCGACGCCACTCACGGACATCGGCGGGAAGGAGAATCGGACCTCCCGAAGCGGTACCGCGTCGAAATTCGGAAAGGTGTCGCGCTGGATCTGCATGACGGCGGTCAGATCTCGTTCGATGACGAATCGCCGGACGAGATCAGGCATGTCGTCGGCCTCGAATGCCAGCACGTACCGGTCGTCGTCATCGATGCGGGCCGTCATGGTCGAGAAGGCGAACGTCAGCATCGCGTAGTACAGACCCCGGTGCACCGTGTCCCGCACGCTCGCCGAGGCTGCCAGCAGATAGCCCAGGTAGCCGTATGCGGTCAGGTGGTATCGGCGGCCCAGTTCCACTCCCAAACCTGGCTGATTCCCGGTCAGGGCGGCCAGATTGCGGATCACCGCGAGCTCCTGACTGGCCTCGACGACGGTGTCGATGTCGGCCAGCGAGCAGGCATCGAGGTGAGAACCCGCCAGCACTGCGCCGGCGGAGATGCCGCGCTGGCCCGCCCACTCGCACATGATCGCCACCGAGACCGCCGTGCGCGGGTGGTCCCAGGGGTCGGTCATGGCCGCTATGACCCGATTGGTCGACTCCAGGACTCCGGACCCGGGGAGTGCGCCCTGATCTGCGGATTCGGCAAGACCCGACGTCATGCTGACCAGTTTTGCCGACCGGGGAAGCCCGGTCAACGGCGCCGCAGACCGCCGAAGTGGCCGGAAATGTCGAGTTGTGGCCGGGACAGTCCTGTCGCAGCGCGAGTCGCCGCCCTACGGTTTTCGGAGATAGTGATGTACATCTCAGATGGCCCGTATCTGTGTCTGGTGACACGCGAGGAGAGGCGCTGGTGAAAGTAAAAGCTGCTGTCGTCGAAGAGATCGGCGCACCGTGGACGATCTGCGAGGTGGACCTCGGAGATCCGGTGGCCGGCGAGGTGCAGGTGCGGTTGACCGCGTCGGGCCTGTGCCATTCCGACGCCCATGTCGTTGCCGGCAGTAGCCCGGTGCCGTTCATGCCCGTGCTCGGCGGACATGAGGGTGCCGGGGTGATCACCAAGGTCGGCCCCGGCGTCACCGGTTTGGCCGAGGGCGATCACGTCGTGCTCGCCTTCATCCCGGCGTGCGGCACCTGTCCGTCATGCGCCACCGGTCTGCAGAACCTCTGCGACGAGGGCGCCGGGCTGTTGACCGGCCAGGCCGTCTCCGACAAGACCTACCGGGTGACCCGTGACGGCCAACCGATAATCCAGATGTGCCTGCTCGGCACCTTCGCGCCGTACGTCACCGTCAGTCAGGCGTCGGTCGTCAAGATCGAAAAAGATGTGCCGCTGGAGGTGGCCGCGCTGCTGGGCTGCGGAGTCTCCACCGGCTGGGGCTCGGCAACCGAGATCGGTGACACCCGTCCGGGCGACACGGTCGTGGTGATGGGCATCGGAGGCGTCGGCATCAACGCGGTGCAGGGCGCACGGTTCGCCGGGGCGCGGTTCGTCGTCGCGATCGACCCGGTCGACTTCAAGCGGAAGAAGGCACTCGAATTCGGCGCCACCCACACGTTCGCCTCCGTCGAGGACGCCGCGGCCGAGTTGCCCGACCTCACGTGGGGCAAGATGGCCCAGGTCTCCATCATCACGGTCGGTGAGATCAAAGGCGAACACATCCAGCAGGCGCTGAGCCTGACCGGCAAGGGCGGGCAGGTGATCGTCACCGGGATGGGCGATTTCACGCAGTCCACCGTCGACCTCAACCTCTTCGAGCTCACCCTGCTGCAGAAACGGGTCCAAGGTGCGGTGTTCGGCGGCGTCGGCCCCCGCACCCAGATCCCGCGGCTGCTCGACCTCTACCGCTGCGGTGCCCTCAAGCTCGACGAACTCGTCACTGCGCGCTACCGCCTGGAGGACATCAACCAGGGATACCGGGACATGTTCGACGGCAAGAATCTTCGCGGCCTCGTCGTCTACTCCGACGCCGACTACTGAACCGACCAAGGGGGCTCCAATGCACATCCAGGAAAGCAACTACATTGACGGCAAATGGGCGGTTTCGAGTGGAACCACCCGCATCCCGGTCGTCAACCCGGCCAACGACGAGGTGATCGCCGAGGTGGTGGCGGGCACCACCGCCGACGTCGACGCCGCGGTCGCGGCGGCCCGGGCCGCCTTCCCGGCGTGGGCCGCGACACCGGTCGGCGAGCGGGCAGACTATCTCACCGCGATCGCCGGCAAGCTGGCCGAGCGGTCCGAGGAGGTGGCCCGCACCATCTCCGCCGAAATGGGTTGTCCCATCTCGATTTCTCGGGCGATTCAGTTGGGGTTGCCGCTCAACAGTTTCACCGAGGCCGCCAACATCGTGCGGGACTACGAGTTCGAAAGTGAGTATCGCGGGTCGACGATCGTGCGCGAGCCATTCGGCGTGCTCGGCGCGATCACACCCTGGAACTACCCGTTGCACCAGATCGCCCTGAAGGTCGCCTACGGATTGGCCGCGGGCAACACCGTCGTGGTCAAACCCAGCGAAGTGACCCCGCTGTGCGCGCTTGCCCTGACGCAGATCATCGACGAGATCGGTCTGCCCCCAGGCGTGTTCAACCTGGTGTTCGGTACCGGCGCGGATGTGGGGGAGGCGATCGCCGGGCATGACGACGTCGACATCGTCAGCTTCACCGGCTCCACGCGGGCCGGCCGCCGGGTACAGGAAGTCGCCGCCCGCACCGTCAAGCGGGTGTCACTGGAACTCGGGGGCAAGAGCCCCAACATCATTCTCGACGACGCCGACTTGGAATCGGTGGTGCCCGCATCGGTCAAGACCATGATGCTCAACTCCGGACAGACCTGTTCGGCACTGACCCGCATGATCGTCCCGCGCGACAAGCTGGCCGAGGTGGAGGCGCTGGCCAAGGCCGCCGCCGACGCATTGCCGGTGGGCGACCCGACCGACGAGGGAACTGCCCTGGGCCCGTTGTCATCTCGGGCGCAGCAGGAACGGGTGTTCGGCCACATCCGCACCGCGATCGCCGAGGGGGCGCGTCTGGTCACCGGCGGTGAAACGGAAGCCGAGGGCCCGGGCGCCTTCGTCCGGCCGACCGTCTTCTCGGATGTCACCGAAGACATGACGATCCACAAGGAAGAGGTCTTCGGCCCGGTTCTGGCCATCGAGGCCTACGACTCGGACGACGAGGCCGTGCGGATCGCCAACGCCACCGATTACGGTCTGGCCGGCGCGGTCTGGTCGTCCTCGCCAGAACGCGCGGAAAATGTCGCGCGCCGAATCAGGGCCGGGCAGGTGCAGATCAACGCGGGTGCCTTCAACGCCAACGCGCCCTTCGGTGGCTACAAGCAATCGGGCAACGGGCGCGAAGCCGGTCGATACGGCCTCGAGGAGTTCCTCGAGATCAAGTCGATCCAGCGGTGACCTGATGGCGTTGGAACCGGTGACCCAGGCGCTGTTGGCGCAACTGGCCGAAACCCGCGATCCGCCAATGCATGAGGGTACGCCGGCGATGGCCCGGATGGCCGGACCCATATTCGCCGGGATGAGTGGACGCGGACCCGAGGTGGCCGCGGTGCGCAACCTCAAGCTCGAGGGTGAGGACGGCGGGAGGTTCCGGGTCCGCGTCCTGATTCCCGACGGCGAATCCCGTTCGGTGATCGTGTATTTCCACGGCGGCGGCTGGGTGATCGGTGACATCGACCTGCAGTACGACCACCTCGCCCGGCAGCTGGCCAACCTGACCGGCTCCACCGTGGTCCTGGTGAACTACCGCAAGGCGCCCGAACATCGATTCCCGACCGCGCTGCAGGACAGTTGGATCGGGTTGCGCTGGGCCGCAGCGGAATTGACCTCTCCCGAGGTCCCGTTGGTGGTGGCCGGAGACAGCGCCGGCGGCAACATCGCCGCGGTGATGGCGCGGTGGGCCCGGGACGGGCACGGGCCCAGGGTCGATTACCAGGCCCTGATCTATCCGGTGACCGACTGTGACTTCGAGCGGTCGTCGTACGCCGCGCCGGAAAATCAGCTGATGCTCGGCCGCGACACCATGATCTGGTTCTGGGCGCACTACCTGCCCGACCCCGCCGCGCGCACTCACCCGGATGCCTCACCGTTGCGGGCCTCCAGTCTCGCGGGTCTTCCACCGGCGCTCGTGTATGTCGCCGAATACGACCCACTGCACGACGAGGGCGTCGCCTATGCCGCCGCGTTGGCCGAGGCCGGGGTGAACGTGACACTGGAGGAGGCGGCCGGCCAGATGCACGGGTACTTCCAGATGGCCAACATCCTCCCCGGTTACCAGACGGGCATCAGGTTGGTCGCCGACCATATCGGGGCGTTCGTCGAGGCATCCCGATCCGGCCGGAAGGCGGTGTGAGCGATGGCCGACCGCGACGTGATCATCATCGGCGCCGGATTCGCCGGTCTCTACCAGCTGCACAGACTGCGTCGACTCGGGTTCGACGCGCACATCGTCGAGGCCGGCCCGGAGGTGGGCGGTACCTGGTACTGGAATCGTTACCCCGGGGCCCGCTGCGACATCGAGTCGATCGAATACTCCTACTCGTTCGACCCCGACCTGCAGCAGTCGTGGAACTGGACGGAGCGATACGCCGCCCAGCCGGAGCTGTTGGCCTATGCCAGGCATGTCGCCGACCGCTACGACCTCCGGCGGGATATCACCTTCGAGACCCGAGTCGTCGCAATGGCTTTCGACGACGATCACAATGAGTGGACCGTCACGACGGATTCAGGCGACCGGGTCAGCGCGACGTTCGTGATCGCGGCCACTGGGTGCCTGTCCAAGCCGTTGGTCCCGTCCTTCGAGGGGCTGGACGATTTCGCCGGTGACATCCTCTGGACCTGGGACTGGCCGGACGACGCCGACCTCACCGGCAAGCGCGTGGCCGTCGTGGGCACGGGTTCCTCTGGGGTGCAGACGATCACCGCCATCGCCCCGACGGTCGGAGCACTGACGGTCTTCCAACGGACACCCCCGTATGCCGTCCCGGCACAGAACCGTGTGATTGCCGACGAACTCGCCGAGGTCAAACAGCGCTACCCGCAGTTCCGGGAGATCAGCCGGCTGACGCGGGGTGGCGCGCAGTGCGGTGAGGGTGCCGAACTGCCCCCGTTCTTCGGTGATCTCGGTCCCGATGCGGTGCGCGGCGAGCTCAACCGGCGCTGGGACGACGGTGGATTGTGTTTCCAGCAGTCGTTCTACGATCTGCTGCTCGATCCGGTGGCCAATGAGACTGCCGCCGAGTATGTGCGGGACCGGATCCGGCAGAAGGTCGCAGATCCACAGGTTGCCGAGAAGCTGACGCCGCGGAGTTATCCGCTCGCGGCGAAAAGGCTGTGCGTGGACACCGGATACTACGAGGTGTTCAACCAGGACAACGTGACGCTGGTCGATCTCAACGCCGAGCCGTTGCGCCGGATCACCGAGCGGGGAATCCTCGCCGGTGACACCGAGCACGAGTTCGACGTGATCGTGCTGGCCACCGGATTCGACGCCATGACCGGGGCATTGAATGCGATCGACATCCACGGGCTGCACGGCAGTCTCCGTCAGAAGTGGGCCGACGGGCCGCGCACCTACCTCGGCCTGATGTCGGCGGGGTTCCCGAACCTGTTCACCGTCACCGGGCCGCAGAGTCCCTCGGTGCTGTCCAACATGCTCACCTCGATCGAGTACCACGTCGAGTGGATCAGCGCGGCGTTGGTGCACCTCCGTGCGCACGGGTACCGCCGCATGGAGGCCGATCCGGCGGCCGAGGACAACTGGGTCAACATCACCAACGACACCGCCGATCTCACGCTGCTGCCGCAGGCGGCATCGTGGTACATGGGCGCCAACGTGCCGGGTAAACGGCGGGTGTTCTTGCCGTTCGTCGGCGGTGTCGGCATCTACAAGCAGATCTGTGACGGCGTGGCCGTGGCCGGCTACCACGGGTTCGAGATCGCCTGAATCCGCCGCCGGGTGATACTGCTCTGGCAGGAATGCGGCGCGAGAAGAGGCAGATGACCCAGCAGGAGCAGGTCGAGGGCGAGCCGGGCCGGACGCCCGGCGTGGAGCCGAACCCGATGAGGCGGGTGGCGTTCGCCAGCTTCGTCGGCACGGCGATCGAGTTCTACGACTTCTACATCTACGGCACGGCCGCCGCGCTGGTGTTCCCGAAGATCTTCTTCCCGGCCCTGAGCCCGACGATGGGCACCATCTCGTCGTTGGCCACCTTCGCGGCAGCGTTCTTCTCCCGCCCGATCGGTGCGGCGGTGTTCGGTCACTTCGGAGATCGCCTGGGCCGCAAGAAAACGTTGATCGCCACCCTGTTGATCATGGGGATCGCGACCTTCGCGGTCGGCCTGGTGCCCAGCGCGGCGTCCATCGGGGTGCTCGCGCCGATCATCCTGCTCAGCTTGAGGCTGTGTCAGGGCTTCGCCGTCGGCGGGGAGTGGGCCGGCTCGGCCCTGCTGTCGGCCGAGTACGCCCCCGGCGACCAGCGCGGCAGATACGGCATGTTCACCCAATTGGGCGCCGGTGCCGGGCTTGCCGTCAGCAACCTGGTGTTCCTCATCGCCAACGTCACCATCGGCGAGAAGAGCCCGATGTTCCTCGACTGGGGTTGGCGGGTGCCCTTCCTGTTCAGCGGGGTGCTGGTGGTCGTGGCGCTCTACGTCCGGCTCAGCATCGACGAGACGCCGGTGTTCGTGGCCGAAAAACAACGCGACGCGGTCCCGCGGGCCCCGTTGGGTGAGCTGGTGCGGACCCAGACCACGCAGGTGCTGCTCGCCGCCGGCTGCATGATCGGCATCTTCGCGATGAGCTTTCTCGGTGGCACGTATCTGTTGAGCTATGCCGCGACCCGGATCGGGCATCCGCGCAGCCTCATCCTGACCGTGGGGGTCCTCGCCGGTGTCGCGCTCATGACGTTCACCGCGCTCTCGGCGATGTGGTGTGACCGCTACGGCAGGCGGCGTATCATCTTGATCGGCTTCGCCATCGCCCTGCCGTGGGCGTTTGTCGTGATGCCGATGATCGACACCGGTTCGCCGTGGCTGTTTGCGCTGGCGATCGGCGGCACGTTCGCCATCTTCGGGATCTCCTACGGGCCGATCGCCTCGTTCCTGCCTGAGATCTTTGCCACCCGCTACCGCTACACCGGTGCCGGGTTGGCCTTCAACCTGGCCGGCATTGTCGGCGGTGCGGTGCCGCCGCTGATCGCCGGCGTGCTGGTGAGCGACTTCGGCAGTTGGGCCGTGGGGCTGCTGATGGCGGTCTTCGTGATCGTCAGCATCGTCTCGACATTGCTGCTGCCCGAGACCAAGGGCGCTGCCCTGGACGCCGACGTGACGTGACTGCGGCGAGGCCGGCCGTTGCGGCCTGCTAAGCTACGGGGCAGTTCGACGTCCTTTAACGATCCGTCCCGAGAGGCGGAGAAGGAGGTCAGGGTCACTTCATGGGCTCTTCAGGTACCGACCGGGAATTGTTGTCTGCGGCGGACGTCGGCCGCACCATTTCCCGGATCGCGCATCAGATCATCGAGAAGACCGCGCTGGACGATCCAGCCGAGCGTGAGCGCGTCGTCCTCCTCGGAATCCCTACTCGCGGTGTGACGTTGGCCACCCGGTTGGCCGCCAAGATCGATGAGTTCGCGGGCGTCGAGGTCGCGCACGGAGCGTTGGACATCACGCTGTATCGCGATGACCTCAACTTCAAGCCACCGCGTCCGCTCGAGTCGACCTCGATCCCGGCCGGCGGTATCGACGACGCGGTGGTGATCCTGGTGGACGACGTGCTGTTTTCCGGGCGCTCGGTGCGCTCGGCGCTGGACGCATTACGCGACGTCGGCCGGCCCCGGGTGGTGCAGCTCGCGGTGCTGGTCGACCGTGGTCACCGGGAACTGCCGGTCCGCGCCGATTACGTCGGCAAGAACGTGCCGACCTCACGCAGCGAGAGCGTGCATGTGCTGTTGTCCGAGCACGACGATCGTGACGGAGTGGTGATTTCGAAATGACGAACGCTTGCGTGAGGAATCGACAACCATGACGAACGCTTGCGTGAGGAATCGACAACTATGACGACACGTCATCTGCTGTCGGCTGGGGACCTCACCCGCGAGGATGCGACGGCGATCCTCGACGACGCCGACCGCTTCCGAGAGGCGCTGCTGGGCCGTGAGGTCAAGAAGCTGCCGACGCTGCGCGGCCGCACCGTCATCACCATGTTCTACGAGAACTCCACCCGGACCCGGGTGTCCTTCGAGGTCGCCGGCAAGTGGATGAGTGCCGACGTGATCAACGTCAGCTCGTCGGGATCCTCTGTGGGCAAAGGGGAATCGCTGCGCGACACCGCGCTGACCCTGCGCGCCGCCGGAGCCGACGCGCTGATCATCCGTCATCCGGCCTCGGGGGCGGCCCAGCAGCTCGCCGAGTGGACCGCGGAGGAAAACGGCGGACCATCTGTCATCAACGCCGGCGACGGTACGCACGAGCATCCGACCCAGGCCCTGCTCGATGCGCTGACGATCCGGCAACGCCTGGGCGGTATCGAAGGCCGGCGCGTGGTCATCGTCGGTGACGTCCTGCACAGCCGGGTGGCCCGGTCCAATGTGTCACTGCTGTCGACGCTGGGCGCCGAGGTGGTGCTGGTGGCGCCGCCGACGCTGCTGCCCACCGGCGTCGCCGACTGGCCGGTCTCGGTGTCCAGCGACCTGGACGCCGAGCTGCCCGCAGCCGATGCGGTCCTGATGCTGCGGGTCCAGGCCGAACGGATGAACGGGGCGTTCTTCCCGTCGGCCCGCGAGTATTCGGTGCGCTACGGGTTGTCGGAGAAGCGCCAGGCCATGCTGCCCGGTAACGCCGTGGTGCTGCACCCGGGCCCGATGGTGCGCGGCATGGAGATCTCCTTCCCGGTGGCCGATTCCTCACAGTCTGCTGTCCTGCAACAGGTTTCAAATGGTGTCCACGTGCGGATGGCGGTGCTGTTCCATCTGCTGGTGGGTGCGGATCGGGAGGCGATCAGCGTATGACCGCGCAACAGGTACTCATTCGCGGGGTCCGTCTCTACGGCGAAGGTGACCAGGTCGACGTCCGGATCGCGGACGGGCAGATCGTGGAAATTGGACCTGGGATCGGTTCCGATGCTCCCGACGGGGCCGAGGTGATCGAGGCCCCCGGTCAGGTGCTGTTGCCTGGGTTCGTCGATCTGCACACCCATCTGCGCGAGCCGGGCCGCGAATATGCCGAGGACATCGAAACCGGTTCGGCTGCAGCGGCCCTGGGCGGTTACACCGCGGTGTTCGCGATGGCCAATACCGACCCGATTGCCGACTCCGCGGTGATCACCGACCATGTGTGGAACCGCGGCCAGCAGGTCGGTCTGGTCGACGTGCACCCGGTGGGCGCGGTCACGGTCGGCCTCAAAGGTAAGCAGCTCACCGAGATGGGCCTGATGGCAGACGGTGTCGGCCAGGTTCGGATGTTCTCTGACGACGGTGTGTGCGTCGACGATCCGCTGGTGATGCGACGCGCCCTGGAATACGCCACCGGCCTCGGGGTGCTCATCGCCCAGCACGCCGAGGAGCCGCGGCTGACCGTGGGCGCGGTGGCCCACGAGGGCCCCAACGCCGCCCGACTCGGGCTGGCCGGCTGGCCCCGCTCGGCCGAGGAATCGATCGTCGCCCGTGACGCGATCCTGGCCCGCGACGCCGGGGCCCGGGTGCACATCTGCCACGCCTCCACCGCGGGTACCGTGGAGTTGCTGAAATGGGCCAAAGCGCAAGGTGTTTCGATCACCGCCGAAGTAACCCCGCACCACCTGCTGCTCGACGACAGTCGACTCGCGAGCTACGACGGGCGCAACCGGGTGAACCCGCCGCTGCGCGAATCCAGTGATGCGCAGGCTCTGCGCCAGGCGTTGGCCGACGGCGTCATCGACTGTGTGGCCACCGATCATGCCCCGCACGCCGAGCACGAGAAGTGCTGCGAGTTCTCGGTGGCCCGCCCGGGCATGCTCGGACTGCAGACCGCGCTGTCGGTGGTGGCCGAGACCATGGTGCGGCCGGGTCTGCTGACCTGGCGCGGGGTCGCGAAGGTGATGAGCGAGGCACCCGCGGCCATCGTCGGTCTGCCGGATCAGGGCCGGCCGTTGGAGGTGGGGGAGCCGGCCAATCTCACGGTGATCGATCCCGACGCGACCTGGACGGTCGAAGGTGACGAGCTGGCCAGCCGGTCGGACAACACCCCGTTCGAGTCGATGACCCTGCCGGCCACGGTGACCGCCACCCTGCTGCGCGGCCGGATCACGGCGTTGGACGGCAAAGCGGCTCCGGCCGGGCTGGGGCCAACGCCGTGAACACTCCCACGCTGATCGCATCGCTGGTGATGGCGGCCCTGCTGGCCGTGCTGATCGCGTTTCTGATCCGCCAGATGATGCGCGGCTGGCTGCACCGTGCGCAGCGGCAGGCCGAGATGATCGGCCACCTGCCGCCGCTGCCCGACACCGTCGGCGCGGCGATCATCCGGCCCACCAAAGGGATGTACGTCGGCAGCACGGTGGTGCCGCACTGGAATGACAAGGTGGCCGCCGGCGGCCTGGGCTTCCGGGCCAAGGCGGTGCTGACGCGCTATCCCGAGGGAATCATGATGCAGCGCAGCGGTGCTGGGCCGGTGTGGATTCCCGACGAATCGATCGTCGCGATCCGCACCGAGCGGGGGATCGCAGGAAAAGCATTGACGCACGACGGAATTCTGGCCATCAGGTGGCGGCTGCCCTCGGGCACCGAGATCGACACCGGGTTCCGCGCAGACAACCGCGCAGAGTACGACCGCTGGCTGGAGGAAGAGGCATGACGAGCACGAGCAATACGGACAAGCGCAACACCACGGCGGCGGGCCGCCAATCAGGCAAAGCGGTTCTGGTACTTGAGGACGGGCGCGTCTTCACCGGCACGGCATTCGGAGCCGTCGGTGAGACCCTCGGCGAGGCGGTGTTCTCCACCGGCATGTCGGGTTACCAGGAAACGCTCACCGATCCCAGCTATCACGGCCAGATCGTGGTTGCCACCGCACCGCAGATCGGCAACACCGGCTGGAACGACGAGGACGGCGAAAGCCGCGGGGACAAGATCTGGGTGGCGGGTTACGCGGTGCGCGACCCCTCCCCGCGCGCCTCGAACTGGCGCGCCTCCGGGACGCTCGAGGACGAGTTGAGGCGACAGGGCATCGTCGGCATCGCGGGCATCGACACCCGCGCGGTGGTCCGCCATCTGCGGACCCGCGGGTCGATGAAGGCCGGGGTGTTCTCGGGTGAATCGGCCACGGCGTCCATCGACGAGCTGGTGGCCCGGGTGCTGGACCAGCCCTCGATGTTGGGCGCGGATCTGGCCGGTGAGGTCAGCACCGACGCCGGTTATGTCGTGGAACCCGAAGGCCCGCACCGGTTCACCGTCGCCGCGGTCGATCTCGGGATCAAGACCAACACCCCGCGCAACTTCGCCCGCCGCGGCATCCGCAGCCACGTGCTGCCGTCCTCGGTCAGCTTCGACGCCATCGCCGACCTCAAACCCGACGGGGTGTTCCTGTCGAACGGCCCCGGTGACCCGGCCACCGCCGACCACATCGTCGAGGTGACCCGCGAGGTGCTCGGCGCGGGAATCCCGTTGTTCGGCATCTGCTTCGGCAACCAGATCCTCGGCCGTGCGCTGGGCCGGTCGACCTACAAGATGGTCTTCGGTCACCGCGGCATCAACATCCCGGTGATCGACCACATCACCGGACGGGTGGCGATCACCGCCCAGAACCACGGCTTCGCCCTGGAAGGTGAGGCAGGGGAGACGTTCGACACTCCCTTCGGCGCCGCCGAGGTCAGCCACACCTGCGCCAACGACGGTGTGGTGGAAGGGATTCGGCTGGCCAACGGTCGGGCCTTCTCGGTCCAGTACCACCCCGAGGCCGCCGCCGGGCCGCACGACGCGAACTACCTGTTCGACCAGTTCATCGATCTGATGGCAGGAGAGAAGTAATGCCACGCCGTTCCGACCTCAACCATGTCCTGGTGATCGGGTCCGGGCCGATCGTCATCGGACAGGCCTGCGAATTCGACTATTCGGGCACCCAGGCCTGTCGGGTGCTGCGGTCCGAGGGCATCCAGGTCAGCCTCATCAACTCCAACCCGGCGACGATCATGACCGACCCGGAGTACGCCGATCACACCTACGTCGAGCCCATCACGCCGGAGTTCGTGGAGAAGGTGCTGGCCCAGCATGCCGAGCGGGGCAACAAGATCGACGCCGTGCTGGCCACGCTCGGTGGGCAGACGGCGCTGAACACCGCTGTCGCCCTCCATGACCGCGGCATCCTGGAGAAGTACGGGGTCGAACTGATCGGCGCGGACTTCGAGGCCATCCAGCGCGGTGAGGACCGGCAGAAGTTCAAGGACATCGTCGCCAAGGTGGGCGGTGAATCCGCCCGCAGCCGCGTCTGTTTCACCATGGACGAGGTCCGCGAGACGGTGGCCGACCTGGGCCTGCCGGTCGTGGTGCGGCCCAGCTTCACCATGGGCGGCCTCGGTTCGGGCATGGCGTACTCGGCCGAGGATGTCGAGCGGATGGCCGGTGACGGCCTGGCCGCCTCGCCGTCGGCGAATGTGCTGATCGAAGAATCCATCTACGGGTGGAAGGAATTCGAGCTCGAGCTGATGCGCGACGGCCGCGACAACGTGGTGGTGGTGTGCTCGATCGAGAACTTCGACCCGATGGGTGTGCACACCGGTGACTCGGTGACCGTGGCGCCGGCGATGACGCTGACCGACCGCGAATACCAGACGATGCGCAGCCTGGGCATCGACATCCTGCGCGAGGTCGGTGTGGACACCGGCGGCTGCAACATCCAGTTCGCGGTCAACCCGCGCGACGGACGCCTGATCGTCATCGAGATGAACCCCCGGGTGTCCCGGTCCTCGGCGCTGGCGTCGAAGGCCACGGGCTTCCCGATCGCCAAGATCGCGGCCAAGCTGGCCATCGGCTACACCCTCGACGAGATCCTCAACGACATCACCAAAGAGACCCCGGCCTGCTTCGAGCCCACGCTGGACTACGTGGTGGTCAAGGCACCCCGGTTCGCGTTCGAGAAGTTCCCCGGCGCCGACGCGACCCTGACCACCACGATGAAGTCCGTCGGCGAGGCGATGTCCTTGGGCCGCAACTTCATCGAGGCGCTCGGCAAGGTGATGCGGTCGCTGGAGACCAGCCGGGCCGGGTTCTGGACCGGGCCCGATCCGGACCTGACGGTCGACGAAGTTCTGCAGGGCCTGCGCACCGCGGTGGACGGCCGGCTCTACGACATCGAATTCGCGCTGCGCCTGGGTGCCAGTGTCGAGCAGGTGGCCGAGGCCTCCGGCGTCGACCCGTGGTTCATCGAGCAGATCGCCGGGCTGGTCGCGCTGCGGGCCGAGCTGCTGGAAGCGCCGGTGCTCGACGAGGAACTGCTGCGGCGGGCCAAGCACAACGGGCTGTCGGATCGCCAGATCGCCGCACTGCGACCGGAGTTGGCCGGCGAGTCGGGTGTGCGTGCGCTGCGTCGCCGGCTGGGAATCCACCCGGTGTACAAGACCGTGGACACCTGCGCAGCCGAGTTCGACGCGAAGACGCCCTACCACTACAGCAGTTACGAACTCGATCCGTCGGCCGAGACCGAGGTCGCCCCCCAGATCGAGAAGCCCAAGGTGCTGATCCTGGGTTCCGGGCCCAACCGCATCGGCCAGGGCATCGAATTCGACTACAGCTGTGTGCATGCCGCGACGACGCTGAGCGCCGTCGGCTTCGAGACCGTGATGGTCAACTGCAACCCCGAGACGGTGTCCACCGACTACGACACCGCCGACCGGTTGTACTTCGAGCCGCTGACCTTCGAGGACGTGCTGGAGGTCTACTACGCCGAAGACACCTCCGGTAAGGGGGACGACGGATCCGGCCCCGGTGTCGTCGGCGTCATTGTGCAGCTCGGCGGCCAGACCCCGCTGGGTCTGGCCAAGCGTCTGGAAGAGGCCGGCGTGCCGATCGTGGGCACCGGGCCCGACGCCATCGACCTGGCCGAGGACCGTGGGCTTTTCGGTGAGGTGCTGGTCAACGCCGGCCTGCCGGCCCCGCGGTTCGGCACCGCCACCAGCTTCGAGCAGGCCCGCCGGATCGCGTCGGACATCGGCTACCCGGTGCTGGTGCGTCCGTCCTACGTGCTGGGCGGGCGCGGCATGGAGATCGTCTACGACGAGGCGACCCTGGAGGGCTACATCGCCCGCGCCACCCAGCTGTCCCCGGAACACCCGGTGCTGGTCGACCGGTTCCTCGAAGACGCGATCGAGATCGACGTCGACGCGTTGTGCGACGGCAACGAGGTGTACATCGGCGGGATCATGGAGCACATCGAGGAGGCCGGCATCCACTCCGGCGACTCGGCGTGCGCGCTGCCCCCGGTGACCCTGGGCCGCAGCGACATCGAAGCGGTGCGCCGCGCCACCGAGGCCATCGCCCACGGAATCGGCGTGGTCGGTCTGCTCAACGTCCAGTACGCGCTCAAGGACGACGTGCTCTACGTGCTGGAGGCCAACCCGAGAGCGTCCCGCACGGTGCCCTTTGTCTCCAAGGCCACCGCGGTGCCGCTGGCCAAGGCCTGTTCCCGGGTGATGCTGGGCGCCACCGTCGCGGAGCTGCGCGAGGAGGGGCTGTTGAACAAGACCGGGGACGGGGCCACGATTGCCCGCAACGCTCCGGTCGCGGTCAAGGAAGCCGTGCTGCCGTTCCACCGATTCCGCCGCGCCGACGGGGCTCAGATCGACAACCTGCTGGGACCGGAGATGAAGTCGACGGGTGAGGTGATGGGCATCGACCACGACTTCGGTACCGCCTTCGCCAAGAGCCAGACCGCGGCCTACGGGTCGCTGCCGACCTCGGGCACGGTGTTCGTGTCGGTGGCCAACCGCGACAAACGTTCGCTGGTATTCCCGGTCAAGCGACTGGCCGATCTCGGGTTCCGTGTGCTGGCCACCGAGGGAACGGCAGAGATGTTGCGTCGCAACGGTATTCCGTGTGACGAGGTCCGTAAGCACTCAGAACTGCCCGGTGGAGCCCGCGATCTGCCGTCGTCGGTCGACGCCATCAAGGCCGGCGAGGTCGACATGGTGATCAACACGCCGTACGGAAACTCCGGGCCTCGCGTCGACGGTTACGAGATCCGTTCGGCCGCCGTGTCGATGAACATCCCGTGCGTGACGACGGTGCAGGGCGCTTCGGCGGCGGTGCAGGGCATCGAGGCGGCCATCCGCGGTGACATCGGGGTGATGTCGCTGCAGGAGCTGCACAGCGAGCTGGAAACGCGCTGACGATGGATGCTTTCGGGGCACGGTTGGCCGCCGCGGTATCGGAGCGGGGCCCGCTGTGCCCCGGCATCGACCCGCATCCCGAACTGCTGACCGCGTGGGGCCTTTCCGCCGATGCCGACGGGCTGGCCGCGTTCTGCGACATCTGCGTGACGGCGTTTTCCGGGTTCGCGATCGTCAAGCCCCAGGTGGCGTTCTTCGAGGCGTACGGCTCGGCCGGGTTCGCGGTGCTCGAACGCACCATGGCGGGGCTGCGCGAGGCCGGTGTGCTGGTGCTCGCCGATGCCAAGCGCGGTGACATCGGCTCGACCATGGCGGCCTATGCCGCGGCGTGGGCCGCGGACGGGCCCTTGGCGGCTGATGCGGTCACCGCGTCGCCGTATCTGGGGTTCGGGTCGTTGCAGCCCTTGCTCGACACCGCCGCGACCCATGGCCGTGGCGTGTTCGTCCTGGCCGCCACGTCCAATCCGGAGGGCCCGAGTGTCCAACAAGCGGTGGCCGGATCGCGCACCGTGGCTCAGTCCATCGTGGACTACGTGGCCGCGGTGAACCGGGCGGCCGGTGGGTCCATCGGTTCGGTCGGTGTGGTGGTCGGGGCGACCGTCACCGAACCTCCGGATCTGAGCGCATTGGGTGGCCCGGTACTGGCTCCAGGGGTCGGCGCCCAGGGCGGGCGTGCCGACGCGCTGGGCGGCCTGGGTGGGGCCCGACTGGTACTACCCGCGGTGTCACGTGAGGTGCTGCGGAAGGGACCCGCAGTGGCCGATCTGCGCGCCGCGGCCGAACGCTTGCGCGACGAGGTTGCCTATCTGGCCTGACTGCGCCGAGCGTATGAGCTGAGTTGGCCACGAAAACGGCGGCCTGCCTGGAGTGGCAGACCGCCGTTTTCGTCGTGTCCCTGCGCCTCTCTGCGCCGTTTTCTGCGCCTGGGTTGTGGTCGTTGCCTTGTCGCGACCCTGCGGTAGAAAGCGGTGACTGCGCTGTTGTCTCTGCGCCGTTTTCCACGCCTGGGTTGTGGTCGTTGCCTCGCCGCGACCCTGCGGTAGAAAGCGGCAACCGGGTCGAGAAGTGCCCGGGCACAATCAGTTTGAGCAGCGAGTCATAGTGGGATCCAAATACCGAACAGCCAGAAGCCCCAGTTGTTGAACTGCTGGTTGAAGAACGGTGTCACCCAGTGGCCGTTGTAGTTGAACGGTTGATGGTCGAACCGGCCTTGATCGATCCCACGCCAACCCATGTTCGGTGGCGGAGGGGGAGGGGTGTCCCACGGGCCACCGCCTGGCCCACCCGGCCCGCCACCGGGTCCACCGGGATGGCCAGGACCGCCGCCGGGACCGCCTGGCCCGCCAGGACCGCCTGGGCCACGGG
>NZ_MBEJ01000088.1 GCF_001953975.1 Mycobacterium sp. NS-7484
CGGTGGTCCTGGCCTCGGCGTCGGCGTCGGCGTGGGCCGGGGGGTGGGCTGAGAGGTGCCTGCGCCTGGCTCACTGGTTGTCATATCCGCTCCTCGTACTCCGCGCGGTCGGCCCGCGCATCTGCCGCGCGACGCGGCGCCCGATGCTGTCGCTTTGACCGCTATTCAAGCAGGTCGTCCTGTGCCGTGCCCATGGCTTTAGGCTCAATGCCCCGACAAACTCGAACGACGGCGACGGAGGCGGCGATGGATCGAGCGGATCTGGCGGTCCTGCTGGCCCTCGGTGCCGCGCTTTTCATCGCCGTCGGCGACGTCATCCACCAGCATTCCGCGCAGCGGGTCACCGAGGAACCGGTCGGTTCGGTGGGCCTGTTCGCCCGCCTGCTGCGCGACCGTCGGTGGTGGCTGGGCAGCCTGGTGGCAGCGGCCGGTTTCGGCCTGCAGGCGGCCGCGCTCGGGTTGGGATCGGTCCTGCTGGTCCAGGCGCTGCTGGTCACCTCGCTGCTGTTCGCCTTGCCGCTCAACGCGTGGCTGACGCACCGGCGGCTCACCCGGTGGGAGTGGCTGTGGGCCGCGCTGCTGGCCGGTGCCGTCGCAGTCATCGTCACCATCGGCAATCCCACGGCGGGCCATGCCCGGGCACCGCTGGAGGCCTGGGCCTTGGTGACCGCCGTGCTCGTGCCCGCCCTGATCCTGTGCCTGGCGGGCGCGCGGCGCTGGCGCGGGCCCGGCGGCGCGATGCTGCTGGCCGTGGTGTCGGGCACGTTGTGGGGTGTGTTCGCCGTCCTCACCAAAGGGGTCGTCGACCGGCTCGGCGCCGGGTTCTGGCCACTGCTGGCTTCCCCGGAGCTGTATGTGTGGGCCGCGATCGCCGTGGCCGGCACCGCGGTGCAACAGTCGTCATTCCACGCCGGGGCGCTCACCGCGTCGCTGCCCACGATGACCGTCACCGAACCGGTCGTGGCCTCGGTGCTGGGCATCGTGGTGCTCGGCGAATCCATGCGGCCCGGCGACCTCGGTTGGCTTTTCCTGATCGTCGCGGTCGCCGCGATGGCGGTGGCCACGGTGGCGCTGGCCCGCGGTGAAGCCGCCGACGACCAAGCGTTGTCCGCGGCGCACTAGTTTGGTGGCGTGCTGAGCGCCATCGCGATCGTCCCCGCCACACCGGTGCTGGTGCCCGAACTGGTAGGCGCAGCTGCTGCCGAGGTGGCCGGGTTACGCGACGCGGTCATCGCCGCGGCAGGCGCGTTACCGCCGCGCTGGCTGGCGGTCGGCGTCGGCGCCGACGACGCGGTGTACGGACCCGATCGCACCGGCACCTTCGCCGGTTACGGCGTCGACGTGCCGGTGGCCCTGGGGCCAGGTCCCGCGGGCGAGGCGGCCGAATTGCCGCTGTGCGCGCTGATGGTCGGATGGATTCGCGGGCAGGCCGCCCCCGAGGCGTCGGCCGAGGTCCACGTCTATGCCGCGTCCCACCCGGTCAGCGCGGCGTTGGCCCACGGTCGCGCGCTGCGGGCCCGGATCGACGGCACCCCGGATCCCGTCGGCGTGCTCGTCGTCGCCGACGGCCTGCACACCCTGACCGCCTCGGCGCCCGGTGGCCACGTACCCGAGTCCGTGGCCACCCAGCAGGACCTCGACGACGCGTTGGCCACGGCAGACCTCGCGGCGCTGGTCGAGTTGCCCGAGGCCGTGCTCGGCCGCGTGGCCTACCAGGTGCTGGCCGGGATGACCGGACCCGAGCCCGGCTCGGCCCGCGAGCTCTACCGCGGCGCGCCGTACGGCGTCGGCTACTTCGTCGGCGAATGGTTGCCATGATCCGGCCGATCGCGATCATCGGGCCGACCGGCACCGGGAAATCGGCGTTGGCGCTGGCGGTGGCCGAGCAGCTCGGTGGAGAGATCGTGAACGCCGACGCGATGCAGCTCTACCGCGGCATGGACATCGGCACCGCGAAGCTGCCCGTCGCCGAGCGCCGCGGCATCCCGCATCATCAGCTCGATGTCCTGGAGGTCACCGAAACCGCCACGGTGGCCCGCTATCAGCAGGACGCTGCGGCCGATGTGGAGGCCATCGCGGCCCGAGGCGCGGTGCCGCTGATCGTCGGCGGGTCCATGCTCTACATCCAATCTCTGCTCGACGACTGGATGTTCCCGGCCACAGATCCCACGGTGCGAGCCCGCTGGGAAGCCCGGCTGGCCGAGGTGGGCGTCGCGGCCTTGCACGCCGAGTTGAGCCGGGTGGACCCGGCTGCCGGGGCGTCGATCCTGCCCAGCGACGGTCGGCGGATCGTGCGGGCGCTGGAGGTCGTGGAGCTCACCGGTCAACCGTTCGCAGCCAGCGCGCCGAGCATCGGCACACCGCGCTGGGACACCGCCATCATCGGATTGGATTGGGAGACCGCCGTTCTCGATGACCGTCTGCAACGTCGCACCGATCTGATGTTCGACGACGGACTGGTGGACGAGGTACGCACGCTGATCGGGCGGGGGCTTCGCGACGGGGTCACCGCGGCCCGGGCGCTGGGCTATGCGCAGGTGCTCGCCGACCTGGACGCCGGGGGAGATGGCGCCGCAGCGCGCGAACCCACATTCATCGGCACCCGGCGCTATGTCCGCAGGCAGCGGTCCTGGTTCCGCCGCGACCATCGGGTGGTGTGGCTGGACGGCGCGGCGCCCGACCTGGTGGACGACGTGCTGCGGGTGTGGCGGCACGTATCCTGATCAGGTGATCTCCGGGGTTGCCTTCGTCAAAGGGCATGGCACGCAGAACGACTTCGTGGTGTTGCCCGACCTCGACGCCGCGCTGTCGCTGACGCCCTCCGCAGTGGCCGCGTTGTGCGACCGCCGTCGCGGGCTCGGCGCCGACGGCGTGCTGCGGGTGACCACCGCCGGCGCCGCACAGGCCGCCGGGGTGTTCGACCGGTTGCCCGACGGTGTCGCGGCCGGGGACTGGTACATGGACTACCGCAACGCCGACGGGTCCCTCGCGCAGATGTGCGGCAACGGCGTCCGCGTGTTCGCGCACTACCTGCGCGCCGCGGGGCTGGAATCGGCCGACGAGTTCGTGGTCGGCTCGCTGGCCGGGCCACGTCCGGTGGTGCTGCACAGCGCCGACGCCACGACGGCGGACGTCACCGTCGAAATGGGCAAGGCCAACCGGTTCGGCACGGGGACGGCGGTGGTCGGCGGCCGCAGCTTCAGCGGTGTCGCCGTGGACGTGGGCAATCCTCATCTCGCCTGCGTCGGGCTCGGTGAATCCGAGCTGGCTGCCCTCGATGTCGCGGCACCGGTGTCCTTCGACGCGCAGCTGTTTCCCGACGGGGTCAACGTGGAGATCCTGACCGCTCCGGTCGACGGGACGGTGTCGATGCGGGTGCACGAGCGTGGGGTCGGTGAAACCCGCTCCTGCGGCACGGGCACCGTCGCGGCCACGCTGGCGGCGCTCGCCCATGACGGCGCCGATACCGGGACGCTGCGGGTGCGGATCCCCGGCGGGGAGGTCACCGTCACGATCACCGAGTCCACCAGCTACCTGCGGGGTCCGTCGGTGCTGGTGGCCCGAGGGGAGCTGGCCGAGCCGTGGTGGAACGCTGTTCACAGCTAAATGGGATGCGCGCGGCGCAATCCACGTGACAACCTGTATGTACATATGACTCATCCAGAACATCCCGTCACCCCCAGCACCGGTGAGCTGGCGCTGGAAGACCGCGCCTCACTGCGCCGCGTGGCCGGCCTGTCCACCGAACTCACCGACGTCACCGAGGTCGAATACCGGCAGCTGAGGCTGGAACGGGTGGTTCTGGTCGGGGTGTGGACCGAAGGCAGCGCGGCCGATGCCGATGCCAGCTTGGCCGAGCTCGCGGCCCTGGCCGAGACGGCGGGCTCGGAAGTGCTCGAAGGGCTCATCCAACGCCGTGACAAGCCGGACCCGTCCACCTACATCGGCTCGGGCAAGGCGGCCGAACTGCGGGAGATCGTGCTGGCCACCGGCGCCGACACCGTCATCTGTGACGGTGAACTCTCGCCCGCGCAGCTCAACTCGCTGGAGAAAGTGGTCAAGGTCAAGGTCATCGACCGCACCGCGCTGATCCTGGACATCTTCGCCCAGCATGCAACCAGCCGGGAGGGCAAGGCGCAGGTGTCGCTGGCCCAGATGGAGTACATGCTGCCCCGGCTGCGCGGCTGGGGTGAATCGATGTCACGTCAGGCCGGTGGCCGTGCCGGTGGGGCCGGCGGAGGTGTGGGCACCCGCGGCCCCGGCGAGACCAAGATCGAAACCGACCGTCGCCGTATTCGTGAGCGGATGGCCAAGCTGCGCCGCGAGATCCGTGACATGAAGAAGATCCGCGACACCCAGCGCAGCCGGCGGCTGTCCTCGGATGCCGCGTCGATCGCCATCGTCGGCTACACCAATGCCGGCAAGTCGAGCCTGCTCAACGCGCTGACCGGGGCCGGGGTCCTGGTGGAGAACGCACTGTTCGCCACCCTCGAACCCACCACTCGCCGTGGGGAATTCGACGACGGGCGGCCGTTCGTCCTGACCGACACGGTCGGTTTCGTGCGGCACCTGCCCACCCAGCTGGTTGAGGCGTTCCGCTCCACCCTCGAAGAGGTGGTCGACGCCGACCTGCTGGTCCACGTGGTGGACGGCTCCGACAGCCAACCGCTGGCCCAGATCAATGCGGTCCGTGAGGTGGTCAACGAGGTGGTCGCCGAGTACGGCATCGCGCCGCCACCAGAGTTGTTGGTGGTCAACAAGATCGACGCGGCCACCGATGTCGGGTTGGCCGCACTGCGGCGTGCGCTGCCGGATGCGGTGTTCGTCTCCGCCCAGACCGGTGAGGGCCTGGACCGGTTGCGCGCCAAGATGAGCGAGATGATCGCCCCCACCGACGCCACGGTCGATGTGACGATCCCCTACGACCGGGGCGATCTGGTCGCGCGGATACACGCCGACGGCCGGGTGGACGCCACCGAGCACACCGCCGACGGCACCCGGATCAAGGCGCGAGTACCCCTGGCGCTGGCGGCCAGCCTGCGCGAGTTCACCACGTTCTCCAGCGCGTAGGGTCTCCTGCCGATCACGCGGCAGACTTGGACTCCTTTTTCTTCTGGTGTTTCGTGCTGGTGTCCTTCGCGGAGACCTTTGAAGTGTCCTTCGACGTGTCCTTCGCGGTGCCCGTACCGGTGTCCTGCCCCAACGCCTTGCGGACGTTCGTGCCGATCGACCTGGCGAAGTCGCGGACCGGATGGGCCTTGAGGCCCGACGTCTTCGGTAGCGACGGGCGTTGCGGCTCGGCCGAACCGTCTTTCGGCTCGATGGTCGAGGTCAGCCGCGGGCGCTGGCGTTCCGGTGCCGGCGTGAGGGAGTCGTCCTGCACCGAGGCGATCGTCACGTCCTGGCGCTCCGGCAACCGGGCGGTGCCGGCGGAATCGCCGGACTGGGTCGGGTCGGTCCATCCGGGCAGCGGGTCCAGGCCCGGGTTCAGCGCCGCCTTGACCCCTTCGGGGATGTCGTTGACGAGGTCACCGACCAGCTTGACAGGATTGACCTTGGGCAGCAGTTGAAACGGCGTCGGCTTGCTGTAATCGGTTCGGGTGTAACCCGTTTCGATCAGCGTCTGCGCCAGCGGTGAGACCAGGTCGACGAGCGGGATCACCACGGCTGACGTGCCGGTCGCTGCACCGAGGTCCAGCAACGGTTGCATGATCGGCAGTGTCTTGGCCGGCAGCGTGATGTAGTACGTGTCGCTGCCGTCGACTTTCTGACAATGGGTCGCGGCGGTGCAGTCCGCCTCGGCGTTCGCGATCGCGGCCTGTACCTGTTCGGGGGTATAGCCGTAGGGGGTTGCCGTTTCCGGGTCGTCGCCGCGGGGATCCAGGTAGGTGCCGTGCACGTACTCGAAACCGGCCAGCGCGTTCGCCAAGGCCAGTGGATTGAGCACCCACGACGGCGCGTCGGCGACGCCGTCGTATTGAAGAGCGATGTCGTGGGTCTCGATACCCGTGTCGGTCGGCGTCGGTTGGCCGAACGTCGCATCGAGGATGGGGACGGTGCCCAGGATCGCCAACCGCTCGAAGAGGCCGCCATCGGGCCGGTTGGGGTTACCGATCAACACGAAGCTCAGATTCTGCTTCTGCTCGTCGGTCAGGTCGGCCAGGTTGGCTTTGACGATGCCGGCCACCGTGGCGCCTTGCGAGTAGCCGAAGACGGTCACCGGATGGGCTGCACTCGGGTTGTTGTCGCCGACGAGTTCGCTGGTCAGCCGGGTGACCCCACTGGCGACCGAGACGTTCCACTTGGCGCCCTCAAGCCCTCCCCAGCCTTCGAACGGAAACGGCCAGAACTGGGCGATGTAAGGGATCGGTACCGCAGCGGCACAGCCCTCGACGCCACAGCTCCCGCTCGGTTGGACGTAGTAGTCCACCGCGTTGGCCAGGTAATTGGTGGAGTCCTGCGGGTTCGGGGTTCCGGTCCCCGGCACGACCAGCGGTGTCGTCGCGACGACCAAGCCCAGTGCGGCTGTTCCCACCGGCGTCAGGCCGATGGCTACGGTTCCGGACAGGGCCACGGCGCCGACCAGCAGGGTCCTGGCAGCTGAACGGGGTGAGAATCGCATCGAGCCCGGGTCTCCTTCTGCTGACGACACCGTCAGCGCTGAAGGGATCTTTGCACCGGCACCCAAAAATTCACCGTGAAACAGCGAAAGTGGTTGCCGTGCAGCGAGTTATCGCACGATGATGACCGGCGGGTCATGAGCCCGGATCGGGGGCAGGGATTCGTCGAACTTCTCGATCTGCACCAGGACATGCGCGCCCGTGCAGCCGCGCGCCAGCGCAGACGTGCCGATGTCCTCGGTGAGCACGTTGGGGTTGCCGTGCACACACATCGCGTCGGGGTCGGCCGGATCGGCCGGGTCGAACCACGCCCCGGTGGACAGTTGCACGACAGCCGGGCGCAGCCGGTCGTCGATCACCACTCCGGCCAGGCACGCCCCGCGATCGTTGAACACCCGCACCACGTCGCCATCGGAGAGCTCGCGCGCCGATGCGTCGTCGGGGTGGATGCGGATCGGTTCGCGGCCTTGCACTTTCGACGACTGGCTGGTGGCACCGCCGTCGAGTTGGCCGTGTAAGCGGCTGGCGGGTTGATTGGCCAGCAGATGCAGGGGATAGTGAGCGGCCCGCGAGCCGCCCAACCATTCCGTCGGTTCGTACCACCGGGGGTGGCCGACGCAGTCGGGATAACCGAAACCGTCGATGTCGGCCGAGAAGATCTGGATGCGCCCGCTCGGCGTACCGAGCCGGTGCCCGACCGGGTCGGCGCGGAAATCGGCGAGCAGGGTCAATCCGGGTTCGGTGGGCAGCCGCACCTGTCCGGTGGTCCAGAACTCCTCGAAGGCAGGGACGTCGAAATCCAGACTGGCGGCCCATTTCTCATACATGTGCACCAGCCACTCGCGGGCGGTGCGGCCCTCGGTGAACCGCTCTCCGAAGCCGAGTCGCTCGGCCAGGGCCGAGAACGTGGTGTAGTCGTCGCGGGAATCGGCATACGGTTGGGCCAGCGCCCGCATGGCCACCAGCAGTGGGTCGTTGCGCGAACCCGAATAGTCCTCGCGCTCGTAGGCAGTGGTCGAGGGCACCACGATGTCGGCGTGTTTGGCCATCGCCGTCCAGTACGGGTCGTGCACCACGATGGTGTCCACCCGCGACAGGGCGCGGCGCAGCCTCGGGATGTTCTGGTGATGGTGGAACGGGTTGCCGCCGGCCCAGTACACGCACTTGATGTCCGGATACCGCAGCTGCAGGCCGTTGTAGTCGAACGGCTCACCCGGGTGCAGCAACATATCGCTGACCGCTGCGACCGGGATGAACGTCTGGACCGGGTTGGGCCCCTGCGGCAGGACCGGCAGGCGGCACCGCAGCGGCGCGAGCCCCGGCTCGTTCATCGATCCGTAGCCGTGCCCGAAACCGCCTCCGGGCAGGCCGATCTGGCCGAGCATCGCGGCCAGGGTCAGGCCCATCCAGGGCGCCTGCTCGCCGTGGCGCACCCGTTGCAGCGACCAGCTGACCGTGACCAGGGTGCGCGAGGCGGCCATCTGCCGGGCCAGCGACCTCAGCTGTTCGGCCGGCAGACCGCTGAGCGCCGATGCCCATTGCGGGGTCTTGGCGATGCCATCGTCGCGGCCCAGCACATAGCGCTCGAACCGCGGATAGCCGGTGCAGTACGTGTCCAGGAAATCGAGGTCGGCCAAGCCCTCGGTGACCAACACGTAGGCCAGCGCGAGCATCACCGCCACATCGGTGCCCGGAATCGGCGCCAGCCATCGGCAATCGCCGTCGACATCGTCGCGCAGCGGGCTCAACGACACGATCTGTCCGCCGCGGGCACGAAACCGGTGCAGCGCATCGCGAGCCGGATGCGCCGTGGTGCCACCGTGGTTGATGCCGGTGTTCTTCAGGGCCAGGCCGCCGAAACACACCAGCAGATCCGTGTGTTCGGCGATGACATCCCAGGCCGTGGAGCGTTTGAACAGGTCGTCATGGGTGCCGACCACCCGCGGCATGATCACCTCGGTGGCGCCCAAGCTGTAGGAGTGGCGTGAGGACGTATAGCCGCCGAGCATCTTCAGAAAGCGATGCACCTGGCTCTGGGCGTGGTGGAACCGGCCGGCACTGGCCCAGCCGTACGAACCGCCGTAGATCGCCTCGTTGCCGTAGGTGTCCACGACGCGGCGCAGTTCGTCGGCCAGCAACTCGGTCAGCTCGTCCCAGGACAGTGCGACGTATTCGTCGGCGCCCCGTTCGGTGCTGGGCCCCGGACCGTCGCGCAGCCACCCGCGTCGCACCGCCGGCCCGGCTATGCGCGAGCGGTGTCGGATCGAGCCCGACAGATTTCCCAGAAGGGGCGAGGGATCCGCGTCGCCGGGCATCGGCGTGACCCCGACGATGTCGCCGTCGGCGACGTCCGCGGTGAAGGCGCCCCAGTGCGCAAGGCTCGTGGGGGACTGGGGCATGGCCAGAGTTTACGGGCGGTCTTGCCCCTCCCCGGACAGCCCAACCATCCGGTTGGTATAGGTTGACCCCGACCACGTAACCGGTACCGGAGGTATCACCCCATGGGCAGTGTTGTGAAGTACGACCGTACGTTGTTCGAGCCCGAGCACGAGCTGTTCCGCGAGTCGTACCGGGCATTCCTGGAACGCCACGTCGCGCCGTTCCACGACCAGTGGGAGAAGGACAAGATCGTCGATCGTGGGGTCTGGCTGGAGGCCGGCAAGCAGGGCTTTCTCGGCATGGCGGTAGCCGAGGAGTACGGCGGTGGCGGCAACGCCGACTTCCGGTACAACACGATCGTCTGCGAGGAGACCGTGGCCGGGCGTTACAGCGGCATCGGCTTCAGTCTGCACAACGACGTCGTCGCGCCCTACCTGCTCCGGCTGGCCAACGAGGAGCAGAAGCAGCGCTGGCTGCCCAAGTTCTGCACGGGTGAATTGATCACGGCGATCGCAATGACCGAGCCCGGTACCGGCAGCGACCTGCAAGGCATCAAGACCCGCGCGGTCCGCGACGGCGACCACTACGTGCTCAACGGCTCGAAGACGTTCATCACCAACGGCATCCACTCCGACCTGGTGATCGTCGTGGCCCAAACCGACCCCGACAAAGGCGCGCTGGGTTTCTCGTTGCTCGTCGTCGAGCGCGGTATGGAGGGCTTCGAACGGGGCCGCCACCTGGACAAGATCGGCCTGGACGCCCAGGACACGGCCGAGTTGTCGTTCGTCGACGTCAAGGTGCCCGTGGAGAACCTGCTCGGTGAGGAGGGGCAGGGTTTCGTCTACCTGATGCAGAACCTGCCGCAGGAACGCATCTCGATCGCGATCATGGCCGCCGCGGCGATGGAGTCGGTGCTGGAGCAGACGGTGCAGTACACCAAGGAGCGCAAGGCGTTCGGCAAGCCCATCGGCAGCTTCCAGAACAGCCGGTTCCTGCTCGCCGAGTTGGCCACCGAGGCCACCGTGGTCCGGATGATGGTCGACGAATTCATCCGGCTGCATCTCGATGAGAAGCTCACCGTGGAGCAGGCCGCGATGGCCAAGTGGTACTCCACCGAGAAGCAGGTCGACCTCATCGACCGCTGCCTCCAGCTGCACGGTGGTTACGGCTACATGCGTGAATACCCGGTGGCCCGGGCTTACCTCGATGCGCGGGTGCAGACGATTTATGGCGGCACCACCGAGATCATGAAGGAGATCATCGGACGCAGCCTGGGGGTGTGAAAATCGACGGTCAGCCCCGCGCAAGGCCCCAAAACGCTCGATTTCGGGGTATTTGACCCAGATATTGCGGCTTTTTTGCCTGAGCTCGGCCACGTCCCTTGGTTATCGTCACGTGCTGAAGCAGAGTTGTCGGGCGGGACATTTCCAAGGAAACTTTGCCGAACGAGCGGGGAGGGCGCATGACTAGGCCGGGAGCGAGGCTGAACGCGGCCGTATGGCGGCTGGCGGTCAGCCTGCTCGCATTCATAGTCGCTGGTTTGATGGTGCCCGCGGTGGCGTCGGCCACCCCGGAGTCGGATGCCGACGCCGCGATCACCGCCGCCTGGGAGGCCACCGGTGGCGACGGCGGCCCGCTCGGGCCACGGCAGGGCGACGTGGTTGCGGCGGGTTCGGGCTTCGCGCAGAACTTCTCCGGGGGCAAGATGTTCTTCACCCCGGCGACCGGCGCCCACTTCATGCAGGGCGCGATCCTGGAGAAATACGAATCGCTGGGCGGCGCGGCCGACAGCGACCTGGGATTCCCCACCATCGACGAGGGCCCCGGGCGGGCTGCGGACAGCCGCAACTCGACATTCAGCGCACCTGACAACCCGGTGATCTTCTGGACTCCGGCCACCGGCGCCCACGTGGTGCGCGGTGCCATCAACGCCGCGTGGGACAAGCTCGGCGGCTCGGCCGGGGTCCTCGGCGTTCCTGCCGAGGACGAGTCTTTCGACGGCGATGTCAACGCGCAGAAGTTCACCGGCGGGGAGATCTCCTGGAACCGCAAGACCAAGGCCTTCACCACGGTGCCGCCCGAGCTGGCGGATCAACTCGGTGGTCTGGACGTGCCCGCGGATCCGGCCTCGGCGATCGCGATGGCGCGCCGGGCCGCCGGTGGTGCGATGGGACCGCTGGGCGCCAAGGACGGTGACCAATACCCGATCGGCGACGGTGGCGTCGGTCAGAACTTCGCCGGGGGCAAGATCTTCTACAGCCCCGCCACCGGGGCCAACGCCATCACCGGTCAGCTTCTGGAGAAGTACGAGAGCGTCGGCGGCCCGGAGGGCGATCTGGGCTTCCCGACCGCAAGCGAGGCCGAAGGCGGCCTGGGGCCGAACAGCCGGATCAGTACCTTCGCCGCAGCCGACAACCCGGTGATCTTCTGGACCCCCGACTACGGTGCGGTGATCGTCCGGGGCGCGATGAAGGCGGCGTGGGACAAGCTCGGCGGAGCCACGGGCGAGCTCGGTGCCCCGATGGCCGACCAAACCGAGGACGGCACCGTCGTCACCCAGCGATTCAGCGGCGGAGCCATCTCCTGGGATCGCGCCACCAACAAGTTCACCACCGAACCCTCGAATCTTGCCGCCGAATTGAGCGGGCTGCAGGTGCCCGGCCTCGAACAGCCGGCCGGGGCTCCGCCGGCGGCGGCCGCGGATTCGGACAAGCCGTTCAGCTGGCATTGGAGCTGGTGGTGGCTGATCGCCGTGGTTCCGGTTCTGCTGCTGGCCGCGCTGATCGTCGGGGCGGCGCTGTGGCATCGGCGACGGGCCGGTGGCGACGACGAATTCGACCACGATCCGTTCGAAGACGAGTACGACGACGGCCACGGCGGAGGACCGTACGACGAGGACCGTTACGGCGCCCGGCGCTATGACTCGCGTGGATACGACGACGACGACTACCGCGACGATCGCAGCGACGCCTATGGCGGTGAGGCTGCGACGGCGAGATTCACCGGGCCGGTCGATGAATCGACTAGTACCGCGGCGTCTCCCTACGATGGTCCGACCGATATCGCGATGCCGGTCAGCCAGATGCCGGTCAGCCAATGGGCTGCACCGGAGTCGTCGTCGGGATACGGCCCACCGGATGACGAGGAGGAACCGCCGGAGGATTCCTCGCAACTGGCCGGCCCGGAGCCGGGCTTTGACGACTACCGCGACGTCGACGATTTCGACGACGACTTCGAGGACGAGGACTTCGACGACGACGATTTCGATGACGAGGACTTCCACGGCGAGGACCTCGATGACGAGAACGCGCCCATCGACGCCGAGTTCGAGGAGGTCGCCGAAGGTGACGCCGAGGACGATGTAGAGGCCGAACTCGACGACGAGGATCTGGTGGACACCGGTGCATTCGCCGGCCCGATCGACGGTCTGCGTGCACCGGTAGGTCTCGCGGTTCCCGCGGATCTCGGGCTGTCCGGCGATCAAGACAATGTGGATACCGCGCCGACCCGGGTGATCACCCATGCCGAGGCCTACAGCGGCGAGGCCCACAGTGGGCGTCACGCCGCCATCGAACTCGACGAGGTACCGGCCGTCACGGCGATCCACCTGCCGTTGGACGACCCCAACCGGGCACCCGAGGGCTACCCGATCAAGGCGGATACCAAGTCTGGCCAGTACTGGTCACCCGACAGCAGTGAGTACGACGACGCGGTGGCCGAGATCTGGTTCGCCAGTGAGGAGTTCGCTCGCACGAACGGATTCGTGCGAGCGGACTGAGCTCAGATCTTGCGGATCACGGTGACGACCTTGCCGAGCACGGCCGCGTCGTTACCCGGGATCGGGTCGTACGCCGGATTGTGCGGCATGAGCCACACCTGACCACGAGTCCGCTTGAACGTCTTGACGGTGGCTTCACCGTCGATCATCGCGGCCACGATGTCACCGTTGTCGGCCACACTCTGCTGGCGCACGACCACCCAGTCGCCGTCGCAGATGGCCGCGTCCACCATCGAGTCGCCGACGACCTTCAGCAGGAACAGCGAGCCCTCGCCGACGAGTTCGCGGGGGAGCGGGAAGACGTCTTCGACCGCCTGCTCGGCCAGGATGGGGCCGCCCGCGGCGATGCGCCCGAGCACCGGGACAAAGGTCGGTTCGGGTAGCGCATCCGTGCCGGCCACATCCGTGGAGACGAGCGGGGTTGCCGCCGGATCGTCGGCGGCGCGGACGTCGACCGCACGCGGACGGTTCGGGTCGCGGCGCAGGTAGCCCTTGCGTTCCAGGGTGCGCAATTGATGGGCGACCGAGGATGTCGAGGTGAGCCCTACCGCATCTCCGATCTCGCGGATGCTGGGCGGATAGCCCCGACTGGTCACCGATGCGCGGATGACGTCGAGGATGGTCCGTTGCCGTTCGGTGAGGCCGCTGTCAGCGGCGCGGCGTGCACTCGCCCCCTCGGATCCCGCCGGGGTGTCGGTGCTGCCGTCCCTGCTCAGGTCGTCGCTCATGAGGGCGAATGTAGTCCTTGTTCGAACATTAATCAAACATGTGTTCGACGCGTGTCGTCTGCGGAGCCTGGCGGCCGAAACATGTCGGTGGTCCGTTCTATCGTTTCGCAACAGTTCGATCACACGTTCTATCCATCGAACATGTGAGCGACTATATTCGAACACAAGAGCGAACGTCCCACCGAAAGGCAGTCAGATGGCGATCATCGATATCCCCGCCGAAAGCCGTTCCCGCGCTGTCCGTGTGGCCCGGGGCGCGTCCCAGGCGCAACCGTCTCGGGGTCGCGCCCAGTTCGGTGCCGCGGAGCCTCGGCCGCTGCGCCGGGTCCAGCGGCAGGCGCCGACCCGGCCGGCCGGCGGCGCGGTCCGTTACCGGGGAACCGGCGTTCTCATGTCGCGGGCCTCGCACCGCAGCCGTCCGATCACGCCGGTCACCACCGTGTTGCTGGCGCTGGTCGCCGCCGGTATCACGGTCTGGCTGGGGCTGGTGGCGCAATTCGGCGGTGTGATGGGCACCGAGGCGCCGGAGCCGGCCGAACTCGCGGTGGTCCAGGTCAAAACGGGTGAGACGCTGCAGCAGGTGGCCCGGCGCGTCGCCCCGGACGCTCCGGTCTCGCGCGTGGTCGAGCAGATCCGTGATCTCAACCAACTCGAATCGTCGGCGCTCGACGCCGGGCAGACCCTGCTCGCCCCGGTTGGTTGAGCAGTGCGATGTCCGCTGAAACATCCTGGCAGGCAGCCACACTGGCCTGCCCCGGCGTGATCTCTTACACACCACTGGACCCGGCGGTGAACCTGCCGAGGGCGGCGCGGGTACGCTCAAGGGCGCTCGAACTAATTGTCCGGCGGCATGACGAAGGAGCGGTAATGCATTGTCCGTTCTGTCGTCATCCTGACTCGCGCGTGGTCGATTCCCGCGAGACGGACGAGGGCCAGGCGATCCGGCGGCGGCGGTCCTGCCCGGAGTGCGGCCGTCGATTCACCACCGTCGAGACGGCGGTGCTGGCGGTGGTCAAGCGCAGTGGCGTGACCGAGCCGTTCAGCCGTGAGAAGGTCATCCGCGGTGTACGCCGGTCCTGCCAGGGCCGTCAGGTCGACGACGACGCACTCAACGTGTTGGCGCAGAAGGTCGAAGATGCTGTCCGCGGTCTCGGCACACCTGAGATTCCCAGCCATGAAGTCGGCTTGGCGATCCTGGGGCCGTTGCGTGAACTCGACGAGGTCGCCTATTTGCGGTTCGCGTCGGTGTACCGGTCGTTTTCCTCAGCCGAAGACTTCGAACGAGAGATCGAGGCCCTGCGGGCCCACCGCGCCGAGGCGTAACGCGGCCGGCATCAGCCCAGCCGGGTGGTGCCGTCGTTGACGACCCGGCCGGCCACGCGCACCCAGCCCTCCGGGTGCCACCGCGTCTCGATCACCGAACCCTTTCCCTGGACGATCGTCAGGTCGCGGCTGAGGTAGTCGGTCATGCGGACCGCCGCCGAACCGGTGGCCTCGTCTTCGGCAATACCGAGGTGCGCGGCGAACATCCGTGACCGCAGTACTCCTCGGTCCCGATCCAGCCAGGTCCACAGATAGTTCTCGACGTCATCGCCGTAATCGCCGGGCTCGGCGGCGAACAACTCGTCGGTGGAGGTCAGGTCGTGGATGGCGAATTCCGGTGCCCACTCCGAACGCGCACTGACCGCGGCCAGCTCCCCGTCGTACGCGACCTGAACGATTCCGGCGGGCACCTGCAGGGTGTTGACGGGCCGCCCGAGTTCGCGCAGCCACCAGGAGGCGCCCACGGTTGGGTGACCGGCGAACGGCATTTCGGCGACCGGTGTGAAGATGTGGGCTTGGGCGGTGTTCACGCCAGGTCGGGGCAGATCGACGAATATGGTTTCGCTGTAACCCAATTCGGCGGCGATACGCTGACGGTCGGTGGGCGCAACCGTGCTGTTGTCGATCACGCCGAGCGGATTGCCGTACTTGCCTTCGGAGTCGGTGAACACGCGCAACACGGTGACGTCGATGGCCATGGACCCGATGCTACGTGGCCGTGCCGGTCCTCAGGAGGAACCAGGGCGGCGTCACCGGTGGGCCGTCAGGGCGCCAAGCAACCGTCTCACGTCGCACTGCGCTCGTCTGCGCCCATCGCGTCGAGTACCGCGACCTGAGTGTCGAACGGCCCGCTGATCGCCGATTCACTCAGCCCGCTGCGCAGCAGGTGGCGTAGCCGATCCTGGTCGTAGACCGAGGGTTCGGTGGAATCGATGAAGCGTTCGACCACTTCGACGAAGCGGTCGGGGTCGTCGTGGAACGGAAAATGTCCGGAGCCACTGAAGATCTCCAACTGAGAACCGGGCATTGCGGCGTGCGCCATCTCGGCATGGCTGACCGGGATGACCGAATCGCACTCACCCCAGATCAACTGGACCGGAACCGATTCGGTCAGGTAACAGCGGTCGAGCATGGTGACCACCTGGCCCCGCCAATCCACCACGGCGCGAAGCGTCCGCGCGAAGGCCGAGGAGGCCGTCGGCTCCGGCAGGTCGGCCAGGATGCGCAGCATGTCGGGGATGTCGCGGCCAAGACCGGTGGAGCCCAGCACCGATCCCGCGGCGCGGCCCACCAATTGCAGGGCCGGCAGCACCAGTGGCAGGCGCAGCAGGGCCAGGGCTTCACTGCCCATCGGCAGCGAGGCAACCCGCAAGGCCACATTCACGTCCTTGGTCACCCCGCCGGAACCCACCAGGATGAGCCGGTCCACCAACTGCGGGAACTGATAGGCGAACTGCATGGCGACACCACCGCCCAGTGAGTGGCCGACGACGGTCACCCGGTCGATGTCGAGCACGCTGAGCAGATCACGCATGCCGTTGGCATAGGCGGCCACCGAGTAGTCCGCACGGGGTTTGTCCGAGGCGCCGTGGCCGAGCAGGTCTGGTGCGATCACGGTGAATCGCTGCGCCAACGTCGACTGCACCGAATGCCACGTGGTGGAGTTGTCACCGATGCCGTGGATCAACAGGATCGCCGGCCCGGAGCCGGCCACCCGGAACGCTCGCCGGTACCCGTGGATCGTGCGGTATTCGAGAGTCGGGGTGAGCTCGCGAACGGGACGCAGATTCGGTTTGCGCTCGGTCATAATGGTCAACCTTGCTCTCGGGCCGCGATCGGGCTCCTAGGAGTGGGTGTCGCCGTTCGGGAATCCCTCGCCGAAGCCGTCTCGTCCGTCCTTGTATTTGTCCTCTTTGTCCTTGTCCCCGGCCTGCTGGGCAAGGAAGCGTTCGAACTCCGCTCCGAGCTCGTCGCCGCTGGGCAGTTCCTCGTCACGCGCCAGCAGAGACCGATTCTCCTGTGCGGCAACGAAGGCATCGTACTGGCGCTCCAACCCCGTCACCACTTGAGCGACTTCGTCGCTGGCCTCCACCTGCTCGTTGATCTTGCTGTACACCTCGGCGCCGGCCTCGGACAGTTTCTCCAGCGGCAGTTGTAGCGAACCGGTGCGCGCGACTTCGGCGAGCAGCGCCTCGGCAGCCGGCGGATAGGCGGTCTGCGCCAGGTAGTGCGGCACATGCACGGTGTAGCCCACCACCTCGTGGCCGTGCTGAGCCATCCGATACTCGAGCAGATTGGAAACGCTTGCCGGGACCTGGATTTCACCGACCCACGGGGTGTGGTCGGTGATCAGCTCCTTGTTGTTGGCATGTGCGGTCAGCATGACCGGACGCGTGTGCGGCACCGCCATCGGAATCGTGCCCAGACCGATCACCTGCCGCACTCCCAGTTGCTCGGCGAGCAGCCGGACGGCGGTGATGAAGCGCTCCCAGCGCAGGTCCGGCTCCAGGCCGGCCAGCAACAGAAACGGCGTGCCCACCCCGTCGTGGAGCGCGTACAGATTGAGCTCGGGTTCGTCGTAGTTGGTGAAATGGTCGGTCTTGAAGGTCATCAGCGGCCGGCGCGACCGGTAGTCGAGCAACTCGTCGATGGCAAAAGACGCCACGAGTTCGGTGTCGAGGGTTTCCTTGAGGTGTTCGGCGGCGAGCCGGATCGCGTGCCCGGCGTCGGAGAATCCCTCCAGGGCGTGGATGAGTACCGGCCCGCGGCCGTCGGAAGACGACAGCTGCGGCGCCGGGAACTCAAGCTCGTACATGCCGCTCTGATCGGGCTGGTAGTGCTGTTCGGGGGTGTCGCTGCTGTCGGTCATCTCGCTTCGTCTCCTCGTTGCGGTAACACGCTGTGGCGGGCTACCACCGTGCCATCCAGTGTCTCGCATACCCACCTTGCGGGTTTGATCCGCCCCGCCTGTGCGTTCGAACGCGCCGGGCGGTGTGCGGCATTCCGACGGGCCTGCCCACAATCAGGCAAGATTGCGGTGATGCGCGTGACCTGGATGGCAAAGCTCACAGTCGGCGCGGCTGTGCTGGCCGCCGGGGTCTCGGCGTGCGCCGTGTCGGGCAGCAGAACGGTGGGGGCCGGGTCCACCGGCCCCATGGCTGCGCCGAGTCATCCACCGGCGGCGGCGGACCCGTTGTCACACGCCGGGGCCGAGACGGTGACGCCGGATCGACGGGTGGGCGCGCTGTTCCTCGGCGACACCACGATGCACACCTGCAGCGCCTCGGTGCTGGACAGCACCACCGGCGATCTCATCCTCACCGCGGCACACTGCCTCCTCGACGGCGCCGACACGACGTTCGTGCCCGGCTACGGCGAGGGCGGCGGGGACACGTGGCACGTCAGCACCGTCTATCTGGATCCACGTTGGACCGACGGGCAGGACCCACAGGCCGACTACGCCATCGTGCGGGTGACCGGCCGTTCCGGCTCCAGCCTGCTGGCCGACGCCGGCGGCGGACTGACGCTGGGTTCGGCGCCGGCGGCGGGCACCGCGGTCACGGTGACCGGTTACCCCATGGGTGAAGGCGGCAGTCCACTGGCCTGTCGCGGCGCGACTGAGTGGTCGCCGCAGGGATTTCCGGCTTTGGCCTGCGCCGGCCTCACCGACGGATTCAGCGGTGCACCGTGGGTTTCCGGGTCGACGGTGACGGGATTGGTCGGCGGGC
The DNA here is from genome assembly GCF_001953975.1 of Mycobacterium sp. NS-7484. Lineage (GTDB taxonomy): Bacteria > Actinomycetota > Actinomycetes > Mycobacteriales > Mycobacteriaceae > Mycobacterium. The sequence continues at coordinate 18,557 of NZ_MBEJ01000088.1, forward strand.
TCGACGGCGGCGGCTGCGACGACGACGTCTCTTATTCACCGCGATTCGACGGGCGGATCGCAGCTCTGCTGGCCCGGGCCGAGGCCGGCGGCGACGGCGATTCCGCGCCGGCCGCGTTCGATTCGGACTGCTAGACCGGAAGTGCGCGCGGCTTATCCCCAGCGCAGGATTCATCCCCAGCCACCGGCCGAGGCGCCCGCGGAGTCGCGGTTTGACGGTGCCGGTTGACACGGTCGGTCCATGACAACACCATCGTCCGCCCCGCAATTCGACTACCACCTCAACCGGCCGGGTGCGCTGATCGCCGCATTACCGGCGGTTCTGGGCTTCGTGCCACAGCAGAGCCTCGTCGTCGTCACCGTCAGCCGCGGTGAATTGGGTTGCGTCATGCGCGCCGACCTGAGCACTGACATGACCGACATGGCCGAGCGCATCGAGCATCTGGTCGAACTGGCGGACGCGGCAGGCGCGGACGCGGTGATCGCGGTCATCGTGGACGCGGGATGTGAGCACAGTGCGGACTGCCAGACCTGTGATGACCGCTACCGCGATCAGGCACTGATGTTGGACCGGGACCTGGCAGCCGTCGGCATCGAACTCTATGCCGCGCATGTCGTGGACCGAGTGGCCGCGGGTGGCCGCTGGCGCTGCGCCGACGGCTGTGGCGAAGCGGGATATGTCGATGATCCGGATGCCTCCCCGCTGGCGGCCGCCGCGGTGCTGGACGGTCGGCGGCTCTACGCCAGCCGCGACGAACTGCTGCAGGTGATCGAGCCCGATCCGGTCGCTGCGGCGTCGATGAAGCGTTCGTTGGCGTTCGCGACGCAACGGCCCGGGTGTCCGGAGGCCCGTCCCGATGCCGATGTGCGCGGCGACGTCGAGGCCGTGATGGCCGCGGCCTTGCAGGTGGCCGACGGGCAGGTGCCCGCTCATGCCGAGGTGGCGCGATTGGCACTCGGGCTGGCCGATCCCAGGGTCCGCGACACGCTCTACGCGTTGGCGGTCGGGGAGTGCGCGGAGCAGGCCGAAGCCCTGTGGGGCATGCTGGCCCGCAATCTGCCGGAACCGTGGCGTGTGGAAGCGCTTGTTCTCCTGGCATTTTCGGCGTACGCGCGCGGCGACGGCCCACTGGCCGGGGTATCGCTGGATGCTGCCCTACAGGCCAGACCGACCCATCGGATGGCCGGAATGCTCGACACCGCACTGCAATCGGGGATGCGACCCGAACGCATCCGGGAGTTGGCGATCACCGGGTATCGGATGGCCGAGCAACTCGGCGTGCAGTTGCCGCCACGCCGGACGTGGGGCCGACGGGCCGGTTGAGGTTGAGGTGTCAGACCTTTTCGACGCGGACCGCGTGCGCCATGTGATGGGGCAGTTCCACCTGCTGGTGCCCGGGAATCACGATCATCACACCGCCGTGGTCGGTGGCCTCCACGGTGACCCTGGCATTGGGCACCACACCGGCATCCTTGAGCCGGCCGATGAGCTCGGTGTCGCCCTGGACGTGTTCGGTGAGCTGGCGCACCACCACGGCCACCGGCAATCCGACCGGAAGCTCGGTGAGCCGCACGAGGCTGACATCGTCGATACCGATCGTGCCGACACCCAGGTCGGCGAGGCCGGGGATGGGGTTGCCGAACGGTGAGGTGGTCGGGTTGTCGAGCACCTGGACCAGCCGGCGCTCGACATCCTCACTCATCACGTGTTCCCAGCGGCAGGCCTCAGCGTGCACGTCCTCCCACGGCAATCCGATCACGTCGACCAACAGTCGTTCGGCGAGCCGGTGCTTACGCATCACGGCCACAGCGAGGGCGCGGCCCTTCTCGGTCAGCTCCAAGTGGCGGTCGCCCGCGACGTGCAGCAGGCCATCGCGTTCCATCCGCGACACCGTCTGACTGACCGTCGGTCCGCTTTGATCGAGGCGCTCGGCAATACGCGCACGCAGCGGCACCACGCCCTCTTCCTCGAGGTCGTAGATAGTCCGGAGGTACATCTCTGTGGTGTCGACCAGATCGTTCATGCGCGCCTTCCCAGCCCAAACGTCAACCGACAGTCTACCGTTCTCGGCGGTCTATCTGCGGTGCATCACCGGGGCGTCGGGCCATCCATCCCGGCCGGGGAAACGCCAGGACACGCCCGCAAAAACGACATGCCCCGCCGGAAACCGGCGGGGCATGCCATGGGGGGACTAGCTGGCGTAGGAGCGGAGCCGATCCGCCCGCTCGCCGTTGCGCAGCTTGGCCATCACCTCGCGCTCGATCTGTCGGACCCGTTCACGCGACAGGCCGAACAGCTTGCCGATCTGGTCGAGTGTGCGGGGCTGGCCGTCGTCGAGACCGAACCGCAACCGGATGACCTGCTGTTCACGCTCATCGAGGGTGGCCAGCACGTGGCGGATGTCGGTGTGCAGAAGCTCGGAGATGACGGCGTTCTCGGCCGACATCGCCTCGGAGTCCTCGATGAAGTCGCCCAGCGGGGCTTCCTCGTCGGTACCCACCGGCATGTCCAGGCTCACCGGGTCGCGGCTGTGCTCCAGCAGGTCGTTGATCTTCTCGACCGGGATGCCGGACTCCTCGGCCAGTTCCTCGTCGGTGGCCTCGCGACCGAGGTTCTGGTGCATCTCGCGCTTGATCCGGGCCAGTTTGTTGACCTGCTCGACGAGGTGGACGGGGAGCCGGATGGTGCGGCTCTGATCGGCCATCCCGCGGGTGATCGCCTGCCGGATCCACCAGGTGGCGTACGTGGAGAACTTGAAGCCCTTGGTGTAGTCGAACTTCTCCATCGCACGGATCAGACCCAGGTTCCCCTCCTGGATCAGGTCCAGCAGCGGCATGCCGCGGCCGGTGTAGCGCTTGGCCAGAGAGACCACCAGACGCAGGTTGGCCTCCAGCAGGTGTCGACGGGCAGCCTCACCATCACGGACCACAGTGGCCAAGTCACGCTTGCGGTTCTCACCGAGGCGCTTTTTCGTGTCCAGCACGTGCTGGGCGTACAGGCCCGCTTCGATCCGCTTGGCCAGCTCAACTTCATCGGCGGCATTGAGCAACGCCGTTTTACCGATGCCGTTCAGATACACGCGCACGAGGTCGGCGGCAGGGCTCTGGGCGTCCAGATCACTGTCGACGCGGCTTGTGGTGGCATTTGCCATGACGGCCTCCTGATCGGCTCGAACTGTCATGACCTACAACGTCGTAGGCCCCTTGAGAGTTCCCGCCGATGGCCGGTTTCATGCCCGTTGAGCTGCAGTTTTTCCGGACCGACCTGAGAATGTCCTGAGAATAGCTAAAGAAGCCGCTCAGCTGGGGTCATCGTCGTCGGATCGATCCCGGTCCGGTTGCGGCGCCACATATCCGTCGCTCTGCAGGGCCGGCCGCTGGGCGGTGGGAAACAGCGGAATCCGGTTCCCGTGGCCGGCGTAGCGGCGTGGCTCTTCGGCTCGGCGCGGCGGTCGATCGTTGGCGATCAGTACTGCCATCCACGGCAACGGAATCGAGACAAGGATGATCCCCAGAGAGATCAGTCCGTTCTGCCAGATGTTGTAGGCGACCGCGGCCAGGATGAGTGCCGGGATGCGGAAGGCCATCAATGTCAGGTACTTGCGCACGCGCTGACGGTGCTGCACTTCGTAGGCGGGTGCGGCCTGGGTGATGAGGATCGGGCGGGCTTCCTCGCCGAAATCGTCGCCGAAATCGTCGTCGAAACTCAGCTCGTGGCTTTGTTTCATACCTCTACTGTTCCACACCTCGCCCGGGTGGCGACAGGTGGATTTCGGTGCGCGTCCCAGCCAGGCAGAATAAGGACATGCAGACCCAAACCATCGAGCGCCCGGACACCGACGAACGCGTCGACGACGGGACCGACGACGACAGCCCGAAGTTCTTCCATTACGTCAAGAAGGACAAGATCGCCGAAAGTGCCGTCATGGGTACACACGTGGTTGCGCTGTGCGGCGAGGTCTTTCCGGTGACGAAGGCGGCCAAGCCCGGCTCGCCGGTGTGCCCGGATTGCAAGAAGATCTACGAATCCCTCAAGAAGTAGGCGGGTCAGTGCGCTCGGGCCCCGGTGTTCCGACCGGTGCCTGAGCGCCACCGTTGAGCGCCCTGACCTCCAGCCACTCCCGCAAGCGCCTGGCATGCGTATCCGCGGCGGGCCATTCTTCCTGTATCGCGGCGTTGAGTTCGGCGCCCAGCATGATGGCGAACCCCAGGAAGAATGCGAACAACAGGAATGCGATCGGCGTGGCCAGCGCCCCGTACGTGTAGCCGGTACTGGTGATCCACGTCAGGTAGATCCGCAGGCCGAATGTGGCCACAAGGAAGACCACGGTGGCCAGCACCGCGCCCAGCACCAGGCGGTGCGTCGGAATCGGGTCGGGCAATGACACCCGGTACAGGACCGTCACGCCGACGAAGATCGCGAGGAACAACGCCGGGAAGTAGCCGTAACGGAGCACGTTGTCGAGGGTGTCGGGGATGTGCTCGGAGATCGCCCGGGGCCCCAGCGCCACCACCGGTGCCGCCGCGATCGCGAACAGCAGCATGATCACGTACAGGCCGAGCGCGTAGAACCGCTGCCGCACCGGATGGCGCAGCGGCGTCTGACCGTGGGCCTCCACGATGGAATCCACGAATGCCGACACCGCCGACGACCCGGCCCACAGCGAGATCACGAAGCCGATCGACACCACCTCGCCGCGGGCACCCTTGACGATGTCGCGGATCGTCGGCTCGATGATCTCGTTGACGACGTTGGGGGAGAAGAAGCTGTTCGCCGCGTTGATCAGCTGATCCTGGATCGTCGGCAACGTATCCGGCCCGAACAGCGGCGCGATGTACGCCAGGCTGCCCAGCATCCCCAGCAGGAGGGGAGGCAGGGACAACGCGCACCAGAACGCCGCCTGTGCCGACTCCGAAAAGATGGAATCGTCCCAGCTCTTCGACAACGTGCGTCGAGTGAGATGCCAGATGTGGTGGCGTGATGGTGGTACTGGTAGCGGCTGGCCAGTCATGACCAGTCAAGCATTACTGACGAAACGTGCTCCTGCCCAGGCGGGTGGTGTCGGAGATGGCAGCTGATGGCCGTCAGGCGTCTGCGGCGCTGGTCTCCAGCACCGCGGCCAACTCGACCAGCTTGGCTTCGTGTTCGTTCGCGTGGTGCTGGCAGAAGAGCAACTCGGCTCCTGAGGGTAGCTTCGCGCGCACCCGTGCGGCAGCGCCGCAACGATCGCAGCGATCGGCTCTGGTTAGCTCCGGACTTGTCAGAGTTGCGTTCATGGCTCCTCCGTCTTCTGCTCTGCGCGTCCCGGCAAAGGCGCCGAGACTGCGTATGTCTACTCTGTCAGACGTTTTGGCTTCCGGTGTTGTTCCCCAGGGGTACACCGGTGTGTCGTGTCTCACTTGGCCGGCGCGTTGCTGACCGGGCAGGCTGAGGATATGCATCGATTGCCGCGTGTCCTGGTTCACTTGTGCGGCGCCGATGATTGGCGGCGGGCCCAGGGTGGCAGTGAGTACCGGCCGGACTCCTTGATCACGCAGGGCTTCATCCACCTCTCGGCCCCCGAACAGGTGCATCTGCCCGCCAACCGGCTCTACTTCGGGCGCCGCGACCTGGTGCTGCTGCACATCGACCCGGCCAAGTTGGCGGATCCGGTGCGCTGGGAGCCCGGAGTGCCAACGGACCCCGAGGCCATGGTGTTCCCGCACCTGTACGGCCCGCTTCCGGTGGCCGCTGTGATGTCCACCACGCGCTATGCGCCCGATGCCGACGGGCGATTCGCGCCGCTGGCCGGCGACGCGCCGTCGCCGTAGCTCCCAGGCGGCTGCCCCGACGGGGCGGCCGATCTTCTCTGGCTGTCGGGGACTCAGTCCAGGTAGTCGCGCAGCACCTGGGAGCGGCTCGGGTGACGCAGCTTGCTCATGGTCTTCGACTCGATCTGGCGGATGCGCTCACGGGTGACGCCGTAGACCTGACCGATCTCGTCGAGGGTGCGCGGCTGGCCGTCGGTCAGGCCGAACCGCAGCCGCACCACGCCGGCCTCGCGCTCCGACAGCGTCTCCAGCACGGACTGCAGCTGATCCTGCAGCAGGGTGAAGGACACCGCGTCGACGGCCACCACGGCCTCGGAGTCCTCGATGAAGTCACCGAGTTGGCTGTCACCCTCGTCGCCGATGGTCTGGTCCAGCGAGATGGGTTCACGCGCGTACTGCTGGATCTCCAGCACCTTCTCCGGCGTGATGTCCATTTCTTTGGCCAGCTCTTCGGGCGTGGGCTCGCGGCCCAGGTCCTGCAGCAGCTCACGCTGGATGCGGCCGAGCTTGTTGATCACCTCGACCATGTGCACCGGGATACGGATGGTGCGGGCCTGGTCGGCCATGGCACGGGTGATGGCCTGGCGGATCCACCAGGTGGCGTAGGTGGAGAACTTGTAACCCTTGGTGTAGTCGAACTTCTCGACCGCGCGGATCAGGCCGAGGTTGCCCTCCTGGATGAGATCCAGGAACGCCATGCCGCGGCCGGTGTAGCGCTTGGCCAGTGAGACCACGAGGCGCAGGTTGGCTTCCAGCAGGTGGTTCTTGGCACGGTCGCCGTCGCGGCAGATCCACTGCATGTCGCGGCGCTGCTGCACGGGCAGCTTCTCGCCCTTTTCCACCAGCTCGGCGAGCTTCTGTGTGGCGAACAGGCCGGCCTCGATGCGCTTGGCGAGCTCGACCTCTTCTTCGGCGTTGAGCAGCGCCACCTTGCCGATCTGCTTCAGGTAGGCGCGGACCGAGTCGGCCGATGCCGTGAGCTCGGCGTCCTTGCGGGCCTGCCGCAGGGCCTCGGATTCTTCTTCGTCCCAGACGAAGTCGCCGGAGGCCTTGTCCTTCTCCGATGGCTCGGGATGCTCGTCATCTCCCTCGGCGGGCTTGGCGGCCGGTGTGGCCGCCTTGGCATCCTTGCCGTCCTCGGCGTCGTCTTCGTCCTCGTCGTCGTCGGAATCCTCGACGTCGTCATCGGTGTCGAGATCGTCGTCGAGCTCGAGGTCGGTGTCGTCGACGTCGAGATCCTCGCCGGGCTCGGCCTCCAGATCGTCGGTGGTCTCGAGATCGTCGTTGACGTCTTCCGGCTTGGCCGCGGCCTTGGCGGCCCGCTTGGCCGGAGCCTTTTTGGCTGCCGCGCGTGGCTTGGTGGCGGTGCCGCCCTCGGCCTTGGCTGCGGTGCTCTTGGCTGCCCGCTTGGCTGGGGCCTTCTTGGCGGGAGTCTTGGTAGCGGTGCGCTTCACCGGCTCGTCGGTCGCCGGGCTTGCCTTTGTCGCTGCCACGTACACCCTTTCGGTCTCGCGTATTTTTCAGTGGGCATGGGCATACTCCACCGAAAGCGTCTGCTGTCGAATGTCGGCGTTCTTATCGTCTGGGATATTCACCGCTATTCGGTAGGCGGCCGCCGAAGACCATTGTAACGACAGTGTGGGTGTACACCGCGCCGAGCGGCAAATTTCGACAGCTCATCGCGGCGAAGCGGCAAAGTTACCCCACGGTAGCTTGTGGCCCGAGAATTACTGCGGGTTCCTGACTGGCCATGGCGGCACCCACGATGCCCGCAGTGTTGAGCAACGCCGCGGGCACGATCGGGGTACGGATCTTCAACAGCGGCAGCCATTTGTCGGCCTTGCGGCTGATGCCGCCACCGGCGATGAACAGGTCCGGCCAGATCGCATTCTCGATGGCCACCAGAACCTTGTTCACCTCTTCGGTCCAGCGCGCGTAACTCCAGTCCTTGCGTTCCTTGACCGAGGATGCGGCCCGGTGTTCGGCCTCCTTGCCGCCTACCTCCAGATGGCCAAACTCGGTGTTGGGCAACAACACACCGTTGTGGATCACCGCCGAGCCGATACCGGTGCCGAACGTCAGCAGGACCACGACACCGGAGTTGTCCTTGCCTGCCCCGTAGTGCTCCTCGGCGAGCCCGGCCGCATCGGCGTCGTTGAGCACGCGCACCGGTTGACCGCCGAGTGCTGCGCTGATCACCTCGGCGGCGTTGACGCCGATCCAACCCTTGTCGACATTGGCGGCGGTGCGCACGATGCCGTCGGTGACGACGCCCGGGTAGGTGACACCCACCCGTCCGGTCCAGCCGAACTCGGCAACCACCGCAGCCACCGTTTTCGCCACCGCGTCAGGGGTCGCCGGCTGCGGCGTGTCGAGCTTGAACCGCTCGCCGATCAACTGGCCGGTGTCGAGGTCGACCATCCCTCCCTTGATTCCGCTGCCGCCGACGTCGACACCGAATCCGCGGCGGCCCGACTCGCCGGTGGGCCCTGAACCTGGTGCGGACGTGTCGGGTGCGGTCATGGGTGCTCCTTTGCGGACAGGCGGAGGGACAAACCAAGGCAGCGCCCCCACCCTAATCGCTGAACGGCGCGGCGGTTGCACCTTGCGATCGAACGCTGGGCGCCCCGTGCTGTCATCCACGCCGAGGCGACTTTTCGGCCGGAAGATGTTGCGATAGAGCGGTGACAGACAACAGATTCGATGCTCCGGCCCTGCGGGTGGTCGCCGAGCAACTGGCCACCGAAGCCGCCGAGTTCGTCCTGCGCCGCCGTGCCGAGGTGTTCGGTACCGCGGCGCACTCCGACGGGGCGCGGGGACGTGACGACGTCCGGACTGTCAGATCTAAGAGCACGCCGACGGACCCCGTCACGATCGTCGATACCGAGACCGAACGGTGGTTGCGCGAGCGGCTGGCGGTGTTACGCCCAGGGGAGGCGATCCTGGGGGAGGAGGAAGGCGGCCGCCACGACGGGCGTCACGGGCTGAGTTGGGTGATCGACCCGATCGACGGCACGGTGAACTTCGTCTACGGAATCCCCGCCTATGCCGTGTCGGTGGCCGTGCAATACGACGGACGGTCGGTGGCCGGCGCCGTGGCCGATGTGGCCGCCGGTGAGGTGTATTCGGCAGCGCTCGGCCATGGGGCCGAGGTGGTTCGGTCCGGGGCTCGAATCCCGCTGAGGTGCAGCGGCGCCGAGGACCTGTCCATGGCGTTGTTGGGCACGGGATTCGCCTACGACACGGTCCGACGCGCCCGGCAGGCCGGCGTGTTGGCCCACATCCTGCCCGCGGTGCGCGACATCCGCCGCATCGGTTCGTGCGCGCTCGATCTGTGCATGGTGGCCGCGGGCCGGTTGGACGCCTACTACGAAGAGGGCGTTCAGGTCTGGGACTGGGCCGCGGCGGCGCTGATCGCCGCCGAGTCCGGAGCCACGGTGTGGGTGCCGAACTCCTCCGATATCGAGCGGGTGGCCGCGTCGGCGCCGGGTATCGCCGACGCCCTACACGACGCGCTAGCAGGCGCCGGTATGGATCTTTGACAGCAGTTCGGGGTCGGACGGCGCGGTGGCGTCCGGGCGCAGGCTGGCCAGCACCGCGTTGATGTTGTCACTGCTGGCCAGTTCGCTGAACTCGGTGCCCAAGGCGAGATCGACTGTGGCGTCCGGCCTTTCGTCCTGGAACAACTCGGTGCAAGGGGCCACCAGCCACAGCGCCGCGGCGGCGCCGCGGCCGGATGGACCGAACCGGATCTGGCCCTGGCATTCCAGCCGGGTGGCGGAGTAGATCGGATCGTTGGCCGCCTCCGGTTGGGCGAAGCCCAGATCGCGCAGCGCCCCGGCCACCTCGCTGGCCTGACCGCCCTGCCCGCTGGCATTGAGCACCCTGATCTTGGTTTCGGCCAGCGGCGCGGGGGTGACCTCCGTCATCGCCGAGCGGGCCACCTGTTCGCCCAGTTTCGGAGTTGCCGGGTCGGCCGCAGGCGGTGGGTCGTTGCAGACCGCGGCCTCGTGGACATCGGTGGGTTGGTTGAGCGCGATGATCCAGACGATCAGCGTCACCAGCGCAAGTGCGACGAACAGCACGATGCCGGGAACGATACTGCGCCGACGGAACGGGCGACCATGCCGGTCGAAGGCGGTGCCATCGGTGATTTGCGCGACCACACCTGCACTCTAAGGGCAACCGCGGCCGCAGATGCAGCAGAGCTCAGACCCCACTGTGACGTAAATCACAGTGGAACGTGTGGCAATACGGGCACGAATCATTTGGGGAATGCGTTCGACGCTGGTACAAACCTCTGCTGCAAGGTAAGGGAGGGGACACAGACGATGGCTACCGACTACGACGCCCCGCGGCGATCCGAAGCTGACGAGGTTTCCGAGGACTCGCTGGAAGAGCTCAAGGCGCGGCGCAACGAGGCGCAATCAGCCGTGGTGGATGTCGACGAATCGGAAACCGCCGAGTCGTTCGAGTTGCCCGGCGCAGACCTGTCCGGCGAAGAGCTGTCGGTGCGGGTGGTGCCGAAGCAGGCCGACGAGTTCACTTGCTCCAGCTGCTTTCTGGTGCATCACCGGAGCCGGCTGGCCAGTGAGAAGAACGGCGTGATGATCTGCACCGACTGCGCGGCCTGACAGCGGCTCAGCCGCTCAAGCCGGATTCGCGGCTCCGCCGCTGCAGTTTGATTCGCGGCTCAGCCGCTCACGCTGTATTCGCGGCTCCGCCGCGGAGCGCCGCCAGGACCCGATCCGGGCGCCGCGAACTGATCAACCAGTACGGCGTGGGGTCATCCGGATCGTCGAGGACGACCAGCACCAACGGGCCGATCCAGGCCCGGTGCACGACATAAGCGGCCGGATCGAGTTGACGCCCCAGCGCCGCCGATTTCGCCGACCGCGGCACCTCGGCGGTGCGCGAGATGACATCGGTCGGCAGATGCGCGTCACCGATCCACAACTCGGTGTCCCCGCCGGGGTGGCCCACCACCTTCAGCTCGGTCTTGCTGAACCACATCAGCACCGCCGCCGCCACGCCGAACAGCAGCACGTAGGGCAGCCATGCCGGAATGGCCGGCGCCGCCAGGCCGATCTCGAACGCAATCACCGCTGCCAGCACGGCAGCGGGCAGCGACCACCACCACGGCACCCACAAACGCTCGCGATAGTGAACGCTTTGGGTGGTTGCACGCGTGTCTGACACGCGGCTCAGAGTAATCTGTGACGTCGTGTCCACCTCTCTGGCGGTCGTCCGATTGGACCGCGAACTCCCGATGCCCAGCCGGGCGCACGATGGTGATGCGGGCGTAGACCTCTACAGCGCGCAGGATGTCGAACTGGCCCCCGGCCAGCGGGCGCTGGTACCCACCGGGATCGCCGTTGCCATCCCGCACGGCATGGTTGGGCTGGTCCATCCGCGGTCGGGTTTGGCTGCCCGCGTGGGCCTTTCGATCGTCAACAGCCCGGGCACCATCGACGCCGGCTACCGCGGCGAGATCAAGATCTCGCTGATCAACCTCGACCCCGACACGCCGATCGTGGTCAACCGCGGTGACCGGATTGCCCAGCTGTTGGTTCAGCGGGTAGAACTGCCCGAGTTGGTTGAGGTGACCTCGTTCGACGAGGCCGGCCTGGCCGACACCACCCGTGGCGACGGCGGCCACGGCTCCTCCGGCGGACATGCGAGTTTGTGATGGCATTCGGAAAACGCAAGAGCAACGCTTCGGCTGAAGACGCCGTTGACCGGCAGGAAGGTCAGCCGGTGGCTGATCCGTCCGCCTCGGCGGACGTCACCGACGACATCGATCAGGGGCCGTTCGACGTCGAGGACTTCGACGATCCGGCGGTTGCCGTGCAGGGTCGCCTCGACCTCGGCTCGGTACTGATCCCCATGCCCGACGGCGGGCAGGTCCAGGTCGAGCTCAACGAGGCCGGGGCACCCAGCGCGGTATGGGTGGTGACGCCCAACGGACGTTTCACCATCGCGGCCTACGCCGCGCCCAAGAGTGCGGGCTTGTGGCGTGAGGTGGCCGGTGAGCTCGCCGACTCGCTGCGCAAGGACGCGACCTCGGTCAGCATCCAGGACGGCCCGTGGGGACGCGAGGTCGTCGGCGTGGGCAACGGTGGCGTGGTGCGCTTCATCGGCGTCGACGGATACCGCTGGATGGTGCGCTGCGTGGTCAACGGTTCGCCGGAAACCATCGACGCGCTGGCCGACGAGGCTCGGACGTCGTTGGCCGACAGTGTGATTCGTCGGGGTGACACGCCGCTCCCGGTGCGCACGCCGCTGGCGGTGCAGCTGCCCGAGCCGATGGCGGCCCAACTGCGCGCCGCAGCACAACAGGCGGCGATGCAGCAAGCTGCCCAGCAGATGGCCGCCGCTCAGCCGCAGCCGTCGGAGCAGCCGCCGGCCGAACCGGCCGCGCGGCGCAGCGTCCAGGGATCGGCGATGCAGCAGCTTCGCACCATCACCGGCGGATAACCGGCGGAAAGCAGCTCCCTCAGCCGGCGACGGGCGCGTCGACCGCGTCCTGCAACGCCGCGACACAGGCGGCACCCAGCGCGCCGGTGTCGAGGCCCATCTGTTCGAGCGTGACGGAGCGCAAGGCTGCCTGCGGCGCTGCGGCCACCCACTCGTAGCCGACTTCGGCCGGATGCACAGGATCGTCGGTGGCCACCGCGACACCCATCGGCACCTTGAGCAGTTCGAGTTCGGCGCAGTCCGGCGCGCGGTAGCCGGCCGCTTCCTCCATCGCCGCGGGCAGCGTCGGCCACTGGCCCACCCAGGACCGGGCCAGCTCGTCGGCCAGCCACGGCATGCTGGCGGCCCGCATCTGTGTGATCGCGGACGCCAGGCCGTCCCGACGCAACAGATCGGCTGACTGCCGGGCCAGCAGGGCGGCCGGGGCGTGCTGGGACGAACCCGTCCACGGCGGCAGGGCGGCCAGCACCGCCACTGTCCGAGTGGGATGGTCGAGTGCCCATCTGGCCGCGACCACTGCGCCGATCGACACGCCGCCGACCGCGATCGGGCCCGAGCGCGCCGCGTCGTCGAGTGCGTGCAGATAGCCCTCGATGAGCCGCTCCGGCGTCGGCGGCGGCGTCACCACAAGCGCGTCGAGGTCGTGCAGTGCCCCGGAAAACGCCCGGTAGACATAGTTGTCGTCGGACCCGGTCCCAGGCAGCAGAACGGTTGGGACACCGCGCAGAATGACGCTCATCACATGATCGTGCCTGCCCCGTCAAATCGTCGGCGCGCCGACCCGTACCCCACGTGGCATTCGTCGAATAAGAGGTCTACCGTGGCGTTGGTTGGGCGGATTCACAGTGGATCCGCAGAAGGTCAGGAGAGGCCATGGCTACGGCCGAAGGGTATCTGCGCCGGCTCACGCGACGCCTGACGGAAGACCCCGAACAGCTTGATGTCGAAGTGCTCAGCGATGAAGCCGCGAACACCGGCGCGCTGAAGGCGATCGACGTTCAGCGCGGCCAGGAAGTGACGATGGTCGGCACCCTGCGCAGCGTCGAATGTAACGGCAAGGGGTGTTCTGGCGGCATCAAAGCCGAACTGTTCGACGGCACCGACTCGGTGCTGCTGGTGTGGTTGGGGCAGCGCCGCATTCCGGGTATCGAATCCGGGTGCACGCTGCGGGTCCACGGCCGCGTCGGCAAGCTGGAGAACGGCACCAAAGCGATCTACAACCCACGCTACGAAATCCAGAAGTGAGCCAGGCCGAGAACACAGGCACCGAGAACACAGGCAACGCACCTCAACCCCCCGAGAGCGAGCCGGCGCTGACTCCTGCCCATGGCGGCGGACGGGCCGTGCTGGATCAGATGGGCGGGGTCAGCGGTCTCATCTATTCGTCGCTGCCCGTGGTGGTGTTCGTCCCGGTGTCCACGGCGTTCGGGCTCGGGCCCGCGATCGCCGCAGCGCTCGGTGTGGCGACCCTCATTTTGATCTGGCGGCTGATCCGCCGCGAATCCGCGCAGCCCGCGGTGTCGGGTTTCTTCGCCGTAGGCGTCAGCGCGCTCATCGCGTATCTGGTCGGGGAGTCGAAAGGGTACTTCCTGCTTGGCATTTGGACATCACTGCTGTGGGCCGTGGTGTTCGGGGTCTCGGTGCTGATCCGCCGCCCGGTGGTCGGCTACATCTGGGGCTGGGTGAACACCCACGACCGGGAGTGGCGCAGTGTGCGTGGGGCCGTGGTGGCCTTCGACATCGCCACGCTGACCTGGGTCGCGGTGTTCGGGTCGCGGTTTTTGGTGCAGGAGTACCTCTATGACGCCGACGAGACCGGTTGGCTGGGTTTCGCTCGGATCGCGATGGGCTGGCCGCTGACCGCCGTCGCAGCACTGGTGACCTATCTGGCCATCCGGGCCGCACAGCGTGCGGTGCACGCCGCCGATGCGACACCCGGCGTCGACTCCGATTAACGCGGCGCCGGACGCAGCAGCAGCTCGCGCAGTTCGTCCTCGGATTCGGTGACCGCGACGAACAGCAGTTCATCGCCGCCCTCCAGCGGCTCGTCGGACTCGGGCACGATCACCCGGGCGCCGCGCAGGATGGTCACCAGCGCGGTGTCGCGGGGTAGATCGAGGCGCTTGACTGGTTTGCCGCCCCAAGGCGTGTCGTCGGGCAGCGTGATCTCGACCAGGTTGGCCTGCCCCTTGCGGAACTCCATCAACCGGACCAGATCACCGACCGCCACGGCCTCCTCGACCAGTGAGGCCAGCATGCGCGGCGTCGACACCGCCACGTCGACGCCCCAGTTCTCGTCGAACAGCCACTCGTTGCGCGGATCGTTGACCCGGGCGACCACCCGGGGCACCGCGAACTCGGTCTTGGCCAGCAGGCTGACCACGACGTTGGCCTTGTCGTCACCCGTCGCCGCGATCACCACGTCGAATTCCTCGAGCTTGATCGACTCCATCATGGTGAGCTCGCAGGCATCGCCCAGCCGCCAGTGCGCGGCCGGGATGGCGTCCTCGTCGATGTGGTCGGGGTTGCGTTCGAGCAGGGTGACGTCGTGGTTGCTCTCCAGCAACTCGCGGGCGATGGAACGACCTACAGCCCCCGCTCCGGCGATGGCAACTTTCATCAGTGGGACTCCAAGTCCTCGCTCGGCGGCAGCGCCGCGATCGCCAGCGCCTCGGCGATGTGGCCCGACACCGCGGCGACGTACACCTGGTCGCCGGCTTGGATCACGGTCTTCGGCTCGGGTAGATAACCGCTGCCGAACCGGATCATGAAGGCGACCCGGCCGCCGGTCGCTGCCTCCAGCTCGGTGACCAGATGCCCGGCCCAGTCCTGGTGCAACGGGAGTTCGGCCACGCCCACGTTGCCCGAGGGGTCGCGCCATTTTGTGGTCTCGGTCTCTCTGGTCAGCACGTTGAGCAGGCGATCGGTGGTCCACGGCACCGTGGCCACGGTCGGGATGCCCAGCCGTTCGTAGACCGCGGCGCGTTTGGCGTCGTAGATCCGGGCCACCACGCGCTCGACACCGAACGTCTCGCGGGCCACCCGCGCCGAGATGATGTTGGAGTTGTCACCGGAGGAGACGGCGGCGAACGCACCGGCCTCTTCGATTCCGGCGCGTAGCAGGACATCGCGGTCGAAACCCATACCGAGCACACGTTCCCCGGCGAACTCCGGCGAAAGCCGATGGAACGCGGCGCTGTCGCGGTCGATCACCGCAACCTCGTGGCCGATGCGGGCCAGGCTGTCCGCGAGGGACGCGCCCACTCGACCGCACCCCATGACGACTACACGCACCCGACGGTCCTTTCCGGTCGCAGAGAAGTGCTGTTGCTCTATCCGTGTCCTCGAACGCTACAGCTTTGTGACGACTTTTCGTGTTCGGGCTTAGTCTTGGCTCTCGTGTCCAAGCTTTCGACGGCAGCGCGCCGGTTGGTACTGGGGCGGCCGTTCCGCAGCGACAAGCTCTCGCACACCCTGTTGCCCAAGCGGATCGCCCTGCCGGTGTTCGCCTCCGATGCCCTGTCCTCGGTGGCCTACGCGCCCGAGGAAGTCTTCCTGGTGCTGTCGGTGGCCGGCCTGACGGCTTACTCGCTCACCCCGTGGATCGGGTTGGCGGTGGCCGCCGTCATGCTGATCGTGATCGCCAGCTACCGGCAGAACGTGCATGCCTACCCGTCCGGTGGTGGTGATTACGAGGTCGTCACCACCAACCTCGGGCCCACCGCCGGTCTGACGGTGGCCAGCGCACTCATGGTGGATTACGTGCTGACGGTGGCGGTCTCCATGTCGTCGGCGATGTCGAACATCGGCTCGGCGGTGCCGTTCGTCGCGCAGCACAAGGTGTTGTTCGCGGTGGTGGCGATCCTGTTGCTGGCCTCGATGAACCTGCGCGGGCTGCGAGAGTCCGGGACCGCGTTCGCGATTCCCACCTACGCGTTCATGGTCGGCATGTTCGTCATGTTGGGTTGGGGGTTGTTCCAGATCTATGTTCTGGGTCACCCCTTGCGTGCGGAATCCGCCGGCTTCGAGATGCATCCCGAACACGGCGAGGTGTTGGGCTTCGCACTCGTGTTCCTGGTGGCGCGCGCGTTCTCGTCGGGTTCGGCGGCGCTGACCGGGGTCGAGGCGATCAGCAACGGCGTGCCGGCCTTCCGGAAACCCAAGTCGCGTAACGCGGCAACCACCCTGCTGCTGCTCGGCGTGATCTCGGTGACACTGCTGATGGGCATCATCCTGCTGGCCAAGGCCACCGGGGTGAAGATCGCCGAGCGTCCGCACGAGCAGCTGATCGGTGCGCCTGCCGATTACCACCAGAAGACCTTGATCGCCCAGCTCGCCGATGCGGTGTTCCACGATTTCCCGGTCGGTCTGTATCTGATCGCCGGGGTGACCGCGCTGATCCTGATGTTGGCGGCCAACACCGCGTTCAACGGGTTCCCGGTCCTCGGTTCGATTTTGGCGCAGGACCGCTACCTGCCGCGGCAGCTGCACACCCGCGGTGATCGGCTGGCGTTCTCCAACGGCATCCTGTTCCTGGCGCTTGCGGCCATGGCGTTCGTGGTCGCGTTCCGGGCCGAGGTGACTGCGCTGATCCAGCTCTACATCGTCGGGGTGTTCGTCTCGTTCACGCTCAGCCAGATCGGCATGGTGCGGCACTGGACCCGGTTGTTGCGCACCGAGACCGATCCGGCGGTGCGCCGGAAGATGATGCGGTCGCGCATCATCAACGCCGTCGGGCTCACCGCCACGGGCGCGGTGCTGGTGGTCGTGGTGGTGACGAAGTTCGCCGCCGGCGCGTGGATCGCGATCTTGGCGATGAGTGCGCTGTTCGTGATCATGAAGCTGATCCACAAGCACTACGACACCGTCGCCCGCGAGCTCGACGCGCAGGACGAGAGCGAGGGCGGCGACATCGTGTTGCCGAGCCGCAACCATGCGGTGGTCCTGGTGTCCAAACTGCATCTGCCCACCAAGCGCGCGCTGGCGTATGCCCGGGCCACCCGGCCGGACGTGCTCGAGGCGATCACGGTGAGCGTGGACGACGCCGAGACCCGCGCCCTGGTGCACCAGTGGGAGGACAGCGACATCAGCGTGCCGCTGAAGGTGATCGCCTCGCCCTACCGCGAAATCACGCGCCCGGTACTCGATTACGTCAAACGGGTGACGAAGGAATCGCCGCGGACCGTGGTGACGGTGTTCATCCCCGAATACGTCGTCGGTCACTGGTGGGAGCAGGTGCTGCACAACCAGAGTGCGTTGCGGCTCAAGGGCCGGCTGCTGTTCATGCCGAACGTGATGGTGACCTCGGTTCCGTGGCAATTGAATTCGTCGGAGCGGTTGAAGGCGCTGCAGCCGCGTGCCACCCCCGGTGATGCCCGCAGAGGGTTCCTGGAGTGACCGAGCTCATCCTGACCACGGAGTCGGCAGCCAATGGTGGCAGCTGCGTGGCGCGTCACGAGGGGCGGGTGGTCTTCGTCCGGTATGCGATCCCCGGTGAGACGGTGCGGGTCAACGTCTTCGACGAACGCGGATCGTATTGGCACGCCGAGGTGGTCGAGGTCTTGGAACCGTCCCCGGACCGCGTCGATCCGCTGTGTCCGATCGCCGGGGTGCACGGCGCGGGCTGCTGCGATCTGGCGTTCGTCGAGCCCCGGGCGGCGCGCCGCCTCAAGGGTTCGGTGGTGGCCAATCAACTTTCTCGGCTCGGTGGGTTCACCTGGCGCGACGAGCAGACGGCTGTCGCCGAGGCGGTCGGCGACGGCGCCGCGCGGGGCTGGCGGACCCGTGTGCGGTTGGACACCACATCCGACGGCCGGGCCGGTTTTCACCGCTACCACAGCGCCGAGCTGGTCACCGACCTCGAATGTGGGCAACTGCCTGCCGAGTTGACCGCCGGCCTGGAGACGACGCGTTGGACTCCGGGCGCGCACTTGCACGCGGTGTTGGACGCCGACGGTCGTCGACACGTCGTGCAGTCCGGCCCGAAGACCAGCCGCACAGGTCGCCGTGCGGCCGGTCCGAAGAATGCGACGCGGGTCGTCGAGGGGGACTACGAGGCGGTGCAGCGGGTCGGTGGCCGAGAGTGGATGCTGCCGGTGACCGCGTTCTGGCAGGCCCACCGTGACGCGGCCGCCCTCTACAGCCGGCTGATCGCCGAGTGGGCCGAACTGCAACCGGGCATGACCGCGTGGGATCTCTACGGCGGTGCCGGGGTCTTCGCTGCCGCGCTGGCACAGCAGGTTGGGCCGAGCGGTCGGATCCTGACCGTGGACACGTCGCGTGCGGCGTCGCGCACCGCCCGCAGTGCGCTGGGCGACCTGCCGTGGGTCTCGGTGGTCACCGATTCGGTGCGTCGCGCACTGTCGGCCGAGTCGGGACGCCCGGACGTCGCGGTGCTCGATCCGCCCCGCACCGGGGCCGGGCGCGAGGTGCTGGACGCCCTGGCCGCGACCGAGGTGCCCCGGATCATCCACATCGGTTGTGAGGCAGCATCTTTCGCCCGGGACGTCGGGATGTATCTGCGACACGGTTACACCGTGGAGGACCTGCGGGTGTTCGACTCCTTCCCGCTGACGCACCACGTGGAATGCATCGCGGTGCTGACCCGCTGACGGTTCTCGGCAGCGTTCACTCGGTGCGGTCGTCGGGCCCGATCGACGGGGTGGGGAAGTGCGCGTAGGTGGCTCGATTGCCACCCTCGGCCTTCGACTGGTTCATCGCGGTGACGGCCAGGGCCACCAGGGCGTCGACGATCTGCTCGGTGGGCAGCTCGGTCAGTGGCCGCAGTTGGCTGCACGCGGTGCCGATGCTGGCGGTCAGACGCATGGGCGTCGTGGTGATCGCCATGCGGATCCGGTTCACCAGCGGGGAGGGGTCGTTGGTCTTGAACACGTCGGCGATCAGGAATTCGCTGTCGGACACATGGGCCAGTGGCACCTTGTGCCGCACCGTCTCGCGCATCGCCTGCGCCACGGCGACGCGGGCGTGCAGCGTGCTGTGGCTGCCGTCCATGTCGCTCAGCAGCGCCATGTCGTCGATACCGACCGCCACGACCACCAGGTACTGATCGTCGTGGCGACTGTGGGACCCCAGCATCGTCGCGGTGTGCATGTCGAACGCCTCGCGGTTGAGCAGACCGGTCAGCGGGTCGATCTCGGCGGGGTGCTGGACGCGGTCGGGTTCGATCAGCTCGACGGCGATCCGCACCAGGGCCGAGGTGCTCAGGATCACCAGCAGCGACACGAGCGCGCCGGCGATACCGAGCCAGACGTCGGTCAGCCCCACCCGCACGCCGAGGCAGATCACCACCGCGGCCGAGGCCAGCCAGGTCAGGTGCAGCACCCGCCGACTGTGCAGAAAGGCTGCGTAGCCGGTGATCAGGCTCAACGAGCTGGACCCGAGCAGGCCGACCGTCGGATCCACCAGCAGGATGCAGGTGGCCCCGATGCAGACCGTGCCGATACACACGACGATCCAGGACTGGGTGCGGCTGGGCCACTGGCGCCGCCACCACCACTGCGCCAGCGTCAGCCCTCCGACACCGACGCCCACGGCCACGTATTGCAGTGCACCGTGCGGACCTTTCGGGCTGATCAGGACCAACAGCGGGATCAGGCTCAACCCGATGATCGTGACGCCGACGGTGCGTTGCATCAGGGTGCGCTTGCCCTGCGCAGCAAGAAGGGCGGTACGCGCGTAATAGTGATCGAATGGACTCAACCAGCACCCCGGACTAATCGACTTCGCCTCCACTTTACGTAATCACGGCAGTGGCGGGTTTGTCGTGGAATTGACGCGCAGGTCGTCCTGTTAGCGTGAACCGCAGGTGTGCCGGGAAGTCTGGTCGGCGATCGTTGAATGCTGACCTCAGGAGCCCGGATGACTGACCGCCGTGACGGCCGCGGCCGACGCCTGCTGGCGCGTGGATCATGGCCGGAATGGCAGCGGGTCTCGGACCTGCTGCGCACTGAGACCGTCGGCGGGGCGCTGCTGCTGGCCGCGGCGGGCGCAGCGCTCGTGTGGGCCAATTCGCCATGGTCGTCCAGCTACCACCGGCTCTCGGAATTCGTCATCGGCCCGCAGTCGCTGCAGCTCGATCTGTCCCTGTCGTCCTGGGCCGCCGACGGTCTGCTGGCCATCTTCTTCTTCGTCGTCGGCGTGGAGCTCAAGCGGGAGTTCGTCGCGGGAGACCTGCGGGACCCGGCCCGGGCCGCGCTGCCGATCGCGGCGGCCGTCGGCGGCATGGTGGTGCCTGCGCTGATCTTCGTCGGGATCAACGTGTTTTCGGGCCACCCGGAGACACTCGACGGGTGGGCGGTGCCGATCGCCACCGACATCGCCTTCGCGCTGGCGGTGCTGGCGGTGGTGTCCACCCACCTGCCCGCGGCGCTGCGGATCTTCCTGTTGACGCTGGCGGTGGTCGACGATCTGCTGGCCATCACCGTGATCGCGCTCTTCTACACCGACCATGTGGCGCCCGCACCGCTGCTGGGGGCGCTGGTGCCGATCGGGCTGTACGCGCTCGCGGTGCAGCGCGGCGCCCGGCAGTGGTGGATCCTGCTGCCGCCGGCGGTGTTGGCCTGGGCGCTCGTGCATGCCAGTGGCGTACATGCCACGGTGGCCGGGGTGGTGTTGGGTTTCACCGTGCCGGTGCTGGGCCGTCACGCGTCGGCCAAACACTTCGAACACCTGGTGCGACCACTGTCGGCCGGGTTCGCCGTCCCGGTGTTCGCGTTCTTCGCCGCAGGCGTGACCGTCGGCGGCTGGTCGGGCTTCTCCACGGCGTTGACGCACCCGGTGACCATCGGCGTGATCGCCGGCCTGGTGCTCGGCAAACCGATCGGCGTGCTGGGCACCACATATCTGCTGGCCCGCTTCACCCACGCGAGCCTCGACGAGGATCTCGCGTGGCGCGACGTCCTGGGTGTCGCCTTGCTGGCCGGTATCGGGTTCACGGTCTCGCTGTTGATCGGCGAACTCGCGTTCGGACACGCCAGTGTGGCCGACGACGACGTCAAGATCGCGGTGGCCACCGGATCGGTGGTTGCCGGTCTGCTCGCATCGGTGGTTCTGGTCTCGCGCAATGCCGTATACCGGCGAATCCACCGGTTGGAAACCCTCGATGCCGACCACGACGGGGTGCCCGATGTCTATCAGCCTCGACAGGACTGATTTCTGATGCGTGCGTACACTGGCGGAATGCTTGAACAGGTCCGCGGTCCCGCTGATCTGCAGCACCTGTCGCAGTCACAATTGAGTGATCTGGCGGTCGAGATCCGGCAATTTCTGATCCACAAGGTGGCTGCAACCGGCGGACATCTTGGCCCCAATCTGGGTGTCGTCGAGCTCACCCTGGCGCTGCACCGTGTGTTCGATTCGCCACACGATCCGATCATCTTCGACACGGGTCATCAGGCCTACGTGCACAAGATGCTGACCGGGCGCGCACAGGATTTCGACACCTTGCGTTCCAAGAACGGTTTGTCGGGATACCCGTCGCGCAGCGAGAGCGAGCACGACTGGGTGGAGTCGAGCCACGCCAGTACCGCGCTGTCCTATGCCGACGGTCTGGCCAAGGCGTTCGAGCTGACCGGGCACCGCAATCGGCACGTGGTGGCGGTGGTCGGCGACGGTGCGCTGACCGGCGGGATGTGCTGGGAGGCGCTGAACAACATCGCCACCGGTGGTCGGCCGGTGGTCATCGTCGTCAACGACAACGGCCGCAGCTATGCGCCCACCATCGGTGGGTTCGCCGAGCACCTCGCGGGCCTGCGGCTGCAGCCCGGCTACGAACGGCTACTGGAGGAGGGCCGCAAGGCCGTGCGCGGCCTGCCTGTCGTCGGCGAGTTCTGCTACCAGTGCATGCACAGCATCAAGGCCGGCATCAAGGACGCGATCGCCCCGCAGGTGATGTTCACCGACCTCGGTCTCAAGTACGTCGGCCCGATCGACGGTCACGATGAGCACGCGGTGGAGAACGCGCTGCGTTACGCCCGTGGTTTCAAGGCCCCGGTGATCGTGCACGTGGTGACCCGTAAGGGCATGGGCTACGCGCACGCCGAGAACGACGAGGCCGACCAGATGCACGCCTGCGGCGTCATCGATCCGGAGACGGGGCTGCCGACGAAGGCCTCGGGTCCAGGGTGGACCTCGGTGTTCTCCGACGAACTCGTCAAGATCGGCGCCAAACGCCGGGACGTGGTGGCGATCACCGCGGCGATGCCGGGGCCGACCGGTCTGAGTGCGTTCCGGGATCGGTTCCCGGACCGGTTCTTTGACGTCGGAATTGCCGAACAGCACGCGATGACCTCGGCGGCCGGGCTGGCCATGGGCGGCCTGCATCCGGTGGTGGCGATCTACTCGACATTCCTCAACCGGGCGTTCGACCAGCTGATGATGGACGTCGCGCTGCACAAGCTGCCCGTCACCATGGTGCTCGACCGCGCCGGGGTGACCGGGCCGGATGGCGCCAGCCACAACGGGGTCTGGGACCTGTCGATCCTGGGCATCATCCCGGGTCTGCGCGCAGCCGCGCCGCGCGACGGCGCGCGCCTGCGGGAGGAGCTCGCCGAGGCGCTGGCGGTCAACGACGGCCCGACCGCGCTCCGCTTCCCGAAAGGCGATGTGGGCGAGGACATTCCGGCGATCGAGCGGCGTGGGGGAGTCGACGTGCTCGCGGTTCCGGCCGCCGGTCTGACCGACGACGTGCTGTTGGTGGCAGTGGGATCGTTCGCGTCGATGGCGCTGGCGGTGGCCGAGCGGCTGCGCAACCAGGGCATCGGGGTCACGGTGGTGGATCCCCGCTGGGTGCTGCCGGTTCCCGAGGTCATCGGTGAACTGGCCCGGGTGCACAAACTGGTGGTCACCGTGGAGGACAACGGTGTGCACGGCGGCATCGGCTCGTCGGTGTCCGCGGCGCTGCGTCACGCCGAGATCGACGTGCCGTGCCGGGATCTCGGTGTCCCGCAGGTGTTCCAGGACCATGCCTCCCGCGGCGAGGTGCTCGCCGAGATCGGCCTGACCGATCAGCACATCGCGCGCCAGATCACCGGATGGATCGCCGCGATCGGGGCGCCGGTGGATGAGGAAGTCGGCCACCAGGTCGACTGACGCCGGGGTCAGTCGCTGCTGAGCGCCTTGGTCAGCACCGGGATCGTCAACTCCCGCTGCCAGGGCCGGACGTTGGCCTCGACGAGGAACTCCGATATCGCGGTGGCGACGTCGCCGGTGGGGTTCCAGTCCCAGCACAGCCGGCGCACCACCTCGGGGGTGATGAGGTTCTCGGCGGGCACCGACACCCGTTGCGACAGTTCGGCCAGACCGGCACGGGCGGCTTCCAGTCGGGCAGCGGCCTCCGGTTTGCGCCTGGCCCAGCGTGCCGCCGGCGGCGGACCGTTCTGGGCTTCGTTGGCCTCGGGCGGGTCGGTGGTCTCGCGGGCCCGATTCAGGGCGTCCAACCAGACCTTGGCGCTCTTGCGCTGTTTGGAGCCGCCGAAGACCGGCAGGGCGACGAGCTCGTCGACCGTCTTGGGATCGGCGGTGGCGGCGTTGATGATCGCCGAGTCGGGCAGGATCCGTCCGGGGGCGATGTCGCGCCCGCGGGCGATGGTGTCGCGCGTGGTCCACAGCTCGCGGACCGCGGCCAGCGCGCGCGGGTTGCGCACCTTGTGGATACCGGAGGTGCGCCGCCAACGGTCACGCCGGGTGGGTTGTGCCACATAGGCCCGCAGATACTCGAATTCCTGTGCGGCCCAGTCGGTTTTGCCCTGTTCTTCGAGGACGGCCGCGATCGCGTGACGCAGTTCCAGCAGTACCTCGACGTCCAGCGCGGCGTAGTTGAGCCACTCCGCCGGCAGGGGGCGCTTGGACCAGTCGGCCGCGCCGTGGCCTTTCATCAGCTGCAGGCCGAGCAGGCGTTGCACCATGGCAGCCAGGTTGACGCGTTCGAAACCGGCCAGCCGGCCCGCCAACTCGGTGTCGTAGAGCTTGCCGGGCCGCAGACCGATCTCCGACAGGCACGGCAGGTCCTGGTCGGCGGCGTGGAGCACCCATTCGTCGGCGGCCAGGGCGTCGGCCACCGGCGCCATGGCGTCGATGGGGGAGCCGCCGTGGTTGACCGGATCGATCAGCGCGGTTCCCGATCCGGAGCGGCGGATCTGCACCAGGTAGGCGCGATTGGAGTAGCGGAAGCCCGACGCACGTTCGGCGTCGATCGCGAAGGGGCCGCTGCCTTTCGCCAAAGATTTTGCCGCAGAGGATATTTCTTCAGCCGTCACACAGACGTCCGGAACGCCCTCGGCGGGCTGTAGCAATGGGGTCGCATCGGCCTCGGCGGGCTCGCCGGCTCCTGGGGCTGCTGAGAGTTGGGGGTCCTGGTCCATCATGTCAAGCGCGGGTGCGGGAACTCAGATCGGTGACACCGGCCGGCGGCAAGCCGGCAGCGTGCTCGAGGACTTCACAGAACGCCTCGACGTGCGGGCCCAACTCCAGATCGGTGGCGGTCCAGGAGGCCCGCAGCTCGAGCTGATGGGCGCGCGGCGGGCCGGAGATGTCGCCGTAGCGCACCGAGGTGGTGGCCGTGACGGTGCCGCCCAGCGCCGTGACGTGCTCGGCGCGGGATCCCAGCGCATCCACCAGCCAGCTCCAGGCCACCTCGGGCAGGAGCGGGTCGACGGCCTCACTGGAATCGAGGTCGGCCTGGATGTAGGCGACCAGACGCATCGTGCCGTCCCAGGCCTCGGCCCCGTCGGGGTCGTGCAGCAGGATCAGCCGGCCGAATGCGTCGCCCTCGGAACGCTCCGGGACCACCGCGGTCTCGGGATGTCGAACCTCGGCGCCCAGTGCATAGCTGTACGGTGCCAACCGCTGTGGCGGGCGTATCGGACCCAGCTCGATTTCCGGCCGCACGGTGGTGGCACTCATGGCCGCCACCGCCGTCCGGAACTGGGCCGGTTCGGCAGAGGTCACGGCGTTTGACGCTAGCGGATGAGGCCAGGACAGGTTGCAGGCGCGCCGTAGCAGGACCGTCACGAACCGGCAACGGTCCGCGTGGGCGGGCTCGTGGCACCATAGGAGCCGATGAACACCCGCCGGGAGCTGCCCGATTCCCCGTATCTTGCCGCCGCGAGCGGCCGCACTCCGCACCGTGTGCCGGTGTGGTTCATGCGGCAGGCCGGCCGCTCGTTGCCCGAATACCGCGCGTTGCGCGCCCAGCACCGCATGCTGGAGGCCTGCTTCGATCCCGAACTGGTCTGTGAGATCACGCTGCAGCCGGTGCGCAGGCATGGTGTCGACGCCGCGATCCTGTTCTCCGACATCGTGGTGCCGCTGAAGGCCTCGGGGATCGGGTTGGACATCGTGCCGGACGTGGGCCCGGTGATCGAACACCCGATCCGCACCTCGGCCGACGTCGAGGCCATGAAACCGCTTGATCGAGAGCAGGTCTCGGCGGTTTCGCAGGCCATCTCGATGTTGGTGCGTGAGCTGGGCGAGGTGCCGCTGATCGGCTTCGCCGGTGCCCCGTTCACCCTGGCCTCCTACCTGGTCGAGGGCGGTCCCAGCCGTCACCACGAGCGCACCAAGGCGATGATGCTCGGTGAGTCGGCCACTTGGCACGCCCTGATGACCGCACTGACCGACGTGACCATCGCCTTCCTGCAGGCCCAGGTCGATGCGGGCGTGGACGCGCTGCAGGTGTTCGATTCCTGGGCCGGGACGCTGTCGCTGGCCGACTACCGCACGTATGTGCTTCCGCACACCACCCGGGTGTTCGCCACCATGGCCGCCGCGGGTGTGCCGATGACGCATTTCGGCGTCGGCACCGCCGAGCTGCTGGGAGCGATGTCAGAGGCATTGGGCTCAGCGCCGGCCACCATGGTGGGCGTGGACTGGCGCACGTCACTGATCGACGCCGCGGCCCGGGTAAAGCCGGGCACTGCGCTGCAGGGCAACCTCGATCCGGTGGTGCTGCTGGCGGGCTGGCCGGTGGCCGAGCAGGCTGTGCGCCGCGTGGTCGACGACGGCCGTGCCGCGGTGGCGGCGGGGGCGGCCGGTCACGTCTTCAATCTGGGCCACGGTGTGCTGCCGGCGACCGATCCCGGCATCATCACCGAGGCGGTGACGCTGGTGCACTCGTTGTGAGTGCGTCGTATTGCGTTGTCGGCGGGGGCATCTCGGGCCTTGTCGCGGCGTACCGATTGAGGTTGGCCGCCGGGCCGCGCGCAGAGATCACGTTGCTCGATCCGGCCGACCGGCTCGGCGGGGTGCTGCGCACCGAACGGATCGGTGGGCAACCGTTCGACGTCGGGGCCGAGGCGTTCGTGGTGCGCCGGCCCGAGATGCTGGACCTCCTCGATGAGCTGGGCCTGACCGGCCGGCGGCTCAGCCCCACCGGCGCCCGCCCACTGATCTACAGCGGGGCCCGGTTGCATCAGTTACCACAGGGCACGCTGCAAGGTATCCCGGCCCAGGCGTCGTCGATGCTCGGTCTCGTCGACGACGAGACCGTGGCGCGCATCCTCGATGAACCCAACCGGCCGCTGCGCTGGAGCCGCGGCGCGGATCCGTCGGTCGCCGACCTGGTCGGTGACCGCTTCGGCCCGCAGGTGCTGACCCGGTCGGTCGACCCGCTGCTCAGCGGGGTGTATGCCGGGTCGTCGGCCACGATCGGTCTGCGTTCGGCCGTTCCGCCGCTGGCCGCAGCGCTGGACCGCGGGGCCCGCAGCCTGACCGAGGCGGTCCGGGCGGCCCTGCCCCCGCCGTCGGACGGCCCGGTGTTCGGGGCGGTCGACGGCGGCTACACCGTGTTGCTGGATGAGTTGCGCCGCCGCGCCGACGTGCGGTGGGTTCAGGTCGCCGCGGTGCGGGTGGACCGCCAGGTCCGCGGATGGGCGGTGCTCGACGACGAAGGCGCGCGGTGGCACGCCGACGCCGTGCTGTTGGCGGTCCCCGCGCCACATCTGCCCGCCCTGGTCGAACACGTCGCGCCGCGTACCGCCGCGGCGGCCCGCCGCATCCGGGTGGCCTCGGCGGCAGTCGTGGCCCTGGCCCTGCCGGGTGGCACCCCGCTGCCGCAGCAGTCGGGTGTGCTCGTCGCTGCGGGTGAACGCCTCAACGCCAAGGCGGTCACGATGTCCTCGCGTAAGTGGGGCCGGCGCGGGAACGTCGAGCTGGTGCGGCTGTCCTTCGGCCGCTACGGCGACGCCGCGGAATCCAGCGTGGCGCGCAGTACCGGCGACGAGGACCTGTTGACCTGGTCGGCGCGGGATCTGCACACGCTGTTCGGGGTCACCGTGGATCCGGTGGACAGCCACGTGCACCGCTGGATCGACGCGATGCCGCAGTACGGTCCGGGGCACCGCGATCTGGTGGCCGAACTGCGGGCCGGGTTGCCGCCAACGTTGGCGGTGGCCGGCGGTTATCTCGACGGGATCGGGGTGCCGGCGTGTGTGGGCACCGCCACCCGGGCGGCCGCGGAACTGGTGAACGCCCGCGTGGCACGATAGGCGTATGGCCAAGCTGGACTACGACGAACTCAACTCCACCATCCGCTACCTGATGTTCTCGGTGTTCGCCGTGAGCCCGGGTGAGCTGGGTGAGGACCGCGCCGAGGTGACCGACGAGGCGGCGGCGTTCTTCAAGACCACCGAAGAGCGTGGCGTGGTGGTGCGCGGTCTGTACGACGTGGCCGGCCTACGCGCCGACGCCGACTTCATGATCTGGACGCACGCCGACAACATCGAGGCGCTGCAGGCCACCTACTCCGACTTCCGTCGCACAACCGCATTGGGCCGGATCAGCGACCCGGTGTGGAGCAGCGTGGCGCTGCACCGGCCGGCCGAGTTCAACAAGAGCCACGTCCCGGCCTTCATCGCCGGTGAAGACCCGGGCAACTACATCTGCGTCTACCCGTTCGTGCGGTCCTACGAGTGGTACCTGCTGCCCGACGAGGAGCGTCGTCGCATGCTCTCCGAGCACGGCATGGCCGCCCGCGGGTACAAGGATGTGCGGGCCAACACGGTACCGGCGTTCGCGCTCGGCGACTACGAGTGGATCCTGGCCTTCGAGGCGCCCGAACTGCACCGCATCGTGGACCTGATGCGCGATCTGCGGGCCACCGACGCGCGTCGTCACACCCGCGAGGAGACGCCGTTCTTCACCGGGCCGCGGGTCAGCGTCGAGGATCTGGTCGCCAAGCTGCCCTAGTTTTTCTGTACGCGAACAGACGCAGATGTCCCCGTCCGCCCGGCGTGTCCGGGACATCTGGGTCTGCTCGTGGACATGACCTGGGCTTTCAGTTCGCGGGTCTACCCTCGCGGACATGACTGCTCCGCAAGAATCCGATCGATTCGAAGAGATGTATCGCGACGAGCGGACATCGCACGGACTGCCCGCCGCGACGCCATGGGATATCGGTGGGCCGCAGCCCGTCGTGCAGCAGCTGGTCGCGCTGGGCGCCGTCAAGGGCGAGGTGCTCGATCCCGGCACGGGGCCCGGGCATCACGCCATCCACTACGCGTCAAAGGGGTTGTCGGCCACAGGTATTGATGCCTCACCGGCCGCCATCGAGCGAGCCCGGCAGAACGCGCGGCGGGCCGGGGTGACCGTCGATTTCCAGGTGGCCGACGCCACGAAGCTGGAGGGGCTGGAAGGCCGGTTCGACACCGTCGTCGACACCGCCTTCTATCACGTGTTCACCGATGAGCCCGAACTGCAGAAGTCGTATGTGCGGGCCTTGCACCGAGCCACCAAACCCGGTGCGCGGCTGTACATGTACGAATTCGGTGACCACAACGTCAACGGCTTCCGGATGCCGCGGTCGATGTCGGCCGACGATTTCCGCGGGGTACTCCCGGACGCCGGCTGGGAGATCACCTACCTCGGGACGACGACCTACCAGGGCAACGTCAGCGTCGAGGCGTTCGAGACCATGGCGGGCGCGTAACCCCGACATGGCCGATCAGATGGGCCCGGTGTTGGAGCGACTGCGGGCGATCGAACCCTGGCTGGTCGACGGCCGCGTGCACATGCCGTTCTGGGAGGTGCACGCCACCCGGGTCGAGTAGCGCCCCCGGCGTCAGGCGGGCTTGGGCACCAGCTTCAGTGAAATGGAGTTGATGCAGTACCGCTGATCGGTCGGGGTGGGGTAGCCCTCACCCTCGAACACGTGCCCGAGGTGGCTGTGGCAGTTGGCGCACAGCACCTCGACGCGACGCATCCCCAGCGAGTCGTCGGAGCGCAGGATCACCGCAGCGGAATCGGCCGGATCGAAGAACGACGGCCACCCGCAATGGGATTCGAACTTCTCGGTGCTGCGGAACAGCTCGGCGCCGCAGGCCCGGCACTCGTAGACGCCCTCGGTCTTGGTGTCGGTGTACTCCCCGGTGAAGGGACGCTCGGTGCCCGCGCGACGTAGCACCGCAAACTCTTGCGGGGTGAGCTTCTCGCGCCACTCGTCGTCGGTCAGCGCCACCTTGGGGCCCTCGGTTGTCATAGCACCCAAATTACGTGTTGTGCGCCGACGTGCGCCAGGCTGCGGCGGCCTGACGCGATAGCCTGCGGTTGCTCGCTGCACAGGACTCGACACCCAGACGACAGGAGCCCCGCATGCCGGCGATGTCACAGATCGAGCGCGCCTTCTGCAAGACCGCGCTGTGGCGAACAGGAACGGGGCAGGCGGTGCTCGGCAGCCTCCCGGTTGACCGGTTGGGCCGCGAGGTGCTCGAAATCGGCTCTGGCAGTGGCGATATCGCGGCGCGGTTGCGACAGGCCAATCCGGATCTGGCGATCACCGCGACCGACTTCGACCCGGCGATGGTGCGCGCCGCAGCCCGGCGGCTGCAAGCGTTCCCGGACGTGACCGTGCGCGCCGCCGACGCCACGGATCTGCCGTTCGCCGACGATTCCTTCGATTCGGTGGTCAGTTGCCTGATGTTGCACCACATCGTGGACTGGGAGTCGGCGGTCGCCGAGATTGCCCGGGTGTTGCGCCCCGGCGGTGTGTTCACCGGCTACGACCTCACCCGGACCCCGATGGCCACGGCGATCCACCGGCTCGACCGCTCGCCGTTCCGGCTGGTCAACCCCGACGAACTCGACGAGGTCTGCGCCCGGCACGGGTTGGCGATGCAGACCAGGACCCGGTTGGCGGGTCAGGTCATGCAATTCAGCTCAGAGTGATTCGGGTTCGCGAGTTCGATTCATCCACGGCGGGTCGATGCCCTCGTCGAGCCTGCCGTCGGATTTGGCGTCGAGGTAGCGGAAGTACAGCACGCAGAACACCACCACCACCAAGAGCGACCAGCCGTAGGTGATCTTCATGTATTCGAGGAAGCGCCCGGTGGTGGGCCAGCGCCACATCAGCCAGCGGTCCATCGTCATGAACCCGTAGACCGCCAGCCAGGCCGGCCAGTTGCGCAACACCGAGTTCGGCAGGACCACCGTCATCAGGAACGGGAACAGCATCATCGAGTAGTAGCCCTGGGCCAGTCCGAGGACCAGCCACGAGGTGACCAGCAGGACACCCGAGGAGGTCAGCATCCAGAACAGCTGGTCGCGTTCGCGGTAGTAGCGGTACAGCAGCCACAGGCTGATCGCGGCGAGTACTGCGATCGCCACCCGCAGCGCGATGATCAGCCACATCGGCAGGCCGTAGTAGATGCCGTTGCCCAAGATGGCGGAGTTGAAGTAGTCGCGGGTCTCCATGATGTAGGGCAGGGTGTTGCGCACGAAGCCCATCGGGTCCGACGACAGTGGCCACGCCACGGCGTTGAACACGATCGGCACGGCGAACGCCGTCACCAACGCGCGCCACTGCCGGTTGAGCAGCGGCAACAGGAGCAGCACGGCCAGCACGGGTTTGACCACGAGGGTCAGCCCGATCGCCGCGCCGGCCCACCACTGATGGCTCACCTTGCCCGACAGCAGCCAGGTGAAGAACAGCACCTCGCCCAGCAGGATGCAGCCGTTGATGTTGGTGAACACCAGGGTGTTGGTCACTGATTCGGTGCAGTACATGGCCAGCAGCAGGGCCGGCAGCGCCACCGAGGTCAGCGAGAACTTGAACAGCCGTACCAGAAGGCAGGCCGCGATGACGACGGCCACCGAGTTGATCGCCACGAACCAGAAGCGGGAGGCGAACTCAGGCAGGAAACCGAAGGGCGCCAGCAGCAGGGTGCCGCCCGGCGGATACAGGTAGTGCGGATCGACGAAGTTGAAATGCTCGTTGTAGATGTCCCAGTGCCGACGGAAGTTCGACACCGCGCGGTACACCGGGCCGAAGTCGTCGGTGATGTAGCCGTTGGTCGAAAGCACGTAGCTGCGGTGGATGATCGACAGGATGGCGATCGGCCACAGTGCCGAGCGCAGCACCGTGGCGGTGCTCGGCGGGGAAGTGCGGGGACGGAATGCGTTCAGGACGCCGGAAATGATGGAATCTGCTGCCGCCACCAGCGAACCGTACACCGACGCCGTTCGGGCCCGCCGTCAGGCGGGACAGTACGTGTCGGTCTCGGGCAGGTTGCCGCTTTCGAGGTAACCGGCCACCGGTGGCAGCGCGCACGCCGTGTAGATGCTCGCCCCGTGACCGATGCCCTGCCACATCACCCGCCGGTTGTTGGCGCCGGCGTTGATGACGGTCGCCGCGACGGCGGCGACCCCTTCGTTGCCGACGATCGGGTCGTTGTGGACGCCGAGCAGCAGCACCGGAATCTTGAGATCGTGGGGGTCCTTCGGCGCCGAGCCGCTGGGCCAGTTGAGGCACTTCACCAGGTCGAGTGCGCCCACGGCACCGAATTGCGGATAGAGCTTGCCCCAGGCGACGACGAGTTCGCGGACCCGGTCGGGGGTGGGCCGGTTGAGCGCGTCGCTGCAGGAGTTGACGAAATGCCCGTCGGACTGGCGCAGGTTGTCGCTCTGGGTGATCAGCGTCGAGATCGGACCGGCGTCGCCGGCCCGGGCGGCGGCCAGGGCCGCGGCCAGATTGTTGGTCGCGGCCACCCGGTCACCTTGGGGGAAACCCATGCCGGTGGCGATCGCGTGGGTCAGGGTGGCCACCGAGGCCCCGCCGGGGCCGCGTCCGGCGCGGGCCTCGTTCAGCAGGGCATCGACTGCGGCCTTCGGGTCCGGCGCCAGCGGGCAGTTGGTGGCGACGCACTGCGCGGCGAACGCGTCGAGGGCGGCTTGTTGTCCTTTGACTCGCTGCTCGGCGGCGGCCTCCGCGGCGATGCCCAGCGGTAGCGGTGAATCGAGGATCAGTCGGGACACCTTGTTGGGATGCGAGCCGGCGTAGGCCAGCGCCACCTGGGCTCCGTTGCCGACGCCGAGCAGGGCCAGTGTGGGCACATCCCAGGTGCTGCGCAGCCGCTCCAGATCCTCGGCGGCGTGGGCGTTGTCGTAGGCCGAGTCGCCCGGGGCGATCGTGTCGGTGCAACTGGTGGTGGCGGTCATGGTCACTGCGCCCAGGTTGGCCACCGGATCGTCGCCGGCCTGGAACTGCGTCTGGTCCAGCATCTCCTGACGGTCGTAGAGGTCACGGCAGTCCAATGCGCCGGACATGCCGATGCCGCGCCGGTCCACGGCGACGATGGGGTGGGTTTTGAGGATGTCGGTTCCCGAGCGGGCCAACCACGTCGGCAATTGCACCGAGGTGGGGATGTCGGACCCGGTGGTCATCACGAGCGGGCCGGCATCGGCCGGTGTCTGTGTGGATTTGGCGCGTACCACGCCGATGCTGAGGGTGCCGGTGGCCCCGCTGATCGGGTCCAGATCGGCGTCGTAGGTTGCGCACTCCAGGGTGACGTCGGGCGGCGGCTGGATGCCGGCGTCGCCGAAGACGCGGGGCGTGCAGTCCCGCCAGGACAGGTCGTTCTTCGGTGCTTCGATGCCGGGCGGTCCGGGCGGGGCCGCGACGGTGGTCTGCGGCTGCCCCTCCGGGTGCTCGCCGTGGTCGGTGGCATAGCGCGGATCAGCGGCCAGCAGTGGCGAACAGGCGGTGAGCAGGAGTGACAGGACGGGCGCCGCGACTGCCGACCTCCGCAGGGCTTTCACCAGCTGATGACGCATGTTGACCACAGTAGCGACATGGTCATCGAACGTAGCGCGTGTACAGGTAGCCCTCGTCGTCGGTGAGCAGATGGGCCGGCCGCATCCGGGTGTGTGCCTGGCCCGGTCCGGTGGCGATGCGCCTGGCCACCCCGCCCACCAGGATGGGCGCCACGGTCAGGCACAACTCATCGAGCAGGTCCTCTTCGATCAACGTGCTCAGCAGCTGCGGGCCGCCCTCGGTCAGCACCCGGAACAGCTTGCGCTCGGCGAGAATTCGCAATGCCACCGCGGAATCGACCAGGGTCGGGTCAGCGCCCGATGCGTCGATCACCTCGGCCACCCCGCCCAACCGGCGGCGCGCGTCGGCCACGTTTCGGCTCCCGGTCAGGATCAGCGGCGGCACGTCGGTACGGGTGAAGAACTTGGCGTGGGGGTCGAGGTCGGCCGACGCGGTGACGACGGCGATCGGCGGTACCTCGGCCTGTCCGCGGCGCTGACGCTCCTGGCGTTGCGTGACCGAAAGCTGTACCCCGGAATAGTTCTCGATGCGCACGGTCGCCGCGCCCATCAGGATCACGTCGGCGGCCTGTCGCATGAGATTGAACACAGCGCGGTCACCCCGGTTGCCCAGTCCACCGGTCTTGCCGTCTTCGGTGGCGCCCCCGTCCAGGCTGCTGATCATGTTGCCCCGAACCCAGCATTTTTGCAGGTCATCGGGGTAGGCGTAGAAAGCCTCCAGCTGTGCGTCGGCGACAGCGTCGACGTTTCCCAGCACGGTCAGGGCGAATCCGGCGGTGTCATCGGACATGAACTGAATTGGAGCACGTGGCTACGCTGCCTGCATGCACGGGTCCAGCGGCGTCGCTCATCTCGCCGATCGTCATCCCACCGTCACACCGGAGAGGTTGGTCGCACAGCTGATCCCGCCACCGACGTTCGCCGAGGTCAGCTTCGACAGTTACCGCCCGGATCCGGCCGAGCCGTCACAGGCCGCCGCGGTGCAATCCTGCCGCGATTTCTGCGAGCAGGCAGCCGCCCGGCGGGCGGGAAAGAAGAAGCTGTTCGGTAAGCGCGAGGTGCTGCCCGGGGTCGGGTTGTATCTGGACGGCGGCTTCGGCGTCGGCAAGACCCACCTGCTGGCGTCGACGTATTACACCCTGTCGGGGGGCGAGGCTCCCACGGCATTCGCCACCTTCGGTGAGTTGACCCAGCTGGCCGGGGTGTTCGGCTACAACGAGTGCATCGACTTGCTCTCGGAGTACGTGGTGGTGTGCATCGACGAGTTCGAACTCGACGATCCCGGCAACACCACGCTGATCTCCCGGCTGCTGTCGGCTCTGGTGGAGCGCGGCGTGTCGATCGCGGCCACCTCCAACACCCTGCCCGAGCAGCTGGGTGAGGGCCGGTTCGCCGCCCAGGACTTCCTGCGGGAGATCAACACACTGGCCCAGATCTTCACCACCGTCCGGATCGAGGGGCCGGACTACCGGCACCGCGATCTGCCGCCGGCTCCCGAGCCGCTGTCCGACGGAGAGGTCGCCCAGCGGGCCGAGGCAGTCACCGGGGCAACCCTCGACGACTTCGATGCGCTGTGCGCGCACCTGGCCACCATGCACCCGTCGCGGTATCACGCATTGATCGAGGGCGTCACCGAGGTGTTCATCACCGGCGTGCATCCGATCGAGGATCAGAGCGTCGCGCTGCGTCTGGTGGCGTTGACCGACCGGCTCTACGACGCGGGCATCCCGGTGCTCGCGTCGGGCACCAAGTTGGACACGATCTTCAGCCCGGAGATGGTGGCCGGCGGCTTCCGCAAGAAATACCTGCGGGCCACTTCGCGCCTCCTGGCACTCACGGCTGCGGCGCAGAAGACCGCCTAAACCGGCCGAACCATCACGTAGTCGTTCTCGACCCCGGCGCCGAGCCGGAAGGTCTTGGTACCGCTGACCGTGAAACCGCTCTTGGTGTAGAAGCGTTGCGCCCGTTCGTTTTCCTGGTTCACGCCGAGCCAGACGCAGCGGGCACCGGCGTCGGCCGCGGCGTCCAGGGTCGCGGCCATCAAGGCGGTCGCGACACCGCCGCCGTGGCGATCGGGTAGCACGTAGATCTTGGACAACTCCAGCGCGGGCCGCTGCGGCACGGCCCGCTGGACATCGGGGTCGTCGGGGACACCGTGAATCAGCATGGCGTAGCCGGTGATCCCCGGGCTTCGCGCGACGAGCACGATGCGGCCCGGGTCGGTGAGGTACGCGGCGAAGCGTTCCTCGGAGAGCGTCTCGGCGATGAATGCGGCGATGTTGTCGTCAGTTGCCGACGGGGGACAGGCCAGCGGAAAGGTGGCGGCCGCGACGGCGGCGAGTTCGGGGAGGTCAGCAGCCTGCGCCCGGTTGACGATCAAGGCAGTGGGGTGCCCGGCTGCCACAGATTCCACTGCGCCAGGTGCTTGCCCGAGCGGGTGTCGACCAATACCACGTTGGTGACCAGGGCGCGGTACACATCCCAGTAGACGTCGCCGTTGACCGTGGCGCCGGGAGGCGCGTTGCGCAGCGCCGCCTCAAGACGATTCGGCGCGTCGGTGTGCTTGGGCACGTACGCGTCGGCGTACGGAGTGACGCCGTTGAACGTGAAATCCAGAGCCATCTGGTACGGGTTGGGCGCCGCGATGGTGGTCACGGTGACCGGGGCGCGCCAGGGACTGCCCTGGGCGCGCCAGCGCGGTGAGCCGTTCCAGCCCCAGCCGGGCGGGACGTCGCTGGCGAGCACGTCGTGCACGGTGACATCGGCGACGAGGCCGTCGTTCTCGACGCGAAGCGTTTCACCGATCCGGCCGATGGGGGTTCCTTCGGCCGAAGCCGCCGGCGGGGCCACCACAGTGGCGACGGCCACCATCACGGCCGTGAACATGAACGCGAACCAGCGAGGCATGCCAGGCATGATCGCACAGACTGAAACGTGTTACAGCCGGTTGGTCACGACACCCAGGGACCGACGCCGCCGACCTTGTCGATCCGGATCCGGGTCAGCCACCCGGGCGGGGCGTCTTTCGGTGGAAACGGCACCCCGGGAGCGGCCAAGGTCTGGGCCAGCTCTTTGAGAAGTTCGGGTGCACCGCCCTCGACGACCCGGGCCGTGCCGTTGATCGCGAGGTACGGCCGCATCGCCTCGCCGACCCGGCCGGGGTCCAGGATGGTCACCGCCACCCGCGGGTCGCGACGGATGTTGCGGACCTTCTTGTGCTCGGAAAGGTGTGCGATGACGAGCTCGTCACCGTCCGGTGTGGATTGCAGCGCCACCCAGACCAGCGTGACCTGTGGACTGCCATCGGGGTTCAGCGTGACCAGAGAGGCGTCGGCGCCTGCGCCGATCAATTCGCGTGCGGCGTCATTGAGTAACACCTTTCCTTGTACAGTCGCGCGGCGTCATTCATTCCCTGGGGTCTCCTGACTTTTCGTCATGAACGGGGCCAGGGCAGCGGCCAGTTCGGTCTCGAACCGGGCGGGGTCGGCGCCGAGTCGGTGCAACGGACCGTCTTGGTCCTCGGCTTCGGCCAGCGCAAGCAGGATGTGTTCGGTGCCGACGTAGTTGTGCCCCAGCCGAAGCGCTTGGCGGAAGGTCAGTTCCAGGGCCTTCTTGGCCGCGCCGTTGAACGGGATCAGCGCCGGGACCGCGCCGGTGGGCGGCGGCAGCGTGATGACGGCGCGGGCGGCCTCGGCGGTGATGCCCTGCCCGGCAAGGAGTTTGGCGGCCAGGCCGTCCGGTTCGGCGAACAGCGCCAGAAGCAGGTGGTCGGGGGTGATCTCGGAATTGCCGGCGTCGTGGGCGGTGTTCTGGGAGACCACGACGACGTTGCGGGCCCGCGGCGTGAACCGGCCGAAACCGGCGTTGGGATCGAGGGTGGACGGATCGAAATCGGGAACCTTCGGCACGAAGCGTTTCTGGGCAGCCTGTTTGGTGACGCCCATGGCCTTGCCGATGTCGGTCCAGGAGGCACCCGAGCGTCGGGCCTGGTCGACGAAATGTCCGATGAGGTGGTCAGCGATCTCACCGAGGGCGTCGGCGGCGATCACCGCGTCGATCAATTGCTCGAGAGGTTCGGTGTGCGCTTTCTTGATGGCGCCGATGAGGTCGTCGAGGCGGACGGGGTTGGTGATGGTGACGGGTTGGCTCATGCGTCAACCCTAGGTTGACGTCGATGGATCGTCAACCGCAAGTTGACGGCTGGGCTGGCCGGGGTGACGGTGTCGCAACGTCCGTGTGCGCGGATCGGGCAAGATAACGCCGGTGAATCTCGAAGAGCGTGTGCTGCGGCTGCTGCGCCCCGTGCTGCGGCCGGTGATGCGGGTGCTGTCGTTGCGCACCATCGTCATCGTGGCCGCGCTGTCGGTGGTGGTCACGGTCATCACGCTCGGAACCTGGGTGTGGATCGGCGTCACCAACGACCAGTACAGCCAGCTGGACCGCCGCCTGGATTCGTTGAGCAGCCTCGGTGACGTGAGCACGCTGCTCACCGCCACCAAACCGGGCTCGGCGGACACGGCGATGCCCGACGACGGCGGCCTGGTGCGTACCGCCCACATCGGCGGCGTCAGCGTCTCGGTGCCCAGTGACATCGTCTTGCCCAGGTTGGAGAACGGTTACGCCAACACCACGATCGACGGCGTCGAGTATCGGGTGCGCACGTTCACCGCCGGGCCGGCCACGATCGCATTGGGCGCACCACTGGCCGAGACGCAGCGCCGGATCGACGAACTGCATCTGCGGGTGCTGTTGATCTGTGCCGGTGTCATCGGCAGCACGGTCGTGGTGGGTTGGATGATCTCCCTGGTGATGATCACGCCGTTCCGTCTGCTGGCGCAGCAGGCCCGCGCCATCAACGCCCAGTCCAAGCCCGACGAGGTGCAGGTGCGCGGCGTGCGCGAGGCCGTGCAGATCGCCGAGGCGGTCGAGGGCATGCTGGCGCGCATCGGCAATGAACAGGAACGCACCAAGGCTGCGCTGGAGTCGGCCCGCGATTTCGCCGCGGTGGCCTCCCACGAGTTGCGGACTCCGTTGACGGCCATGCGTACCAACCTCGAAGTGCTCTCGACGCTGGACATGACCCCCGAGCAGCGCCAGGAGGTGATCGCCGACGTGATGCGCACCCAGAGCCGTATCGAGGGCACGCTGACCGCGTTGGAGCGATTGGCGCAGGGCGAGCTGACCACGGTCGAGGATTTCGTGCCGATGGATGTGACCGAGTTGCTCGACCGTGCCGCGCACGATGCACTGCGTACCTATCCGGGCCTGCGGGCCACCCTGCTGCCCTCGCCGACGGTGTTGATGCTCGGTATGCCGGCCGGCCTGCGGCTGGTGATCGACAATGCGATCGCCAACGCCGTCAAGCATGGTGGCGCCACCGAGATCCGGCTCAGCGCAGTCAGTTCGGCCGATGATGTGCAGATCGTGGTCGATGACAACGGGTCCGGCGTACCCGAGTCCGAGCGGGCCGAGGTGTTCGAGCGGTTCGCCCGTGGCTCCACCGCGTCCCGGTCCGGATCGGGGCTGGGGTTGGCGCTGGTGGCGCAGCAGGCCGAATTGCACGGCGGGACAGCCGCTTTGGTGGAGAGCCCACTCGGCGGCGCGCGGCTGTTGCTGAGGTTGCCGCTGACCCAGGGGCGGATGGACGACGCGCCGTTCTGAACCGGTGCGCTCAGCAGTCCTGCGCCGGTGTGTGAGCCAGGAGTTCGTCGAGAAAGCCTGCGGCTTCGCGTCCGGCTCTCTCGACATCGCCGTCGGCGATCGCCTCGACCAACTCGGTGTGCGGGAACATCATCCCGTGCGGGGCGGCACTCGTTGTCGCGACGCTGGCGGTGATCGCCTCCAGAAGCCCGCGGTAGATCTCGATGAGCACCGGGTTGTGCGATGCGCGCACGACCGCGAGATGGAACTCGGTGTCGGACTGGGTGAACTGCTCGTGATCGGTGGTGGCGGTGTGGGCCAGTAGGGCGCGCAGGTCGGCGACGTCGTCGTCGGTCCGGGCCACCGCGGCCAGGCGAGCGCCCTCCACCTCGAGGCAGCGCCGGACCTGCAACACGTCGCGCAGTTCAGAACCGCACAGCCGGCGCAGCGCGGCCGATACCTCGCTGGTGGCACGCACGTAGGTGCCGTCGCCCTGCCGCACCTCGAAGATTCCGTTGTGGGCCAGGGCGCGGACGGCTTCGCGGACGGTGTTGCGGCCGACGCCGAGGGCCTCGACCAATGAGGCCTCGGTCGGGATCCGGCTGTCCACCGGCCATTCGCCGGAGGTGACCAGGGTGCGCAGCTGCTCGATCACCTGATCGACCAGGCCGGTGCGTCGCGTTGTGGCGAGCGGCACTCAAAAATCCTTTCATCCAATCATGGGATGTATGGCACCATAGCCGAGTGAACCGGCGTCTATCCAGCGAATCGCGGAACAGTTACGAACACGATCTGGAACTCGAACTGGACGGCGCCGTAGAGGTCCGCCCGGCAACGATGGCGGCCGGCGGCGCGCTGCTGGTCGTGGCGGTGATCCTGACCGCACTGAACCTGCGCCCGGCGATCACCAGCATCGGGCCCGTCCTCGGCGAGATGCGCGAGTCGCTCGGCGCCTCGGCGGTCTGGGCCGGGGTGCTCACCACCATGCCCGGGCTGTGTTTTGCCGCGGCCGGTCTGGCTGCTCCCTGGCTGGCCCGTCGGATCGGCCTGGGGCGCGCCATCTCGATCGCGCTGGTCATCCTCAGTGTCGGCCTCGTCATCCGCGTGCTCGACGGCCCCTACGTGGTGATCGGCGGAACCCTGGTGGCAACGGCGGGTATCGCGCTGGTCAACGTCCTGATCCCGGTGGTGATCAAGGGCTCCTTCCCGGCCCGGATCGGTCTGATGACCGGTGTGTACACCGCGGCCCTGCAGGGTGGTGGGGCGCTCGGATCGGCGGTCACGCCGCCGCTGGAGCCGCTGCTCGGCGGCTGGCGGGGAGCGTTGGGATCGTGGGCGGCGGTGGCCGTTGTCGCGCTGCTGTTCTGGCTTGTGGGAGCGCGCGCAATCAGCTCGGCCCGCGCCGCGGAATCGGCAGGTACGGCCCGCCGATCCCTGCTGCGTAACCCGCTGGCCTGGACGGTCACCCTGTTCTTCGGCTGCCAGTCTTTCCTGGCGTACATCGTGATGGGCTGGCTGCCCGAGGTGTTCATCGACAACGGGGTCGACAAGACCGACGCCGGCCTGCTGGTCGGGCTGGTGTCGATCTTGGCGGTTCCGATCAGCCTGATCGTGCCGCCGCTGGCGGCCAAGCAGAAGCACCAGAGTGGGTGGATCATCGGACTCGGCCTGATCGGCATGGTCGGCATGATCGGCCTGCTCGTCGATCCGGGCGCGGCGCCCCTGCTGTGGAGCCTGTTGGTCGGTATCGGGATGAGCGTGTTCTCCATGGCGCTGACGGTGATCGCGCTACGGGCACGCAACGCCGAGGACACCGCGCAGTTGTCCGGTATGGCGCAAGGCTTCGGCTATCTGCTGGCCGGTGTGGGCCCGTTCCTGTTCGGTCTGCTGCACGAGCTGACCGGTAGCTGGACCGCTCCGTGGGCGATGGCGCTGGCCGTCTACCTCGTGCAGATGGTGGCCGGGGCGCTCTCGGGCCGTCACCGCTACGTCTGAGCCACAAGTTTCACTTGTGAGGCCACAAGATCGTGGTGCCTACCGGTGACCGGTCGCAGCCACCACCCTTGACGGTGTGACGACCTACACCGCCGCCTACACAGCCGAGAGGCCGTTCCATACCGCCCTGGTGGCCGAGCCCGACACGGCCGGTTCGGTATTGCGCCACATCACGCCGAACTGGTTTGCCTCGGTCATGGGCACCGGCATCGTCGCGACGGCCGCGGTCACCCTCCCGCTGCACGTGCCTGGGCTGCATGAATTCGCCACGGCGGTCTGGATTCTCGCCGGCGCCGTGCTGGTGGCCCTGGCCATCGCGTTCGCCGCCCACTGGATCCGTCACCGCGAACAGGCGAAAGCCTATGCCGGACACCACGTGATGGGTCAGTTCTACGGGGCTCCGGCCATGGCGCTGCTCACCGTGGGCGCGGGTGCGTTGCTGCTCGGGCCCGCGCTGCTCGGTGAGTCCCTGGCCGTGGTGCTCGACGTGGGACTGTGGACCGCGGGCACGCTCTTGGGATTGGTTGTCAGCCTGTGGCTTCCGTTCGCCATGATCACCCGCACAGATCGCGCCGGTGTCGCCGCGGTGCCGGCCTGGATGATGCCGGTGGTCTCACCCATGGTCTCCGCCTCCACCGGCGCGCTGCTGCTGTCACACCTCGGCCCCGGGCAGGCGGGGATGACGCTGTTGGTGGCGTGCTACGCGATGTTCGGGCTGAGCCTGCTGGCCGGGCTGATCACCACCACGATGGTGTACTCGCGCCTCATGCACTCCGGGCTCAGTCAGGTGCAGGCGATCCCCACCGTGTGGATCGTGCTCGGTGTCGTGGGTCAGTCGATCACCGCGGCCAACCTGCTCGGCGCACACGCCGGTGCAGTGCTCACCGACACTGCCGCGGTGTCGGCGCTGCACGCCTTCGGCATCGTCTACGGGCTGGTGATGGCGGGTTTCG
Organism: Mycobacterium sp. NS-7484; assembly: GCF_001953975.1. Classification (GTDB taxonomy): domain Bacteria; phylum Actinomycetota; class Actinomycetes; order Mycobacteriales; family Mycobacteriaceae; genus Mycobacterium. The sequence goes on from NZ_MBEJ01000088.1 coordinate 60,492, forward strand.
GGGCGTTCGTGTTCTGCTTGGCCGTGGCGCTGACGGTGCACGGCGCACGCCGCGGGCTGAAGTTCAGCCTCACGTGGTGGAGCTTCACCTTCCCGGTCGGCACCTGCGTGACGGGGGCGTCCGCGCTGGGCGCGGCCACCGGTGCGGTGGCGATCTGCTGGCTGGCGGTCGCGCTGTACGTGCTGCTGCTGGGCGCGTGGGCGACGGTCGCCACCAACACCGTGCGCGGGGTGCGGACCGGGCAGCTTCTGCGCGGGTGATCTCACCGCGCCGCGGCGATGTGACCGAGCAGGCTGCGCACCGCCCCGGCCGGCGGGGTCCGGCCGCCCGACCAGATGGCGCGCAGCTGCCGGCGCAGATCGAGACCGGCGACGGGCACTTCGGTCAACCGGCCCAGTGTGAGGTCGTCGTCGACGGCCAGCCGGCTCATCACGGCCGGCCCGGCGCCGGCCAGCACCGCGGCGCGCATGGCGGCGGCCGAAGACAATTCGATGACCGGCTCGGCCTGCCGGCTCGACGGACCCAACGCCGTGCGCAGGGCGGCGCTGAGGGCTTCCCTTGTGCCCGAACCTGATTCGCGTGACACCAGTGCGGTGTCGTTGAGTTGTGCGGCCGTGACGGAGGCGGACCGTCGCGCCCACGCGTGATCGGGAGGCACCACGGTCACCAGCTCGTCGTGGGCGATCACCCGGCTGTGCAATCCTTTTGGCAGCCCGGGGGATTCGATGAAGCCCAGATCGGCCGAGCCGTCGCGCACCGCGGCGATCACCTGATCGCTGTTGGCCGCGGTGAGGATGACCTGAGGCACGGTGGCGCTGGTACGCGCCGCCTCGGCCTGCAACGACACCAGCCAGCGCGGCATGAGTTGCTCGGCGATCGTCAGGCTCGCCGCAACCGCGACACGGCTGTGGCTCTCACTGCGCATCGCCGCCAGCCCGGAATCCACCCGCTGCGCCACATCGAGCAACTGATCGGCCCACTCGGCGACCACCGCACCGGCCGCGGTCAGCCGTGACCCGCGGGGTCCGCGCTGAACCAGCCGCACGCCGGTCTGGGCTTCGATGGAGGCCAACCTCGAGGACACCGCTTGCTGGGTCAATCCCAGTTCACGCCCGGCGGCCCCGAGGCTGCCGGTACGGGCGATGGCCAGCAGCACGTCGAATGCGGCCAGTTCCGGCATCCTGGCGCTCAGCGGCATGCCCAGGATCGTAGAGTGCGCTCACAACTACTGCTTGTGAACGCACCGGTTGTGGCCGGGCGCCGGCTGTGGTGTAGCCTGGCCGACGTGACTATCGGTGTGTGTGCCGGCTATTGGCGCTTTATCGAGGCTCCGGGCGGAGCCGATAAAGCGCAGCACTAAGCACGCATCCACCCGGAGCCCAGGCAGTGACCATCGGTCGCTGCCTTTCGTCGTTACAGGGCGCCGGAATTGAGCCAGGTGCCCGCCACCAGGAAGGCACCTGAAAAATGAACTTGGCGCAGATCGCCAACGCCCCCGCCACATCGGACCGCCGGGTCCGCAGTTTCAGCGCGATTCCCAGCCCGCACGATGTACTGACCGAGTTCCCGCTGGGGGAGCGTCGGGCCGAACGCGTGGCGCGCGACCGCGATGAGATCGCCGACATCCTGGCCGGCCGCGACGACCGGCTGTTGGTCGTGGTCGGCCCCTGCTCGGTGCATGATCCGGCCGCCGCGCTGGAGTACGCGTCACGCCTGGTGAAACTGGCCGATGCGCTCAAGGACGAGCTCAAGATCGTGATGCGGGTGTACTTCGAGAAGCCGCGCACCACGATCGGCTGGAAGGGCCTGATCAACGACCCGGGCATGGACGGCACGTTCGACGTGGCTCGTGGATTGCGTATCGCCCGGCAACTGCTGCTCGACATCATCGACATCGGCCTGCCCGTGGGTTGTGAGTTCCTCGAGCCGACCAGCCCGCAGTACATCGCCGACGCGGTCGCCTGGGGTGCGATCGGGGCCCGCACCACCGAATCCCAGGTCCATCGTCAGCTGGCGTCGGGGTTGTCGATGCCGGTCGGGTTCAAGAACGGCACCGACGGCAATGTTCAGGTGGCAGTCGACGGGGTGAAAGCCGCTGCCGCCCAGCATGTCTTCTTCGGCATGGACGACATGGGTCGTGGCGCGGTGGTGAGCACCGCGGGCAACGAGGACTGCCATGTGATCCTGCGCGGCGGTACCGACGGGCCGAACTACGGCGCCGACGCGGTGGCCGATGCCGCCGCCAAGCTGACCGTTGCCGGGCTGCCCGGGCGGGTCGTGATCGACTGCAGCCACGCCAATTCCGGCAAGGACCACATCCGCCAGGCCTCGGTGGCCGCCGAGGTGGCCCAGTTCGTGCGCGACGGGTTGCCGATCAGCGGGGTGATGCTGGAGAGCTTCCTGGTCGCCGGGGCCCAGTCGCCCGAGGCCCGTCCGCTCACCTACGGCCAGTCGGTCACCGACAAGTGCATGGATTGGGAGGCTACGGATCTGGTGTTGCGGGAGCTGGCGCGCCGCTCGGCCTAGTTTCCGGTCGGCTTGCGGTAGCTGCCGGTCGGATCCCGGTCGTACTTGGGCGGTTTGGCCGGGTCCAGTTCGATCAGCACGTCGTCGCCGGCGTCGTGCGGTGCACTGAAGACGACGACGGCTGACCCCGCCAGCGGAACCCGGGAATGGTGGGCGACCATGCTCGCGGTCACCACCCGGCGTCCGGTCGGGGCCTCGAAGGCGATGGTGACGGTGAACTGAGGGTCGTCTGCGGTCCAGCGCTTCAGGAATGTCACGTTGCGCAGCTCGCCTGGCGAACGCACACCGTGCCGGCGCAGCGATACCAGCCAGCGCTGTCGTCGCCGGGTGTAGCGGATGCCCTGCCACGCGGTGACGGTGACGATCGCCGCGCCAAGTGCGAACACCACGCTGACCAACGCCATCACGCCGGCGCTGAAATCTCTGAACCATAATGCGGCCCCGAGCAAACCGACCGCGATGCCGGTCAATGACGGGATCACAGCAACCCGGTTGCCGGTACTGCGCTGACCGAAGGTATCGCGGGCCTCGTCGGCGACGATGCCGGCCATGATGACCGGAAGAAACGAACCGACGATCGCGGCGATGCCCAACCACGTCGACGGGTTGTGGGTCTGCATGCCGCGAATCCAGAGCGCTGCGCCGACGGCGATCGGAATCCACAGGATGAACGTGAGCACGGCGAAGAAACGCAGTGTTTCCGACGGTCGGGTGACGGGCACGGTGATCTGGCCGTGCTTTTCGACTGTGGAGAAGTGCGGAAGCGTGCCGTCCCAGGTGTCAGCTTGCGGCGCGGTATCACCGGACATGCGGTGCTCCCTTCTCCTCGGGACCACCAGTATCGGCATACGAGGGTGCCGATAGTCGCCTAGAAGGACTGCGCGTCGCAATCCTCACGAATTGCTCATAGCCCCAATACAGTTCGGTTAAGCGTCATCCTCGGCGCCGTCGGACTGCCAGCTACCCGGCATCATCGGGATCGTCGTTCCGTCGCTGAAGGCGTCGTCGGTCAACGTGGTCAGCCCGGCCGGTCCGGCGAGAGTCGATTTCGCTGCGGTTCCGGTGAATCCGAGGTTTCCAGCCCCACTCTCGGAGGCGCTCGTGCTGACGGGTTGCTCGGGGGGCGGTGCGGCAGCACCGTCGGCCGTCATGAACTCATAGCGGTAACCGCGGTCCTTGGCGGTTCCGCCGCGCCGCTTGCGGGCCTGCGACCGGCGCTTGTTGATCGCGGCAGCGGTGGCGTCGGCCGCGGCGGACGCGCCTACGGAGTCCGAAGCCTTGGCGGTGGCGCTGTACCGCGACGTCGCGCCGTAACCGAATCCGGCGCCGCCGCCCGGCACGGCATACAGGGAGGTCTCGGTCCCGGCGGACATCGGCGTGGGAGTTGACGGTGCAGGGGCGGGAGCGGAGGTGGGTGCGGGCGCAGGTGCCGCGCCTGCCGTCACCGATGTCGGCGCCGCGGAGCTGGGCAGCGCGGCGACCGCGGGCGGCTCGGCGCGGGCGATCTCCTCGGCCGGCGCGTCGATCGGAATGTCGTAGCTTTGCGCCATTCCGACGATGCCGAGCAGGCCCAGCATGGCCGGGGACACCGCTGCGGTCACTGCGGCGTAGAGCGGGGTCCCCAAGATGGCGAAAACCGCCGAGTAGGCACCGAGGAAAAACACGTTCATGTAGGTGCTGAACAACAGTGAGGGGTCGGCGATGATCTCGGCGAGAACCTGCGGGACTCGCCAAGGCTCGAGAATGAATTCCCGTAGCTGGTCGTACATTCCGTAGAAATGCTCAGACTGCTCGGCCAGCCAGTTGCCGATCGGATCGTTGGCCTTGATCCACTCGATGAACTCCTCGTACGAACTGAGCACATCGCTCAGGCTGAGGGAGGAGCCCGACTCACCGGCCCGGGCCACGGCGGCAGACTGCATCATCGTCGCCGACCCGGAGCCCACTTCCCCGACCCCCGGCGCCAGCAGGACCGGTGCCGCGGTGGACGGCGGCGCGGTCGCCACCGCAACCTTGGTGGACGCCTGGTAGACGGTCATCGTGGTGGCGGCCTGAATCCACATCCGGACGTAGTCGGCCTCGTTCACCGCGATCGGGACGGTGTTGATGCCGAAGAAGTTGGTGGCCACCAGTACACCGAGAGTGGTGCGGTTGGCGGCCAACTCGGCCGGCGTCGGCATGGCCGCCAGGGCGGTGGTGTACGACGCGGCGGCGGTCTCGATCTGGGCGGCCACTCCGGCGGTACTGGCGCTGGTCCGGCTCAGCCAGGCCACGTAGGGAACGTGCGCCGCGGTGTAACGCTCGGCGCTGGGGCCCTCCCATGCGCCCGCTCCCACCGTGCCCATCAGGGTAGTCAATTCTGTTGCTGCCGAGGAGTATTCGGTACTCAGTGCGTTCCAAGCTCCGGCGGCGGCCAGTAGCGGGCCGGCGCCGGGGCCGCTGCTGAGCAGGGCCGAGTGGACCTCGGGGGGTACGGCCATCCAGACGGGGGCGGTCATCACGCCGGCGTCTCCTCTCGATCGCTGTGTCCCCCACGTAAAAGTATGGTTAGCATAAGCTAACTTCACCTGATTTGGGGTATGAAGTTCCTATGTGTTGGCGGGAACGTCAATTGAGGTTCGGGCTGGTCAGCGGCGGTAGGACGGCAGCTTTTCGGCAAGCTCGTCGAAGACGCGTTGGTTGAGCGCGAAGGCCAGCTTCACCTCGTCGACCACGCGATCGATCTCCTGGGTGGCCAGGCCGAGCCCGTCGAGACGATCACGGTAGGCATCCTTGTAGGGCTTGGGGCGCACCGGAAAGCTGTAGAACGCCAAGCCTTTTCCGTCGAGGTCGAATGAGCGCTCCAAGATGCGGCCGATGGCCTGTCCGCCGGAAAGATCGCCGAGATAGCGGGTGTAGTGATGGGCCACCAGGGCGCCGCCCCACGGCGAGTCGGCGAACCGGGCGCAGTAGGCCCGCACTGCTGGTGAGTCGATGTCGCGCTGGGCGCCCGGCGCCCAGTGGTCCAGATCGGCGTCGATGGCATCCAGCCGCTCGAGTGCGGGGTCGTAGACGGCGCTGACGAGCGGGTCGTCGCGATGCTCTCGGACGGCGGTCTCCAGCGCGTGGTAGATCGCCCGCAGCCGCAGCAGGTAGTTGACGTAGCCCTGCTCGTTGACCCGGCCGCTGAGAAGTTCGGTGACAAACGGCGACTGCTCGGCGGCCTCGTGCTGGTCGGTCGAGTCCTGACGCATGGCCGCCGACAGGGAGCGGATGGACTCGGTTGCGACGGCACTCGGCGGCATTTCGGCTCCACTTGGTAGGACTCAGCTTTGACAGCTTGTCAGCATGATGCTGACAACCTGTCGGAAACCTAACACGGTGCCGACGGGTTCGGGGAGCTACGAATTGTGAGTTACCGCGTCGCGCCGAGCGCGCGCAGCACAAACCGCTCGATGTTCGCCCGCGGCAGGTGACGCGGGGCAAGGCAGGCATGCAGCAGAGACATGGTGGCGGCTTCGTCATCGATCACGAACTGGCCGGCGGCAACACCCTGGGCCAGAATCTCACGCAACACGTCCTCGACCGCCACCACGTGATCGCGGATCGCCAGCATCGTCTCGGTGGACAGGGCTCCGTAGAGCTGCATGCCCATGCCCATGTGAAATTCCTGCCCAGCCTCCAGCTGGTGGCCGATGTAGACCTTGAGACGTTCGACCGGATCATCGACCTCGGCCAGCGCGGTGCGCAGCCCGTCGAGATACCGGGTGGTCTCGTGGGAAGCGAAGGCGATCACCACCGATTCCTTGTCGGGGAAGTGGTGATAGATCGCGGTCCGGCCGATGCCGGCCTCGGCCGCCAGCTTGGCCATGGTGATCGCGTCGAAGCTGTGCTCGGCCATCAGGGCGGCGAAGGCCTCGAAGATGCGCTGTTGGACCAGCTCGCGGTGTTCTCCGACCGATGAGGCGCTGATCCTGGGCACGCTCGACTTTAACGTCCGCTGCGAAATCCGAAGCTGTTAGTGCAGCCTTAGCAGCCGGCCCACGGAATTTGATGGCACAAACCCATCGTGGAGCGGATGACGGGATTCGAACCCGCGACCCTCACCTTGGCAAGGTGATGCGCTACCAACTGCGCTACATCCGCGCGCCACGAGCGAGATCGTCGCCCGTCGCGGTGCAGAACACTAGTCCACCGATGCGTGCTGACACAAATTTCTCGGACTGACTTGCATTGTGGGGCAACGAAAAATGTGTGCACCTCGGCACGGGTGCCGGTGATCCGGATGCCGACGACGGGCGGGGGAGGGCAGTTCGTAGGATTCCTGGATGCCGCTCAACGTCGGTCAGACGTTCGCCGTGTTCCGGATCATTCGACCGCTGAGCTCGAGCGGGGCGGGGCAGGTCTACCTCGCCCAGCATCCCCGGCGTCCCGGCCCTGACGCGCTGACGGTGCTGCCGCAGGAGTGGTCCGCCGACCCGCAGCACCGGGACCGGTTCCACCGGGAGGCGGATGTGGCTGCCGGGTTGTGGCATCCCGCCATCGCCAGGATTCGAGATCGCGGGGACCACGATGGCCGGCTCTGGCTGTCGATGGACTTCGTCGACGGAACGGATCTTGCTGGTCTCCTTGAGCAGCACCCCAACGGCCTGCCGCGCGACCAGGTTTCCCGGATCATCACTACGGTTGCCGGCGCGCTCGACTACGCGCACAAGCACGATGTGGTGCATCGCGACGTCAGGCCGGGCAACATCATCCTGGGTGACGTCGACGGTGCCGGAAAGGCGTCAGTCGCACTCGTCGGCCTGGGTATCGCTGGAAACGCCGGGCCCGGCTATGCCGCACCCGAACAGCTTGTGGGGGAGGAGGTCGACGGCCGTGCCGACCAGTACGCCCTGGCCTGCACCGCCTATCACCTCTTGACCGGGATGCAGCTGTTCGCACATTCCAATCCCGCTGTCGTGGACAGCCGTCACATCAACTCGAAGCCGCCGGTGTTGGCCGACAGCCGGCCCGACTTGGCCGACCTCGATCCGGTGCTGGCCAAAGCTCTCGCCAAGAACCCGGCCGAGCGGTTCGCCAGCTGCGGCGCCTTCGCCCACGCATTTGTCGACGAAACCCCGCTTCCCGCAGCGGCGTTGGCGCCGACGCCAGCAGCTGAACCCGCCCAACCGGAACCGCGATATCGGGTGCTCGAGACATCGGGTTGGGTGCCCGCAGCGGTGATCGCCGCCGTCGGCGCCGTCAGTATCGGCCTGTGGCAGTTGTGGCCATCCCCAAACGCCGCGGCGAGTGGACAGTCCGGCCCACCGCCAAGCGCCGCCACCGAAGCCGTCGCGAATGCGGCGATCACCCCGCCGCCGCCGATCGGCCCCGTGTTCGATGGCCTCTACCGCCTCGACTACGACAACCCACACGCCGCCCTCAACGGCAACCCGTGGCCGGCGGCGGGCGACCAGATCGCCAGTTATTGGTGGGCATTCCGCTCGACGTGCAAACCCTCGGGATGCGTCGCGACGTCGACGCGCATGGACGGCGCCAACCCTGCCGTACCGTCCACCGAAGGCGGGGGCATGGCTGCCATATTTCGTTTCATCAACAACACCTGGCAGGGCGATCCGGGACGAGGTTCTCTGCCCTGCGAGGCGCCGATCGTCGGGCAGGCTCAGGCGACGGATACGGCGTTGGCATTGACGCCGCAGCCCGACGGTTCGCTGGCCGGCACGCAGACCACCACCATTCAGACCAACGAGTGCGGACTGCAAGGTGCGGTGATCACCGTGCCCGTTCACGCCACCCGGCTCGGAGATGCCGTGCCGGGCAGCCCGGTCGCCAATCCCGCCGCCGTCGCCGACCCGCTGCCGCCGGCACCACAGTTGCCTCCGCTGCCGCCTCTGCCGCCCGCTCCACCGGTGCCCGCGCCTCCTCTTTTGCCGGCGCCGCCGGTTGCTCCGCCGGTGCCGTTACCACCGCCGGCATAGAGCCACCAACGGAAAGCAACCAGGATCGCGATCGGGTGTTCGCCGAAAAGTGCCACCCGGCAGGATGATCGAGTAGCGGTCCGCAGGTGCGGGTTAATGGCCAAAATGTGTGTACAGAATCGCTGATTTATGACCGTTGACCTCCCCTGATAGGGGTCCGAACATG
>NZ_MBEJ01000089.1 GCF_001953975.1 Mycobacterium sp. NS-7484
CGACGTCGAGAACGGCAGAGCCACAAAGCAAGGCGAGGCATCCACACTGCTCGACGCCCTCAACAACGCGCTGAGCACCATCGTGCGGGACCTATGCGAATCCCGCGGCCAGGCCGTGCCCGCGCTCAGCGCCTCGGGCTGTGCGCGCTGGCTGGCCGCCAACGTCGGCGCCATCGCGTGCGACGAGTCAGCGGGCCACGTGCACGGCGAGATCCTGGCCTACGTCAAGCGCATCGAGCGGGTGATCGACCGGCCCGCCAAACGCGTCTGGCTCGGACCCTGCCCAACCTGGGACGAGCAGGCGCGCAAGGCGTGCGGCACCGACCTCTACGCCATCGAGGACGCGGTCGAGGTCTACTGCCGCACATGCCGCAGCACGCACAACTGCAACCGGCTGAAGCTGTTGCAGCAGAACGACATTGAGCGCAAGCTACTCACCTGGGATGATGTACTCCGCGCCAACAAGTGGCAGCCTGATGACTGCCGCGTATCCGAACGCACACTGCGCAGCTGGCGCAACACCGGCCGGCTCAAGCCCCGAGGCTGGCTGCGACCCAACGGACGGCACGGCGGCACCCAACACAGCACCGACGACCAGCCGCTCTACCGCTGGTCAGATGTGCGCAGGCTGCGGGCCGAGAAACCGCAACGCGTGGCCACCGGAGCGGCGGCGCGCAAGCGATGACAGAACGCGACATTATCGGCAACCAGCAAACGAGGAGAACGACATGAGTGAGCCCGTCTGCCTGCCCGACTTCGAGGGCTGCGACGACCCGATGACCACCGTGCGCCAGTTGGCGCAATGGACCATCGACCAGGGCACCCCGGAATGGGCCCAGATGCTCAAGGTGTCCGAGGAAGCGGGGGAAGCCGCCCAGGCGTACCTGCGCCACGTCAAGCGGCCACCCACCGACGCCCCCGACCCGTGGAGTGGGCAGGACGTGGTTTACGAGCTGGCTGACACCGCCATCGCCGCCCTGGTGGCCATTCAGCGCCTCAACCACTGGGACGCCGAAGTAGTCCTCACCGCGCGACTCGACATCCTGCGCCAGCGGTTCCTGGCGGGCTGAACCATGATGACCTACGAGCAGTGGCTTGACGGGTTGAGTGAGGGCGGGAAGTATCCGGTCAAATCCTCCCCCATCATCGCGGAGTCGTACCGCCAGTACGTGGCTCGATTCGAGGCCGACAACCCGACATAAGGAGCGGTGATGTTCGACTTCCCACCACAAGCTTTGGTGCCGATCAGGTGGTGTGACTGCGAGTGCTCCCGCTGCCTAGCGGAGTGTCACTACCAATGCGAGACGGGCGTCCATATCCCGTTCCGCACGTCGCCCGACCCGACATAAGGCACGGAGATGAGCAACGACAACCATCCGCTGACGTGGGATCAGCTGCGGCCCTACGAGCAGGAGCAAGGTGGCTACTGGCTGTACGGGCCGGACTGCGACGTATACGGCAACGGCAAAGTCTGGGTGCCGGTCAGGCCGACATAAGGCATGGTTACCGGTGGTCAACCCAACCTCGGTGATACTCTTGCCGCATCGCCTGGGACTGATCGACCATGCCCGGAAACTCTCGCTCAGCAAACACCATGCCAGGGCAACCATCCATCCCGATGCATGAATATGCATGACCCATGCGCATAACCATGCACGGATTATGCAGCGGGAACGTCGCATAACCGCAGGTCAGACGGGGTATGGGGTATAAATCGCTCTGACCAGCGCAAATGGAAACCTCCCCCGCGGTAGGCATCCTCTCCCCCCGCGAGAAAATGTCGCGATTCGCATGGTTATGCAGGGCTTTATGCATGGGTCATGCACGCCGAGGAGGTGCAGCAAATTGCCTGCTACGCACCAGGAAATTCGGGCGATTCGGGGGTCGCGCCGGTATCGGGAGTTGCGGGCCGAGTTTCGGGCGCACTGCGCTGACCAGCAGCTTCCGTGCTGGATGGATGGTAAGCCGATCGATTACAGCCTGCCGTCGGATCATCCAGACTCGTGGAGCCTCGACCATGCGCACACGGTGAGCGAGTTTCCGGAGTTGGCGCTGGATCCGGCCAACTTCCGGCCGTCGCATCTGGATTGCAACAAGCGCCGCGGCAACAGTGCGCCGTTCATTCAACTGGGTGCGCCGAGTGAGGACTGGTGACCATGTTTGTTGGAGCGTTTGTGCTGGTCGGGGGCTTGCGGTGAAGGCTGCTGAGCGGGTGGAGCGGGAGCAGAAGATTCTGCACCTGTGGATCGCGGGCGCGTCGTATCCGCGCATCGCGCAGGTGGTGGAGCTGTCAGCGCGGCAGGTGGAGCGGGTTGTTCGGTCGGCGCTGGCGGCCGGGGCGTCACGGCGCGCGCTGCTGACCGAGGAAGCGCTCGCGGTGCATCAGGAGCGGTTCGACCGGCTGTTCAACGCGCACTTCGGTCGGGCGCTGGAGGGTGATCACAAGTCGGCTGAACTGTGCCGCAAGATGCTGGACCAGAACGCGCGGCTACAGAACCTCTACGAGGACGCCACACCGTTGCCAGCCCCGACGACCACGCCTCTGACCAGCGACGATAGCGACGCTAAGGAGAGCGAGGAGCCTGTCGATGAGCTCTCGAAGCTCCGCGCTCGTCGCGGCACCGCCGGCTAAAGGCTGCACGACTCCGCGGCTATTCACGCCGCCGCTGCCGTCGAACTGCGACACCGAACGCACGGATGGTTGCCTGTGTGGCTGCGGGCTGAACCCTGATACGTCGTGGGGTTTCGAGTGCATCGAGTTCCTGGAGAACGTGCTGCATTGGCAGCTGATCCCGTATCAGAAGTGGCTGTACATCCACGCCCTGGAGAAGGATGAGACCGGGCTGGGGTTCCGGTTTCGCACGCTGATCATTCTGATTGCGCGCCAGAACGGAAAAACCCAGTGGCTCAAGGGTCTTGGGCTGTGGAAGATGTACCTGGACGGCGCCGAGATGGTGCTGATCACCGCGCAGAACTTGGCGCTGGCCGAGAAGACGCTGGCCGAGGCTATTGCGGACGTGAAGGCGAATCGTCTTCTGCGCCGCGAGTATCGGCGCCACTCGACGACGAACGGCAAGTTCAACCTAGAGCTGAAGTCGATCAACGACTGTCGCAGGGCGCAGGGCCTCAAGCCGCTGGAGACGCCCAGCGCGGAAAATCCGCGCGAGTGGCGGACGACGCCGACGACCCGCAAGGGCGGCCGGTCGCTATCGGTGGATCTGGCGATGCTCGACGAGCTGCGCGAGCACCAGACGTGGGAAGCGTGGAACGCGATCACGCCGACGACGAAGTCTCGGCCGCGTTCGCTCAACGTGGGTGCGTCGAATGCTGGCGATGCGTCGTCGGTGGTGCTGCGGTCGCTGCGTGACGCCGCGATCGGGAAGATCGAGACCGGTGCGACGGTGAACACTCAGGTGTTCCTGGCGGAGTGGTCGATCCCGGAGGTCGATGAGGCCGGCGAGGCTGTGGACTTCACGGATCCGCGGTACTGGCCAATGGCGAACCCGGGGATGGGTTACCTGCCGGGGCACACCTTGCGTGACATGCAGGGCGTCCTGGAGGAGATGCAGAACGACAACATCTCGGGGTTCCAGACCGAGTACTGCTGCATGTGGGTGTCGACGCTGAAGCCGGGCATCCTGCCGGCGCCGGATTGGAAAGACACGACCGACAAGGCGTCGCGACGCCGCGAGGATGCGCCCCTGTGGGCGTCGCTCGACATCAATTTCGAGCGGACGAAGTCCTACATCGGCGTGGCGGCCGAGCGGGCTGACGGCTGGCACAACGAGGTCATTGCGGCGGCCCGCGGCACGGATTGGGTGTTGCCGTGGTTCCTCGATCCGAAGCGTCTCATCGAGGACGAGGCCGGCCCGATCGAGGTCGACGGGAAGCGGTACCGGTCGAAGTTCGTCGGTGTGGTGATCCAGGCTCGTGGCGCTCCGGCGTCCGGGCATATCGAGATGTTGCGTGAAGCCGGCATTCCGGTCGTCGAGCTCGGCGGCGCGGACCTCACGCAGGCGTACGGCGACTACCTGGACAAGCTGCGGGGCCACCGCGTGTGGCATCGGCCGTCGCCGGCGCTGGATGAGGCTGCGGCGATCGCGCAGAAGAAGAACCTGGGCGATGCCTGGGTGTTGGACAGGAAGCAGAACGACTGCTCGGCGGTGATCACCGTGATTCAGGCGACGTGGGGCGCGACGAAACCGGTTGAGCCGGTGCTGCGGTCGGCTTACGAGGACGAGGGGTTGATGGTGGTATGAGGCGACAGATGGCGAAGGCGTTGCGGCGCTGGGCGGATCGGCTTGACCCGGGCCCGCGCATCAACTACCAGATCCTTGTCGGTACCAAGGGGCCGGTGGTGAACGGCGACCTGGCCCAGCAACGTCAGCGGGAGGTTCGACAGGCGGCTTTCCATGTGGGGTAGGCGCCATCCCGGTCTGAACCGCAAGGTACTGGTGTCGCTGTACTCCGGTTCGGCGGTGTCTGGCGTCCTGACTGACGTGCGGGGTACATGGCTGATCGTCAAGTCCGCGACGGTGTTCGAGCCGGAGATGCAGCCGGCCCAGGCTGATGGCGAGATTCTGATCGAGCGCGCGAACGTCGACTACATCCAGATCGTGGGCGGCGAGTAGATGCCTTTCATACAGTCAGCAGGCGCGATTCAAAGCCTGTCGCGGCCGAGCGTGCCCGCGGTCCAGAAGATTGACCTGTCGCCGTGGGTTGCCATGGACTACTTCGAGATCTGGCGTCGACAGCCTTCTGTGCGGCGCACGGTATCGTTCCTCGGCCGCAACATCGCCCAGCTCGGCATCCACATGTTCGAGCGGCGCGGCGACACCGATCGCAAACGTGTGACTGCACACCCGCTGGCGCGACTGATGCAGCAGCCCAACAGGTTCACGACCCGGTATCGCTTTCTGAACACCCTGGTGCACGACTTCGCGATCTACGACTGCGCCTACTGGTGGAAGATCAAGGCCGCAGACGGGCAGCGCAAGCTCATCCATCTGCCGGCGCCGCTGGTCACGCCCAAGGGTGACAACTGGATGACGCCCGAGGAGTTCGAGTTCCGCGGCACCAAGGGTGCCCGGATGATCCCCGCCGACCAGATCGTCTATTTCCGTGGATACGGCGGCATTTCGGACGCGGGTGTCTCGCCGATCGAGTCGCTGCGCCAGGTCTTGCGCGAGGACTGGACCGCGTCGGAGATGCGTGACCAGATCATGCGGAACGGCGCGCGGCACTCCGGCTTCATCACGCGCCCAGAGGGGGCGCCGCAGTGGTCGGATGATGCGCGCGAAAGGTTCAAGAAGGATTGGCAGACGAAGTACGCCGGCGCGATGGCTGCCAACGGCGGCGGTACCCCTCTCCTCGAGGACGGTATGACGTTCACCGCGGCGTCGCAGACTGCGAAGGATCTGCAGTACATCGAGTCCCGCAAGCTGACGGACGAAGAGGTGGCGCGGACGTACTTCATTCCGCCGCCAATGATCGGCATCTTGGATCACGCGACGTTCTCGAACATCGAAGAACAGCACCAGATGCTGTACCAGGACACGCTCGGGCCCTGGCTGTCGATGTTCCAAGACGAGATCGAGTTGCAGCTGCTGCCCGAGTTCGAGCCGGTCAAGCCCGAGGGCTTCTACATCGAGTTCAACCTGATGGAGAAGTTGAGCGGCAACGTCGAGAAGCGCGATGAGTCCATCACGCGGTCGGTCGGCGGGCCGTGGCGAACCATCAACGAGGGCCGTGCGCTGGCCAATATGCCGCCGGTCGAGGGCGGCGACGAGCTGATTCAGCCGCTGAATGTCACCCAGAACGGCGACCGGGACCCGATCCAGGCCGAAGAAGATCCGAAACCGGCGATGACTCCGACGGATAAGCCGGATCCCGAAGACGAAGACGAGCAGGAGGACTGATGCTCACCAAGAACACCCCCGCCACCAACATCAAGGCTGGCCGTGAGGATGGGCTGAAGGACGGCGAATTCATCGTCTACCCATCGACTTTCGTCAAGATCCCCGATTCGTACGGCGACATCGTGGCCCCAGGTGCGTTCCTGAAGGACATCGAAACCTGGATGAATTCGGGCCTGGTGCTGCCGGGGCTGTTCGGGCATCGAATGGATGACCCCGACTTCTGGGTGGCCGGCGCCCAGGACATGGGCGAGGACAACCACGGTTGGTGGGTCAAGGGCATGTTCGACCTCGAATCGCCCAAGGGCAGCCACGTCTATCGGCTTGTGAAGGGCCGCAGGCTCAATCAGCTGTCCTTCGCGTACGACGTGATCGACGAGGCTGGTGTCGAGCTCGACCATGGCGTGCGGGCCAACGAGCTGCGTGAGCTGAAGGTCTACGAGTTTTCGTTCGTCCCGATCGGGGCGAATCAGGACACCTCGGTGGTGGCGGTGAAGTCGATCCTCGACCACGTCACTCAGGAGGTCAAAGCTGGCCGCGTGCTTTCGGCCAAGAACGAGAGTGCACTTCGCGATGCACACGCTGCCATCGGCACGGTGCTCGGTGCTCTCGAAAGCACATCTGACGAGGAGAAGGCCAGCGGCCCTGACGCGTCTCGCCAAGCGCCTGCGGGGGATACCCCGGAGGGTCAGCCTCGTGAGGCCAGCCAGAAGTCGTCCGTCGACCCCTCGGCGCTGCTGGAAGCGATCTCGGCGCAGATCGAAGTCGAATTCGCTTAACTACCAACAACTCCGAAGGAGAAACGCGCATGAGTGCACGTCTGGCCGCCCTCAAGGAACGGGCCGACCACGAAACCAAGAACGCCCGCGACATCGCGCAGAAGGCTCTCGACGAGGGCCGCGAGATGACCGACGACGAGGCCGCCGACTACAAGAAGTCGATGGACACCCTCAAGGACGTGCTGGAGACGGTGAAGACCGTCAAGGCCGACGAGGAGGTGATGTCCAAGGCACTCGACTTCTCGAAGGCCCTCGGCATTGAGGTGCCTGACACCCCACTGGTGCCCGTCCGTAAGTCGCTCGGCGAGCTGGTCACCAACTCCGCCGAGTTCAAGGCGCTGGTGAAGGGCTTCACCCAGTCCGACGGCACCGTCCGGTTCCCCGAGAAGGCTCGGGTGCAGTCCG
>NZ_MBEJ01000090.1 GCF_001953975.1 Mycobacterium sp. NS-7484
GCGCCGTAGATCTCATAGACCACGACCTTGGGGTCGAACGGCTTGGTGTCATCGACCTTGGCGCTGGAGATGCCCGAACCGTCGCCGGCACCGAAGAACGTGCGAACCCGCATCACCGTGAAGCCACCCACCACGACCACCGCGGCGATGATCAACGGAATCCAGAACTTCTTGGCCAGGCTGGTCAGCGAAAACTGTTTCCGCCGAGGGCTTTTCGTCGCGTTGGTCATCGTGAAATGGCACCGGTCCGTCGGTCGTGGGCGAGGTGGGCAACGAGCAGGCCGGACGCAGTCGACACATCG
Organism: Mycobacterium sp. NS-7484; assembly: GCF_001953975.1. Lineage (GTDB taxonomy): Bacteria > Actinomycetota > Actinomycetes > Mycobacteriales > Mycobacteriaceae > Mycobacterium. The sequence goes on from NZ_MBEJ01000090.1 coordinate 303, forward strand.
AGGCCATGGCAGCCCAAGGGGGAGTGCCCGTATGCCATGTTCACCTCGAAACGTCTCGCCGTCTAGCCGAATGGCTAACTAAAACTTAGCGAGATATTAGCTTATTTAAATGAGTCACAAAACGGTGACACCGCCGTGGCGCACCCGTCGCCACGCATGGTCGGCACCGAGCGACCGACTTTGCCACATGGCACGCGCGACGAGGTCATCCAGTCACGACGCATTGCCCGCGGCGGCCCTGATCGGCGGCCTCGACACCGATTGTGATGGAGCTAACGGAATGAGGAAGGGCCCCACCGCCGGGTTGCCGGCGACGAAGCCCCTTCCGAGTCGAACCTGTGAACTAGTGCCAGTCCCAGACAGACATGTCGTCGGGCGGGTAGTTCATGCAGATGTCGGTGGTGTTGGCCGCGACACCCTTGTTGTTGAAGAACAACTTGGCCCAGTTCGGCCAGCGCCACGCCATGTTCTCGAAGAAGGCGTTGGTGGCGGTGTTCTCGGAGTACTGCCGGCGGCCGGCGTAATCCATGGAGAAGAACCAGTGGATCCGATCCCGGGCGCCCTGCTGATCAGCGGCAGGCTTGTTGTTGTAGTCGATCATGTACCGCTCGTAGTACACCGGCTCGACGTCGCGGGCCGCGGCCATGATCTGCTCCGCCGTGCACGGGGTGCGCAGGATGCGGTTGGGAATCGGGTAATCGTCGGTGGCGTCGGCCGAGGCAATGCCCGCGCCGGTCGCCAGGCTACCGACGACGGCGCATGCGGCCACGCCGGTGCGGAAGAGGTTTTTGACACTCTTGTGGTTCAACATGTCGCTCCAAAAATCTGGGATCGGCCTCGGGAATCAGACTACGACGGCTTGGCGGCCTGTTCGTAGATAAAGCGCTGATCGGGGCAGTAGTAGTTGATGGCGGTGCCGAGGAACTGCCACGCCTGGGCCGGTGAACTGTCGCGCGCCAACTGATCGCCCACGAACTTGACCGAGTCCTGCGCATTGTGGTCGACGCCGTTGTGCAGCCGCTTGCACATGATCTTGGCGATCCAGGCGTTGTAGTCACGCTGGCCGTAGATGCCGAACGTGTGCAGTTCGTTGGCGAAATCGGTGTCGGGATCGGCATGTGCGGGAGCGGCGAAGGCGATAGCCGCCGCGGCACCAAGTGCTGCCAGGCCTGCAAGCTTCATGCGGTGAATCTTAGCCCATCTAAGCCTGATCTTTGCGTGCAGTTCGTCATCTGATTGCCCACACAAGAGGAACATTCTGCTCGGCGCTGGTCAGCGAACCGTGGTGGCCGATCAACGCCGACTCCAGCGGTTCGGCGTTTCGTCGCAGCAGCGCGGCGCGGCCACGGGCGGCGGCCACGACATCGCCGATGCGCGCCCGGACGTCGTCACGGACTCGAGGACCGAACCAGCCCGCGGCGATGGCTTCCTCCCGCGCCATCACCCACGCGGAATCGGACAGCGTCGAGCGCCAGGCCGCCAGCACGTCGTCGGCCGCGCCGGGGGAGGCGTACACGTGACGGGCGCGGGCCTCGCCACCTACCGCGGCTACCCCGGTGCGCAGTGGTTCTGACTCGTCGACGTCGACCACGGCGGCTTCGTCGACGGCGACCATCCCGTGATCGGCCACCACGGCGAGCAGACACTCCGAGGGCAGCGCTTCCAGCACCGACTCCACCAGGCGGTCCACCTGTCGCAGCTGCATGCGCCACGGTTCCGACCCGGGTCCGTAGAGGTGACCCATCTGATCGAGCTCGGCGTGGTATCCGTAGCAGAATCCGCCACCGGCCACGGCCGCCGTGACGCGGGCGGTGAGATCACCGAGAGCGTGCACCCCGACATACCGTCCGCCGCGCAACACCGCCCGGGTCAGGCCGGAACCGGCGTGCACCGCCCCCGAGACGACCGATACGGCCAAACCCGCGGCCTCGGCTCGTTCGAACGTGGTGGGCAGAGGTTGAACTCGTTCGGGCACCACGCGGTCGCGCAGGTCCGGTCCCCATGGCTGTGGCCGCCAGCGCAGCGCATTGATCACGTCGACGTCCGGGCCGGCCTTGGGCACCCGGAAGGTGTAGCCGACGAAGCCGTGCTCACCGGTCCGGCAACCGGTGCCGATCGCGGCCAGACCGGCCGCGGTCGTGGAGGGGAACCCGACGCTCAACGTCTGGTGGCTCGTCGAGGCGGCCATGGCGGTCAGAACGGGCGCGTCGGCGGCGTGGGCGGCCAGCAACTCGGCACCCAGGCCGTCGATCAACAGCACGCATGCTCCGCGTATCGGACCGGGCCAGGTGATCCGCGCATCGAAGCCGGCCACACCCATCGCGGCGAGCACTGAGGGGACGACATCGGCCAGATGTAGTGCGGCGGGGTCGGGATGTGGGGCTTCCACCCGGTGAGCGTGTCACAGATCGCCGCGTCGCAAGTGGGCCCGGCCACTTCGTCGCACCCGGTACCCTCGGTTTCCATGAAGTCGATGAAAGCCGCGATCCTTGCTGCCGCTCTGGTGGTGGGCGCAGGTGGGGCGTTCAGCGGCGTCGCCAGTGCCGATCCGGAGACACCCGCACCCGCTCCGGCCCCCGGGCCCACGCCCACCGGCCCAGCCCCGGGTCCGGCTCCGGGCCCGGCCGTGGCGGCTCCGGCCGCTCCGGCCCCAGTTGACCCGGCAGCCCCCGCTGCGGCGGCACCTGGTGGTTCCGCGACGAGCATCGACCATGACGGCCTCTTCATCGTCGGTACCGACATCCAGCCGGGCAACTACGCCTCGGCCGGCCCCGTCGAGGGCGGTACCTGCTACTGGAAGCGGATGGCGGATCTGCACGGCGGGGACATCATCGACAACGCCTTCAGCAAGAAGCCGCAGGTGATCACGATCGACCCCACCGACAAGGCCTTCAAGACGAGCGGTTGCCAACCGTGGCAGCTCACTGACGCCGCCCCCGATACGCCGCCCACCGGCGACATCCCGGCATTGATCGCGCAGGCCAAGCTCCGCGCCTGGCTCAACACCCTCAACAACAACGCCCGCAATTACGACGGGTCACAGGTGCCCATGCCCTGACCGCGGGTGTCGCTCTGCGCCCTCCCGCGATCGGCTGACACGCCCGGCCTGCGCAGGCCTCGACGTCGGCGGTGATGTTCGCCGCTTCGGCAATTGCTTTGCTGCGCAAGACCGTCCGGGACGTCGTCAGGTCGCTCGCGGCGGCTGTGCAGGATGTGCACAGCACATCGCACCCGCGCACGCTGCTAGTCTGCGAACGCTGCCGGTTGCGGTGACGACGTGACGAATCAGCTTGAGTGGATACGGAAAAGGTGTTGTGCGCGGCGCTGAAATCAAGGCCCTGACGGGACTGCGCATCGTCGCCGCGGTGTGGGTGGTGTTGTTCCACTTCCGCCCCCTGCTCTACCAGGTCGCCCCCGATGTCACGGAGGCCCTTGCTCCGGTGCTCGACTGTGGCGCCCAGGGCGTGGACCTGTTCTTCATCCTCAGCGGATTCGTGTTGACCTGGAACTACATCGACCGGATGGGGCCGAGCTGGGACACCAGGGCCACATTGCATTTCCTGTGGCTCCGGTTGTCGCGGGTGTGGCCGGTGTACCTCGTGACGCTGCACCTGGCGGCGCTGTGGCTGATCTTCACCCTCAACGTCGGGCACATCCCGCCCGAAGACACCAGCGGCTACAACGCCGTGAGCTATGTACGTCAGCTGTTCCTGGTCCAACTGTGGTTCCAGCCGTACTTCGACGGCAGCAGCTGGGACGGGCCGGCGTGGTCGATCAGTGCCGAGTGGTTGGCCTACCTGCTGTTCGGAGCGCTGATCCTGGTGGTTTTCCGGATCGCACGCGCCACCCGGGCCAGGAGCCTGGTCCTGCTGGCCATCGCCGCCTCGGTGCCCCCGGTGGTGCTGTTGATGGCCACCGGCCACTTCTACACCCCGTGGAGCTGGTTGCCGCGAATCGTCATGCAGTTCACCGCGGGTGCCCTGGCGTGTGCGGCGGTCCGCAAGCTGCATCTGACCGATCGCACCCGCCGGCGCGCGGGTTACCTGTCGATCGTGTTGGGCGGCGTCATCGTGGGTGGGCTGTACTTCTTCGACGCGCACCCGATGAACACCATCGGTGATGCCGGTGGGATCGTCGACATCCTGTTCGTCCCGCAGGTGGTGGCGCTGGCGGTCGGTGTCGGCAGCCTGCCGGCGCTGCTGTCGACCCGGTTTCTGGTCTACGGCGGTCAGATCTCGTTCGGCCTCTATATGGTTCATGAGTTGGTCCATACCGCGTGGATCTGGACCACCAGGCAGTTCGAGCTGACGCTGACGCCGACGCTCTCGGGGAAAGCCACGGTGATCGCGCTGTTGGCCATCTCACTGGTCGGGGCGATCGTGCTCTATCACGTCGTGGAGGAGCCGGCCCGACGGTGGATGCGCCGAATGGTCGACATCAGGCCCGTCGACTCGGGCAGCACGAAACTGCACCGGGTCGACACCGAACCCGAGGGCTCCACCGAGGTCCCGGCCCGCGCGGGCTGAGTGTTGTAACTATCCAAACCCAGTGCGCGACAGGTTGTTATGCCCTTGTTATCGGTGTGTCACCGGCCGCCTATCTACCGCCCGGGTTCACCCCATAGGCTGTTCGTCGAATCGCGGCACGGGATGAATGCGTCTCGCCGGCAGTGGAGGTTGCAGTGAGTCGTCTGACCACTTTCATCGTCTCACTCGGCCTTCTGGTCGGGCTGTTTGCGCAGGTTCCGCCGCAGCGCTACGTCACCTCCGGATTGGATCCGCAGATCAGCCACATAGCGGTCATCGGTGACTCGTACACCACGGGCATGCCCGCCGAGGGCGGTATGGGGCCGAAGAATTGGGCGCCGCTGGCCTGGCAGAAATTGGCGCAACGCGGCGTGCAGGTCGATGCAGACGTGGTGGCCGAAGGCGGTGCCGGCTACGTCGCGCGCGGCAACCGCGGCAGCATCTTCGCCGACCTGGTGCCCCGGGCCGTGCGCCCCGACGACGCGTTGATCGTCTTCTTCGGGTCCCGCAACGACGATCGCGCTGACCTGGGCGCGGTCACCCGGCTGAGCCACGATGCGCTGACGATGGCGCGGCAGGCCGCGCCTGCCGCGCGGATGCTGGTGATCGGGCCACCGTGGGTGAACGCCGATGTGCCGCCGAACCTGTTGGGCGTGCGCGACATCCTGCGGGATGAGGCCGAGCAGGTGGGAGCGACCTTCGTCGATCCGATCGCCGACCGGTGGTTCTTCGATCACCCGGAGTTGATCGGGGCCGACGGTATCCACCCCACTGATGCCGGCCACGCGTACATGGCCGACAAGATCGCGCCGCTCATCGGCAAGGAGCTCCCGCGTTGGGTGTGAGCGCGACGGCTCAACCTGCCGACGTGGTGCGGAATCTGTCCCGGTAGGCCTTCGGCGACACTCCCAGATGGTTGACGAAGACCCGACGCAGGGTCTCGGCGCTGCCGAACCCGGCCAGCCGGGCCGTGTCGCCGACCTGTCGCCCGGCGTCCAGGGCGGCCCGGGCCACGTCGATGCGCACCATCTCGACGTAGCGTGCCGGTGTGGTGCCGAGCTCGGTCCGGAACAGCCGAGTCAGCTGGCGGGTACTCAACGACGCAAGGGCGGCAAGGGATTTCACGCTGTGGTTGGCGGTGGGATCGGCGGCGACGGCGTCGGTCACCTGACGTAGCGTCGACTGGGCGGGCGCGTCCGACTCGACCAGCGTGGAGAACTGGGACTGACCGCCGGCGCGTTTGAGATAGACCACGAGTGAGCGCGCGACGTCACGCACCAGATCGGCCCCGTGATCCGACTCCACCAGGGCCAGCGCCAGATCGATGCCCGCCGACACCCCGGCAGACGTGTACACGTTTCCGTCCCGCACGAAGATGGCGTCGGGTTCGACCGAGATCGTGGGATAGGCGCGCGCCATCAGGCGGGCATGGCGCCAGTGCGTCGTGGCCCGGCGTCCGTCGAGCAGACCCGCCTGGGCCAGGATGAACGACCCCGTGCAGATCGAGGCCAGCCGTCGGGTTCGGGCCGGCATGTCCCGCAGAGACGACACGAGCGCGGTGTCGATCGGCCGCCCCACCAGATCGTCTCCGCCAGAGACCAATACGGTGTCCACGCCGTCGATCTGGTCGATCCGATCGGTCACCGCGAATGTCGTGCCGATCGACGTGGTGACGTCGGCCCCGTCGACCGAGGCGATCCGCAGGCGGTAGTCGGCGCCGAACCGGTTGGCCTCGGCGAACACCTCGGCGGGACCGGCGGCATCCAGCAGTTTCACGCCGTCGAAGACCACGATCGCGATCTCGCGAGGCTGTCCGGCGTGTGCCATCCGCTCATTGTGTCGCTTCTTGTGGGAAATGTGGCGCATCGGCCATGGGTCTGCCGGTCAACCGCGTCCGAGACTGGCTACATGAGCATTTCACTGACCAACAACATCGCCGAGATCGAACTGCCCGACACCCCGTTGGTGCGTGACGTCACCGAGTACATCCGTGACGTCGAGGACGACCTTCTGTTCCATCACTCACGGCGGGTGTTCTACTTCGGGGCGCTGCACGGGCGGCGTCGGGGCCTGCAGCCGGACCTCGAATTGTTGTACGTGGGCGCGATGTTCCACGACATCGGTCTGACCGAGTCCTACCGGACGACCTCGCAGTTGCGGTTCGAGGTCGACGGTGCCGACGCCGCCCGGGATTTCCTGTTGCAGCGCGGCGTCGACGAGGTCGCCGCACGGAAGGTGTGGCTCGGGATCGCCCTTCACACCACCCCGGGCATCCCGGAGTTCCTCGACCCCGAGATCGCCCTTGTGACAGCGGGTGTCGAGACGGATGTGCTGGGGATAGGACGCGACGACCTGACGCCGGAACACCTGCAGGCCGTCACCGCGGTTCATCCGCGGCCTGATTTCAAAAATCGTATCCTGCATGCCTTCACCGAAGGTGTGCGGCAGCGTCCGGAATCGACATTCGGCACGGTCAACGCTGACGTGCTCGCGCACTTCGACGACACGTTCGTGCGCGAAGACTTCGTCGAGGTCATCCGTGAGAGCAGCTGGCCGGAATGACGGTCAGCCGGCGGCGATTCGGCGCTCGGCAAGTTCCCGTATCGGTACGGCCAGCGCATCGGCACCCAGGATGTCCGGCAAGAGCCGCGGTTCGAGGGTGAGGGCCCGGAACACGAGCCCGATGGTGATGTCGTGGTCGGGCCGGTGTGTCACCGTGATCTCGTCACCGCCGGCTACCGAACCGGGTGTCACCAGACGGAAATAGGCGCCCGGAATCGCCGCCCTGGTAAAGGTTTTCACCCATCCGTTGATCTGCAGCCAGTTCGCGAACGTCCGGCACGGTATCCGTGGCCGCGACACTTCCAGCTCGAGGCCATCGGATCCGACCCGCCACCTTTCGCCGATGCGGGCATTGGTGACATCGATGCCCGCGGTGGTCAGGTTCTCGCCGAAGACGCCGTTGGCGATGTCGCGGTTCAGTTCGGTCTGCCAGACGTCGAGGTCTTCGCGCGCATAGGCATACACCGCCTGGTCGTCACCACCGTGGAACTGCTGGTCGCCGATGATGTCACCGATCAGTCCGCTGCCGAGCCCACCGTGCATCGGGCCGGGTGCGCGAACGCCGACGGCCCCTTGGACCGGGCGCTTGTCGATTCCGGTGACCGCACGCCCCTCGGCGGTGTTGGGTCGTGGATGGGCCACGTTGACCGTCAATACCTGCGCCATGACCCACAGCGTAACGGTCTAGAAGATCGGTGTCGCAACACTATTCGGGGCCGGGGGCGCGGGCGGCACCGGCAGGCACAGCCCGGTCGCGGTGTCGAGTTGCCGGCCCGGGACACAGAACGGGGAGCAACCGTTGGTCACGCCGGTTTCTCCGGGTGGGCATGCCGAGCTCGAGGCCGGTGTCACGATGGTGGCCACCGCCATCGACCCGGCCGACAGCACCGCAGCCGACATCACCGTGAGTACCCCGCGCCACATTGCGCTCGCCATCGCCTGTCTCCTCCCGAACCTGCGGTCCGACCTACCGGCGCAGTCTAGGCGGCATGATCTGGCGGCGCCGCCGGTTGACCACTTGCGGTCGGTTGCCCGCCGCCGGCCCGCTCGCTGGGCTAGCGTCACCTGCTTGTGCAGACCCTGATCGATTTCGACCGTGCGCCCGTTTTCGCGATTCCCACCGTCGCGCCGGTGGACGGACTCACCGTGCGCGAGGGAATGCTGTTGGAAGGGCCGCAGGGTTGGGGAGAGTTCAGCCCGTTGCCGCAAGACCGCTCGCTGGTGCGCTGGCTGACGGCCGCGACCGAACCGGGCACGGTGGGCTGGCCCGACCCCGTGCGCGGGCGGGTGCCGATCGCGGTCACCATTCCCGCGGTCGATGCGGCGCGGGCCCATCAGATCGCGGCCGCCTCGAAAACCCGCGCCGCCGCGGTCGAGGTCGGCGCAGGATCGTTGGCCGAGGACATCGAGCGGGTAGAGGCGGCGCGAGACGGGCTCGGACCGGGCGGCACCGTACGTTGCCACGTCAACGGCAGGTGGAATCCGGATACCGCCGTGGCGGCCATCGCCGCCCTGAGTCGAGCGGCCGACGGGCTGGAGTTCGTGGTGCAACCCTGCCCGACAATTGACGAGCTGGCCGCGCTCAGACGTCGGGTCGAGGTGCCCATCGCGGTCGACGAGTCGCTCTGCGGTGCCGACGACCCGCGGGATCTGCGGCTCGAAGCGGCTGCCGACATCGCGGTGCTCGCCGTCGGACCCCTGGGCGGGGTGCGGCGCGCATTACGCGTGGCCGAGATGCTCGGGCTGCCGAGCGTGGTCCGGTCCAGCGTGGAGACCACGATCGGCCTGGCCGCCGGTCTCGCGCTGGCCGGCGCGCTGCCACAGCTGCCGTTCGCCTGCGAACTGGGAACCAGAGGGCTGCTGGCCGGTGATCTGGTCGCGGATTCGCGTTCGCTGGCAGCTGTGGATGGCTATCTACCCGTCGCGCCGATGCCTCCGGCTCCGCAACCCGAGCAGTTGGAGCGCTACGCGGTCACCGACCCGGCTCGCGTGCAGTGGTGGCGCGAACGGCTGCGGGCTGCCATCACCGCGTCGTGACCGATCCAGCAACGTGGTCGACCGGATTCGCGTCGAACAGATTCAAGTAGCGCACTACGCATGTGTGCGGCCCGGCGGCAACTCGAGAATCGACGTCGTCAGCCACCCGCTGGCGACAGATCCAACGGAGGTGCCATGTCGTTGTTCGCCAAACTGTCGGAACTGCGGGCCGTCAAGACCCAGGAGTCCGGGGGAACCGACGAGCTCAGCATCAGCCGGGCTGACGGGTTCCAGTTCCGGGCTGTGTCGATGTGCCAGGGCGATGTGGTGGATCTGGACCGGCTGCTGCCGTTCGACGGTGAATTGGAGATCGTGTTCCGGGAGGTGGATGTGCGCACCGACGAGACGCAGGACGTGGGGTCGATTGTGATCCGCTCCGAGGAGTTGGGCCGCGGCGAGGTCACTCAGCAGGTCAGCGGCGCCGGGGCCCATTACGCCCTCACCTACAAGGTCATCTGAGCACGCCGGTCAGTCCTGCACGGCCTTGGCGATGGCCACACACACGGTCAGCCAGTCCGGATCAGGGTGGGCTTCCTCGGTCAGCTCCCACATCGCGTTGTGCATCATCCGCACGATCACCCAGTCCCTGGCCCGGTCGGGATCGAGATCTGCGGCATCGACCAGGGCGGCCAGCCGGCGCCGGACGCCGTCGCGAACATGGCCGGCCAGCTCGTCCCACCGGTTCCACAACATCGGTGCGAGGTCGTAGTGCGGGTCGCCGTTCATCGGCTTGGGGTCGATCACCAGCCATGGCTCGCGTTCGCCGGCGAGCACGTTGGCGTAGTGCAGATCACCGTGGACCACGGTGTCGGCAACCGCGCGGTCGGTGCTCAGATCCGTGCCCAGCGAGATGGCTTGCTCGACCAGTCGTCGCGGCAGGGGAGCGTTGCGCGGCAGCCGGGCCAGGCCGGCGGACCAGCGGGTGGTGTTCTCGGCGACCGAACGCAGCTGGGGCAGCGGTGGCACGTGGAGCCGGCCGTAGAGTCCGGCCACGATCTCGCAGGCCTCGATGTCCCAGAGCTCGTTGAGGTTTCGTTGCTGTAGCCGTTCGAGCAGCAGAGTGCGCCGGTGCGGGTCGGCCCGCAGCAGCCGGGCTGACCCGGCTCCGGCCCACCGGCGCAGGGCCAGATGTTCGTGGGCCGATTCCTCGTCGGGAAAGCCGGCCTTGAGGACTGCCGCGACGCCGTCGTCGGTCCGTACCGGGACCACGATCGAGCAGTGACCGTGGTACGGCGGCCCGTCCGCGCGCAGCGTCCACTCGTCGAACTGGTCTCGAAGTAGCCGGGGCAGGCTCTCGACCCAGGACTGCCACCGTGGTCCCCGCGTGCCCATGGCGTGCACGGCCTCGGGCAGATCGATCATCGCGACCCATGGTCGCACCCCGGGCGGCCCGCGGGGCAGCAGGTTTTGACAGACTGTGCGCTATGGCACAGATAACCTTGCGCGGAAATTCCATCAACACCGTCGGTGAACTGCCCGCAGTCGGCAGCCCGGCCCCCAGCTTCTCGCTCACCGGCACCGACCTCGGCGCCGTCACCAGCGACCAGTTCCAGGGCAAGGCGTTGCTGCTGAACATCTTCCCGTCGGTGGACACGCCGGTGTGCGCCGCCAGCGTGCGCACCTTCAACGAGCGCGCTGCCGAGGCCGGCGCCACGGTGCTGTGCGTGTCGAAGGACCTGCCGTTCGCCCAGAAGCGCTTCTGCGGTGCCGAGGGCATCGAGAACGTCACCTCGGCGTCGGCCTTCCGGGACAGCTTCGGCGAGGACTACGGCATCACCCTGGCCGACGGCCCGATGGCCGGTCTGCTCGGCCGTGCCGTCGTGGTGATCGGCGCCGACGGCAACGTGGCCTACTCCGAACTGGTTCCCGAGATCGCTCAGGAGCCCAACTACGACGCCGCCCTGGCTGCGCTCAAGTAGTTGCGCTCGTCCCTCACCGGTGTCCATACGCCGGTGAGGGATGACGCCGGGCCGACGTTCAGATCGGCCACTGCTCGCGGCGATACGCCGCGTCGAAAAACATCCATTCGTATTTCGCCGTGACCACGAAATGCGTTCGGGCGTCGGCTTCTTGCGCCGAGCCGAGCGCCAACCCGATCCGGTCCGTGACGGCCAGCACCTCGGCGACGGTCGCGGCAAACTCCTCACCGCCATAGCTGTCGATCCAGCGTTGGTACCGCTCGTCGGGCGAACCGTCTTTCGCCAGGGCCGAGCCGACCCGGGCATAGATCCAGTAGCAGGGCAGCACCGCCGCCAGCCCTTCGGCAAAGCTTCCGCCGTATGCCGTGGCGAGCAGATAACTCGTGTAGGCCCGCGTGGTCGGGGCCACGGGGGTGGAGTTCAACTCCGTCAGATCCAGCCCCAGGGCGGGCAGTAGCTCGTTGTGCAATCCCAGCTCCACGTCGAAGATTTCGGCTGCATGCCGGGAGAACATCGCGGTGTCGGCCAAGGTGGGCGCCTTCGCGCCGACGATCGCGAGGGCCCGGGCGTAGTCACGCAGGTAGTGCACGTCTTGTGCGACATAGTGCGTGAATGCCGTGTCGTCGAGGCTGCCGTCGGTGAGGCCGGTCAGGAACGGGTGCGCCACGGTCGCGGCGAAGATCGGCTCGATCGAGTGCCACAGCCGTGCCGAGAAGGATTGCAGATTCGCATCGGTATGCATGTCGATATGGTGACAGGTCGCGGCGCCGGGTAACCGTCAGGTCACGGTACTGCATCTGATTAGCCTTGCGCCCCAGCTGAATTGGGCGAAACCCGGCGTCGGCGGTACAAATGGTTGACTCGACTGACGACGACCAGCAGTTCGAGGTCACCTTCGCTGTGGTCGAGAGAGTTGATGTTCGATGAGACGTTACGTTGCCCTGCTGTTAGGTCTGGCATTTCTGGTAGCGACTCCCGGACTTGCCGGTGCCGCACCGATCGAACGCCCGGCCGGCAATCAGCAGTTTGTCGACCTCGTGATCGCCCGGGCGTTGTCCCAGCGCGGGGTGCCGTTCAGCTACGGCGGTGGCGACGTCAACGGACCCACCCGCGGTATCGCCCGCACCGTGCCGGCCCCCGGCCTGACCCCGCCGCCCACGGCAGGTGGACTGACGCCCGGCCTGTCGACCCCGGCGGTCACCGCCCCGGCACTGACCACGCCGGGCCTCGGTGTCATGCCGGACCCCTCGGCCAACGTGGTCGGTTTCGACGCATCCGGTCTGATCGTGTACGCCTTCGCCGGGGCGGGCGTCAAGATGCCGCGCTCCTCTGGTGAGCAGTACAAGGTCGGACAGAAGGTGCTGCCGTCGGCCGCGCTGCCCGGGGATCTGATCTTCTACGGGCCAGAGGGCACCCAGAGCGTCGCGCTCTACCTCGGCAACAACCAGATGATCCAGGGCACCGAGCCCGCGGTCGCGGTCACGCCGGTGCGCGCCGAGGGCATGACGCCCTACCTCGTCCGCATCATCGCGTGAGGCGCGTCGACGCCACCGCCGCAGGACTTGCCGTATATCCAACGGTAAGCCCCTAGACTGTGCCGTCGTGGGCATTCTGTTTGGCTTCGCGCCGTGGATCATCTATTGGGTACTCGTCGGCAACGTGCCGTTCGGAGTCGCCGTGCTGGTGGCGCTGGCGACGGCCATCGCGACATTCGTGATCAGCCGGGTCTCGGGGGCGCCGGGGCGCACCCTGGAGATCGGTGCGCTCGCCACCTTCGTCGTGTTGACGGTGCTGACCCTGGTGCTCAGCCAGGACGTCATGGAACGCTGGATGCAGCCGCTGAGCAACGCGGGGATCTTCCTGGTCGCGTTGATCGGTCTTTTGATCGGTAAGCCGTTCGTGCTCGAGTTCGCCGCGGCCGGTCAACCGCCCGGGGTGGTGGAAAGCGATGTGTTCCAACGGATCATCAAGATTCTGACCTGGATCTGGGTCGGCGCCTTTGCCGGCATGACGATCTCATCGGCGATCCCGCCGATCGTGCAGGGTGATGCCACGATCCTGGACACCGAGACGCCATTGTCGTTCGTCTGCTACTGGGTCATCCCGTTCGTCCTGCTGGGGTTGGCGGTGCTGGCCTCGCGCATCCTGCCCGACCGGATGACGGCGGGGATCAACGACATCGTGCGCAAGACAACGTTCGTGGCGTTTTCCGAGGCCGAGATCGACCAGCTCTATTTTCTGGCCCAAGAACACGCCAACCGCGAGGTGGGGGCCGGGCAGGAAGCCTACGACGTCCGGGTCGGTGGGTCGGGAACTCCCTTGGTGGGCGACGAATCCCGGATGTCCTGGCCCTCCACGTACAAGGTGCGAGACCGCAAGCGCTGACGGCGCGGCGTCAGGCGGCCGGCGTCATGCCCAGCAAGCCGAACATCATCACGAGGCCTGGCAGCAGGTTGGTCACCTGGTGCGCCAGGATGCCGCCCCAGAGGTTCCCGGAATACAGGCGCGCCAACGCAATCGGAAGGGCCACCACCAGTAGCAGGGGTGCGCGCTCGAGTTCCAGGTGGGCCACGGCGAACGCCACGGTGGACACCGTCAGGGCGGTGATGCGTCCCCAACGTTGCTCCAGCGCGCCCCACAGCAGGCCGCGGTACACCACCTCTTCACAGATCGGGGCGATGACCGCGACCAGCACCAGTACGGTCACCGCCACCGGCCAGGTGGCTCGCACGCCCTCGAAGATCCCGCCCACCGCGGAGGTGGCGTCCGGTCCCACGATCGACTGGTAGAGCAGCGCAGCGGGCAGCGTGACGAACAGACCTCCGATGCCGAAGGCCACACCGAGACCGACCGCCCGCCAGGACCAATGCCAGCGAAAGTCGATCCAGGGACCGTTGCCTCGCCATTTCGCGATCGCCAGGGCCGACGCGGCCGCGAGCAGTGTCGGCGTCCCGATCGCCAGCGTGATCAGCCAGGCCGGTGGGGGACCGGCAGGCGCGAGCAACCCGAAGGAGGCCGACGTGAGCAGATAGACGGCCTCGACGACGACGAATGCGCCAAGACCCCAGCGGTGGGTCGGTCCGGTCGGCACCCGCGACGCCTCCTGAACAGCATCCATGCGGCCAGAGGCTACTGCTCCCGGTGGCGCCCCATCATGTATCGCCGAGATGTGGTCGGCGGACCGGTCGCCTGGTTCCGCGCGCTGATCGATCCGCCCCGATCAGCCGGAAGCTCAGTCCCGGTCCAGGTCGCCGTCGACCACCAACTGCCGCAGGGTTTTTCGGTCGAACTTTCCACTGGGCAGCGTCGGGATCCGGTCACCCGTGGTCAGTACCCAGCGGGTCGGCACCTTATAGGCCGACAGGTGTTCGCGGGCATGGGAGATCAGCGTCGCCACGTCGATCGGCGCGGTCGGCACGACGATGGCACATACCTGTTCGCCGCGTTGTGGATCGTCGAGGCCGATGACCACACATTGCGCCACATCGGCAGCTTCGGCGATGACGGCCTCGACCTCCAGGGGCGAGACGTTGGCGCCGGCAGCCTTGATCAGATCCGTGGTGCGTCCGACGTAGAACAATCGGGGGTCGCCGTCGCGCCGGTACACCTTGTCACCGGTGTGGTACCAGCCGTCGGCGTCGAAGGTTTCGCAACGTTCCCGCTTGTTGTATCCGGCCATCACCCCGATACCGCGGACCAGGAGTTCGCCGGTGTGGCCGGGACGGACCAGCTTGCCCTGCTCGTCGACGATGGCGATGTCGGTGTAGACGAACCCGCCTGCGGTCTCGGACATAGTCCGGTGCACCGGAAATCCGTCGGGCACATCGGTCATCGCGATGTCGAGCGGCCCGTCGCGCAGCATGGGCGCACTGCTGAGGTCCCGGTCGGCGAACGACGGGTGTTCGCGCATCCGCTGAGTGAACGCCGGCCAGCCCACCACACCGGTGATACGTTCGCGCTCGACGAGATCCAACGCGGTCGCCGCGTCGAGTTTCGGCATGACCGCCAGGGTGACGGGTTCGTGCAGCGCCCCGGTGGCCGCGAGCAGGCCGCCGATCCAGAAGAACGGCATGGCGCACAGAATCCGGGGCGGGTCCTCGGATTTGGTGATCGCGCGGATGGCGCTCGGCCAGGTCGAGGTCTGCCGCACGAGTGTGCCGTGGGTGTGCAGTACCCCTTTGGGGTCTGCGGTGGAGCCGGAGGTGTGGACCATGATGGCCAGGTCGGCGGGGGAGACCTCGGCTTCGGCTGCGGCCAGGATCTCGGCCGGCACGCCATGGCCGGTCTGCGTGTCCACGCTCGTTGCCCAGGGCCGGTCGACGTCGCCGACGACGGCGATGCGACGCAGATAGGGTGCGGCGCGCACGACCGGTCGGTTGCCGACGTGGCCGGTCAGCTCGGGCAGTGCGGCCTCCAGCCGCTCGGCGACGTCGATGGTCAGGACCGTGCTGGGAGCGATCAGGAACCCGATGTCGGCCAGCCGTAACACCTTTGCGATTTCCGCCGGGGCGTACAACGTGCTCAGCGGCACCGCGACCGCCCCGATGCGTGACACCGCAAGCCACCACGTCACCCATTCGCCACCGTTGGGAAAGAACAGCCCGACGCGGGTGCCCTTGCCCACCCCTTCGTGCAGCAGCCACCGCGCCAGGCGGGCGGACCGTTGTTCGGCTTCGAGGTAGGTGAGCCGTTCGGTGGGGGTGACCAGATAGGTGCTCTCCGGGAACTCGGCAACACTGTGTTGCAGCAGAGCGGGGATGGTCAACGGCGATTGCGTCACCCGCCCATCTTCTCCAACGGGCGCTGGGCATCCGCTCGGGGTCGGTTCAGCGATCCTTCCTCGCCGGTCTCGCGACCTAGACTGCGGTCATGGACAGCGGCTCGCAGGTTCAATACGAGGCCCCGGAGGGATTACTGGGTATCGAGGATTGTCTCGACGAGAACGGCGACATCGTGTTGCCACCGGGGACCACCCTGATATCCCTGATCGACCGCAACATCGCCCATGTCGGTGACCTCGTCGCCTACCGTTACCTCGACCACAGCCAATCGGAGGAACAGGTACTCGAGCTGACCTGGACGCAGTTGGGGGTCAGGCTCAGAGCGGTCGCCGCGCAGCTGCAGCAGGTCGCGGCACGCGAGGACCGGGTGGCCATCCTTGCGCCGCAAGGTCTCGACTACGTCGTGGGATTCTTCGCCGCGATCAAGGCCGGAAACATCGCCGTGCCGCTGTTCGCCCCAGAACTGCAAGGTCACGCCGAACGGCTCGAGACGGCACTGTTGGATTCGCGCCCCACCACGGTGCTCACCACCGCTGCCGCCGACGCCGCGGTACGGGCATTCCTGGACACGATGCCGGACGCCGTGCGCCCGCAGGTGGTGATCATCGACGAGATCCCCGATTCGTCAGGCGAGGGCTTCACTCCCATTCCGGTTGATCCCGACGACGTCTCCCATCTGCAGTACACCTCCGGGGCCACCCGTCCGCCGGTCGGAGTGGAGATCACGCATCGCGCCGTGGGCACCAACCTCATGCAGATGATCCTGTCGATCGATCTGCTGAACCGAAATACCCACGGCCTCAGCTGGTTACCGCTGTACCACGACATGGGTTTGTCCATGATCGGATTTCCCGCGGTGTATGGCGGGCATTCGACGTTGATGTCGCCCACCGCATTCATCCGCAGGCCGCAGCGGTGGATCCAGGCGCTCTCGGACGCCTCGCGGGACGGTCGGGTCATCACTGCCGCGCCGAACTTCGCCTACGAATGGACCGCTCAGCGCGGTGTGCCGTCTTCCGGTGACGACATCGATCTGCGAAATGTCGTGCTCATCATCGGGTCCGAACCGGTAAACCCCGAGGTGATAACGACTTTCAACGAAGCATTCGCGCCCTACGGGCTCCCGCCGACGGCGTTCAAACCGTCATACGGGATCGCCGAGGCCACGCTGCTCATCTCGACGATCGCCCCGGCCGAGCAGGCCTCGGTCGTCTACTTCGATCGCGAGCAACTCGCCGACGGGCGTGCAGTCCGTGTCGGTGCCGAGGCCGACGGCGCACTCGCCCAGGTGTCCTGCGGGCAACCGGCCCGCAGTTTGTGGGCGGTGATCGTCGACCCGAAGACGGCCGACGGTCCGGCTGCCGAAGTGGCCGACGGTCAGGTCGGCGAGATCTGGTTGCACGGCAACAACATCGGACGAGGTTACTGGGGCCGCCCGGAGGAGACCCGGAAGACGTTCGGGGTGCGGCTGCAGCAGCGGCTGGCCTCCGGCAGTCACGCCGACGGGGTGCCCGAGCACGCCGGGTGGCTGCGCACCGGGGATCTGGGTGTCTATGTCGAAGGACAGTTCTACGTCACAGGGCGGATGGCCGATCTGGTGTGCATCGACGGACGCAGCCATTACCCGCACGACATCGAGGCCACCGTCGCCGAGGCCTCACCGCTGGTGCGACGTGGCTATGTGACTGCATTCACCGTGCCGTCCGACGACGAAACCGACCGCAGCCGGTTGGTGGTGATCGCCGAGCGTGCGGCCCGCTCCAAACGCGCCGACCCCGAGGCGGCCAGTCAGGAGATCCGGGCGGCGGTGGCGCAGCGCCACGGATTGTCGGTGGCAGATCTGCGGTTCCTGCCGGCCGGCGCGATCCCACGGACCACGAGCGGCAAGCTGGCCCGGCTGGCGTGCCGCAGAGAATATCTCGACGGCACCCTGGGTGTGCGTTGACCGGCCGCAGATTTCACCCTGGCCAAATCGCGCCTGGCCAGCCAGGATTGCACCATGTCTACCCATCGAGCTGTTCATGTCCAGTCGGCAGGCGGTGCTCTGGAACTCGTCGCGGCCGAGAGCGTCGCACCCGAAGCCGGACAGGTCCGGGTGGCGGTGGCGGCCTGCGGGGTCTGCGGCACCGACCGCGCGATCGTCAACGGCGGGTTCCCGGGCATCAGCTGGCCGCTGACCCCGGGCCATGAGATCGCCGGCACGATCGCCGAAATTGGTTCGGCAGTAAGCGATTTCGCGGTCGGTGATCGTGTCGCGATCGGATGGTTCGGTGGGCACTGCGGCGTCTGCATCCCGTGCCGCAAGGGTCTTTTCATCCACTGTGAGCGGGGACAGATACCGAGCCTGCATTACCCCGGCGGTTATGCGGAGTCGGTGACCGTGCCGGCCAACGCCCTTGCCAGGATCCCGGACGAGCTGTCGTTCGCCGAGGCAGCCCCCATGGGGTGTGCCGGGGTGACCACCTATAACGCGCTTCGCCATACCCGTGCGGTGGCAGGTGATCTGGTCGCGGTCCTCGGGGTGGGCGGCTTGGGCCATCTCGGCGTGCAGTTCGCCGACGCGATGGGCTTCGAGACGGTTGCCATCGCCCGTGGCCCGGACAAAGAAGCCGATGCCCGCTCGCTCGGGGCGCGGCATTACATCGACTCCACCGCTGGCGACGTCAGTGCGGCGTTGCGTGACTTGGGCGGTGCCGCAGTGGTTCTGGCCACCGTGGGCAACTCGCAGGCGATGGCCGAGACGGTCGGCGGGCTCGCGCCACGAGGCGAGCTGGTCGCGATCGGGGTGTCGGCCGATCCGTTGCCGATCAGCCCGGTGCAACTGATCCAGCCGGCGCTGAGCATTTCGGGCCACCCGTCGGGGACCGCGCGCGACGTCGAGGAGACGATGCATTTCGCGGTTCTGACCGGGGTGCGGGCCCGGATCGAGGAACGGCCGCTCGACGACGCCGCAGCTGCGTACGCCGCGATGGAGCAGGGGCGGGCGCGGTACCGCATGATCTTGACCATGTGACTTGACCACGCGATCGGTCGGGCACGAGGAATCCGGTTATCCGGCCCCATCATTCACAGCGAACAGGTAGCGTCGGAATCTCGTTTGCTGGACGACGTATCGGTGGGGGCCGCGATGGTGTGGAATCGGATGGCAACAATGATCGCCCACGCGGCGGTATCGGCAGCCCTCCTCGTGTCGGCGTGCTGCGCTGTCGGGATCACACCGGCCGCGGCGGCCCCGCTGCCCGCCGCGCAGATCGACTTCGGCGGCCTGATGCGCACGTATCGGCTGCACCTACCGGCGGGTGGCGGCGCACCCTCGGGACTCGTCGTCAACCTGCACGCCGCCGGTGCGACGGGCGCCGATCAGGCCGCCCTGACCCATTACGACGCGGTCGCCGACGCCCATGGGTTCGCCGTCGTCTATCCCGACGGCATCGACTACAGCTGGGCCGACGGCCGCGGCGCCTCGGTGCCCGACCGGCAGGGCATCGATGATGTCGGTTTCATCGCAACACTGGTCGACCGGATCGTCGCCGAGAACGGCATCCCGCGTGGCCGGGTATATGCCACCGGTCTGTCGGCGGGCGGATTCATGGCCAACCGGTTGGCCTGCGACCGTGCGGACCTGTTCGCGGCAATCGCACCCGTTGCGGGCACCCTCGGCTCCAATGTGGGTTGTCAGCCGTCTCGGCCGGTGTCGGTGCTTGCCACCTACGGCACGGCTGACCCCGTCGTGCCGTTCAACGGTGGACCGATGACCGGTCGCGGTGGCGGTAGCACGGTGTTGTCCGGGTCGGCGTTGGTGGACCGGTGGCGACAGATAAACGGTTGCCCGGCACCCTCGGACGAGGTGCTGCCCAGCACCGGCGACGGCACCGAGACGCACCGCATCGCCTCGGACGGCTGCGCAGCAGGCACGTCGGTGGTGTTCATGCGGGTCGACGGTGGCGGGCACACCTGGCCCGGTGTTCCCGAGATCCTGCCGGTGCAGGCCGTCGGCGCGGCCAGCCGGGCCTTCGACGCCTCGGATGCCTCCGCTCAATTTTTCGCCTCCCACGGGCGATAGTCGCCGCCCGAGGGCCAATATCGCTCAGGCCGCGTTAATCCCGCCGTGACCCGGAGGCGACGATCGGGCGGTGAGTGAATAGCTATGTGTCACAGCAGGATTAAGATCCGCCACGCGTCCCGTGCTCGTCAAGTCTGCGCACGCCTGCGTCGGCGCGACGCGGGGATGCACAGGTTGTGCGGCGTTAGGGTTTCGGCCGTGGATTGGCACAGCTGGCATGAGGACTACGACCGTCCGGATTCGGCTTTGGCGCACCGGCTCCGGGCCGTGCAGACGCTGATCAGGCAAGCCTTGGACGAGGCCCCGGCCGGTCCGCTGCAGGTGGTCAGCCTGTGCGCCGGACAGGGCCGAGACCTCCTCGAGGTGCTGATCGATCACCCGCGACGGGCAGACGTCCGCGCGCGCCTGGTCGAACTTGACCCGCGCAACGCCGCGGTCGCCTCCGAGACAGTGAACGCCTACGGGCTCACCGGTGTCGAGGTGGTTACCGGCGATGCGTCGCTCATCGACCATTACCAGGAGCTGGTGCCCGCCGACATCGTGGTGGTGTGCGGCATCTTCGGAAACATCACCGACGAGGACATCGCGGGGACGATCGGCTTTTTGCCGCAGTTGACGAAACCGGGCGGCACCGTGCTGTGGACCAGGGGTCGCTCGGTTCCCGACCGAGTCCCGTTGATCCTCAACTGGTTTGACGAGCGCGGTTTCGACCTGGTCTGGGTCTCGCCGCCGGAGGTGAGCTACGGCGTCGGCGCCCACCGGTTCACCGGAGCGTCGCAACCATTGACCTCCGGCGCCCGGATCTTCACCTTCGTCGGCTCGGATGTGATCCGCGCCGCTGACGCGCAGCGCAGTCCCGCGACCTGACGGTCGGCCCCACCGGGCACACAGACCCGAGCCTCCACCGGCAGCCGCCGGTTCATCAGTAGTCTGCTCAAAGATGACTGAGGAAGGGTTGAACGGCAGGGCCCGCCTGCGCGGTGGGCTGCGTATGGCCCTGCGTGGGCGGCGTGACCCCGCACCGGTCGCCGGTCGGCGCAGCCGGACGTCGGCCGGTATGGGCGACGTACATACCCGCAAGGTGCTCGATCTGACCATCCGGCTCGCCGAAGTGATGCTCTCCTCGGGCTCGGGTACCGCCGATGTCGTGGCCACCGCCCAAGACGTGGCGCAGGCCTACCGGCTCACCGACTGCGTCGTCGACATCACCGTCGCCACGATCATTGTGTCGGCGCTGCCGACTGCCGACAGCCCTCCGGTCACGATCATGCGCTCGGTCCGCACCAGATCCACCGACTACACCAGGCTGGCCGAACTCGACCGCCTGGTGCGGCGCATCACCTCGGGCGGTATCGCCGTCGACGAGGCACACGAGGCGATGGACGAGCTCACCGAGAGCCCGCACCCCTTCCCACGCTGGCTGGCCACTGCCGGCTGGGCCGGTTTCGCGCTGGGCATCGCGATGCTCATGGGCGGCAACTGGTTGACCTGTCTGTTGGCCAGTGTCACCGCCGCCGCGATCGACCGGGTCGGCCGGGTGCTGAACCGGATCGGGACCCCGTTCTTCTTCCAGCACGCCGTCGGCGCGGCCATCGCCACGCTGGTGGCGTTGGCGGCCTACCAATACACCGGTCAGGGTCTCAGTGCGCTGGTCGCCACGGGCATCGTGGTGTTGCTGTCCGGGATGACCCTGGTCGGTGCGGTGCAGGACGCGTTGACCGGTTACATGGTCACCGCGGTCGCCCGCCTCGGCGACGCGGTGTTCCTCACCGCGGGCATCGTGGTCGGCATCGTCGGTGCGCTGCAGGCCGCCACACTGCTCGGCGTCGGAATCGAACTGCACGTCAATGCGCCCGGCACCTTCATCATCCCCAGCGATCCGCTGCACATCGTGCTGGCCGTCGCCGGTGCGGCGCTGGCCGGGGTCTGCTTGACGCTGGCCAGTTATGCGCCACTGCGTTCGCTGCTCACCGCGGGGCTGGCCGCCGGGCTGGCCGAGCTGACGTTGATCGGCCTGGGCACTGCCGGGTTCGGACAGTGGGCGGCCACCGGTGTGGCCGCGATCGGGGTCGGCTTCATCGCCACGTTGATCTCGATTCGCCGGCAGTCCCCGGCTCTGGTGACCGCGACCGCCGGCATCATGCCGATGCTCCCCGGTCTGCCGGTGTTCTGGGCGGTGTTCGCCTTCGCCGTCGACGAGAAGTTCGGCCAGGGGCTGGCCTACCTGTTGACCGCGGCGGCCACCGCGTTGGCACTGGGCAGTGGTGTGGTGATGGGTGAGTTGCTCGGCTCACCGCTGCGCTACGGCGCCGGACGGATCGGCGATTTCTTCCGGATCGAGGGACCGCCCGGGGTCCGACGGGCCGTCGGACGGGTGGTGCGACTGCGGCCGGCGGAGAACACCGCGGCGGTCGGTGTACAGCGCGCCGAGAGCGTCCCGCTCGAGGCGCCACCCGCACAGGAACCGGACAGTGACGCCGACGGCGACAGCGACGACGCGCCCGGCTCCTGAACCTGCCCCTCGGATCAGGTGAACGGAAGGAAGTCGCCGTTGATCCACACGCCCCAGTGGCCGCCCGCAGGCAGGTTCCACCAGACCATCGGGTGACCCTGCCACGTCTCGGCCGGCTTCTTCGGCGCGTTGGGCGGCGGCGGGAGACTCGGGTCCGGTTCGGCGTTCGCGGTGGCCGTGCCGAGGCCGACGGCGGCCCCGACCACGCCAATAGCCGCGATACTCGCCAGGGTTGCCTTGCTCAGGAACATGGATGCCCACCTCGGTGCTTGAGATCGAACTTCGACACCAGAAGCTTAGCCAATCGAACCGATTGATCCGGCACCCCCGGCGTGATGACTGCCATACGAGTCATGATGGACCCGTTCGGCGCGGTCTGCTCCCAGATCCGAAACTGCGCCGCTCTGACGCCGATTCAATTCCGGGACGGATGGTTAACCTCCTAAGTGTGGGCAACAGTCGAATGAAGGTGTTGATCATCGGTGGGGGATTCGGCGGCATGTTCTGTGCGCGTCGGTTGGGCGGCGTCGACGTCGACGTCACTGTGCTCGACCGGTCGGCCGGACATCTGTTCCAACCGCTGCTCTACCAATGCGCCACCGGGACATTGAGCCTCGGACAGATCAGCCGCCCGTTGCGTGAGGAATTCGAGCGGCACCGCAACGTCACCACCCTGCTCGGCGAAGCCATCGACGTCGACCCCGACACTCGCCGGCTGACCGCCCGGCGGCCCGACGAGACGACGTTCACCATCGACTACGACGTGCTCGTCGTGGCCGCGGGCATGCAACAGTCCTATTTCGGCAACGAGCACTTCGCTCAGTGGGCACCGGGGATGAAGACCCTCGACGACGCGCTGCACATCCGTCAGCGGATCTTCACCGCCTTCGAGATCGCCGAGACGCTGCCGCCGGGGCCGGAGCGCGATGGCTGGCTCACCTTCGCCGTCGCCGGTGGCGGGCCGACCGGTGTCGAACTCGCCGGTCAGATTCGCGAGATGGCCACGCGCACCTTGGCCAACGAGTTCCATAGCATCGAACCCGAAGAAGCCAGGGTGCTGCTGTTCGACGGCGGTGAGCGGGTGTTGAAGTCCTTCGCCCCGGAGCTGGCGGACAAGGCGACACGGTCGCTGCAGGATCTCGGCGTCGAGCTGCACATGGGTGTGCATGTGACCGACGTCGACCAAGCCGGGGTGACCGCCAGCCCGAAAGGCGATGGCCCGGATGAGCAGTACGCGGTGCGGACTGTGTTGTGGACGGCCGGTGTCGAGGCCGTACCGTTCGCCCGCCACGTGGCAAAGGTGCTGGGGGCTGAGTCGGACCGTAGCGGACGAATCGCGGTCGGCCCGGATCTTTCCGTGCCCGGCCATCCCGAGGTCTTTGTCATCGGCGACCTCGCCGGCCGTGACCACCTGCCCGGGGTGGCCGAGAACGCGATGCAGGGCGGGCTCCACGTGGCATCGTGCATCCGGCGCGAGCTTGCCGGGAAGTCCCGGCGGCCATTCCGCTACCGCGATCTCGGCTCGGCGGCGTACATCGCTCGCGGGCAGGCGCTGCTGCAGGTCGGTCCGGTCAAGATCGCCGGCTTTTTCGGCTGGCTGGCTTGGGGGCTCATCCATATCGCGTTCCTGGCCGGGGTCAGAAACCGGATCAGCACGGTGAGTACCTGGATGGTCACCATCGCCCGCGCCAACCGCGGGCATCGGGCATTCATGCTCGGTTCCGCCGGGTCGCCCGAGCAGCACTACACCTGGACGGTGTGGGATGCGCCGACACCGCCGCCGCAGGCGCAGGTGGAGGGCGAACGGTAGCGCGGTGTGCGACGATGCACGGACCGCCCGGTTCTCCTGGTAGATGTGCCGGCGGTGTTGACAGAGAGGACCGCCGGATTGACCACTGACGCGCGCCGCGCCACCCGTTCGGTCAGCGGGATGAAGCGCGCCATCGCGGGGCTGACCCTCGTCGCAGCCGCGCTGGCTACGGCGGCCCCGGCCGCCGCCGACCCGGCTGTGCCCGAGCCGGCGCCCGCCCCGGTCGATCCGGCACTGGCAGCACCGCCGCCGCCGGCCCCGGCCGGTCCGCCGCAGGTTCCCGAGATCGCGAACCCGCAATACGGTTCCGGTCAATACGGTTCCGGCCCGATCGGCACGTTGCGCGATCTGTGGCACCAAGCCCACGATCCATACGGCTTCCAAGGCGGCGGGGGAGCGCCCCAGGGGGTCGCGCCGCCGCCGGGCGCGGGTCCGCCGCCGCCGTTGCCGCCCGGCTATGTATCGATCAACGCCCCCGGCTCGGAGACTCCGATGACTGAGCCGCCACCGGGCTCCGAACCGGCCGGTCCACCGCTGCCGCCCGGCTATTACTCGTTGAACGGGCCGCCACCGCCGGGGTACGAGTACAACAACACCCCGGGGCAGCGGCCGGCGGCGCCTCCGGCAGCTCCTACGCCGTAGCGGGGTGTCCCAAGACGTGGCCCAGGGCCTGTTTCAGGTCGGGGTGACGGAAGTGGTGACCGGCCGCCTGCAGCCGCGCCGGCATCGCACGCTGGCTCGCGCAGGCCAGTTCCCGGGCACCCTGCTCGCCCAGTAACAGCCGCGGCCCCCACACCGGGACCGGCAGAACCGTCGGGCGGTGCAGCACGGCGCCGAGCGCGTCGGTGTATTCGGCGTTGCGCACCGGGCTCGGCGCCGCCGCGTTGATCGGTCCTGACAGTGCGTCGTCCCATAGGCCCCGGTGATAGATGTCGATCAGATCGTCGATGCCGATCCACGGCAGCCACTGCCGGCCGTCACCGATGCGGCCACCGAAACCGGCGGCGAACAGCGGACGTAACAGCCGTAGCGTGCCGCCGCGCGGCGACTGCACAATTCCGGTGCGAATGCGCACCACCCGTATGCCGCGCCGCTCGGCCGGTGCCAGGCTGTCCTCCCAGTCGGCGACCACGTCGGCCAGAAATCCCTCACCGCGTTCCGCGGTCTCGGTGAGCACCTCGTCGCCACGGTCGTGGCCGTAGAAGCCGACCGCCGAGGCGCTGAGAAGAATCCGGGGGCCGGCATCGGTACGCGCGATGAGTTCGGCGAGCCGCCGGGTCGGCTCGACACGGCTGTCGCGGATCGCGTGGCGGTGTCCTTCGGTGAAGCGCCCGGCGATCGACGCGCCCGCCAGGTGGATGACGGCATCGACACCGGCGAGCAGGTCAGGGTGCGGGTCGTTCGGGTTCCATTGCCGCTCATCGGGTTTCGTGGCCGCGCGGCGTACCAACCGGATGACCCGGTGGCCTCCGGTGCTCAAGAATGCGGTCAGTGCCGTACCGACCAGTCCGGATGCCCCGGTGACCGCGACAGTCAGCGGTGCCACTCCGTGGGCCCGGGCGCGTTGGTGGGTGGCCAGATCGTCGGCCAGTTGCCGATGACGGTAGACGAACATCGGTCGCAGGAACCGGCCGGGCACCGGGGTATCGACCCGGTCGGTCATCCTGGTGCGGTTGTCGCCGACGGCATCGAAGTCGTGAATGTGGTTCCAGCGCACCGTCACAGCGGCCGGAAGCGACGCGAGCCCGCCACTGGCGATCTTGTCGGCGAACCGCCTGGGTGGGTCGTAGGCGTCGGCCTGGTGCGCGGCCACCCACCGCAGCCCGCCGGGCAGGGCGAGTTCGGCGCGACCATCTCGCAGTGAGACAGCCTCGGATTTGAGGTGCAGCGATTGCCATGGCGGCGACAGCCTGGTGAACGCGCCCGGCCGGGCGTGCCAGGCGAAGACTTCATCGCGTGGGGCGTCGATGACGCTGGAGTACACCAATCCCATCGATCCGACGCTACGCCGGCAAAATCCGCCGTCTGGGCCGACGACCGTAAGGTCGCATCAACTGTAGGGCTTTCTGTAATAGAGTCCGTACGTGCTTGAGGTGCCGGTGGAAGGTGGGTCTGTGGAGCGCATGGCGATGACGCCGTTCTTCGTGAGCGGTGACGACGGGTTCACCCCGAACAAGATCGCCCACGGCGGCTGGGGGCCGACACTCGGCGGCCAGGTCGTCGGCGGCCTGCTGGCCCGCGCAGTCGAACAGCTCGTCACCGACGACGATTTGCAGCCGGCGCGGTTCACGGTGGAGATCTTGCGCCGCGTGGCCAGTGCGCCGGTTCGGGTCAGCGCTTCGGTGGTGCGGACCGGCGCACGAATGCAGTCGGTGGATGCGGCGATGACGCAGGACGGAGAGCTGGTGGCCCGCGGGTCCGCGTTGTACCTACGGCGCGGCACACAACCTGACGGCGAATTTTGGTCGGCCCCGCTCGACTTGCCGGCGCCGCCTGACGAACCGGCGCAGTTCGACGACGCGGTGCCGATGTTCATCAAGGCATACGGGCCGGATCCCGAGTGGACCGGCGAGGGGTTCCCGTGGCAGCAGGCCGGTCCCCGCTACGCGTGGCTGCGTGAGGTCCGCGAGCTCGTGGCCGGTGAAGAGCTCACACCCTTCATCAGAGCCGCCCTGGCAGTCGACGTCACCAGTTCGATGACCAACTTCAGTTCGGCCGGGCTGGCGTTCATCAACGCCGACTACACCTTGGCGCTCAGCAGGCTGCCGGTCGGTCCGTACATCGGGATGGCCGCGGTGACGCACACCAGTGCTGACGGGGTGGCCACCGGCAGCGCGAGCCTTTACGACACCCTTGGCCTGATCGGTACCGGATTGTCCACTGCCGTGGCCAATTTCAACTTCAGTCCGAACGGACAAGCACCGCGACGAGAAAGTCCGACGACTCGTTGAAGGGACGCAGATCCCAGGTCGACAGCAACAGGTCGGGGGCGAACCCCGCCGCTCGGGCATCGTCGAGAAATTGCGTGAACTCGTACTCTCGGCCGGCGCCGAATCCGATCACCGCCCGACCGTCGTCAGCGAGGTGGGCGCGCAGCCGCGTCAGCACCTGAACCCGCGTGCTCGGGGCGAGAAAGGCCATCACGTTGCCGGCCGAGACGATGACGTCGAAGGGATCGGCGATGCCGCGCGCGGGCAGGTCGAGTTCGGCAAGGTCGCCGACGAGCCAGCGCGGGCCCGGGTGGTCCTGCTCGGCGGCCTCGATCAGCACCGGGTCAACGTCGACGCCCACCACCTGGTGCCCTGCCTCGGCCAGGTAACCGCCCACCCGGCCGGGCCCGCAGCCGGCGTCGAGGATGCGGGCCTGACGCGAGGCCATGGCATCCACGAGACGAGCCTCCCCGGCCAGGTCCTCCCCGGCACGCGCCATCGCACGGAAGCGCTCGACGTACCAATGCGAGTGCCCGGGATCGGCCGCGACCTTCTGCATCCAGAGACTCTGCTCGACCATACGAGCATTGTCGCAAGCGGCCGGCGTGCTGCTGCTCAGCCCCTGGCGTCGAGGATCTTGATCGCGAAGATCAACGAATCGCCCGGCTGGATTCCCGCGGCCGGCTGGCCCTCGGGGTAGCCGTCCGCGGAAGTCATGGCGACGGCGACCGTGGAGCCGACCTTCTGCCCCGAGATGGCCTTCTGGAAGCCCGGCACCACACCGGTAAGTGGGAAGTCGACCGGCTCGCCGCGTTCGTAGCTGCTGTCGAAGACCGAGCCGTCCCGTCCGTTGACACCCATGTAGCAGACCGAGACGTTGGCCGTCGGTGAGACCACCGGCCCGTCGCCGGCCGTGAGGGTGTGCACCTGGGTCTCCGTCACGCTGAACGGTCCGTCCACCTTGACCACAGGTGCCGCGCTGTCGGTCGAGCCGGTGACGGCGACACTGCCGGTGGCACCGGACAGCGTCCACTCGGGCGTGCCCGCATTCTGCGGGGCCGCCGTCGGACAGGTTCGGGCTTCGGTCGCGGTCTCGGCGATGGACGGTGTGAGGACGTCTCCGACCGAGGTTGTGCTGGTCGGCGATGCGCTCGACGAGGTGTCGGAATCCGACCCGCAGCCAGCGAGCGCGAGGGACAACGAGGCGGCGCACGCCGCGAGTGCCAGGGAAGAAGACAGACGAGAGGAATTCACGGTCGCCACGCTACATCTGCGTTGATCCGAGCCGGAACCTTGATTCCTTCCAAATTGGTCGCCACACTCGAAGTGATGGCTGATGGCCTCGAGTTCGCAGACATGTTGCGCTCGGCCGGGCTCCGCGTAACCCGCCCCCGGCTGGCGGTTCTCGATGCGGTGGGTGAGCATCCACATGCCGAAACAGAGCAGATCATTCGCGCCACCCGGGCGCACCTCCCGGACGTTTCCCATCAGACCGTCTACGACGCGCTGAACGCGTTGACCGCGGCCGGTTTGGTACGCCGGATACAGCCGAGCGGTTCGTTGGCCCGTTATGAGACGCGGGTCGGCGACAACCACCACCACGTCGTATGCCGGTCGTGCGGCGTCATCGCCGACGTGGATTGCGCGGTCGGCGCAACTCCATGCCTGACCGCATCAGATGACAACGGTTTCGAGATCGACGAGGCCGAGGTCATCTATTGGGGCCTGTGCCCCGATTGTTCGCGTTCTAAAGATCCTGATGGCAGCCCCGTCAGCCGGAGATGAAAGGGAATGCAATGCCTGCCGATACCTCTGATGCCCGTCCGCCCCATTCCGACGCCGAAACCCACAGCCACAGTGAGTCCGAGAATCCGGTCATCGATTCGCCGAAGCCAAAAGCCCATGCGCCGCTGACCAACCGTGACTGGTGGCCCGAGCAGGTCGACGTGTCGGTGCTGCACCGGCAGAACAACAAAGGCAACCCGCTCGGCGAATCCTTCAACTACGCCGAGGCGTTCGCGCAGCTCGACGTCGAGGCGTTCAAACGCGACGTGATCGAGTTGATCAACACCTCACAGGACTGGTGGCCGGCTGATTACGGCAGTTACGCCGGCCTGTTCATCCGGATGAGCTGGCACGCCGCCGGGACGTACCGCATCTTCGACGGTCGCGGCGGAGCCGGTGAAGGCAGTCAGCGGTTCGCCCCACTCAACAGCTGGCCGGACAACGCGAATCTGGACAAGGGCCGGCGACTGCTGTGGCCGATCAAGCAGAAGTACGGCGACAAGATCTCCTGGGCCGATCTGATCGCGTTCGCCGGTAACGCCGCGTTGGAGGGAGCGGGGTTCACGACGTTCGGCTTCGCCTTCGGGCGTGAGGACATCTGGGAGCCAGAGGAAATGCTGTGGGGTCAGGAGGACACCTGGCTGGGCACCGATCAGCGCTACGGCGGCACCAACGAGTCCGACCGCCGACTGGCACAGCCGTTCGGTGCGACGACGATGGGGTTGATCTACGTCAATCCCGAAGGCCCCGAAGGCAAGCCGGATCCAGTTGCCGCGGCCCACGACATCCGTGAGACCTTCGGCCGGATGGCGATGAACGACGAGGAAACCGCGGCGCTGATCGTCGGCGGTCACACGCTGGGCAAAACCCACGGTGCCGGTGACGGTGACCTGGTCGGCCCGGAACCCGAGGGCGCCCCGATCGAGGAGCAGGGTCTGGGCTGGAAGTGTGCCTTCGCCTCCGGCAAGGCCGGCGACACCATCACCAGCGGTCTCGAGGTCGTCTGGACGCCCACACCGACCAAGTGGGACAACAGCTTTTTAGAGACGCTCTACGGCCACGAGTGGGAACTGACCCAAAGCCCTGGCGGAGCTTGGCAATTCGAGGCCAAGGACTCGCCGGAGATCATCCCGGACCCGTTCGATCCCAACAAGAAGCGCAAGCCGACCATGCTAGTCACCGATGTGTCGCTGCGGGTGGATCCGATCTACGGCGAGATCACCCGCCGGTGGCTCGATCATCCCGAGGAGATGGACGAGGCGTTCGCCAAGGCCTGGTACAAGTTGATGCACCGCGACATGGGCCCGGTCAGTCGTTATCTCGGTCCGTGGATCCCCGAGCCGCAGCTGTGGCAGGACCCGGTGCCCGATGTCGATCACCCGTTGATCGACGAGCAGGACATCGCCGGGTTGAAGGACAAGGTGCTCGGGTCCGGCCTGACGGTACAACAGCTGGTGAAGACGGCATGGTCGGCGGCGTCGAGTTTCCGCGGTACCGACAAGCGCGGCGGGGCGAACGGCGCGCGGATCCGGCTGGAGCCGCAGCGGCGCTGGGAGGCCAACGAGCCGTCCGAGTTGGACAAGGTGCTGCCGGTGCTCGAACAAATCCAGCAGGACTTCAACGGCTCGGCGGCCGGCGGCAAGAAAGTGTCACTGGCCGACCTGATCGTGCTGGCCGGGTCCGCGGCGATCGAAAAGGCAGCCAAGGAGGGCGGTTACGAGATCAACGTCCACTTCGCCCCGGGGCGCACCGACGCCACGCAGGAGAACACCGACGTGGAGTCGTTCGCGGTGCTCGAGACCCGTGCCGACGGCTTCCGTAACTTCTTCCGCCCCGGGGAGAAGGCGCCGCTCGAACAGCTGTTGGTGGACAAGGCGTATTTCCTGAACCTCACCGCTCCCGAGATGGCGGTGTTGGTCGGCGGATTGCGCGCGCTGGCTGTCAATCACGGCGGCAGCAAGCACGGTGTGTTCACCGACAAGCCGGGTGTGCTGTCCAACGATTTCTTCGTCAACCTGGTCGACATGCGCAACGAGTGGAAACCTTCGGAGAACACCGAGAACGTCTACGAGGTCAAAGACCGTGCCACGGGTGCGACCAAGTGGACGGCCACCGCCAACGATCTGGTGTTCGGCTCGAATTCGGTGTTGCGCAACATCGCCGAGGTCTATGCGCAGGACGACCACAAGGGCAAGTTCGTCGAGGATTTCGTCGCGGCGTGGGTCAAGGTGATGAACAACGACCGGTTCGATCTCGACTGAGCGGGGCGGCTTTTCGGCGATGTGGTCGGCCGGCGCGAAAGCCCGTTTCGATCACACCGCCGACAGCTGCCGCGCAATTTCTCCGTAGCGTTCGAGACGATCGGGCCCGGCCAGGGCGTTGTAGAGCACGATGCGCGTCGCGACGCCCTGGTACTTGGCGGACAATGCGTCGGCCAATCCGTCCCAGGTCGACTCGGTGGCGAACGCAGCGATGTGGTCGTCGGTGATCTGGGCCGCCATGCCTGCGAGGTCCCCGGCCTTCTGCTTCTCCCGAAGTCGCGCGGTGGTTCCCTCGAAGCCGGCCTCGTCCCAGATGAACGCATAGTTCGGCGTGCTTCCGTAGAAGCTCATGCTGGCCCGGACCAACTCGCGCTCATGGGCCCGTTCGGCATCACTGTCACCGACGATCGTCATGACCGGCACGATCTTGGCAATGTCGGCAACCGACCGGCCGGCCTTCGCTGCGCCGGCCGCCAGGTTGGGCAGCACATGGCGGGTGATGTAGCCGGGTTCTCCGATCGGATGGATGTGCACACCATCGGCGACCTCACCGGCCATCCGTAGCATCCACGGATTCACTGCAGCGACATCGACTTTGGGGTCGGCCGCATCGATCGGGCCGGGACTCCACTGCGCAGTGATGAAGTCGAGGTTGTAGAAATCGCCGTGATGGTCCAGCTTTCCGGTCCGGAAGGCGGCGAAACAGGCCCTGACCGCCAACACGTAATCGCGCAGGCGCGGGCCGGGGTGTTCGAACGGCATTCCGTAACGGCGTACGACGTGCGTGCGGACCTGGGTGCCGATGCCCAGTCGGAATCTCCCGCCGGTGGCTTCCTGGAGTTCCCATGCCGAGGCTGCGGTGATGAACGGGCTGCGCGGAAAGGCAACGGCGACACCGGTCGACAGGGTCAGGCCGGGCGCAGCTTGAGAGGCGACCGCGGCGTTGAGGTATGCCGTGCGACCGGTCTCGGTGAGCAGCAGGCCGGCGAATCCGGCGGCCTGGGTGCGACGGGCGAGTTCACCGATTCGGGCCAACGGTTGCGGAACGGTCATCACGTCGACGTACACGTGGGGGAGCGTACGTGCCCAGCACCCGCGCGACGGTGGAAGTGAACCGTTTTATCGGGGCGCCTCGGCAATTCGGGCGGCTGCCGCGCCGCCCGGTGAAACGGGCGCAGCGAGCAACGTTCTGCAACAGCGGCCACAACTATCTCAATTAGCACATGAGTCACAGGGGAAATTCTTCTCCCTTTGTTCACTTGCAGATCTGAATTCACATTTGACTCAAATTTCACGGGGCTGACGGAACGCCGATTGTGAGCGTCGCTCATGGCCCTGACCTGGACAGTATCGCGTCCTGACAGGGGCCGTTGTTCGACTCATCTGCCCCACTAGGCGCATAACTATTAAATAAACTCAGAGAAGATAATAAGACTCTCTAGCACGTGTTTTTTACTTTCATCCCATGGGTAAGCTCCGTACCACGATGGGGTGGAGCAACAATCTCTCGCCCTTGCCTTAACCGGCGTGCGCTTCGGCGTACAACGCCAGGAGGGGGTCGACATGCGTACGCGCAAGATCGCCACGGTGGTCGCCTTCGTCGGCGCGATGGCCCTGGCGCAGACAGTCTTGACCGTCCCGCCTGCCGGCGCAGAACCGAACTGGGATGCGATGGCCCAATGCGAATCGGGCGGAAACTGGTCGGCCGACACCGGCAACGGGTTTTACGGTGGGCTGCAGTTCACCCCGGCCACGTGGGCCTCACACGGCGGAACGGGGTCACCGGCCGCCGCTTCACGCGAGGAGCAGATCCGGGTGGCGCGCAACGTATTGCAGACGCAAGGTCTCGGCGCGTGGCCGGTCTGCGGCGGCCCCATCGGTATGGCCACCGGAACCTGCCGTCAGTTGGTGGCCTGGATTCCGTTGGCCAACCTTCCTCGACTGTGCACTCTGGTGCTCAATCCGTTGGCCTGAACGCAACGGTCGCCACGCCGTCAGCCGTCGACGGCGAAAAAGTCTTGGGCAGCGCCGAACTCATTCTCAGCAAACGCTCAGTAGGTCACTGCAACATCTACGTAGGCGCCGGCATGGCGCATATATGTCGGTGTCGCAAGGGAAGAAGCAATTTTGATGGATCAATGGTCGGCGCAGCCGTCGCAGCACAGCAACTCTGGGCGTGAAACGAATCACATGACGGGTCAACATAATCCGAGTCCGTGGAGCCGCGCGGGGTATCGACAGCCCTCTCCGCCTTACGGGTTGCATCCCGAGATCACCCAGAAGTTCGAAGAGCCACTGGTGCCGGATCATCCGCAGCCGAGGAAGAAGTCTCGCGCCGGCGTGCTGGTTGCCGGCACGGCCGCGGTGGCGATGGCAACCGGTGCGGTGTCGGCGGTCGCCGTGATGGACCATGCCGGGCAAACCACACCGGTGGCGCAGGCCCCGGCCGCCGACCACGCCGCCAAGCCGTCGCCGGCAATCGGCGCTGCTCCCGGGCAGCCGAAGAACACCGCTCCCGCCGGCACGGTCGAGCAAGTGTCGGCCAAGGTGCTGCCCAGCGTGGTCAAGTTGCAGATCGAGACGGGGCGCGGACGTGAGGAAGGGTCCGGCATCGTCTTGAGCGAAGACGGTTTGATTCTGACCAACAACCACGTGGTCGCCTCGGCCGCGCAAGGCGCCGGCGGTCGGGGACCCCTGGCCGCCGAGGCGTCACCTGATCGTCAGTTCCCCGGCCTGCCGCGCGGACTGTTCCCCGGAGACAATCCGTTTGCCCCCGATGGCCCCTCGGCCAATCCGTCGGGACGGACGGGCGGTGCCATGGCGGCGACGGTGACCACCTCTGACGGACGCACGGTGCCGTTCACGGTGATCGGCACCGACCCTGCCGACGACATCGCGGTGGTGAAGGCGCAGAACATCTCTGGGCTCACCCCGATCAGCATCGGCTCGTCGAAGGATCTGAAGGTGGGGCAGAACGTCGTGGCGATCGGTTCACCGCTGGGCCTGCAGGGGACGGTCACCACCGGAATCATCAGCGCCCTGAACCGCCCGGTGGTCACCGGTGACGGGCAGACCGGCCAGCATTCGGTGATGAGTGCCATTCAGACCGATGCGGCGATCAACCCGGGCAACTCGGGAGGTGCGCTGGTGGACATGAACGGCGACCTCATCGGCGTGAACTCGGCGATCGCCTCACTGGGCGGTGGGCAAGGGTCGCAGGGCGGGCCGGCCGGATCGATCGGCCTGGGTTTCGCGATTCCGGTCGATCAGGCCAAACGCATTGCCGACGAATTGGTTTCGACCGGGACGGTTCAGCATGCCTCGCTTGGTGTGCAGCTCGCCGATGCCGACACCCATGGTGCGGCGGTGGCCGGAGTCGTCGAGGGCAGCCCGGCGGCGCAGGCGGGTCTACCCCAGGGGTCGGTGATCACGAAGGTCGACAGCCAGGTGATCGACGGTCCGGACGCGTTGGTCGCGGCCGTGCATGCCAAGGCACCGGGTGACACCGTCACGCTGACGTACGAAGACCCGTCGGGGGCATCCCGCACCCTGGATGTCACTCTGGGTCAGACGCAGGCCTGAACTTCCCGGCGATCAGCTCCGCCAGTACGGCGGCCTCGCTGATCTGTGGATCCCTGGTCGCCGTCAGCAACGTCACGGTGCCCCTCTTCGCCAGATCCCGTAGATGGTCGAGCCCGGCGGCACGTTCGGGCTCGACAAGCTCGGCCTGGTACCGATGGCTGAACTCCGCAAAGCGCGCCGGGTCGTGGCCATACCACTTGCGCAGGTCGGTGGATGGCGCCACCTGTTTGCACCACTCGTCGAGAGCCGCGCGGTCCTTTCTCACCCCCCTCGGCCACAGCCGGTCGACCAGAATCCGTGCACCGTCGTCCGGACTCGGATCCTCGTAGACCCGGCGTATCCGAACCTGATGTGGTGAGTCAGCCATCGTCGCCTCCTCATCGTTTCTACCTCACGTCAGGTCCACCATCGGACCTGACGTGAGGTGGCCGCGAGATCAGTAATCCCAGACGGCCGGCACACACCGGAAGGCGTCACCGGCGACCGCGACCCGGCAGACGGACGGGAACGGTAGGTGAGTGGCGACCAGCGACTCGCCGGTCGCGGCCAACTCCCGCAGC
Source organism: Mycobacterium sp. NS-7484 (assembly GCF_001953975.1). Classification (GTDB taxonomy): domain Bacteria; phylum Actinomycetota; class Actinomycetes; order Mycobacteriales; family Mycobacteriaceae; genus Mycobacterium. The sequence goes on from NZ_MBEJ01000090.1 coordinate 35,631, forward strand.
AGGTTCACCCGTACGCGGGCCGCTTCCTCTGGGTCGTGTTCGAATCCGTTGTGCCACTCAGGATTGTCGAATCCCGGGGCGAAGACGGCATCACCGGCGAACGTCAGACGATCGCCGCCGGACTCCAGTCGGACGACACTGTGCCCGGGGGTGTGTCCACCGGTGCGACTCACGAGGACTCCCGGTGCCACCTCGTATTCGGTCTCGAAAGGCCGCAGTTGGCTACGGTATCCGTCCAAGAAACGCGAGGCGACGGTCCGCAGCACGTCCGGTATCGGCTGCGGCATGGTGGTATGCGAGAAATCGGGGGCTTCCCAGAACTCGGCCTCCGCGGTGGCGACGTGTACCCGCAGATCGGGGCGCAGCCGTTCTTTCACCCCGTCGGTGAGCAACCCGCCGACGTGGTCCATGTGCAGGTGGGTGAGCACCACGTCGGTGACCGATCCCAGATCGACACCGGCGGCCTCCAGACGCATGGCGGTCTGTCCGGCCCGCGGAAAGTCCGGGAATTCCAGACCGAGTCCGGCGTCGACCAGGATGGTCCGATCGCCGCTACGGACCACGACGACGTTCAGCGGCCAGTCGACGACGTCCGGCGGCAGGAAATTGTCCCCGAGCCAGCCCGCCAGATCCGCCGAGTCGGCGTTGGTGGCCAACGTCGACGCGGTAATCGGCAGTACGCCATCGCTGATCACCAGTACCTCGATGTTGCCGACCTGCACCGCGTACCGTGACGGAACCAACTCGTCGATACCCTGGCTGCCAAGGTGCGACACGCTGTCCACGCTCATCCTGTTCTCCTCCTGAGTGGCTGTTCCCGACGACATGGTGCAAATGACCTGTCGTGACGTTGAACGCCGTGGCGTCGCCGGAACTATCCAGTGAAGTACGGTCGGCGCGCCTGTCGGGCGGAATCTCGTCTAAACCGTTGTGGCCGAACATTTTTGGCAGCGGAGGTCCTTCCTTTTCCGGAACTGCCGTTCTCGACGCCTGCGCCGGAGCCTGCGGCCCGGTGTCGGATGGCCGCGGTAGCATTCCGGCGTGTGGTGGACGGAACTAGCTGAGGAGTCGTGGGACGCATTGTTCGAGCCACACCATCGGATGGCGATGGTGTTGCGTGCCAGGGAGATCCTCGACGACATCGAGTTCCAGTCCGACGACGCGTGGGCGGCCGCAGAGCCGGTCGCGCTGCCCGGTGTGGACCGCGCGATCCGTCGCACCTTGATCGAAGCCGGCTCACCGAGCCTGTGGATCTACTGGTCGCTGGATGCCGACCGGGGCGCCATCGTGCTCGATTTCGTGTTCGACGACTGACGAGGTCGGCTCAGGGAGCCGAGAGAGCGGCCTCGAGTGTGGCGAGCCGGTGTGCGGTCCACTCCCATTTCGGGCGTGCCGCCGCGTCCGACTGATTCAACATCGCCGCGATGACGGTCCGCAGCTGTGCCAAATACTCTGTCTGTCCCGGCTCGCCGGGGCACTCGGCGCGCATGAAGTCGATTGCACGGGCAGTGCCGATCGTCCGGCCGTGTTCGACGAGCGGTTCGGGTGGAAGCAATGCCACCACGTCATCGCCGGCGAGCGCGGCGATCTCGTCGGAAACCGCGATGCGCGGGCTCACCGCTCTGCCTTCCAGCAGGTAGGCCTGCACGAGCGCGGGACCGAAGATCATGTTCGGGCTGTGGAAGCAGTCACCCACGACCACCCCGCCGCGACACAGGATCCCGAAGTCGCGCAGGTAGTACAGCTGGATGCCGGCCAGCAGGCGTAGCAGCTGACACACCGCGCGCTTCTCACTGGTGGCGTCGAGCCCCGCCAGGGGGATCGACGCGCCGATGTTGTCGGAGAAGTACACCGTGCGCACGGCTCCGCCGGGTTGGGCCTGGGCCACTTTCTGTTGCAGGTCGACCATGTAGGCCAGCGCGTTGAGAAACTTCTCGCTGCCGGCGAAGGTCTTGGCGCCGAGAGTGTCGATGAAGCCGACAGCGCAGCGCGTATAGCCGCGACCGGCGCGAGCCAGCGGCGTCGTCGGTCCCGGGAACGGTCGTTCGGAAGTCAGCGGCCCGTCGCCGTCAGGCACGTCGGCGCGTGGTTGCGGTGCGAGACCGCCGGGCTGCAGGTGCACGGTCTTTCCCGGGCACGGCGTCCTCCGGCTGGGAACGGGACCGCTCCGGACGTGGACGCAGGTCACCGGCGTCGGCGAGGGCGACCGCCTTGCGTAGGCGATCGGCGATCATGGTGACCGGCACGCTGACCACGGGGGTCAGTGTGAGTACGCCCATGTCGTCTTCCTCCACCCGGTAGCGACGGTGACCGGGCTTGCCGGCCTTGCCCAGCGAAACACGACGCCGCGGATCGACCTCGACCTCGGTGACGAAATGCCTGGCGCGCTGTGGGCTGCTCATCATCTACCTCCTGACGCCATACTACTCACCACGACACAATTGGGTAATACCCAAATAGGGTAATGCCCATCAAGGAGTCCCATCACGGGTAGGGAAGATCACCCTGATCGGGCGGCGGCGGAACACGACGTGACAGCTGATTCGCTGTTTGGCATACCAAGTCCGCCAAGCGTGGGTGGCTGTCGGGCGGCATGCGCTCGGCCGGGCCACTGATCGCCACCGCGCCGATCGGGCGGCCGTCGGCTTCGAATACGGGTGCTGCGATGGTCATGGACGGCGCATTCACCTCGCTACTGGCGGCATAACCGCGGGTGCGGCAGGCGTCGAGTTGGGCCAGAAACTCCGCGTCGGGCAGTTCGCCGAGCAGTTCGATCTGCCGATCCTGGCTCAGGAACGGCAAAAGGACACGCCCGGTGGCACTTTCGCGTGCCGGCACCATGGCACCGATGCGTGGCACCATGCGCAACGCCTGCCGACTCTCCGCCACTTGTGACACCACCAGGTGCGGACCGTCCGGTTCGTTGAACATCGCGGTTTCACCGGTCTGCGCCGCGAGGTGCTCGAGCGCGTACTGGATCCGGTGGCGCAGGTCGGATTTCGCGCGCGAACTATGGGCGATGCTCAGGATGCGTCCAGTGGTCTCCCATCGGGTCAGCTGCTCCTCGCGCGCTTGGATCCAGCCCTGATCGGAGAGCGTCACGAGGGCGCGCTGTACGGCGCTCTTGTCGATCCCCAGCAGCCGAGAAAGCGCGGCGACGCCGACGGGCTGGTTGGCCGCGACTGCCTCGAACACGGTCAGCACGCGCGCGGCTGTCGAACTGCCCTTGACTGCCATCTGTCCACCTCGCTAATGTTGAATAGTGATCCACCATATCAGATATTGATATGACGTCTGTCGATCCAGGAGGAATAAGCCATGTCAGCCATCCACGTCCGGCCCCTCCGGGATGACCTCGCGTTCGGCGCCCGGGTCACCGGCGTCACCCTCGCGGTGTTGGAGGATTCGCAGGTCCGCGACCGTCTTCGAAGGGTGTTCCAGGAGCGCGGGATGATCCTGTTCGAAGAGGTCGAACCCGACGGCCGGCTCCAGGTGGAGATCAGCAAGGTGTTCGGCCCGCTGAAGGACCATCCGGTACCGACCGTGCCGCGGGCCGGGGGAGCGTTGCATCCCGGCGTCATCGAGATCGGCCAGGCGCCGCGTGAGGGCAACATCGTCGAAGTCGACGGCAAGGAGGTCACGTCGTGGCTGCCCTGGCACTTCGACCACTGCTACAACAACGAATTGAACCTCGCGGGCGTCCTGCGGTGTGTGACCGGTGTCAGCCAGGGCGGCGAGACCGGATTCGCCGACGGCATCGACCTTTACAAGAACCTGTCGCCGCAGTTACGCCGGCAGATCGAGGACCGCAACATCATCTACACCCTGAACCTGCGCTTCGCAGAAATGCGCTTCGGCCTCGCCGACGGGTTCCGTGAGATCCAGCCGCACGCGGCCCTGCAGAAGACGATCGATTACGGCAAGAAGCTTCCCCGCGCAATCCATCCCGCGGTGTGGACCCGGGCCACCGGCGAGAAGGTTCTGCACGTGTCACCGTGGATGGCCGAGGGCATCGAAGGCGATGAGTCGTCGGTCGGTGACGAACTCCTCGAGGCGGTGTGCAAGGAGATGCTGGCCGGCATCCGGCCTTACTTCCACACGTGGCGTCCCACCGACATGGTGATCTGGGACAACCTGCGGATGCTGCACTCCGTCACCGGCCACGACCCGGACGAGCCGCGCGTCATGCACCGCACCACGATCGAGGGTGACTACGGTCTGGGCTACTTCGAGGGCAACGTCCAAGGCGACAAGATCCTCGAGATGACGGTCTGAGCCACACCTCGGTGCGCCGGGGTCAGGGTAAGCAGGCCGTGGTTTCCGGGCCGGCGCGGTGACCGTCGGGACGCGCCTCGTTGAGCTGGTGGACGCGAACACTGACCTCCAGCTGAAAGCGGTCCGCGGGGTCCTTGAGCGACAGTCCGGTGAGTTCCTCGATGAGCTTGATCCGATAGATCAACGAGTGCCGGTTCAAGTACAGCGCTCGTGCCGCTGCGCTGGTGTTGGTGGCCTCGTTCAGAAGGATCTCCAACGTGTGGACGAGCTGACCCCGACGGGTGCGGTCGTAGTCCAGCAGCGGCTGCAGCGTCTCGAGGATCGTCGCCATGGACTGCGGGTGCTGGCGCAGGACCTCGGCGAATTGCCATGAGCCGGCGGGCCGTTCGGGCAGGGTCGGCGACACCGCTGCGGTCACGGTGACGGACTGGTCGCGGACCGGCGGCAGCATTGCCCAACTGACGAGATCTTCGGGAAGCGCACCGAGGCGCTGGGCCGAGGCGACCAACACCGAGACGGTGGCTGCCGGCGGGGCCGGCGTGAAGTGGCTCATCACCAAGTCATCGGTGACCGACGAACTCACGGTGAGATCGGCGGCAAGTGCCAGGTCGTGGAGGGCTTCGGTGAAGGCGCCGGCGAGTTCGCTCCAGCCGGGGTCGTCATGCTGGCGCCGTCCGATGGCCATCTCCACCCGTGCTCCCGGGATCGACGGGCTCACCAGCGGGAGCAGATTCTTCTGCACATCGGCGAAGGCGATCTCCCAGGGCAGCAGAACCACCGGGAACTCGTGACGATCGGCCAGCGGAACCAGCGATTTCAGAAGTTCGCGGACGCTGACTTCGGGCGGAGGACTCAAGACGAGTCCGGCGGCCGGGGAGGAGACCAGGTACGTGAGGAATTCCCGATTGCCGGGCTGACGGATGTCGGCGCCGGTACACAACACGAGGTCGCCGGTACGGATGAACGATTCGGCGGGGGCATGGATGATGTCCACCCAGCCGACCCCACGGGTCAAACCACGATGACCGGCGATCACCGAGCCCCGGTCCAGGGGCGCCACGGTCAAGGCTGCCGCCACGGTCAGCGGCGATTCCTCAGACATGTCGCGCCTTCTCCTGATCTACCCGCTTATCCGTTGCTCCTGTCGGCGAAACCTCGGCGGCACACCGCCCCCCGGCGAAAGACGGTACCAGCGGTCGGTGGGCCCTCTGCAGCGCGGAGAGGGCAGGCTCGTCGACAGAGATTGTGTCGACGAACCTGCCCTTCACCGATCACATCGTCGACAGGTCCGCCGTCGACCGTCGGCTGAGAAGCATGCCGGCGCCGAAGAACACGAGCGGCATCAGGCCGAAGATCACCGCGAGGGTGGAGCTGCCACCGACGATCAGGGTCAGATTCGACACGACCAGTACCAATGCCCCGGCCAGGGCGAGCGTGGCCGCCGAGCCCAACACCACGTTGCGGGTCGAGTCGCCGCGACGTTTGAAGAAGATCACCACGGAGACGGTGGTCAGCAGCCACAGGATCGCGAGCGCCAAGATCCCGAGGCCGCCGAGGGGCCCGAAGATCTGCAGCACCGGGTCCAGCTTGAGTGCGACAAAGATCCCCATGATCACGAACGAGGCGACGGTGATGGCCAGCGACGCGTTCGACGGGGCGCCGTGGCGGCCGTGCACCTCACCCAGACGCTTCGGGAAGATACCGCTCTGCCCCAGTGCGAAGGCATATCGCGAGGCGATGTTGTGGAAGGCCAGGGCGCAGGCGAAGACGCTGATGAACCAGAAGCCGGTGGTCAGATCGCGCCCCAGCATGCCGAGGTACTGCTGTGCGGTGTTCACCATGAAGTTGTCCGGGTCGGCCTCGGCCGCGGCGACGGCATCGGGGCCGCCGTTGCCCTCGATCAGGGCCCAGCTGGAGAAGGCGTAGAAGCTCGCCACGATTCCGACGGCCCAGTAGGTCGCGCGCGGCACGGTCCGGTCCGGGTCCTTGGCCTCGTCACGGAAGACCGCGGTGGCCTCCACACCGACAAAACCCCACAGGGCGTACAGCAGTGCGATGCCCACACCGCCGGCAAGGCCCTGCGGCGTGAACGAGTCACCGGTGATGCCCTTCTCGCCGCCCTGCAGGACGATGACCAGGTCGAGGACGACCAGGATGGCCACCTCCGAGACCAGGAAGATGCCCAGGACCTTGGCGCTGAGATCGATGTCGCGGTAACCCAGCCATGCGACGGCCGCGAGCACCAGCGCGGTCAGCACCCACCACGGGATTTCCGGGCCACCGAAGCGTTCGATGAGGCCGGCGAGGATGACCCCGTCGTAGGCCGACACACCGAGCAGCGTCGCCATGTAGGCGGGAAGCGCGAGCACCGCAGCCCCGGCCCCGGCCGCACGGCCGAGGGCCATCTGGATGTAGGCGTAGAACGCGCCAGGCTTGGTGACGTACTTCGACATCGCCACGAAGCTCGCCGCGAAAAGCAAGAACACTGCTCCGGCCACGATGAACGAGACCGGAATTCCCGTCGTCTTTCCTAGCACCATGGCGATCGGCACGTTGCCGCCGATGGTCGACAGTGGTGCGGCGGCTGCCACCACCATCAACACGATCGCGGGGACGCCCAGGTTTCCGCGCAGTTTGGCGGGGCTACCGTCCGGCGACGAGTCGCGACTGCGTGAGCTGTCCGCGTCGACAACTTGGGACATGACTGATCCTCTCTGGCCTCTGCCACAGGAGCCGCGGATCGCCGGCTCCGTCGAGTTCCGGGGATGAAGTCTGCGAGACGGACGGGCTGTCGGCCAGAGCCGGAACGGCTCTTTCCAACACCTTGTTGTAGGCCAGGTCACAGCGGCCGGGCGGCAGTGGCGTGCGCATCACACAGGTTGTTGGAATCTCGGTGTGCGCCGTTGTTCCGCCCTTCGTGTTCGGTCAATGCTGAGCCCCTCACGCAACAGAGAGGCACGGCGAGCGTCATGCAGCAGGACAGCACCGAGATCGAGCAGGACCACCGGCTGGGGCGGATTCGGCTGTTGGACGAACAGCGTGTCAACCTCGACGGGTTCGCCGAGGCCGACCCGGAACTCGGAATGATCTCGCACCTCTCACCTCACGACCCGGAACCATCCTGGGTGGTGGGGGATGACGGCACGGTGCTCGAGATGGACTCCACCCCGGCCGCGGACTTCGACACGATCGACGAGTTCATCGTGCGCTACGCCATCGACCACACCGAGGCGCCCCGGTCGATGGCGATGGCGGAGACCGACCTGGCCCGGATGATCGTGGATTCGGCGGTCCCCCGGGAGCAGGTGCTGCGGGTCTGTTCCGGATTGACCCCGGCCAAGATGGCGCGTGTCGTCGCGATGCTGCAGCCGGTGGAAATCCAGATGGCGATGATGAAGATGCGTGCCCGCCGGACGCCGGCCAACCAGGCGCACGTCACCAACCGTCTCGACGACCCCTTGCTGATTGCCGCGGATGCCGCCACCGCTGTGGTGTACGGGTTCCGGGAACTGGAAGCCACCGTCCCGGTGCTCGACGACGCCCCGGCTGTCGCCGTGGGTCTGCTGATCGGTTCGCAGGTGCCGGCGCCCGGCGCATTGACCCAGTGTTCGGTCGAGGAGGCTCGCGAGCTGGAAATGGGTGTGCGCGGCCTGGTCTCGTACGCCGAGACGGTTTCGGTGTACGGCACCGAGCAGGTCTTCACCGACGGTGACGACACCCCGTGGTCCAAGGCATTCCTGACGTCGTCCTACGCCTCCCGCGGCATCAAGATGCGGCTGTCCAGCGGGGCGGGTTCAGAAGTGCTCATGGGACAGGCCGAGCGAAAGTCCATGAACTACCTGGAATCTCGGTGCGTGGCGCTGGCCAAGGGCATCGGCGCGCAGGGCGTGCAGAACGGCGGTATCGACGGGGCCGGCATCACCGCGTCGGTTCCCGGTGGTGTCCGTGAGCTGATCGCCGAGAACCTCATGGTGATGCTGCGCGGGCTGGAGTCCTGCAGCGGCAACGACAGTCTGATGTCCGAATCCACGATGCGTCGCACCAGTCGGACGTTGCCGGTGCTGCTGTCCGGGTCGGATTTCATCTTCTCCGGTTTCGGCTCGATCCCCGCCTACGACAACATGTTCGGCCCGTCCAACTTCAATGCCGCCGATCTCGACGACTACCTGGTGCTGCAGCGCGACTGGGGAGTCGACGGGGGATTGCGCCCCGTCGACCCGACCACCCTGGAGTCCATGCGCCGGCTGGCCGCCGAGGCCACTCGGGCGGTGTTCGAGTATCTGGGCCTCGCCGACTTCGATGACGCACACGTGGAAGCCGTTGTGGGAGCCGAAGGTTCGAAGGACCTGCCACCGACCGACGGGGTGAAGGTGCTCAACGCCGCCCGGATGATCGACCAGTCCGGCCTCACTGTCCTCGATGTCGTCGGCGCGCTGGCCGAGACCGGTTTCAGCGACCTCGCCGACCGGGTGCTGGGCATGGCCAAGGCCAGGGTCAGCGGCGACTATCTGCAGACCGCGGCCATCTTCGACGAGGAGATGAACGTGCTCTCGGCCTTGCAGGATCCCAACGACTACCGCGGGCCGGGCACCGGCTACCGGCCGACGGCTGAGCGCCAGGCCCAGATCGATGCGGTGCGCCAGGCCCGGTCGGTGGCCGACCTGGTGAAAGAGCAGGCGGCGGCTGCCCAGCCGGACCGGCTCGCACCGATCGGTCCGGCGCGGGTGGGTGACGATCCGCGCGATGTCGTCATCGGCGTGTCACCGGCGTTCGGCACCAAGCTGTTTCGCACTCTGTCGGGGATGACCATCTACGACGTGCTGGAGCAGATCCTGGCTGGGCTTGAGGAGGAGCAGTGCGTCCCGCGGCTGGTCCGGATCACCGACAGTATCGACCTGGGTGCCATCGGGAAGTCGGCGGCTCAGCTGTCGGGATCCGGGATCTCGGTCGGGCTGCAGGCCAAGGGCACCACGCTCATCCACCGGCGCGACCTCACCCCGCTGTCCAACCTCGAATTGCTCAGTGTCGCTCCATTGATCACTCCGGAGATGTACCGGCTGATCGGGATCAACGCCGGTCGGCACGCCAAAGGGGCGACGCCGGCGCCGATGCGCAATGCCTACACCGACGAGGCGATCACCTCGCGGTACCACACCAAGGTGGTATCGATGGTCGCCATCGAACGTCGGGAGTCCGCCTGCCGCACCGAAGGCGGCCGGGCCCACATCGAACTGGAGCTCATGCGATGACCATCTCTTCACATTCGGGCCGCGACGTCACCGAGGTCACCGTGGAAGCCGCGCGCAGCGGTGATCTCGTCCTCGACGATGTGCGGATCAGCCGAGAAACCCTGCTGATCCAGGCCGAGACCGCCGAACGCACCGGATCAGCGCAACTCGGGTTGAACCTGCGGCGCGCGGCCGAGATGACGGCACTCAGCGCCGAGGACATGCTCGCTGCATACGAGGCGCTGCGGCCCAGACGGTCGACTTTTGCCGAATTGGAGGACCTGGCGGAGCGACTCGCTGCACAGGAGGCACATATCTGTGCCGGATTCGTGCGGGAGGCCGCGCAGGTCTACCAGCGGCGCGGCTTGCTGCGATGACAGTCTGGGTCGGTGTCGACATCGGTAACGCCACCACCGAGGTGGTGCTGTGCCGTGCGGGCGCCGAACTCGACGTGCTGGGCAGTGCGCGGACGCCGACGCGCGGCGGCAAGGGATCCCGGCGGGCGGTCGACGGTGCCGCGCAGCTGGCCCGCCGGTTGGCCGACAGCCATGGCCTCGTCATCGACCGCGCCGCATTCGCTCCGACCCCGCCGGTGCATTCGGCTGTCGAGCGCGTCAAGTTGGAGACCCGTCGCACCGGGCGGCTCACCATCGCTACCCGATCGGCGGCGACCACTGCGGGCGATGCCGTCGGCGTCGGCGCTCCGGTACCGGTCGGCCAACTCGCACGCGTTGCCCGCGAACGCCCGGTCGTCGTGTGCGCGACCGCGGAATGGGGCTACCGCGACGTCGCGAGTGCGGTCAACGCCGCGGTGACCGACGGCCGGAACATCGTGGCGGTGCTGACGGCAAACGACGAGGCCGTTCTCGTGTCCAACCGGCTGAACACGGCACTACCGGTGATCGACGATGTCGACGTGCGACCGATATTGGCGGCGACACTGGTGGCCGTGGAAGTGCGCCAGGGGGTGGCGCCGCTACAGCGGCTCACCGATCCGTTCTGGCTCGCCGACGCATTCGGTCTCCACGACGGCGAACGCGTCGACGCCCGGATCGTCGCCGACCAGCTGTTCGACAGTGCCTGCGCGGCGGTCGTTCTGGAGAGTCCCGAGCCGGCGAGCCCGATGCCGGATCACGGGGTGCTCGAACCAGCCGTCGAGACCGGACAGCGGAGTTCGGCGACGCATGTCGTGCACCTGGCCGATATTGCGGCGCAGGCGAATTCGCGACGCGGGTCGGTCACGGTCGACAGCCTGGTCATGGCCACCATGGGTGACGACGACACCCCGCCCGCCGATGTCGAGGACCTCGGCGCGGCGCTCGGCGTTACTGTCACCCGCATCGATTCGGAAGCAGCTGCGGCTCGGCGTGGCGCACTGACCACTCCCGGTGTCTCCGACGACGTTGTGGTGGTGGATGTCGGCGGCGGGACCGTGGACGTGGTGGCCGAAGGGTCCCGCGTCGTACTCCCGGGCGCTGGGCAGATGCTCACCACAGCCACCGCCGCCGCCCTCGACATCTCAAGGAGCGCCGCCGAATACGCGAAACGCGCGGAGGCGGTCACCGCGGTCACCGTCCAACTCGTCGAGGATGAGCACGGTCGCCGTCACTTCCTCGACAAGCCCCTCAACGGTCGCTGTACCGGGTGGTTGCTCACCTCGGCACCCAGTGGCCTGCTTCCGTTCACGTCGCAGATGTCCGGAACAGAATGGCGCAGTTGGCGATTGGCCGCCAAGCGCATGATCATCGGCGGCAACGTGATGAGAGGGATCGAACAGGTTCGTCCCGACGCCACCGAAGTGCTGCTGGTCGGTGGGGGAGCCAGTGACGACGAACTCGTCCGTGCGGTCAGCGAGCAACTCGGACACCATGTCAGCGTCGGGCGCGGTAATGTCGCCGGCCGGCTCGGACATCGCTTTGCGGTGGCCTACGGGCTGGTCGTGGCTGCGGTGGCGGGTTAGGAGTGGCTGCCGTGGCGGCGGGTCAGGCAGGGCGTCAGTGCGTCCAGACGACCTTGTCAGTGCCTCCAGCGTCGCGGTAGACAACGCTGTCCGGTGCAGTGCCGCTGCGGACGTCGAAGTAGATCCGTCCGGATGTCTGGGTTCCCGGCGCGATCGGTTGATTCGGCAGCCCGTCGGTCTGGTTGCCCTTCATGTTTGCGTAGGTGGAGCTGTTGACTGCCCGAGCGTTGAAATCGGCGATGTTGGGGGTCGGCGAGCCGCTCACCGCTTGGGCCGTGACATCGGAGTACCAGATGCCGTCGTTGTGACCACTGGGTTGCAAGTTGCTCACGGTGTAATCGATGGCGCCACCGGGGCTCGGAATCTCCGCCGTCTGGCCGAACTGCACGGTCTCCGGGTCGGCCAACGCCGGGGTTGCCGTCAAGATCCCGGCCGCCGCGATCCCAGCCGCAGCTGCCGTCGTTTTCCACGCGATCTGCGAGAACGTCATGGTGGGCTCCTCCGCTGATTTCCGGTGTGCAGGCGTCATTGCCCGCAATTCCACTCAGGCGTATCCACCCGTGGGGGTTTGAAACCTCTTCCGGTTGATCGACTCGGGCAGCTACTGGCCGGTGAGGTCGGTCAACCGCGTTTCTGCCTGGGCCAACGCCGCTTCGGCAGCTCGCACCCGGTCCCGCAGCCGGTCTGCGGCCCGTTGCGCACGGTTGAGTTGCGCATCGGCGGCCTCGAGGTCGTGCTCGGCCCCAGCGAGGGTCTCGAGCAATTTCTCATAGCGCCGGCGTGCGGTGGCGACCGTGGTCCGGTGGTCGTCCACCGTGGCAAGGGCCTCGTCGTGGGCGGCACGTGCCTCGGTCAGTTCGGACGCCGCGGCGTCGCGGTGCTGACGGGCCTCTGGGAGGCCGGCGTCATCCGGGTGTGGTTGGTCCTTCGTCGACGGCGGCGAGGTCGCCCGCGACCCGGTATCGGACCGGGCCGGTGTGCTCACCGCGGACGACGCTCCGAAGTCACCGAACCCGGACCACTCTTCGGCCTTGGAGAGCCGACCCAGCCGCGTGGCGACATCCGGATCGGCTATCGCCGCCTGCAGCGTGCCGGTGACGTCGTCGCGTAACGCCGCTGTGGGATCGGGTAATCCGGCGCCTGTGAACCCGGCGCGAGCCAGGTCCTGCACCAGTTGGCGCTGTGTGGCCGACAATTCGCGGATACGGTGTCCGTCCATGTCTGCGTGGGCACCGCGCAGTGCTTCGTGAAGGTCGGTCAGTCGGGGCCGGACGCTGGGATCGGTCAGCACGAGAAGGTTCACCACCCACGCGGCTGTCGTCGGTCGGCGAGCTGCGGCGATCACCTTGGCACCCTCGGCATCTCCGCGCTTGCGCGCCGCCGACGCCAGTTCTTTGCGTCGCGCGGTGAACTCCTCCGGCCGTGTGGCATAGAGCGAGTCGAGGTCCTCGTCGACGCTCACCGCAACCTCGGAGCCAGGCAATGCCGCCGGCGTTGCGCCGAGCATTTCAGAACGATGTCGGTTGAGCAAAGGTACTGCAGCCTACTTGCGATGCGAAGGCCCATACTTCCTCCTCAGCTTTACCGTTGCCTGCCATGGCCGCAACTAACCGCTCCGTGAGGCGCTGGCGTACAGCGCTTCACGTGATTGTCTCCGCAATGGTTGTTGTGTTGGTCGGATTGGCCATCCCGCCAGTCGCTCGTGCGGCCGCGGCGACGGCGACGTTGACGGTGACATCGACGTGGCAGACGGGGTTCATCGCCCGCTTCACCATCACCAACTTGAGCGCGGCACCACTGGCGGACTGGCAGCTCGAATTCGACCTGCCGGCGGGAGAATCCGTCTCGCACACGTGGAGTAGCACACTTGCGCAATATGGCACGCACTATGTGCTCCGACCTGCGAATTGGAACCGGATCATCCCACCCGGCGGTACGGCCACAGGTGGGATGAGGGGAGTGTTGAGCGGTTCGTACGTACCACCGTTGAATTGCGTTCTCAACCGGCAGTTTTTGTGCAGCTGACGAACCCCGTACCCAAACTTGACCGCTACCAGCCTCGCGAATTCGGTTATAGTCCCGCCGAGGCGAGGTTCAGGCGCAATTCGACGCCCGACGAACAGACGCGAGAGGAAACCCGTGAGTACGACCGCATTTCGCCCCACGGCAGTCGTCGGCCTGGCGGCCGTCGCGCTGATCGTCGTGGGCTGCAGCAATGACAACAACGTCGGCTCCTCGGTGTCGCCCCAGGTCGGGTTGATCTCCACCTCCACGGTTGACACCCCGGCGCAGGCCGCCGACGTGACGCTGATCGGGGAGCGGGACGTCGAGGTGACGCTGACCGGGCCGATCGCTGCCAAATACTCGTCGGCGACAGAGAGTCAGCGGGATGCTCTGGGCAAACCGCTCACCGGTGATCGCAACGCAGGTGCGCGCGAGAGCGGCGTGCTGTTCCAGCAATTCCAGGGCGGCGTGATCACCGCCAAGAATGACGACGCCGGCACGCCTGCCTACATCACCTGGGGCAAGATCCGGGAGGCCTGGAATGTCCCCCGCGATTCCGACGGCGTGCCTGCGATCACCGGCGAGAACGGCTCAGTGGGCCCGCTGGGCGCCCCCACCAGTGACGAAACGCCGGACGGCGATCTGCTCGTGGAGACGTTCGAGCACGGCAAGATCGCGTACAACACGAAGACCCGTCAGGTCGAGGTGACGATCAACGACAAGGTCGTGCCTTCTGGGTTGTAAACACCCGAGGGACTGTCAAACGCTTCCGGATCAGTCGCGCTTGGCCTCGTAGCGCAGCAGCACAGTGCCACCGGGAAAAGTACGGTTCTCCAGCAGTCGCAGCGAGATCCACGACGGCAGTGTCGGGAAGAACGGTGTGCCGCCGCCCACGGCGGTCGGTGCGATCACGATCCGGTATTCATCCACCAGTCCGGCCTGCACGATCGGGGCGGCCAGGGTCGCGCCGGCCACCTCCAGCCTGCCGTCGGTTTCGGCCTTCAGCTTCGCGACCAACTCGACCGGATCGCCGCGTTCCAGTCGGGCGTTCCCCTCGACGGATCCGAGCGTGCGTGAGAACACGACCTTGGGCATGTCGCGCCAGATTCGAGCGAAATCTACGATCAGCGGGGTGGCGTCCGGGTCCTGATCGGCGGTCGGCCAATACGCCGACATCAGTTCGTAGAGTCGCCGGCCGTAGAACGCGCACGCGGTCTCCCGCTCGAAGTCGTTCCAGTACTGGTGCAGTTCGTCGCTCGGTTCCGACCATTCGAGGTTGCCTTGTGCATCGGCGATGTACCCGTCCACCGAGACGTTGAAGCCATAGATGAGTCTGCCCATGCAGAGCAGACTGCACTCGGGTATGAAACTCATCGCGGATACTCGCCACCGAGGCGCGTCGCGTCGGCTCAGCGCCGCAGGGTCTCGGTGCGATGGCGGAACCGTTTGCGCAGTGCCAGCGAGACGTAGACCAGGGCGACCAGGACGGGCACTTCGATGAGCGGTCCGACGACACCGGCCAGGGCTTGGCCGGAGGTGGCGCCGTAGGTGGCGATGGCCACGGCGATGGCGAGTTCGAAGTTGTTCCCTGCGGCGGTGAAGGCCAGGGTAGTGGTGCGTTCGTAGCCCAGATCGAGCACGCTGCCGAGTACGTAGCCGCCGCCCCACATGATCGCGAAATACGCCAGCAGGGGCAGCGCGATGCGCGTGACGTCCCACGGTTGGTGCGTGATCTGATCGCCTTGCAGCGCAAAGAGAATCACGATGGTGAACAGCAGGCCGTAGAGCGCCCACGGCCCGATCCGTGGCAGGAACTTGGCCTCGTACCAGTCGCGGCCCTTGGTCTTTTCTCCGAACCGGCGCGAGAGGTACCCGGCGGCCAGGGGGATGCCGAGGAAGATGAGCACCGATTTGGCGATCTGCCACGGTGAGGCCGAGATGGTGGTCTGCTCCAGGCCGAGCCACCCGGGCAGCACGGACAGATAGAACCAGCCCAACACGGCGAACATGACGACCTGGAAGATCGAGTTGAGGGCGACCAGGACAGCGGCGGCTTCGCGGTCACCGCAGGCCAGGTCGTTCCAGATGATGACCATGGCGATGCAGCGGGCGAGCCCGACGATGATCAGGCCGGTGCGGTATTCGGGTAGATCCGGCAACAACAGCCAGGCCAGGACGAACATCAACGCCGGGCCCAATACCCAGTTCAGCAACAACGACGCGAGCAGCAGCTTGCGGTCACCGGTGACGGTGTCCAGGCGGTCATAGCGAACCTTGGCCAGGACCGGGTACATCATGATCAACAAGCCCAGGGCAATCGGCAGTGAAATCCCGTCGATCTGAACCGTTTCCAGGGCGGTGTTCAGGCCGGGTATCCAGCGGCCCAGCAGCAGCCCGGCAACCATCGCCGCACCGATCCAGACCGGCAGGAACCGATCCA
This sequence comes from Mycobacterium sp. NS-7484, assembly GCF_001953975.1. Taxonomy (GTDB): domain Bacteria; phylum Actinomycetota; class Actinomycetes; order Mycobacteriales; family Mycobacteriaceae; genus Mycobacterium. The sequence continues at coordinate 51,538 of NZ_MBEJ01000090.1, forward strand.
GGGTGGACAGCTTGCCGACCACTGGCGACGCAGTGGTGGTGTTTGTCATGTCGACGCCCCAGCGGTCGGATCGGGTGATATCGACATACATCAATATTGGTTGTTGTCGGATCCGGCTTCAAGCCGGGCTGTCGGTCGTGAGGTGGGGTTGGAACCGAACGTCTCGGAGTCGGCCAGCACGGTGTAGACCTCCCACTTTTCGCCGGCCGGGCCGGTTACCCAGACCTTGTCCTGGGTGGCGAAGCAACACGTGGTGCCGATCTCCTCGTCGGTGAACAGGCCTTCGCCGGTCAGTCGGGCGATCTCGGCATGCACCTTGTCGCTGGATTCCACCTCGACGCCGAGGTGGTTGATGGTGCCGCCCTTGCCGGGGTTTTCCAGCAGCACCAGCTTCAGCGGGGGCTCCGTGACGGCGAAGTTGGCGTAACCGGGCTTCACCTTGGCCGGCGATACGCCGAACAGTTTGGTGTAGAACATGATCGCCTCGTCGAGGTCGTCGACATTGAGTGCTAACTGGACGCGGGACATGGTCGACCTCCACTGCGGATGAGACATATATCGAACTGCCATGCTCAGAATGACACCTTTTCGATATATGTCAAGAAAAGTGGCATGATGCATGTCATGCCCAAGGCGCTGCCCGTCATCGACATGTCCGCCCCGGTGTGCTGTGCCCCGGTCGCGGCCGGGCCGCTCAGTGACGCCGACGCACTAGAGGTGGCGATGCGCCTGAAGGCGCTCGCTGATCCGATGCGGGTGAAAATCATGTCGCTGTTGTTCAGTTCCCGCCCAGGAGAGGAAACGAGCGGGGATCTGGCCGCGGTACTCGAGCTGGCCGAATCCACCGTCAGCCATCACCTCGGGCAGCTGCGCAGGGCGGGGTTGGTGATCTCCGAACGGCGCGGTATGAATGTCTTTCACCGGGTGAAACCCGAAGCCCTGCAAGCCTTGTGCGTAGTACTCGACCCCAACTGCTGTCAGTAGGTGCGGCCAACGAGATTGCGGATCCAAGGCGGCCTTACCTGGTGAACCGCCCTGCTCGATTCCGCCTCATCCCAGAATCGCCCGGGCGGCGCGCTCGGCGATCAACATGACCGGCGCGTTGGTGTTGCCGGAGGTGATGGTGGGCATCGCCGAGGCGTCGACCACTCGAAGGCCGGCGACGCGATACACGCGACATTCGGTGTCGAGCACCGTGCCGGCTGACCGTGGAAGGCCTTGTATGTCAAAGGCTCCCATCGCGCAGGTGCCCACCGGGTGGAAGATCGTCGTACCGAGTTCACCAGCAGCCTGCTGCAGGTCTTCGTCGGTCACCAGGTCCGGGCCGGGAAGCAATTCTTGCGGGCCGTAGCCGGCCAGTGCGGGCGCTGCCATGATCTTCCGGGTCATCCGCAGGCCCTTCACGGCGACTTGACGATCGGCGTCGGTGGACAGGTAATTGCAGGAGATCTTCGGATCGGTCAACGGATCGGCACTGGCCAGGCGCACATGGCCGCGCGAGCTGGGCCGCAGATTGCAGACCGAGGGTGTGATGGCTGCGTACCGGTGCAGCGGTTCGCCGAACTTGGGCAACGACAAAGGCTGCACATGCCACTCCAGATCGGGACTGGCCAGCGTCGGGTCGCTTTTCGCGAAAGCCCCTAGCGTGGAGGGCGGCATGGTCATCGGACCTGAGCGCAGCGTCAGGTATTGAAGTCCCATGCCGCCACGGGTGATCCAGTTGCGGTACAGCGTGTTGACGGTCCGGGCACCCTGAACGCGGTAGACGGTGCGCAGCTGCAGATGGTCCTGGAGGTTTTCGCCGACTCCTGGTAGATCGACGGCCACCGGCACGTGATGCTCGGTGAGCAACTCGGCTGGGCCCAGCCCCGAGGCCTGCATGAGATGCGGCGAGCCAATCGCCCCCGCGCTCAGGATCACCTCCCGGCGGGCCTGGACGGTGATTGTCTGGCCGTCCTTGAGCAACCGCAGGCCGGTGACCCGGTGCCGGGCCGTGGTCCATGCACCGCGCCGCTGACTGTCACAGACCTCGTCGTCCATCAGCAGCCCCAGGGCCTGAGTCTGGGTGTAGACGGTGAGATTCGGTCGGTGGGCGATCGGATGCAGGAACGCATCGGCCATCGACCAGCGACGGCCCCGTCGTTGGTTGACGTGAAAGTAGGCGCTGCCAGAGTTGTCGCCCCGGTTGAATTCCTCGATGGGTGCGATGCCTACCTGGGCTGCGGCGGCCTGCCAGGCGTCCAAGATCTTCCAGCGCACCCGCGGCCGCTCGACGCGGATCTCGCCACCGGTGCCGTGCCAGTCGTCGGCACCGCCGAAGTAGTCTTCCAACTCTTTGTAGATCGCCAGCGTTTCGCCGGGGGAGTCCGCACCACCCCAGAGCCATCGCTCGTCACCGGTGGCTTGTGCCCATAGCTCGTAATCGCTTGCCTGTCCACGCATGTGGATCATGGCATTGATCGACGAGCAGCCGCCGATCACCCGGCCCCGCGCGTAATGGATGCTGCGCCCGGCCAGACCTGGATCGGCCTCTGTCGTGAAGCACCAGTCGGTGCGGGGGTTGGCGATGGTGTACAGGTAGCCCACCGGCACCTTGATCCAGAACCAGTTGTCTTTGCCGCCGGCCTCGATCAACAGCACGCGGTGGTCAGGGTTGGCGCTGAGCCGATTGGCAAGCAGGCAGCCCGCGCTGCCTGCTCCCACGATGATGAAGTCGAATTCGGCGACGGGGCTCATTCCGGGTTCGTTCCTCCATAGCGTCGGGTGCGTCACCTAGTGTGCGCGACGACCGCTCGGTAGGTGCGGATTCCCCGCCCGAATTGGTGCACGGACGGATGTTGTCGGCGGCTTAGCCTTGGGTCATGGGTGAGGGGACAGTCAACGATTCATTGCAACGGGCCTACGAGGTCATGATTTCCGCCGATGTGGGGCCTTTCCTGCGCGCACGTGGCTTCGACATATCCGACTCCAGCTTCACGCGGGAACGGGGGCCGCTCTACGACGTGATCAATCTTCAGCCCGACCGGCACAACGGCACGATGTCGTGGCATGGATTCTTCATCAACGTCGGAATCGGATCCGCTGAGGTCGACAGCGCGTGCCCTGGATACGAGCGAGCCCGGCATCCGCTCAAAGGTTCGCTACTGCAACGCCGTTGGGAACAGTTGGTACCCGACTTGCCGTACGAGGCGCGGTTCGACGATCGCACCGACATGCAGAAATTCGCGGCGGCGCTCTGCGATGGCTTTGATGCGACGCTCGCTGTGATGGAACAGATAAGCAGCACAAAGCAGTTGGTGCGATACGCGGTCGACAACAACGTGCTGATCGAGTACGACAAGACCTGCGGGTATCTGGCGGCGGTCGATGACATCGACACGCTGACGGAATATGTCACCACGTTGCACAGCTACTTCGGGCATCAGGACCGGTGGTCGATCTTCAGCCGCAACATCAGCACGGCTGCAGGGCGTTGGGAGGGCCATCTGCGGGAGCGCGGATTGCTTGATTTGATTCCCGCCAGTGGCGGGAATGAGCCTTCTTAGATCAGGAGGCCGGACGCATCAACGGACGCATCAACTGTGATCGTCGTCAGCCGTTGTCCCGCCACGTGAGCACTTCCTTGAGAGACGTGAGGTCGTAGCCGTCATCAGCGGTGAGCTCCGTCTGAAACAACGTGACGCCGGCTTCGCGGAAGGCATCGGCACTGTCGGCGTCCTGCCACAGCGTCGAGCGTTCGATATCGGCGCCGTTGCGGCCGAACGTCGCCGCCAGCTCGTCGACGAGGTCGCTGGACCTGCGGAACGCGTCGAGGTCTTGGAACGCGTGCCAGATGTCGGCGTGTCGGGCGACGGCGGGCAGCGAGCGTTTGGGCCCTGTGCCGCCGATGAGAATGGGTACCTTGCGCACCGGCGGCGGGATCAGTGCCGCGAGCCGGTTCTCGATCCGGATCAGGCTCTCGTCGAACAGATCGAAGCGGGAGCTGAACGTGCCAAACTCATAACCATAAGTGGTGTAATCCTTTTCGTACCATCCAGCTCCGAGACCGAGGATGAGCCGGCCGCCACTGATGTGGTCGACGGTGCGAGCCATGTCGGCGAGCAGGTCCGGGTTACGGAAACCGACGCCGGTGACCAGGAGCCCGATCTCGGCGTGCGAGGTGATCTCACCCCACGACGCGAGCGCGGTCCAACCCTCGAAGTTGGCAACGTCGGGTTGCTCATCGAGCAGCAGGGGTTTGCCGTCGACGATGGCCTCCACCGCCGGGCGGTGGAAGTGGTCGTAACCGAAGATCACGTCGACGCCGAGGTCGTCGGCGGCCAGGACGGCGTCGCGCCACGTGCGGTAGTCGGGTGTGCCGCCGGGCTGGATCTGCGCGGCGACGCGAACGGGACGGGTCATGTGGAACTCCTGAGTCGGGGAAAGGCGACTCCTGAGCCAAGTGGACGAGGTGCGAGATTTATTCCGGTCGAGGTGATCCTCAAATGAGGGTGATCGCCAGGGGCTCCGGTCCGTTGCAGCGAGTGCTGGGGATCTCCAACCCACGGACATCAACTATCCGAACGTGCGCGGGCAAGCGATTCAAACGCGTCGGCAGTGTTTTGTTCGGCAGGAAACAGCAGCTCGATGGCCAGCTCGGAAAGCGTGACCTCGAACGGCATGTCGAATGTGCCGAACATGCCGAAGAAGGACCATTCACCGCCCCCGGGTGCGCGCACCCTCACCGGGCCGAGATTCTGTGCGAAGTCGGATTCGCTTGCCGCACCGCGGTCGTCGCCGGATAGGTAGTTGTCAAACTCCTCCAGCAGCTGTGCGAGCTGCTGGTCGGCAGTGGTGGCGAGCTGGCGCTCGATACGATCACGGAAGTACACCATGACGTCGCGAGCGTTGATGATCTGTGATGACAACGCCATTCCGATACGGAGGACGTTGACGGGCGGCTTCAACAGGGCTGGGTCGATGCCCGCGACAAGCGGTTGTATGGCGGCGTTCGCAGCGACCAGATTCCAGTGCCGATCGAAGACGACGGCCGGGTACGGCTCGTGGCTTTTCAGGATCCGTTTCAGCGCTTCGCGAATCGGGGCGAGTTCGGGTGCGCTGAACGGATGCTCGGGGAAGGCGGGGGCGTGCCCTGCTGCGAGCAGGAGCTGGTTTCGTTCACGAAATGGGATGTCGAGTCGTTCGCCAAGGCGCAGCACCATGTCTCGTCCGGGCTTGGAGCGACCGGTCTCGACGAAACTCAGATGACGCGCGGATACGCCGGCATCGAGCGCGAGCTCGAGCTGGGTCAGCCGGCGCCGGAGCCGCCATTCCCGCAGCAGCGGCCCGACCCGGGAAGCGGTGCCGGTGGTTGCCATTCGCACCGACTGTAGCCGCACCGGGTTCGTTCCTCGATTACCTCTAGGTAATCGACAGTGCGACCTCCCACCGTGACGATCACTGGAGAACCGTGAGGAGGACGGAAAATGACTACGTTGATTCGACGGCTGGTCTGCGGCGCAGCTGGCGCCATGATGCTCGTCGCATTATTCCTACCGTGGGACCAGATTCAGGACACCGATCGCATCGCGTGGGGGTTGTGGAAGCTGACTTTTCCGCTCTGCGTGGCTCTTGCCTTGTGCGCGTTGACATCCGCGCTCACGGGTGGGCAGATCGGCCTGAACAGACCCGACGTTTCGATCATTGGCGCGACCGATGGCCTCGGTGTGATCACCACCGTGACGCTGGCCTGGCTGCTGTTGTACGCGTTGCCTGCTGACGCCAGTCTCCAGCCGGCCCTCGTCCTGGCGCTGGTATCGGCGGCTGCAGCTGCCTTAGCGGCCGCCGACTACCGTCCGCTGCGGGGAGCGCCGCTGTTCCCGCGACTGGTTGATGAGTGCGGCAGTAGCCACCATTCGAGCACCTTGTGAGGCAGCGCAAAGCCGAGCGGACATGGCTCGGGCTCAGAGGTCACTGCAATGGCTCGGGTGCGAAGGTGACGTCGACTCCGCTCACGGTCATCGTCACCTGACCTTCGATCACCATCACCTGCGCCGAGACCCGTCGATCGACAGTTTGGGCCAGTTGCTGCACCGGTGCGTGCGGTATCTGCGTCACCGACAGGTTCGCCAGCCCGGCCACTTTGGGGCCGACGGTGCGCCACCAGGTGGGCACGCCGGCGGCGAACGGGAACAGCAGCACCTGGTCGGCTTGGCTGGCCGCCTTGCCCAAGACGCGCTCGTCGGGCTGGCCGACGTTGATCCACTCCAGGATCCGGCCGGTGTAGTCGGCGAGCCGCAAGTCCGGTACGCCAGGGGTGGACAGGCCTGCCCCGAAAGTCAACTCGCCGTCGACGTCGCTGAGTCGGTGTGCGCGAAGCCCAAACGCCAACAACCGCACCACCATCCGCTCATCGGTCTCGCTAGGATGACGGGCCACGGTGAGCGTGTGATCGGCGTAGTAGCCGTGATCGACATCGGAGACGCCAAGTTCGACTTTGAATACCGTTGCAGAAAGGGCCACGTCATAGTGTCCACCCACGTGGCGTCCTCCGAGCAATCGGGCTGCTTTGAGTGGTCGACCGCCGGGATAAACCGTTCTGTGCTCGGTTCCGTGTCACGTTGCCGGACAAATCAGCAGCTCCAAACTCGGCGTTACATGTAACATGGCTCTATGGCGGTGAGGGAAAGGGTAGGTGAGTACCGACGACGGATGCGCGAGCGCGGCCTCCGACCGCTGCAGGTCTGGGTGCCTGACGTGCGCACCGAGACTTTCGCGGCCGAGGCGCACAGGCAGGCCTCGCTGGTCGCAGAAGCTCACGAAGAAAGCGACGACCAAGACTTCATCGAGGCGATCTCGACGCGGTGGGACGAGGAGTGAATCGAGGGGAGATTTGGACCGTGGCCGGAGGTGTTTATGCCTCGAAGCCCCGTCCGGCGGTGATCGTTCAGGATGACCTCTTCGATGCCACGACTTCGGTCACCGTAGCTCCGATGACCAGCACGCTGTTGGATGCTCCACTGCTGCGCATCCGCATAGGGGGCGGAGATGGGCTACTTTCGGGACTCGACCACGATAGTGACGTGATGATCGACAAGCTCACGACGGTCAGAAGGTCGAACGTCCATACCCGAATCGGCCGCCTGACAGCGGAGCAACTGGTTGAGATCGAGCGGGCAATGATGGCATTCCTCGGCCTTGCTCGATGAATGAACCCCGTTGAGGAGCAGTGCAAATGGCATGCTCTAGCGTCAGGTCGCCATATTTCGATCTCGTCGTATTCCTCAACTGAAGGTACCGCCAGCCGGTTGGCCAGTTGGTGCAGGCAGGGGAGTCGTCATCCGCCAGTCGGGGGTCGTCGTTTCAATCATCGGTACTGCCCGAGTGGCTGTGCGCGGAGTTTGCTGGATAGCAGAGTCCCTAGTACCGACGAGCGCTAGCATTGACTGCAATGCATGCAGTGGATGAGGGGTGACGATGGCGACCTTGACGATTCGTGATCTTGACGACGAACTCAAAGCGGCACTGCGTGTTCGCGCAGCAGAGCGCGGCCGGTCGATGGAATCTGAGGTGCGTGAGATCTTGCGCACGGCATTGGAACGCCCTGTGGGTGGTCCGGGGATGGCGACGCGGATTCGGCAGCGCTTCGCGGGAACCGGGGGTGTGGAGCTTGACCTGCCCAGTCGGACCGAGCGTCCACGCGCTGCGGCCCTTGACGAATGATCGTCTTGGATACCAACGTCGTTTCGGAGCTGATGCGCCCAGCGCCGGAACCTGGCGTCACTAGTTGGGTCGACAGCTTGGATGTGGCCGACATATGGCTGACTGTCGTGACGGCGGCCGAACTGATGTGCGGCGTCGCCCGATTGCCGAACGGGCGACGCCGGCGTGAGCTTCGCGCAAAGGTCGACGGACTGCTGGCGGAGGATTTCCAGGACAGAATTCTGCCGTTCGATGCGCTGGCGGCAACCCACTATGCAGATATCGTTGCTGACCGGGAGCGTAGCGGGCTCCAGATCAGTATGGCCTACGGGCAGGTCGCCGCAATTTGCCGCAACTGGAACGCCGGACTCGCGACGCGCAACGTCAGTGACTTCGTTGACATCGGCGTCGACCTCATCAATCCGTGGGATTTGGCAACACCGTAACCACTTGGCCTAAACGACGCACGCCGGTTGCGAAACGGCCTTAGTGAAACACGCTGCAGCACAGCGGTTTGCCTAGGACGAGTCGGGCGTCATGGTTCGTCCAGGTGGATTCGCCGGGATGTTGGTTCGATGAGTGGGGTGAGGGGGTCACTCGGATTGCCCGCCGACTACGAGCTGAGCGCTATCTAGCCCCAACGTGGTAGGGCAACAAGCCGGTCGCTCTCAAACCCCGCAGGCGCTCGATCGTTTGCTGGACTTTGCCGACGATCCACAATCAACCGCTTGTCTACATTTCGTCTACGCTGACTTCCATGGCGGCAGAAACTACAACTGTCCGAGTCCGCCGGCGAGATTCTGAGCGGCTCCAATCGCTGGCCAAAGCTCGTCAGACCGCCGTTGTCGACGTCGTGCACGCTGCGATCGACGCTCTGGAACGGCAGGAGTTCCTCCGGGGATTAAACGGCGATTACCAGCGCCTGCGTGGTAATCCCGAACTCTGGGAACAGTACCTGGCCGAGCGTCACGAGTGGGACGCCCTGGCTTGATCTGGCGAGGGGATCTACTACGTCGATCTCGCCCAGCCGGTCGGCCACGAGCCGGCCTCTCGGCGCCCAGCGGCGGCCGCACGCGACTTCGACCCCGGCCGCAAGCATTGCCATCGATGAGGTGGTCCAAGGAGGTTCATTGTTTGCTAACCCGTTATCGGCTGGGGGAGCGCCTTGTGAATCAGCGAGGCGCTTCATCTCCTTCGACTCGGCTCGTACGCGGGGTAAAATCGGGCAATGATCTTCACTCGGATCACCGTGGACCCAGCTGTGATGGGCGGTATGCCCTGTGTGCGTGGGTTGCGGTTTCCTGTGGCGACCGTTGTGGCAATGGTCGCCGACGGCATGTCCGCGCAAGAGATCATCGCCGAGCATCCTGATCTCGAACTCGGCGACGTTGCCGAGGCATTGAAGTACGCTGCCGAAGCGCTGAAGGAACGCGAACTTCCGCTTCGGAAACCGGCGTGAAGTTTCTGCGCTTCACCGCCCAGGCCATATGTGAAGTCCGCCAGGTGTATCGAGACAGGGCACTACCGGAACAGAAACCGCTCGGACACAGATGAAAACGAAGACTTTAAACTGACATAATGTATCTTATCGGTACATTGGTGAGCTGTACCGACTGCGACTAGTCGGCGGTACAGTCGATCTCTTCGCCTTACCTGCGGAGTCCAGGAACATCTTCATGCCCGACCATCAACCATCTCGTTCGTGGCGCGGCTGTGCGGATGTGTAAGCCGCATAAGCGTCGAGGCGTTGGCCACGCCGCCAAGGATCCAGTCGCGGCCCGCCGACATTTGGGGTTCGCGCGTCAGGTACCCCGTCGGTCAATCGGTGGTGATGACTACTAGTGCCCCGCCGTCGCCTCTCCAATTGCGTCACAGTGACGATTTTCGAGAAGGTGCCTGTGTGTCAGATTCGCTTGCCGTACAGGCTTTTTCGATGAAGACGAGGCCGGGTTGAAGCCTGGCGGTCGGCTTCGGGTTCCGGCTGGTGATAGCGTCCCCGGTGAACGCAAGGAGCTGGCCGGATGGTTGTTTGGTTAAGGCGGATGAGGTGGCGAGCCGTGTCGCTGCTGCCTCTGGCTGCGACGCTGATCGCCGGCTGCGGTACCGATCCAAGCCGACCTGTCGCCTCGGATGATCCCGTGACGACGCTGCCGGTTCCGGCGAACATGCCGCCGTTCCCATATCCCAGCGACATTCCGCCGGTGTGGCTGCCCAGCGCTGTGCCCACCGTCCAGCTCCCGAGTGAGATCCCACGGGAGCCACTGCCGGCCGATGTACCGCAGGTTGAGTTGCCTGCCGAGATTCCCCGCGTTCAATTGCCCTCCGCGATCCCGCCTATCCCCTTCCCGTAAAGCGGTTCTACCCCAATGGATTTCGTCACTGTGACGAATGCCATTGGGGTAGAACGAGGCGGTCGTGGCGTTGCTCCAGACCCGTGTTCAAGAGGGCACGACCGATCGGTCATCGAACACCCTGAGGTCGAGCGGTTCGCCCAACAATTCCACCTGAATGCCGTCGGGATCCAGAACGCAGGCCACTGGAGCATTCGTGCGTGATGTCTTGATAGTGCGGACATCCGAGGCCAGTCCAAGAGATTTGAGCCGCCGCAGCGTCTCCTCGACGTCGACTTGAAATGACAGCACGCACATTCCTCGTTGAAGCCGTCGCACTCCCTCGGGTTCGCGTTCCGCGTCGAAACCGTTGATCTGCATCAACTCCACACACCCGGTGTTCGGTTCCCCTGCCACGCCGAGGAAGACGGTCCTGGTGCGATTGGTGGGCGCATTGAGCAGCGTGACCAGATCGGGCTCAACGACTGTGTCAAAGAGCGTTCTCAGCCCAATGCCGTCGCAGTAGAACCGCAGCGACGCATCCATATCCGCGGGGCAAATCGCGATGTGGTGAACGGCCACTCCGGTTGGTTCAGGCGCTGACATTCGCGGCTGCTCTCTTCCTGGCTCAAGGCCTCGAATCATGCTCATTCTCAATGTATTCCTACTTTGACACCGTGTCTTGAACAAGGTGCTGGGCGCGAGAGCAATTCGATTCTCGCCGGTATGCCGTCGAGCACAGCCATACCACCCTCGCGGACGCCCACTGTCTTGCGGTCCCGCAGATCGATTCGGCCAGGAAGGTGTGAGCCGGTGGCTGAAGCGACGCCCAGAGTGCGCTCACTCCAGCCAGTCGTTACCCGCAAGACCAAGTGATTTCACGTCGAGCGTGGGCGTGATGCCGGATTGCGGGGCCAGGCCATGGTTTTCGAGTACCGACCGCAGTACCTCAGCGGCATCGATGTTGAGTGGGCTGGACACCCACATGGCGTAGGGCAGATTGATGAACCGGTTCTCCCGCACGGCCCTGAGGTTGCGGCTGGCCGGGTTGGACCGTAGGGCGTCGATCTTTTCCTCGACCGACTGACCCGGGTAGTCGACGAACGCGATCAGATCTGGATCGGCCGTGGCGATCCGCTCCCAGCTCACCGTGGTCCAGGTGTCGCGAACGTTCTCGGTGGCGTTGCGCGCACCGGCAGTGTCGATGATCCCTTGCGGCCCGCCGAACATCCCCGACGAGAAGACGGTGTCGCTGCCGCTGTCGAACAAGAAGACGGTCGGCATATGCTCGGGTTGCGGTGCAGCACGTAGCGTTTCGAGTCTCGCAGCCACCTCGTCGGCCGCGCGTGCGCCCTGTTCGGCGTTGCCGGTGATGATGCCGATGTTGCGCAGGTCGGTATCGAGCGCGAGCCACGGGTCCATCGTGCCGCGTACGCGCTCCCCCTCGACCTGCCGGCACGCCTCGGACAACTGGTAGACGCCGATACCGTGTCCGGACAGGATTTCGGGCGTGATCCCCCGGGCCTCCCCCATGCCGTAGTTGTATCCGGCGAACAGCACCTGCGGCTTTGCGCCGACGATGTTCTCCAGCGTCGGCTGCGTCGGCGCAACCTCGTTGAGCTCATCGACCTGCGAACCGTATTCCAATCGAAGCACGTCGACGTCACGTGCCATCGAGCTGACCGCGACCATCTGCTCGTGCGCACCGGCGGCCAGCGCGATGGCGATCATGCCGCCGTCGTTGACGAACAACCGATCGAGCGGCTGTTCATAGCTGACCTCCTCGCCGCAGTTGGCGACGGTCACGGTGGACGACGCAGCGGACACCTCGTGCTGCGAGCCGCAGGCGGTGATCAGGCCAAGCGTGAGTGCCGCAACGGACCATTTCATCCAAAAGGTATGTGCCACAGTCATCTTCCGTCGGTGGTGTCGAACGCCGGATCGGCGTGGGTGAGCAGCAGGTGGGGACGTCTCGTCGTGGGATGGGTGATGACATCGCCGGCGACGTCGAACACCTCAGACAGCAGCTCGGGATCGAGCACCTCAGTAGGCGGTCCGTGCGCGACGAGCCCACCGGCAGCGACGACGGCGACCGCGTCGAAATGCCTCAGCACCAAATCCAAATCGTGCATGGCAGCGATGACCGTGCATTCGAGGGTGTCGAGAACCCTCATGAATCTCAGCTGCCATGCCGCGTCGAGATGATTGGTCGGTTCATCGAGCACCAGCACCGACGTCTGTTGGGCCAACGCGCGCGCGAGCACGACACGATGACGTTCACCACCGGAGAGTTCCGCGCAGGACCGGTTTCCCCAACCGCTCAGACCGACCGCCATCAGCGCGTCCTCGACGATGTCGTGCTCCTCACCCGCACCCGTCGACGACCACGGATTCCGGTACGGCGTCCGGCCAAGCCGGACCGCCTCGGCGACGGTCAGCTCACCCGATGGCCGCTCTTCCTGCCCGACGACGGCGACGGTGCGCGCCCGGCGCCGCGCGGGCATCCGATACACATCCTCCCCGTCGACCTGGATCGTTCCGGCCCGCGGAGCCTGCAGACCCGACAGCGCCCGCAGCAGGGTGGTCTTGCCGGCGCCGTTGGGTCCGACCACGGCCAGTCGGGTGCCGGCGGGAACGACCAGATCCACCCCGGACACCACGGTTCTCCCGCCGCGGCGACACACGACGGCATGCGCGCTGACCGTCGCGGCACTCACGTGCTGCTGCCGAATTCGTAGCGGCGACGGCCCATCAGGAACAGAAACACCGGCGCCCCGATCAGTCCGGTGACGATACCCAGGGGCATCTCCCGGGGTGCGGCCAGTTCACGGGAGATCACGTCGACCCACACCAGAAACAGCGCTCCGCCGAAGACCGTCACCGGCAGCATTGCGCGATGAGTGGCGCCCACGACGAGGCGTGCCGCGTGGGGCACGATGAGCCCGACGAACCCGATCCCACCGGCGACGGCGACCAGCACGCCGGCGAGCACCGCCTGCGCGACGAACAGGGCGTTGCGCAAGGCCCGTACCGGCACACCGAGCGACGTGGCGGTGTCGGAGCCGGCGGCGTAAGCGTCGAGCCACGAATGGATCAGCAATGCCCCGATCAGCGAGACCAGGACGACGACACCGGCGATCGGCACTTTCGCCCACGTCGCTCCGGCGACACTGCCGAGCAACCAGAACATGACGCTCTCGGCGGCATGCGGGTCACCGGTGGTGAATACCAGCAACGACGACAACGCCATGAATGCCGAGGACAGCACGACACCTGACAGGATCAGGCGAAGGGCGCTCAGTCCGCCCTGGGCGCGTGCGACGGCGTACACGGTGAGGGTGGCGACCAACGCGCCCAGCAGCGCCCCTCCGGACAACGCCCATACCCCCAACGCCGAGAGCACCCCGAGGGTCATCACCGACGTTGCGCCGACGGCGGCACCTGCGGACACCCCCAGCAGATACGGCTCGGCCAGCGGGTTGCGGACCAAGGCCTGCATCAGCGCGCCGGCCAACGCCAGACCCGCGCCCACGATCGCGGCCAGCATCGAACGCGGCAGGCGCAGATCCCAGACGATGACGTCGTAGGCCGAGTCGACCTCGATCCCGGCGATGAAGCGGCCGATCACGGTGCGCCACACCTCGCCGATCGGGATGTCCTCCGCGCCGAAGGCGACCGAGACCACGATGCTCGCCAAGGTGAGTCCCGCGAGAATCGCGGTGAGCGGCGGGGCCGGAACGCGTCGTACGGTGGGAGCCGGTGCCCTGACCCCCGCAAGGGTTGCCTTCGGGGGCACGGTCATGGGAGGCCGGTGGATCGACACGCCTTGCCTTCGTCTGCCGGGGTATCTGTGCGCGAGATACACGTGGACTCAACCGAGGACGGCAGGTATTCGGACTTGGGATCATCCGAACTCGACGCCTTCCCAGAAGACCGCGAGGTGTTCCAGTGGCTTGTGCCGAGTCCGTCTCCCATACCGCTGCGCGCCAGTCCCGGATTCTCACCGGGTTCCCTGGCATCCGTTGGCACGGATGCGACCGACCTCGTCGAGGACACTACCAAGCCCCGGTCAGCAGACGGAATGGCCCGATTTCGACCATCGTGGGAAAACCCGTCGTAGGCTGTTTGCTACAGCAATAGCACAGCAACCCCTCTCTCCAGAGGCAACTACTATGACGAAACGCAGAATCGTCGCGGTCTCCTCGGAATGCACTGCGACTCTCATCGTCCTCGGTGCCGCTGCTGTCGTCGGGCCACCCGCGCGCGCAGACGATTTCGGGACTGCCTTACAAAGCCGCGTCGGCCAGCTTCGCCAGACCTGTCCGGGTCTCAGCGGCGAACCGAGCTTGAGGTTGGCAGCGCAACGGCACGCCGATGACATGCTGATGACCGGCGTGGGCGGCCATACAGGTTCCGATGGCTCTTCACCGCAAGCCCGTATCGCGGATGCGGGCTACAACGCCGGGTACACGGGTGAAATCGTGTACTGGGGTACCGGATCGGCAGCCAGTGTGGCCGCAGCGCTCGACGCGTGGATGAACAGTCCCCCGCACCGGGACGTCATCCTGAATTGCAGCTACACCGCAGTCGGCTTTGCGACAGCCATGGACAGCAACAAGATGACTGTGGTGGGTGACTTCGCGGGAGCATAAGCCGGGGTCGGTCATCCACTCAGCGGCTGCACATCAGGTCGACATACGCGGTGGTGTACCGCACGAGGTTGTTCACATTGCCCACCGGTCCGCGTTGCACCCAGGAGTGCTTGACGTCAGTGCCCTGGCGCACCGCCGTCACGGTGCACTGATCCATCGGCGCATTTCCGACCTTGTTGAGAATGACTTTGAAACCTTGAGCTTCCAGATCGCTGATCGTCGCTTGGGCCGAGGTCTGGCCTGTCGGTGCCGCCACCGCCGGCGCGGATGACGCGAGAGCCATACCTGCCGCAGCCGAGGCGACGGCAACGATCTTCACGAACGTATTCTTCGTCATCTGAGCCCCTTTCGGCCGATCACCAGCCGCTCCGTGTGGGTGCGGTGTATAGGTCCAGGCTAGAGACGAATACGGCTGGTGGCCGGAACTCATACCCAACGCATAATTAGCTGCAGCACAAGCTCATAGACGCTTCACATCGAATTCAGACACAACGGCCGACAACGGTGACAGCTCAGAAATTGCCGTCCAGGAATTCGGCATACGCCGGCAGGTCGAGTTGGCCGTGTCCGGACAGCCCGATCACCACAACCTGTTCGGCTGAGTTGTCGGCCACGTGCGCCGCGGCGGCGGCGATCGCATGAGTGGATTCGGGCGCGGGCACGATTCCCTGGGTGCGGGCGAACAGGACGCCGGCAGAGAACGCATCGTGCTGCGAGATCGCGATGCCTTCGACCAGTCCGAGTTCGACGGTGTGACTGAGCGCCGGTGCCATACCGTGATAACGCAGCCCGCCCGCGTGGATCGGATCGGGTACGAAATCCATACCGAGCGTGTGCATTTTGAGCAACGGTGTCAGCCCCGCCACGTCACCGTGGTCATACCGGTACTCCCCCTGTGTGATCGACGGGCATGCGGCGGGTTCGGCGGCGACGATCCTCGGGTTCGAGCGGCCATGGATCTTCTCGCGCAGGAACGGGAATGCCAGGCCGGCAAGGTTCGAGCCGCCACCGGCGCAGCCGAAGACGACGTCGGCACCGTTCGGTTCGACCGCGGCCAACTGGGCGACGGCTTCCAGACCGATGACGCTCTGGTGCAGCACCACGTGGTTCAGCACGCTGCCGAGGGCGTAACGGGCGTCCGGATCTGCTGCGGCGACCTCGACCGCCTCGCTGACCGCCATCCCGAGGCTGCCGGTGGTGTCGGGACTCTGGGCGAGGATGGCACGGCCCGACTCGGTGAGCGTCGAGGGGCTGGAGTGCACCGTGCCGCCGTAGGTGCGAATCAGGTGACGCCGGTACGGTTTTGACTCGTAGGACGCCCGGACCTGCCACACCTCGATCTCGAGGCCGAACTGCGCGCCGGCGAACGCGAGCGCACTGCCCCACTGGCCGGCGCCGGTCTCGGTGGTGAGTTTGCGAACACCGTCGATGCTGTTGTAATACGCTTGTGCCACAGACGAATTGGTCTTGTGGCTGCCGACCGGGCTGACACCCTCGTACTTGACGTAGATATGCGCCCCGGTGTTCAGCGCCTGCTCGAACCGCCGGGCCCGAATCAACGGTGCCGGGCGCCACATGGCATAGATCTCGCGCACGGCGTCCGGGATCGCGACGTAGGGCTCGGTGGATACTTCCTGCGCGATCAACCCGCTCGGAAACAGAGCTGCGAGATCGTCGGGCCCCACCGGCTCTTTCGTCGCCGGATGTAGGTGGGGTGGAATCGGCCGGTCCAATTCGGCGGCCAAGTTGTACCAATGCGTCGGCACCTCGACGGTCACCAGATCCGGATGGGCAGCGTCGGCGTGCAACGTCATGCCGACACTGTAGTGGGTCCGCTCATACGCCCTCAACAGGTGCGTTTCGCCAAGTAGACCCTTGTTTCGGCCGGTCTCAGCGCGCGTCGACACACATGCTTTCTCCGGGGAGGTTTATCCCTTGCCGGCCTCGGCTAGCCAACGTGTCCGTGAGATTCATCCGCATACGGATTGGAGGTCTACGGCATGAAGATCACAAAGGTTCTTGCAACCACGGCTATCGCAGGTGGAATGGCTGCCGGTGCGGTCGGACTGAGCGCGGCTACCGCCGGCGCCGATCCGGCGTGGGCGCCGGCGCCCGATCAGCCGATGCTCGCGACGGCGCCGCCACCGGGGCCCAATCCCGGCAGCCCGCCGGCGTGGGCACCTCCGGCGCCCGCGCAACCGGCATGGGCCGCGGGTAACCCGCAGGTCTGGGATGAAGGTTGGCACCACTGGGGCGTGTGGATGAACGGGGTGTTCGTCCCGACGTTCTGATCGGCACCGACCCGACCTCCGCCATCGCCGGCGTACGGCGGTGTCGGAGGTCGCTTCGTATGCCGATGGGGCCCACGATGCATTCCTTCACCAATGCCAGATTCACCGTTGAATCTCGGATACAGAGTTGTATATTAGGTGTGCGTTACGCCACATGAGTCCGTGGTCGGCGCTCCGCTCCCATAAGTGAAGGACTGCAATGGATCTCGTTGACCGCATCGCCAAACATCGCCGTATGGCCGAGAGCTACCGTGACAAGTACGTGTTGCGGAAGGTTCAGGAAGGCGAAACGTACGACGAGTGGGAGTTCACCGACGACGCGGTGTACACCTCCCCCTATTTCGTGGCGGGGCAGGAACTCGTCCTCAAAGATGTGGCAACCTCTTTCGACGTCGCCGCCACGGTCGAGGCCAAGGCGTACTCGGTGGTCTTTCCGGATTGGAAGCCTGTGGACCACAAGTTCTGGCCGGCCGAGAACGGTCTTGTCATGCGCTACCGCTGGGAAGGTACGACGGCCGAGGGTGAGACGATGGGCTTTTACTCCATCAGCTTCGTCGACACCAACGACGACGGGCAGATCACTCACTGGTCGACCTATGTCAACGATGAGGAGTACGGCCCCTTCCTGGAGAAGGCCATCGGTGCCCGTGGCCCGTTCCACGGTGACGAGTACATGGAGGCGCTGGCCCGCCACTTCGAAAAGCACAACCTCACCTGGTGAACGAAAAAAACTGATGCACAGTCGGCGCCAATACTCGACACAGCGCCGGCACAACTGCCCGAAATAGCGTTGCTCTCCGTGCGGCACCGTTGTCGCACCAGGGAGAAACGGAGTAAGGCAATGCGTTTCAAGAACACCGTAGGCGTCTCGACGATGGCGGCGGGCATCGGGGTGGCGGCACTGCTGGGCCTCGGCATCGGTACGGCCAGTGCCGATCCCGGCCCCGGGCCCGGCTGTGATCGCCCCGGTGCGCCCTGCGACAACCACAACAATCGAGGTCCCCAGGCCGAGGAGTGGCACAATCGCGGCATTGACCAGGGACGGCGCGACCATCAGCCGTTCGACTGGAACGGCCAACGGGTGACGCCCATGCCGGCCGGCGACGGCCACGGCTGGGGCTTCTGGTTCCTCGGTACCTGGATCCCGCTGTAAGGCAACGTGACCCGTGGTGGGGTACTCGAATGGGAGTGCCCCACCGCAAGCGCCGTGCTTACCTGGGCGTGGCGCACACCGCTTTCACCGCACCGTCCATCGCGGTGGCCGCGGTCCAGTGGGCTTGATCTGCCGGCTGAAACGTCGAAAGCTTCGCGGCATAGTTGTCCACGTATTTCGACTGTGCTCGGAGCAAATTGACGAGAAGCGGGTCTGTCGCCTTGTCGGACAAGCGGCGCAGTTCGGCCGCCTCCTCGCGCATAACCGGGACCACGGCCATCGTGATGGACCTCTGTTTGGGCGTCCAGCGCGCGGCCGGCACGCCGTGATCGGTCTTGGCCCATGCCCGCTGCCTGCCGTCGAAGCCGGCACTGGCGCGTTGCCACTGAACGCAGATCGGGTCCGGCTTCGCGGCAGCGAAGGCCTGGGCGGGGCGGGCGCCGGCCTGGTCGCTTGCTGCCGATGAAACCGGCTCGGCAGGAATGGTTTTGGTTGACGGCGGCGAAGTGGGGGCAGACGCGGCCTGCCCCTCTTCGTTGTTCGGCAGCGTGACCGCCAGAACACCACCGACGATCAGCACGGCAGCAGTGGCGGTGCCGACGGCCTTCCATGTCCGCGACCGACCTGTCGCCAGACCGGCACCCGAAGGCCACCGGCTGCCGCTGCCGAGCGCGACGTGGAACGCGGCGTCGGGACGGGCGCGCAACTCGGCGACGGCCACTTCGACGGCCGCGGTGGGCGTGCCCAGATCGGTGAGCGCCTTGACGAACCTGGCGACCGAGACGAGGTCGCGGCTGTAGAGATTCTCCGGTGGTTGCATCGTGGGCAGAAACCGCGCCACCAGATCTTCCCGCAACTGAGACGCTTGGGCGATTTCCGCCGCGGTGAGCCAATGCCCCGGAACGTCTTCTGTGCCAATCCCTGTCATCAGGTGGTCCTTCCCGCGCGCATCTCATGATTGGTATCGCACTTCGTCGATGCCCTGCAACCGCTCAGCACCTGATCAACGCCACATTGCGATCACAACTGAGCCACCGGCAGATCACGGCCGCAACCGTCCACACGTGCCCGGCCGGGCTTGGCATGATGCGGACATACTGCTGCGCAGTCCGGTCTCGTCATGCTTCTACTGAACGAAGGTGCGTAATGGATCAGTACCGTCGCGGGGAATTCGTGTTCGACGTCATCGATGATGGGCCCGCCGACGGCCCGGTGGTGGTCTTACTGCATGGGTTCCCACAGCAGAACACGAGTTGGCTGCCGATCATCTCGCTGCTCACCGCGCAGGGATTCCGGTGCCTCGCCCCCAACCAGCGAGGTTATTCCCCCGGTGCCCGGCCACTTCGCCGTCGGGACTACCGCGCATACGAACTTGTGCAAGACGCCCTCGCGCTGATCGACGCCAGTGGTGCCGAGCGGGTGCATCTCGTCGGTCATGACTGGGGTGCGGCGGTCGCCTGGAGTGTGGCGGGCCACGCCCCCGAGCGATTGGCGTCGTTGACCGCACTGTCGGTCCCGCACCCGATGGCGTTCCTGCGGTCTCTGCTCACCAGCCGGCAAGCCCTGGCGTCGTGGTACATGTACGTCAATCAACTGCCGCGACTGTCCGAATGGCTCATGCTCGGCCGTGACGGCAAGGGAGCGGCAGTCACCAAATCCCTGATCCGTAGCGGACTCCCGCCCGAAGCCGCTGCGCGCGACACCCGGTCGATGATCGAACCCGGCGCGTTGACCGCCGCACTGAACTGGTATCGGGCGATGCCGCTGAGCCGGTCGGGCCTCGGCTCGGCGCCGCCGAAGATCACGGTGCCGACGTTGTATGTGTGGAGCGATCGCGATATCGCGATCACCGCCAAACCCGCGCACGACACCGCCCGGTATGTCAGCGGTCCGTACCGGTTCGAGACTCTGACCGGTGCCTCCCACTGGCTGCCGGAGGAGAAGCCGGCAGAGATCACCGAGATGTTGTTGCAGTGGTTCGCGGCGCACCCACTCTGAGCGCATCGAGGTTCACCGCGCCCGCGACGATGCACCCCGTGTGTAGGCCGAGCGCGGACGATGACCATAATCGACAAACATCAAGGTGAGCTAACGATCGGAGCGGGCGTGGCGAGGACCGAGACTGACCGGTCCGCATCCCCCGCTCCCCCGCGGCATCCTCACCCCGGCCTGTTGATCGCCGGTTTGAGCCTCGTGGCGCTGACCGTCGCCGTCCTGCAAACCTCGGTGGTGCCCATCCTCGGCATCATCGCCCGGCAATTGAACACCTCGTCGGTAGCCGTCAGCTGGGCCGTCACCGCCAACCTGCTGGCCGCGGCGGCTTCGACCCCGTTGATCGGCCGGCTCGCCGACCTCTACAGCAAGAAACGCGTTCTGCTCGGTGTACTGGTGGTCGTGCTGGCGGGTTCGGTGCTGGCCGCGGTGACCGCATCGGTACCGCTGCTGGTCGCGGCCCGCGTGCTGCAGGGTGCCTCGTATGCGCTGTATCCCATCAGCATCGCGATCCTGCGCGAGGAACTCGCCGAAGACCGACTGGTCGGGGCGATGTCGGTGTTGTCCGGAACGCTCGGTTTCGGCGGCGGCGTCGGCCTGGTGGTCACCGGCGTGCTGATGACCGGCGATGCGGGTTATCACCGCGTCTTCTGGCTCACCACGGCGTTCACGGTCGTCGTCATCGCCGTCGCGATCATGGTGGTACCCCACCGTCGGCCCGCGGCCGGCGGCGCGATCGACTGGCTCGGCGCGGTCGGCCTGGCGATCGGTTTGTCGGCGGTACTGCTGGCGATCACCCAGGGCAACTCGTGGGGCTGGATTCACCCCGGCACCCTGGCCTTCCTGATCGGCGGCGCGGCCACGCTGATCGGCTGGTGGTGGTGGGAGCGACGGGCGGCCGATCCCCTGGTCTCGACGAGCATGCTGGCTCGGCGACCCATCCTGCTGACCAATCTGGCCACGGTCCTGGTCGGCATGGGACTCTACTTCGCATTCCTGGGCCTCACCCAGTTCGTGCAGATGTCGCGCGAGGCCGCCGGGTACGGGTTCGGCGCCAGTGTGCTGCAGGCGAGCGTGTACTTCCTGCTTCCCGGCGCGCTCACCGGTTTCGTGGTGGCGCTCGTCAGTGGCCGCTACATCGACCGATACGGCGCCAGGAAGGTGCTTGTGGTCGCGGCGGTCGCCGGCATCGCGGGGTTCGTCATGCTCGCGGTGGCGCACGACCGTCCCTGGCAGGTGGTGCTGGCCGGGGTCCTGGCCAACGCCTACATCAGTCTGGGATACGGGGCGTTGCCCGCACTCGTCGTGAGCGAGGTCGACGCCACCGAGACCGGCATCGCGACGAGCATGAACGCCATCGCCCGCACCATCGGCAGTTCCGTGGCGGCGGCGGTGGTGGCGGTGCTGCTCGGCCATCAGATGGTGCCGTCCGAGATCAGCTTCGTGACGATCTTCGTCGCCGGCGCGCTGACCGCTGCGCTGGCGATGGCGCTCATCGCGGTGTCGCGGGCTCCGGACCGCCACGACGAGACCGTCCACAGCCTGTCCGAATCCCGTGCGATGAACCACGAGTGGGGTTGATCGAGAACTCCCCGTTTCGTGTCGGAGCGATCGGATCGGCTGCGAAACTTGTAGCGCGTCGCCGGCGCGGTGTCGATCGCCAGCGATGGAATCGCACAGTTCGAGCCGGGTCAAACGAAGGATTCCATTGTAAAAATGTTAAATCGTTGCGGAATCGCTTGCGAAGGTCGGCGGAATCGGCGATTGTTTACCGACAGCTCCCGCGGCTGCACTTGAGGAGGAGACCGCTGACCGGCCCAGACATCACCGCCGTCGACAACCCGACAATCCAGGACGACGCGCCACGCGCCAGTGGAACGCCCGTCATCGAGATCGACCATGTCACGAAACGGTTTGGTGATTATGTGGCGGTCGCCGATGCGGACTTCTCCATTGCCTCCGGCGAGTTCTTCTCGATGCTCGGCCCGTCGGGCTGCGGCAAGACCACCACCCTGCGCATGATCGCCGGATTCGAGAGCCCGACCGAGGGCGCCATCCGGTTGGAGGGTGCCGACGTCTCGCGCGTGCCCCCGCACAAACGCAACGTCAACACGGTGTTTCAGCATTACGCGCTGTTTCCGCACATGACGGTGTGGGACAACGTCGCCTACGGCCCGCGCAGCCGCAAGAAGTCCGCCAGGAAAGATGCCGCCGAGATCAAACGCAGCGTCGACGAGCTGCTCGAAATCGTGCGGCTCACCGACTTCGCCAAGCGCAAACCCGGCCAGCTCTCCGGGGGCCAGCAGCAGCGCGTGGCATTGGCACGCGCCCTGGTCAACTACCCCAGCGCCCTGTTGCTCGACGAGCCGCTCGGCGCGCTCGATCTCAAACTGCGCCACGCGATGCAGTTCGAACTCAAACGCATCCAGCGCGAACTCGGTATCACGTTCATCTACGTCACCCACGATCAGGAAGAAGCGCTCACCATGAGCGACCGGATCGCGGTGATGAACAACGGCAACGTCGAGCAGATCGGCAGCCCGACAGAGATTTACGACCGGCCGGCCACGGTGTTCGTGGCGAGCTTCATCGGGCAGGCCAACCTGTGGCCGGGCCGGCAGACCGGGCGGGCCAACCGCGACTTCGTCGAGATCGAGGTGTTCGGCACCACGCTCAGGGCCAAGCCGGGCGACACCACGATCGAGGCCGGTGGCCACGCCACCCTGATGATCCGTCCTGAACGCGTGCGGGTGTCCACGGATCAACCGGGCGCAGCCGACGTCGTATCCGTGCCCGGGACCGTCAAAGATCTGACCTTCCAGGGGCCGGTGGTACGTCTTTCGGTTGCCGCACCGGACGATTCGACGATCATCGCCCATGTCGGTCCCGAGCAGGACCTGCCGCTGTTGCGCCCGGGCGACCCGGTGCACGTGAGTTGGTCACCGGAGGCGTCGCGCGTACTGCCTGCCGCGGACATCCCCACCACCGAAGATCTCGAAGAGATGCTCGATGACACGTAACCGCCGCCCGCCATTCCTCTCGACGACAGCGTCCGAACCCCACCGAAAGGCCGCCATGCCCGAAAACACCGATCCGCGACTGCTTTCCGGAAACCGTACGTCTCGGCGCCGATTCCTCGGCGGCGGCGCCGCTGCCGCCGCTGCCCTGGCCCTGGGCCCCTCGATCCTGGCCGCGTGTAGCTCCGAGGAGCAATCCAGCGCCCCGTCCACCTCGGCCGAACCTGACGACGGCGCACCGGCCAGCGGCCTGCTGCGGGTTTCCAACTGGCCGCTGTATATGGCGCCCGGGTTCGTCGAGGCGTTCCAGAAGGCATCGGGCCTGCAGGTCGACTACAAGGAAGACTTCAACGACAACGAACAGTGGTTCGCCAAGGTCAAGGAGCCGATGTCGCGCAAACAGGACATCGGTTCCGATCTGGTGGTACCCACCGAGTTCATGGCCGCCCGCATCATGAACCTGCACTGGCTCAATGAGATCCGTGACTCGCGGGTGCCCAACAAGAAGAACCTGCGGCCTGATCTGCTGAACTCGAAGATCGACCCGGGTCGCAAGTTCATCGCCCCGTTCATGTCGGGCATGGTGGGTCTGGCCTACAACAAAGCCGCCGCCGGTCGCCCGATCACGAAGGTCGAGGATCTGTGGGATCCGGCCTTCAAGGGCCGCGTGAGCCTGCTGTCGGATCTGCAGGACGGCGTCGGCATGGTCATGCTCGCGCAAGGCAACTCGCCCGAGGATCCCAGCACCGACGCCGTCAAGAAGGCCGTCGACACGATCCGGGAGAACAAGGACAAGGGCCAGATCCGCAAGTTCACCGGCAACGATTACGCCGAGGAGCTGGCGGCGGGCAATGTGGTTGTCGCCCAGGCCTATTCAGGCGACGCCGTGCAGCTCAAGGCGGACAACCCCGATATCGAGTTCATCGTGCCCGAGGCCGGTGGCACCTGGTTCATCGACACCATGGTGATCCCGTACACCACGCAGAACCAGAAGGCCGCCGAGGCGTGGATCGACTACATCTACGATCGGGCCAACTACGCCAAGCTGATCGCCACCACGCAATTCGTCCCGGTGCTCTCGGACATGACCGACGAACTGGGCAAGATCGATCCCGCGATTGCCGGCAACCAACTGATCAACCCGCCCGCCGCGATGCTGGACAACCTCAAGTCGTGGGCAGCGCTGACCGACGAACAGACCCAGGAGTTCAACGAGCTCTATGCCGCCGTGACCGGGGGCTGACCCCGTGGCAGGCGTAGCCACCAGCGGCCGGCGGCGCAGCAGGATCGCTCCGTACCTGATGATCCTGCCGGCCCTGGCTTACCTGGGCATCTTTTTCGTCGTCCCGTTTTTCTCGCTGGCGCGGACCTCACTGTCCACCTCCGGCGGGTCCATCTATCTTCCGACACTGACGTTCGACTGGAATTTCGGCAACTACGCCGACGCATTCAGCCACTATCAGGATCAGATCGTGCGGTCTTTCGGCTACGCCCTGGCCGCCACCGTGCTGTGCGCAGTTCTGGCCTTCCCGCTGGCCTACGTGATCGCCTTCAAGGCCGGCCGGTACAAGAACCTGATTCTGGGACTGGTGATCCTGCCGTTCTTCGTCACGTTCCTGATCAGGACGCTGGCCTGGAAGACCATCCTGGCCGACGACGGGTTGGTGGTCAGCGTGCTCGGCTCGATCGGGTTGCTGCCCGGCGAGGGGCGGTTGCTCTCGACGAGCTGGGCGGTGATCGGCGGGCTGACCTACAACTGGATCATCTTCATGATCCTGCCGCTGTATGTCAGCCTGGAGAAAATCGATCCCCGGCTGATCGAGGCATCCAAGGACCTGTACTCCTCGAATCGGCGCAGCTTCACCAAAGTGATTCTGCCGCTGTCGATGCCGGGCGTCCTGGCGGGCAGCATGCTGGTGTTCATCCCGGCGGTCGGTGACTTCATCAACGCCGATTACCTGGGCAGCACCCAGACCACGATGATCGGCAACGTGATCCAGAAGCAGTTCCTGGTGGTCAAGGACTATCCCGCGGCCGCCGCACTGAGCATGGTGCTGATGGGCATCATCCTCGTCGGTGTGCTGCTCTACACCCGCGCTCTGGGGACGGAGGATCTGGTGTGACCGCCACCGCGATCGACGCTGCGATCAACCCGCCACAACCCAAGGCAGTCAAGGGATCCCCGAAATGGGGCGACCTGGTCCTGCGGCTGGTGGCCGGGTTGGTGTTGCTGTACCTGTTCCTGCCGATCTTCGTGATCGTGCTGTTCTCGTTCAACGATCCGTCGGGCAAGTTCAACTACACCTGGCAGGGTTTCACCCTCGACAACTGGGCGCACCCGTTCAAGTATCCGGCGTTGACCGAGGCGCTGAAGTTGAGTCTCAACGTCGCTGGGGTGTCGACGGCGATCGCCCTCGTGTTGGGCACCCTGGTGGCCATCGCCCTGGTGCGCCAACGGTTCCGCGGCCAGAAGGCCGTCGACACCTTCCTGGTCCTGCCGCTGACCGCGCCGGAGGTCGTCATGGGCGCCTCGTTGCTGACACTGTTTCTCGACCTGGGCTGGGCGACAGGTTACTCCACGATTGTGTTGGCGCACATCGCGTTCCAGGTCAGCTTCATCGCGCTGACGGTGCGGGCCAGGGTCCGCGGCTTCGATTGGACCCTCGAGGATGCCTCGATGGATCTGGGCGCCGGCCCCGCTCGCACATTCTTCAGGGTCACGCTGCCGCTGATCGTTCCGGGAATCGTGGCTGCCGCGATGTTGTCGTTCGCGCTGTCACTCGACGACTTCATCATCACCTACTTCGTCAGTGGCTCGAGCGTCACCTATCCGCTCTACGTCAATGCCGCGGTCAAGGCCGCGGTGCCGCCTCAGATCAACGTGCTGGCTACGGCGATCCTGGTGGTGAGCTTGCTGTTGCTGATGGCCGGAACCCTGTACCGGCGCAAGCGTATCGACGCCTGAGGTTCAGCCGACTTCGGCCGGCACCGGCGTAGCCCGCGCTCCGGTGCGGGCGGCGCCGATGCCGGCAGCCACCACGAGCAGGATGCCGATCACGGCGAGCTCGTCGGGAACCTGCCGCAGCAGACCAAGGCCGACGAGCATGGCGAAGGCGGGCTCGAGGGCCATCAACGTGCCGAACGCGGCCGTGCTCAAGAAGCGCAGGGCGGTCATCTCCAAGGCGAACGGCACCACGGGCAGCAGGATCGCCAGCCCCACCCCGATCAGCAGCAACTGCGGGGTCAGCTTGCCGAACACCGACGGTCCGACGGTCACGGTGGCCACCAACGCCGCGACTGGCATGGACACCGCCAGGCCTTTGATCCCGGCCACTTCGTCGCCCACCCGTTGGGTCAGCAGGATGTAGCACGCCCAGCACAGCGCGGCGCCCAGCGCGTCGAGCACGCCGATCGGATCGACGTCGCCCGACCACGGTTCGGTGAGCAGCACGACGCCGGCCGCGGCCAGCCCCGGCCACACCACCCGGCTGCGGCCCCGCCCGTGTGCCACTGCGACTCCGAGCGGGCCGAGGAATTCCAGCGCGCTGGCGGTACCGAGCGGTATTCGCGACAGCGCCGCCATGAACAGGATGGTCACTCCGGCGGTGACCACGCCCAATGTGACACAGGTCCAGAAGGCCGATTTGGTGAAGGCAGAGGGACGCGGCCGCACGATCACCAGGATCAGGACCGCAGCCCAGGCGAGCCGCAGCCACGCGGCGCCTTCGGCGCCGATGTCGTCGATCAATCCGACAGCCACCGCCAGGCCGATCTGCACGCACAACATCGACGCCACGGCCATCAGCGCGCCGGCGCGGGCCGGATGCCGCGCCTCGGTCAAGAGTTATTGCCTTTCGGGACAATGATGTTGGCGAGCACCATGCGCAGGAAGGGCCGGTAGACGGCCTGATCGTCGAGCAGACTGTTCAGGGTCACCCCGTCGTTGGCCGCCAGCACGACGCGAGCCAGATCCATCGCCGGGATACTCAGGTGCCCGCCCAAGCGCGCGACCCCTTTGGAGATGTATTCGGCAAGGGCGCGCACCGTCTCCTCCCGCTGCGCCGCCACGCGGTCTCGGGCCTCTGGATTGCGCAGCAGGAACAGCGTGTATTCCGAACCGAGGGCGGCCCGGTCGGAGCCCTCGGCGGCGACCAGATCTCGCCAGCGGTCACCGAGTTCGTCGGCGTCGAGATCGTCGAGCCGGTGGAACGTCGCGATGACATCGGCGAAGCCGTCGAGAAACTGTTGGCGCTGGCGTTCGACCACGGCCAGGAACATCTCGGCCTTGCTGCCGAAATGTGAGTAGATGGCGCCTCGGGTATAGCCGCCGATCTCGGCGATGTCCTCGAGGGCGGCCCCGTCAAACCCTTTGCGGGCGAACACCTCTTCGGCAGCATCCAGCAGCACGTTGCGCGTGTGCTCCAAGCGGCGTTGCTTCGTCCAGCGTTCGGCCATGGACCCATCCTGTCAAACCTCAACCTGCCGGAGAATATTCACTCTTGTATCGAATATACGTCTATGTATAGTAGTGATGCCAGTCACAAGTCATGACCGAACGAGGAGAGGTCCGCCCGTGCCGACAGCACGCCCCGGAAGTTGGGTCGAGAACGCCACCGCCCTGGATGACATCGCGCCGGATGCCTACCGGATGGAGATTCCGACCAGCCGCTACATCGCACCGGAATTCGTTGCGCAGGAGCGAGATTGCATATGGAAGAAAGTCTGGCAGGTGGTCGGACGAGTGGACGAGCTGACCAAGCCCGGTGACTCTAAGCAGTACCAGATCTTCGATCAGTCCTACCTCGTCGTCCGTGGGAAAGACGAGAAGATCCGCGGATTCGTCAACGCCTGCCGGCATCGAGGCAACGTGCTGTGCCGCGACGCACGTGGAAACGCCAAGCGGGGCTTCCTGTGTCAGTACCACCTCTGGTCGTATGACCTCGACGGACGGCTCAAGGGCATGTTGCGGGAGGCATTGGCCGGACCGATCGACAAGGACACCCACGGGCTGATCGAGGTCTCGGTGGACACCTTCGCCGGATTCATCTTCCTCAACCCGGACCCGTCGGCGCAGCCGCTCGCGGACTTCATCGGCGAGGAGGTCGCCGCCATGCTGGCCCCCTACCACCTTGAGGACATGGTGACGGTGATGGACGTGACCGAGGCCATCGACTGCAACTGGAAGGTCGTCCTCGATGCCTTCCAGGAGGGCTACCACATCGACGGGATCCATCCACAACTGTTACGGGTGATCAACATCGACCCGGCCACCAGCCGCTATCGGTTCTTCGAGCAACACAGTGTGTCGATGGCACCGTTCGACGTCGTCGGTGCCACACCCGAACAGCAGGTCGACGGGATCATGGATCTGCCCGAGACCTTTCCGTCCACCGTCGCGGTTCTCCCCCGTTTCCAGGAACTCGTTGCCGAGTACCGGGCCGATGACGGAGCGCTGAACTTCCCCGACGGAGTCACCGCGCGCACGCTGCTGCAAAAGGCGACGCGAGATACGTTGACCGGCATGGGTCTTGACGTCAGCGGGCTGACCGACGCACAAATGAGTGACAACCACGGCTGGGTCTGGTTCCCCAACTTCTTCATGACTATTCGCGCCGGCGAGGCCACCATCATCATGTCGCTTCCCCACCCGGACGGTGATCCCAACCGCTGCATCTGGCATGTCGCGAGCTACATGTGGCTTCCGGACGAGATGAAAGCCGCCTTCACCGCTGAACCGGTCGTGGTGGACGAGCCGGGCAGCTTCAAGTATTTCGAAGCGCTGCAACAGGACTACGAGCAGATGCCCCGTCAGCAGATCGGGCTGCGCAACACCGCGTTGGACCATATGGCACTGGTGAAGGAGGAAGTGGTGATCGCCCACTTCCACTCGGTGGTCGACAGGTATCTCGACGCGGCCGCTGCCACGTCCTGAGGCGGGTCGGCCCGGGCCGGTCACGAAACAACCGATAGAAAGGGAATTGCGCGTGAAGCATGTCAGCGAAGTCGTCGACGACTACGCGGGCCGTTGCCGCACCGTCATCCAATACGCGGTCACCACAAAACAATTGGTGGAGGCCGCCAAGCAGCCCGGCTTCAGTGTGGCGAGCTGGGCGCCGCTGGCGGAATTGGTGGCGGTCGAGGATTTTGTGCGGGTCGGCAACTTCAAAGAGGTGATGAACTGGGAGCAATACCTGGATTTCATGACCAACTGGGCGGCGGCCTCGCAGTGGGACGGCTTGTTCAAGCGGGTCAGCGAGGTTGACGGTGTGGTATACCTCGAGCTCGAAGAACGAACCAAGATGGGTGATTTCGAGTCGGTCGTCAACTCGGTCTCGGTGTACGAGTTCGACGGCGACGACAAGATCCGGCACATCGATGTCTATCTGCAGATGGCGTTGCCCGGCGCCGACATGCCGACCGTCTACGAGGGCGTCGAGCTGTCGCAGTGATGTCAGGCCTGGTCCACGAACTCGGCCAGGACATCCGTCACGGCCGCGATGGCCGTCCTGGCGATCACCTCGTAACCGTGCGTGCTCAGGGTCGGCAGGCAGAGCAGCCCGGCCTGCGGGGACAATCCGCTCGCCTTGGCGTGTGACGCGTCGGATTCGAACGCACCCAGCACGGCAGCCTGCGGTGCGTAGCCGAGTTTGCGGGTGATGTCGCACAGACGGTCGGCGATCGACTTGTCATAGACACACAGGGCGTCGCTGTACGCCACGATCGGCCCACCGGTCACGGTGGTGCGGTACTCGGCTTCGGTCGGGCCCACCTCGACCGCAAGCGTCAGATCACCGGGCAGTGTGCGGCAGGCATATGCGGCGCCCACGCCGCCGATCTCTTCATTGGTGGTGAACACCAGGTAGAGGTCACCGGCCGGTCGGCGACCGGTCTCCTTGAGCCGGTGCGCGAGCATCAGGAGGGCCAGCACGGCCGCTCGGTCGTCCATGAAGTAACAGCCGACGTAGTCACCCAGTTCGATGAGCGTGCGCTTGGTGCGGTCGATGCAGACCCGGGTACCAGGGCCGATACCGGCGTCGGCCAGGCGTTCGTTGTCCACCCCGGTGAACACGTACACGTCGGGCCAGTCCAACGCCTTGTCGCCCTGGTCGGGCTTGGTCTGCCAGACCTGCGGGGTCTCCTGGGTAGTGTGTTCGGAGCCCAATGCCAGTATGCCGGTCAGGGTTTCGTGGTCACCGAGGATCGTCACCGGGCCCAGGCCGAAGTTGGCCGGGTACATGGTGCCCAACGGGGTGAGCCGCAGCGTGCCACCTGGCTCGATCCGCTTGACCAGCATGGAAAGCTCGTCGAGGTGGGCGAGAATCCGGGTGGCCGGGGCGTCGGGGTCCGTGCCGCCGATCTTGGCGATCAGATTGCCCGCGGCGTCGGTCCAGAGCTCGTCTGCGTGTGGTTGCAGTTCCCGACGGCACACCTCACGAACCGCGTCCTCCTGGCCGCAGGGCCCGTACGCCCACAACAATTCCTGCAGTAGCTCAGGGTTGAACCCGTCATCTGTCGCGGCCATGGGTGCTGGATTACCTCCGGAGCCCGCGGCGAAACCTGGACGTCGGTGTACGCGACGTTACTTCGGTGCCGTTCGGTCCGGGAACGGGTCGTTGGAGAAGTCGATCTGGGCCGTCGGGTTACTGATGGCGGTGACCAGTCCGGTACCGAACGCGCCGGCGCTGTCGTACAGCGTGGACGCACCCACGGCGATCCCGTTGGTCGCCCAGTGCGAATCAGCCTGTACGCCGATCCATTCGTCACCGGGCAAGCGGGACAGGGCCACTGTGAGGTCACCGTTGATGTAGCCGACGCCGGCGGTGCCCAGATTGGTGACCAGGCTCGTGCCCTCGGCAGCCATCGCCGCCCGCACGAATGGTGAGTTCGGTTGTCCCTCGACCACGGTGATGGTGCGGTTCATGAACCGCTTACGGGAGTCGTTCTGGTGGTCGGCGATGGCGCGGCTCCAGCCGCCGGCGTCACTACCGATGTAGGTCGCCCGGTCCTCGTCGAGGGTGGCCGGCGGTTCGAAACATGTTGGCGCGCTCCATTCTTCACCTCGTGGCGGCTCACTCTCGCGGTACTGCACCAAGGTCGCGCGGGCCACGGTCACGCCGTCTTGCACCAGCTCACATTCCGAGTTGCGCACGCGTCGGCCATCGCGGATCAGGGCCACTTTCGTCGTGGTCGGCACGCCGCGGGCGGCCTTGAACAGGTCGACGGTCAACCGGGCGGGCAGGAAGCCGGGCAGGCCGAACGCCGACTCGAGCGCGCGGGCGGCCAGGCCGACCAGCGCGGGACCGTTGAGGTGATCCTCGCCCCAGTGGCTCTGCGCAAAGCGGGTCGGCTGGAATCGGTCCTGCGCGGACTGCACGAAATGGGCGACAACCTCGGTCATCGGCGAATCGTCGCATATGGGCTAAGTAATTCGGTCGGCGGGCTCACGAACCACTGCGGCGGCCTGGCCTTGGACGAGGTTTGCGCCGACGGGCTCGGGGAACTACTACCCCATGTTGATCAGACGAATCGCCCGCCCTATGTTGTCTGCCACCTTCATCGCCCGCGGTGTCGACACGTTGCGCGACCCCGCCGATGCCACGGAGTCCGCGCGCGGCACCATCAGCACGCTCAGCGCCCTCCCCGGTCCGGTGGGCGCCGGCATGCCGACCAATGCCGCGACGGTGGCACGGGTCAATGCCGCAGTCCAAGTGGCCGGTGGAGTGCTTCTGGCCCTCGGTCGGGCGCCCCGGCTCACCGCCGCGGCCCTTGCCGTCACGATGATTCCGGGAAGCCTTGGCTCGCAGGCCTTCTTGAAGGAAACCGACCCGCAGCGCGCGGCCAGCAAGCGCCGTGAGTTCCTCACCGATGTGAGCCTGCTGGGCGGGCTGATCATCGCGGCGGCCGACACCGCCGGTAAGCCGTCGCTGGGTTGGCGCGGCCGTCGCGCCGCACGTCAGGTCTCGGCCAGCGTCGCTGCGGCCGTGCCGGGTTTGGCGGCGGGCAGCAGCCTGCACAGCAACGGCATCACCGACAGCGCGATCGCCGAGAAAATCGGACACGGGCTGTCCGTCGGTGCGGAGCGGGGCCGCGAGCTGGCGGACACCGCCCTCGAACGGGCGAGCGAGTTGGCCTCCGACTGGGCGCACGCCGCCCGCGAGTACGGACCCGAGGTGGCCGATGCGGCCCGAGATCGTGCCGGCGAGTTGGCCCACGTGGCGCGCGAACGTGGCCCGGAAATCGCCGACGCGGCCCGTGAACGTGCCAGCGAATTCGCCCACGTGGCACGTGAACGCGGTCCCGAGATCGCCGACGCGGCCCGCGAACGCTCCGCTGAACTGGCCGGCCGGGCCAAAAAACAACTCGACCAGCGCCGTGGTCGGTAGCGTTGATGCATGACCACGGGTGATTACCAGCCGCAGCAGTTCGGACAACAGGGCTATCCACCGCCGTATGGCGAGCAGTACCCACCTGCCTACGGCACCGCGGCGCCGGGCGGGTTGGCGCGGCGGTTTTTCGCCCGCGTGATCGACGGCATCGTGGTGGCGATTGTGGCGTTCTTCCTGTCATTCGTCACCGACTCGCTGTCGAGCTATTGGGTGACCGGCCTGTTCACCGGCTTGCTGATGTTCGTCTACTTCGTCGGGTTCGAGGTCGCCACGGGCGCGACACCCGGCAAGAAGCTGTTGGGCCTTGCAGTGCGGGGACCGGCGAATGCCCCCAAGCCCACGGCACAACAGTCGGCGATCCGCAACGCCTTCACCCTCCTGCCGATCATCCCGATCGTCGGCGGATTCCTTGGTGTCATCGCGATGATCGTGATCGCGGTGACGGTCAGCGCCAGCGCGACGAAGCAAGGGAAGCACGATGAACTCGCGGGCGGTACTCAGGTGATCCGAAGCTGAAATCCGTTGCGGGAGGCGCTGTCAACCGGCGCCTCCCGGGCGGGCTCAAATCACCAGACCCAGCAACAGGACGAATATCAGGCCGGACACCGACAGCGCGGTCTCCATCAGCGACCAGGACTTGATGGTCTGCCCGACGGTCATGCCGAAGTACTCCTTCACCAGCCAGAATCCGGCGTCGTTGACGTGAGAGAAGAACAACGAACCCGCCCCCACCGCAAGCACCACCAGCGACACCTCACCGGTGCTCAAGCCTTCGACCAGACCCAGCATCAGTGACGACGCGGTGATGGTGGCGACCGTGGCCGACCCGGTGGCCAACCGGATGAGAACCGCCAGCACCCAGGCCAACAACACCACCGACAGATTGGCGCCCTTGGCCCATTCGGCGAGCAGGGTGCCGATCCCGGTATCGACCAGAACCTGTTTGAAACCGCCGCCGGCCGCCACGATCAGGATGATGCCGGCCACCGGTGGGAGCGAGGACTCGACGGATTTCACGATCTGCTCCCGCGACATCTTGGCGCCCAGACCGAGAGTGAACATTCCCACCACGACGGCGATCAGCAACGCCATCACCGGTCGCCCGACGATGTCGAACGTCTGACGTACCAGATGCGACTCGTCGACGAAGATGTCGACGACGGCTTTGCCCATCATCAGTGCGACCGGCAGCAACACGGTGAGCATGGTGACGGCGAAGCTCGGTCGGGTCTGCGTCGTGGCTGTCGTCGTTGTGGTGGCCTCGTTGCTGCCCGATCCGGTGCCGGTGGCTTCGGCGCTGTCGAAACGATCCGGCACGTCGAGGACCACCCAGCGCCCGGCCAACTTGCCGAACAGCGGACCGGCCACCACGATCGTCGGGATCGCCACGAGCACACCCAGCGCCAGCGTGACGCCCAGGTCGGCGTGGAGCAATGCGACTGCGGCGACGGGCCCGGGATGCGGCGGCACGAAGCCGTGCATGGCGGACAGACCCGCCAGCGCCGGGATGCCGACGGTGATCAACGACAGTTGTGAGCGGCGGGCCACCAGGTAGATCACCGGCATCAACAGGACCAGGCCGATCTCGAAGAACATGGGCAGGCCGATGATCGCGCCCACCAATGCCATTGCCCACGGCAGCATCCGCGGTGAGGCGTGCCCGACGATCGTGTCCACGATCTCGTCGGCGCCACCGGAATCCGCCAGGAGTTTGGCGAACATCGCCCCGAGCGCGATGAGGATCCCGACGCTCGCGGCGGTGGAGCCGAATCCGCTGGAGAATGAGTCGAGCACATCGCCGATGGCCTCCCCCGCCACCAGACCGACCGTCAGCGCGCCGAAGATCAGGGCCAGAAACGGGTGCAGCTTCGCGATCGTGATGAGCACGACGATCAGCGCGATGCCGGCCAGCGCGGCCAGGATCAGCTGGGCACCGCCGGCCACGGGCTCGATGATTTCGGTGCCGGCCGCAAGAAGGCGGGTCGTCGAGGTCATCGGTTGTCCTGTTCTGTTGTCGCACTGCCGGATCGGGTCACATACTCCTCGACGATGGCGTCGATGCTCTGGTCGACGTCGAGGGCGGTGCCGGCCTCGTCGGGACCGAGCGGTTCCAGCGTCGCGAACTGGGAATCCAGCAGGCTGGCCGGCATGAAATGTCCCGGCCGGCTGGCCTGGCGCCGGCGAATCACCTCCGGCGACCCGCTCAGGTGCAGGAACACGACGTCCGGGCAGTGCTGTCGTAGTTGGTCGCGGTACTTACGTTTGAGGGCCGAGCAGCTCATCACGCCGCCGTCGGCATGCTCGGCCAGCCAGCCGCCGATCGCTTCCAACCAGGGATGACGATCCGCGTCGTCGAGGGCGTGACCCGCGGACATCTTGGCGATGTTGGCGGCGGGGTGGAAGTCGTCCGCGTCGGCGAACGGGACCCGCATCCGCTGCGCCAGTGCGGCGCCGACCGTCGATTTGCCGGATCCGGATACGCCCATGACCACGACCGGTGAACCCATACAACCACCCTCGAAACGTGTGTCTGCCGTCACACAGTGTGGATCAAAAAGCATACGTTTGCAACAGCCAGCCGAATAGATCTGTTTTTTAGCCGCATGCGGGCCGATATGACACGATCTAACCGTGTCCTCGGCCTCAAGCGTCGGCGCTCTGCACGCCAACCTGTTGACCACGCTCGGGACCGCCATCGTCTCCGGCGAACTGGCGGCTGAGCAGGTGTTGACGCTGGACCGGCTCAGTGCCGAGCACATGGTGTCCCGCAGCGTCGCCCGCGAGGTTGTCCGGGTCCTGG
Source organism: Mycobacterium sp. NS-7484 (assembly GCF_001953975.1). GTDB lineage: Bacteria > Actinomycetota > Actinomycetes > Mycobacteriales > Mycobacteriaceae > Mycobacterium. The sequence goes on from NZ_MBEJ01000090.1 coordinate 86,839, forward strand.
AATCGATGGGCATGGTGGAATCACGCCGCCGGGTCGGTATCACCGTCCAGCCCTGCGCTCGTTGGAATGTCTTTGATCCCAGGCTGATTCGATGGCGGCTGGACTCCGGCGACCGGGCCGCCCAACTGGCGTCGCTGTCTGAACTGCGGCGCGGGTTCGAACCGGTTGCCGCCGCACTCGCCGCCCGCCGGGCGAACGCCGATCACTGTCGAGTGCTGGCCGCCGCGGTGTCGGACATGGTGATGCACGGCCGATCCGGAGACCTGTACGCCTATCTCGCCGCCGACAAGCTTTTTCACCGCACCCTTCTCGAAGCCAGTGGCAACGAGATGTTCCGCGCCCTCAACGACGTCGTGTCCGAAGTCCTCGCCGGGCGCACCCTGCACGGGCTGATGCCTGTCACACCCAACCCGGTCGCCATCGAGTTACACGACGAGGTGGCCCGGGCCGTCCGGTTGCGCGACGAGGACGCAGCCGAAAAGGCGATGCGGGCCATCATCGACGAGGCGGCCACCGCAGTGCTCGACGCCGACGACCGCGGTGCTTAACTAACGACATGGGTCGCTCTCCAGCGTTGGCACGTCGCTTCTTCGACCGGCTGGAGCCGGTTCATGCAGTCACCTATTTCGCACCGGAGGCGCGGACCGCGCTCGATGCTCTGGGCTATCGGGGATTCTGGATGGGCTACTTCGCGGCCCGCTCGGCGCCGCTCGGCATCGTGCCGGCGGACGTGGTCGCCGCGGTGTTCTACAACTTCACCGCCGAACGCGTCGCGAAGGCACTGCCGGCGGCCTGGGACACGGCCGGCCCGGCAACGTTGTTGGAGGTCCGCTCGGCCGCGGCGGTCGCAGCGCTGCGTCGAGCCGGGGTGACCGACTCCGACGCCACCCGCACAGCCGCCGACCTGATCGCGAAAGCCGCGCGCACCGCGCCGTTGGACGGCCGGCCCCTCTATGCCGCCAACCGGGCGCTGCCGTGGCCGGAAGAGCCGATCGCCAAACTCTGGCATGCGGTCACATTGTTACGCGAGCAACGGGGCGACGGCCACGTCGCCGTCCTGGTCGGTGAGGGGATCAGCGGTCGCGAATCCAATGTGCTGCACGCCGCGGCCGGCCGGGTGCCCCGCGAGATGATCATGCGCAGCCGTGATTACGACGACGAACAGTGGGCAGGGTACGTCGAGCAGTTGCGCTCCCGTGGCTGGCTGGACGAGCAGGGCGCCCTCACCGATGCCGGACGAGACATCAAGCAGGCCATCGAGGACCGCACCGATGCGCTGGCTCTCGAGGCGCTGGGCGCGCTGACCGACGACGAGATCACCACCTTGTTCCAGGTGCTGACGCCGATCACTCGGCAGGTGGTGGCCGCCGGGGATGTTCCGGCTGCCACTCCCATGGGCCTGAGTCGCGATGACCTCGATGACGAAAGTGCCCATCTGGGTTGAGCCGCTCAGCGCGGGGCGTACATGATCAGACCGACACCGGCCAGCGCGACGAGCGCACCGGTCACGTCCCAGCGGTCGGGCCGGAAACCGTCGACCGCCATGCCCCACAACAGCGACCCGGCGATGAACACCCCACCATAGGCCGCCAGCACACGGCCGAAGTGGGCGTCGGGCTGGAACGCCGCGACGAAGCCGTAGGCGCCCAACGCGATCACCCCGGCCCCCATCCAGAGCCAGCCGCGATGCTCGCGCACTCCCTGCCACACCAGCCACGCCCCGCCGATCTCCAGCACCGCGGCGAGCACGAACAATGCGATCGATTTGGCGACCATGTCAGGCGACACCGAGGTAGGCGGCACGAATACTGTCGTCTGCCAACAGCTTCCGCGCGTCACCGGTGCGGGTGATGTTGCCCGTCTCCAGGATGTAGGCCCGATCCGAGCGGCTCAACGCCTGTTGGGCGTTCTGCTCGACCAACAGCACCGTGGTGCCCTCGGTGTTGATCTGGGAGATGATCTGGAAGATCTGTGAGATCACCATCGGCGCCAGCCCCATCGACGGTTCGTCGAGCAGCAGCACGCGGGGCCGGGCCATCAGCGCCCGGCCGATCGCCAACATCTGCTGCTCCCCGCCGGAGAGCGTGCCGCCCACCTGCGAGCGTCGTTCGGCGAGCCTCGGGAATGTGGTGAAGACCCAATCCAGGCGCTCGAGGTGTTCGTGGCGGGAGGGGAATTTGCGCCCGTAGCAACCCATTTCCAGGTTTTCCAGCACCGTCATGCCGGGAAACACCCCGCGGCCCTCGGGGGCCTGGATCAGCCCGTCGATGACCCGCTGATGCGCCTTGACCTTCGAGATGTCGCGGCCTTCGAACCACACCGAGCCCGAGGTGAGCAGCCGCAGACCTGAGATGGCCCGCATCATGGTGGTCTTGCCCGCGCCGTTGGAGCCCAGCAGCGTGACCAACTCACCCTCACGCACTGTCAGCGAAACCCCATGCAACGCTTTGATCCTGCCGTAGTGCACCACCGCGTCGCGCACTTCGAGCAGCACCGGGCGGACGGACTCAGCCGAGTTGGTCATCGGGCACCCCCAGATAGGCGGCGATGACCTTCGGGTCCTCGCGGATTTCGGATGGTAAACCGTCGGCGATCTTGCGACCGAACTCGAGCACCACGATGCGGTCGGTCACCCCCATCACCAGACGCATGTCGTGTTCGATCAGCAGTACCGTGTAGCCGTCGTCGCGGATCTTGCGGATCAACTCGATCAGCGAGGACTTCTCGGCCGGATTGAAACCCGCCGCCGGCTCATCCAGGCACAGCAGTTTGGGCTCGGTGGCCAGCGCCCGGGCGATCTCCAGGCGGCGCTGATCCCCGTAGGAGAGATTTTTGGCCTTCTCCTCACCGCGGTGGGCGATTCCGACGAAATGGAGTAAGGCAGCCGATCTCTCGATCGCCGACCGTTCCTCGCGGCGGTGCCGCGGTGAGCGGACCAGGGCACCCGGCACCGAGGTCTTGTGCCGCGCGTCGGTTCCCACCATGACGTTCTCCAGTGCGGTCATCTCACCGAAGAGCCGGATGTTCTGGAACGTACGCGCGATCCCGCGACGGGTGATCTGGTGGCGTTTGATCCGTCCCAACGGGGCGCCATCGAAGACCACGGTGCCCGAACTGGGCCGGTACACCCCGGTGATCGCGTTGAAGCACGTCGTCTTGCCCGCGCCGTTGGGCCCGATCAGCCCCAGAATCTCGCCCCGACGGATGTTGAAGCTCACCGAGTCCAGCGCCACCAGCCCCCCGAACTTGACGGTCAGATCGCGCGTTTCCAGCAGGATCTCACCCTCGGCAGCCTGAATGTCGCGATGCACTCCGGCCAGCTCCTCGACGCTTTCCGGCACGCCCGGCATGGGTTCGCTCATCGGACCGGATCCTTGTCGGTGTTGCCGCGCAACAACTGTCGGGCCGATTTACCGTAGGTCAGCAGCTGCTGGCGCACCGGGAACAATCCCTGCGGCCGGAAGATCATCAACACCACCAGTGCCAAACCGAAGAACAGATACTTCAGGTCGCCGAGGTTGATCCCCAGGAATTCCACCCCGAGCAGCCGGTTGGGCAGATACACCACGACGAATGCGCCGAAGATGACACCGAGCTTGTTGCCCTGCCCGCCGAGCACCACCGCGCACAGGAACAACATCGAGTTGATGATGTTGAACGTCGGCGGTGCGACGTACTGGACCTGCCCGGCGTATAGCGCACCGGACAGGCCACCGATCGCGGCGCCGATCACGAAGGCCCACAGCTTGAACCGGAACGCGTTGACGCCCATCACCTCTGCGGCGTCCTCGTCCTCGCGGATCGCCACCCAGGCCCGTCCGACGCGACTGCGTTCCAGGTTGCCGACCAGAAGCAGGATGGCGACCATCAGGATCAGGCCCAGCCAGAACCACCATGTGCCGTAATTGGCCTCACCGGCCGAGTTGCCGCTGGAGAACACGCCGCTGGGCAGCTTCTCGCTCTCCCCCACACGTGGATAGGCGATCTGGTTGAGCCCGCGGGAACCGTTGGTGACGTCGGACAAGTTGTCGGCGAGCAGCCGGATGATCTCGCCGAAGCCGAGGGTGACGATGGCCAGATAGTCGCCGCGCAGCCGCAGGGTGGGGGTACCCAGGATGAGTCCGGCCAGTGCGGTGACGGCCATGGCCAGCGGTACACACGACAGCCAGGCCCAATCCTGGCTGAAGAAACCGTTGGGGCCCATCTTGTTCCACGGGCTGTCGGGGCTGGTCAGCAAGGCCACGGTGTAGGCACCGACCGCGTAGAAGCCGACGTAGCCCAAGTCGAGCAGACCCGCTTGCCCCACCACGACGTTGAGGCCGATCGCGATGATGGCGACCATCGCGAACTGCGCCATGGTGCCGCCGAAGCTGATGCCGGTGGTGTCGAGGAAGCTCGGGGTGAACAGCGGCAGCAGGCCGAGCAGAGTGAAACCGACCACCCCGACACCCCATTTGGCCCACCGCGGCAATGCCGACCACGAGTCGCGCAGCGCGTCCCCCGGTGCCAGCAGGGTCCTGCTCACCGGTCCGGCAGACGTCGAATCGTGATGCTCGTTCATACTCGCGCCTTCCCGAGGCTCTCACCGAGTATGCCGGTCGGCCGGAACAGCAGGACCAGCACGAGGAGGACGAAGGCCACCACGTCACGCCACTGGGTTCCGAACACCGCCTGCCCGTAGTTCTCCATGATGCCCAGCAGCAGGCCGCCGAGCAGGGCTCCGCGCAAGTTGCCGATGCCGCCGAGGACCGCGGCCGAAAACGCTTTGATACCGAGCAGAAAACCGCCCGAATAGATGATGCCCTGCGGCACCTTCAGGGTGTACAGCAGCGCGGCGGCACCGGCGAGCAGACCGCCGATCAGGAACGTCCGCAGGATGATGCGTTCGCGGGAGACGCCCATCAACGTGGCGGTGGTCGGGTCCTGCGCGACCGCGCGGATGCCGCGCCCGAATCTGGTCCGGTTGATCGCGATGTCGGTCAACAATGCGAGCACCAGAGCCGCACCCACGATCACCAGCGTCACGTTGGACACCGTGGCACCGAAGACCGTGAACTGGGTTTTCGGTTGTACCAGGACGATCGGTTGTTGGGCGTTACTACCGCCGTAACCCTTCATCAGTTCGGGGAGGACGAAATGCACGAATTCCTGCAGGACGAACGACATCCCGATCGCGGTGATGAGGAACGTCAACGCCCGGGCGTTGCGTTTTCGCAGCGGCCGGTAGGCGATGAGTTCCAGTCCGACGGCCGCTGATCCGGAGACCAGCATCGCGAAGAGCAAGGCGATGCCAAGATAGAGCACCGTCAACGCGACGCCCTTGTTGTAGGCGTTGCCGCTGGGGCTGAAGCCGAGGATGACGTCCAGACAGAAGTATGCGCCGAACATGCCCAGCATGAAGATCTCGGAGTGGGCGAAGTTGATCAGCCGGAGCACACCGAACACCAGGGTGTAACCCACCGCCACGAGCGCGTAGATCGCGCCCCACGACAGCCCGTCGATCGTCAACTGCCAGAAGCCGTCTCGCAGACCGTCCAGGTTGAAACTGATGTTGGCGGCCAGGCAGGCGGACTGCTCGACGCACTGGTGGATCATCCGGTGGCGGCTCCTGACTGGAGTGGTTGGGGAACGAAACGCGTCCGAGTCCTGCGGCGGTCTCGGACGCGTTTCGTGCGGCGACTACTGGACTTCGTACATCCAGATCAAGGTGGTGGTCAGCTCACCTTTGTCGTTCCACTGGTACTTACGGGCCACACCCTGTCCTTCGTAGTTGCGGACGAAGTCCAGCAGCGCCGGCCGGGTGATGGCGCCCGAGTCGATGCCCTTGAGCAGGATGGTGCCCAGGTCGTAGCCCTCGGTGCTGTAGGTGCCGGGAGCCTGGCCGAACTTCTTGGTGTATTCGTCGGCGAACGTCCCGGTGGCCGGGCCACACGGGCAGGACAGCAATGCGCCCTTCGAGGATTCGCCGGCCTGGTTGACGAACTGCTGATCCTTCGTGCCGTCGGCGCTGACGAACGTCGCCGTCACGCCACCGTCCTTGAGCTGCTGCACAAACGGTGCGGCCTCGGAGTAGTACCCGCTGTAGAACACCGAATCGGGGGCGGCGTTCTTGATCTGTGTGACGGCGGCCGAGAACTCCTTGTCGCCCTTCTTCACCGAGATGTTGCACGACGAATCAGCTACGGGACCAAGCGTTTCACGCACCACCTGGGCCAGCCCGAGGCCGTAGTCGGTGCTGTCGTCGACCACGCACACCTTCTTGTTGCCGAGGGTGTTCTTGAGGTAGTTGGCGACCGAGGGGCCCTGCACACCGTCGTTGGCCAGGCCGCGGAAGAAGGTCCGCCACCCGTTCTCGCTCAACGTGACGTTGGTGGCCGATGCGCTGGTGGCGACCAGGCCGGCCTGGTTGAACACGTCGCCGGTGGCCTTGGTCTCCCCGGAGAACGCCGGGCCGACCACACCGATGATGAACGGCTCGTCGACGATCTGCGGTGCCACACCGGTGGCCTTCTGCGGATCACCCTCGGTGTCAAAGCCCTTGAGCTGGACCTGGCAGCCGGCGTTGGCGGCGTTGTGTTTGTCGATCGCCAGCTGCACACCGTTCTTGATATTGATGCCCAGGGCGGCGTCGGGACCGTTGAGCGCGCCCATCATGGCGATCATCACCGGCGGGCAGGTGGCCTTTCCGTCCCCGGCGGGGTCGGCGGGGGTGACGCCCTCGGCGGCCTTGATCTCGGCACCGTTCTCGTCGATCTGGACTTTCTCCACGATCTTGAGATCGGTCTGGGATGCCTCACCCCCGGGAGCGGACTGGTTGCAGCCGGCGATCGCCAGGGCAATCACGCCCGCACTTCCGAGAGCACATGCTTTCCGTGCCACGCCACCGCGCACGCTTCACCTCCGCGTCAAAGTTGTCAGTGGCACCGGCGCGCGGCCGCGTGACGGTCGGACGCCGGAGCTTCGGGTAGAACATAGCCAACCACCGGCCCGAGTGCGCGATGTTAGGTCAATGCTCGTTCGGCGTGTACTGGCTGAACGCGGAATTCAGGGCTGAGCGAAACCCACAATTAACAACGGGACCCGCCGGTCAGTTCTCCTGGGCGGGGGCTTCCTCGGAGTCCTCGAGCGTTTCCAACACCACTTCGGCCACCCGTTTCATGGTGGTCCGGCGATCCATCGCAGCCCGCTGTATCCACTTGAACGCCTCCGGCTCGGTCATCTGGTGCTTGCTCTGGAGCAACCCCTTGGCGCGCTCGACCAGTTTGCGGGTCTCCAGCCGCTCCCCCAGCGTCGCCACCTCGTCCTCCAGGGCGGCGATCTCACTGAACCGGCTGACGGCCACCTCGATGGCCGGGACGAGGTCGGTGATGCTGAACGGCTTGACCAGATAGGCCATCGCCCCGGCGTCGCGCGCCCGCTCCACCAACTCGCGCTGGCTGAACGCAGTGAGAATCACAATCGGGGCGATGCGCTTGCTGGCGATCTCGGCGGCCGCGTCGATACCGTCGCGGCGCGGCATCTTGACGTCCATGATCACCAGGTCGGGCCGTAAGGCCTCGGCGAGGTCGACGGCCTCCTGGCCGTCTCCGGCCTCCCCGACCACCTCGTAACCCTCTTCACGCAGCATTTCGGCAAGGTCGAGGCGGATGAGCGCTTCGTCCTCGGCCACGAGCACGCGGCGGGGCTTGTCAGCGTCTGCGGGTGAGCCGGTCATGGAAAACATTGTGTCGTGACAGCCTCCGTTCAGCGAGCGCGGGGGCATCCTCTATGGTGGTAGGCCGCAGTACCGATCGGGACGCCCTCGTATCCCAACTGGCAGAGGAAACGGATTCAAAACCCGTACAGTGTGAGTTCGAATCTCACCGAGGGCACCACAAACACCAGTTCATGGTCGGTTTGCGTCACCGGCCACCGCCTGCGGCGAATACCGTGGATCGTGATGAGCGACCCTGACGAACCATCGACTGATGGTGCCACTACCCGTGACCGTCGACTCCCGCGCGGGGTCCGGATCGCCGACATCACCGCCTGTGTGTTGCTCTTTTTGATCCAGGCCGGTTTGGCCGTGGTCGCGTTGATGAGCTTCATGGTGTTTCCGATGAGCATCGACAACTGCGCTTACGTGGCATGTGGTGATGAGCTGGTCCAAGGCGGCATCCTCGGAGCGGCCTGGCGCATGGCGGCGCTGGCCGGGCCACTCACGTAGAAGTTGTCGGAGCGCGGCCGTCAATCGTGCCCCAGTTGCCGGTATACGACGGTAATTTGAGGCGTGCGCTCTCCAACCGAGCGCCGCCGGGAGGATCGTTGAAAGCCGTTGTGAGAGTGTTGGCGTTGGGGTTCGTCGAACTCGTGGTGTTCGGCGTGGTGCTGTTCGCCCTCGCCGGCACCCTGAACTTCTGGCAAGCCTGGATTTTCCTTGTGGTGTTTGCCCTTTCGACCTGGATTCCCGCCATCTTGTTGCAGCGCGCCGATCCCGCTGCGCACAAACGCCGTAAACACGCCGGACCGGTGGCCGAAACCCGGACGGTGCAAAAGGTTCTCATCGCCGGCTGGTACGCATCGTTGGCGGCGATGGTGATCGTGAGCGGGCTGGATCATCGCTTCGACTGGTCGACGGTGCCACCGCCGATCTGCGTGGCCGGCGATGTTCTGGTGGCCGTGGGGCTGGGTGTGACGAGCCTGGTGGTCATCCAGAACAGCTTCGCGGCTTCCACCGTCCAGGTTGAGTCAGGCCAAAAGCTGGTCTCCACAGGGCTGTACGGGCTGGTGCGCCATCCGATGTACACCGGCAACGTGCTGACGATTGTCGGCTTCCCGCTCGCGCTCGGCTCCTATTGGGGGCTGGTGCCGGTCGTCTCCGGTCTGATCGCCCTCATCGTCCGGATTCGTGATGAGGAGAAACTGCTCGTCGCGGAGTTGGACGGATACCGCGAGTACACGGAGAAAGCGCGCTACCGCCTCGTGCCGTACATGTGGTGAGCCCCGGCCCCATTGACACGACGATGTGTCATTGGGCCGGGGTGGTGGCGGTGTGCTGCGTCAGGGCGCGCACCGACGGCGCCTCGAACAGCGTCAACATCGTCAATTCGACGTCGAGGGCGGCGTTGATTGCGGCGATGGCCCGCATCGCCGACAGCGAATCGCCGCCCAGATCGAAGAACGACTCCTGGACCCCGACCCGGTCCAGGCCCAGCACCTCGGCGAAGATGCTGGCCACAATCTGCTCGATCAAGCTCGCCGGCGGGCAATAGGGGCAATCGGCATCGTCTAGGACCGGTGCCGGCACCGCATCACGCCGTTCCGGCCGATTGGACTGTGCCGGTTCGGTTTCCAGCACACCCAGAGACAGCAAGCGGCGCCCGGGGTGGGTTGTCATCGCCACCAGCACCTGTGTGAACCGCTCGATCAACGCATCGATACTGTCCGCATCGAACACATCGGTGTCGTATTGCACCCGGAGTTCCAATTCGCGGCCGGGGCCGGCCTGCACCGCGATCGGATAGTGGTAGAAATCGCGGCTGCTGAAACCGGTGATGGTCAACCCCTCGGTATCCCGCGGCGTGCCGGTATCGGTCGGATAGTTCTCGTACACGAAGACCGTGTCGAACAATCTGTCTTGACCGGTGATGCGATGAATATCGCTGAGCGCCACGTGTTGGTGCTCGAGGGTGTCGTTGTGGGCACTCTGCAGTTGATCCAACAGGTCGGCTGTCGTCGCCGCCGGTGTGATGGTCGCCCGCACGGGCACGGTGTTGATCAACAGCCCGAGCATCGACTCCGCCCCCTCCACCTCGGGTGAGCGACCCGACACCACGGTGCCGAAGGCGACATCGTGCTGACCACTCAGGGAACTCAACAACAACGCCCACGCGCCCTGCAGCACAATGTTGACCGTCGTGCGATGTGCGCGCGCCAGCTTGGTGATGGCGCGGGTGGTCTTGGCCGGTACCCGGAACGACGTGACGCTGCGGTGTCCGAGCCGCAACTTTTGCGGCGGGCCGAGGAGAATCGGGGTCTCGAAACCGGCCAGCACCTCGCGCCATGCGGCGTGGGCGGCGTCGTGATCCCGTTCGGCCAGCCAGGTCATGAAACTGCGATACGACGACGCCGCCGGCAGCCGGATTCCGTGGTACCCGGCGAAGATCTCCTGCATCAGCAGCGGCATCGACCAACCGTCGAGGACGATGTGGTGATTGGTCAGCACGAACCGATGCTCGTGATCGGAGTGGCGGATGAGGGCAGCCCGGAAGGCGGGCTCGTTCTCCAGGTCGCATACCGCCGCGCGTTCGGCCGAGCAGATCAGTCGAATCTGCTCGTCGACATCGATATCAGCGCCCGCGTGGGCGTCACCGCCGTCGGCGGTCAGATCGAGATACCGCCACGGCGCGACCGGGTCGGCGGGGATCACCTGAACCGGCTGCTCGAACTGCGGGCAGAACCGCGCTGCCAGATGCGGATGCCGGTCGACGACGGCCTGCACCGCCTCGCGGAGCCGGTGCACGTCCAGCGGACCGCTCAATGCCATGTCCAGCTGCACCGCATACACGTCGTCGCCGGAACACTTCGCGATGCCGGCGTGGTAGAGAAGCCCCTGCTGCAAGGGAGTGAGCGGCAGGATGTCGGCGACGGGGAAATCCTTGTGCAGCACGTCGATCTGCTGCTGGCTCAACCTGACCGGCACGATGTCCGACGGAGTCAGCCCTCCCCCGCCCCGGCGAACATGGGCACACATGCCCGCCAGTGCGTCGAACCACAACCGGCTGACCCGGGTGACCGCAGTGCGGTCCAGGGCCGAGGTGGCCCACGTCCAGGTGGCGTTGAGGTGTGGCCCGGTGTCGGTGTCGACGGTGACCGCATTGAGTTCCACGGAATGCGCGAGAGGTATGGACATCTCTCCCGCTGCGCCGGTCGTCGACAGGTTTCCCTGGCCGAAGCGCCACACGTCCCCCGACGCAAATGCGGCGGGTGAACCCAGCCGGCCGAGATAGTTGAACCCGATGACCGGATCCCCTCCGGCAAGGTCTACGTCGGGGTTGAGGTAGCGCAGGAGTCCGTAGGTGAGGCCGTCGGGTTGGTTGCGTAGTTGTTCTTTGGCGTCTTTGATGATTGTGCCGAGGGCGGGGTCGCCGGCGACGACTTGGGTCCAGCGCAGTTCGCCTGGTGTGAGGGCGACGGGGTATTTGGCGGTGAACCAGCCGATCGTGCGGGACAGGTCGACGTCGCGCCCGGAGTCCCCGGCCAACTCTGCCATTTCCTCGTGGCGCCCATGGCTTTCCACGTCGATGGCGATGGCCCCACCGCCGGTCCCGAGGTACTGCGCCCACGCCAGGGCGAACGCGATCAGCAGGATCTCCTGCACCCCGGCGTGAAACGCCGCGGGCACCTCACCGAGCAACATGTGGGTGGTCTCGGCATCCAGGAACTCCGACAAATATCCGGCCGTGGCGAAGGTGTCGTCGGCCGGTTTGGGCGCCGGCAGCGCCGCCGGGATCGTGGCCACTCGCTGCCAGGCTGCTGTGTGGCCAACCACGTCGGGGTGGCGAGCGCACTGGTCGAGTAGTTCGGCCCAGCGTGTGAATGAGGTTGTGGTGGGTGGTAGTTGGATGGGTTGGCCGCCCTGGTGTTG
>NZ_MBEJ01000091.1 GCF_001953975.1 Mycobacterium sp. NS-7484
CGTTCATCTTGTCGCTGGCCCCGAACAACGAACGGGCCCACACGGGGTTCGTGCGCCGGGTGATGACCGCCGCGCTGCCCTCGGGCCTGGTGGTCGGCACCGTCACGTTCATCTCGTACCTGGTGGCCTACCAGGGGCGTGCGGCCAGCGCGGCGGAGCAGACGCAGGCCTCCACGGCGGCGCTGATCACGCTGCTGGTGTCCTCGCTGTGGGTGCTGTCGGTGGTGGCGCGGCCCTACGAATGGTGGCGCGTGATCCTGGTGGCGTGTTCGGCGCTGGCGTATGTGCTGATCTTCAGTTTGCCGCTGGCGCAGCGCCTGTTCATGTTGGATCCGTCGAATCTCAAGGTCACCGCGATCGCGCTGGGTATCGGCCTGATCGGGGCCTCTTTGATCGAGGTGCTGTGGTGGGTGCAGGGCCTGGTGCTGGGCGAGAAGCGGCGGTTGTGGAGATAACTGGCACGACGATAGGGTGGGCTGATGGGATTCCTGGACAAGGCCAAAGACCTGCTGTCGCAGAATGCCGACAAGGTCGAGCAGGCCATCGACAAGGCCGGTGACATCGTCGACGAGAAGACGCAGGGCAAGTATTCCGGCGCCGTCGACAAGGCGCAGGAAGCTGCCAAGAACGCCATCAACAAGGCAGATCCGCAGCAGTAACCCATGGCCAAGTTGTCTGTCTCCGTTGATGTTCCGTTGCCACCGGAGAAGGCGTGGGAGTACGCCTCTGATCTGTCCCGGTACGACGAATGGCTCAGCATCCACCGGGCCTGGCGCTCGAAGTTGCCCGAGACCCTGGAAAAGGGCACGGTGATCGACTCGATCGTCGAGGTCAAGGGCATGTTGAACCGGGTGAAGTGGACGCTGGTCAACTACAAACCGCCGCAGTCCCTGACGCTCAACGGTGACGGCCGGGGCGGGGTCAAGGTCAAGCTGATCGGCAAGATCAAGCCGGCCCAGGTCGATGGCGCCGACGGTGCGACGGTGTCCTTCGACGTGCACCTCGGCGGGCCGGCCCTGTTCGGGCCGATCGGCATGGTGGTGGCCGCCGCGCTCAAGGGCGACATCCAGCAGTCGCTGAACAAGTTCAAGGCCCTCTACGCGCCCTCGGCGTAATTCCTCCCGCGAGCAGACGCAAAACCGCGCCCCTATCCAGGGAAAACACGTGGGTTTGCGTCTGTTCGCGCTGCGTCCGGACCTATTTGTTAACTGATTGAAGTCAGCGATATAGGTTGTCAGGATGCGCAGAGTGGTGCAGTTCTCCACCGGAAACGTCGGACGACACTCACTGAGGGCGATCATCGGCAGGCCCGATCTGAAGCTGGTCGGTGTGCATGCGTCCGGTCCGGACAAGATCGGGCGCGACGCCGCCGAGCTGTGTGGGCTCGATGAGCCGACCGGCGTGATCGCGACCGACGACATCGACGCGCTCATCGCTCTGGGTCCCGATTGCGTGGTGTACACGGCGTTGGGGGAGACGCGGCCGATGGAGGCCATCGAGCAGATGTCGCGGTTCCTGCGCGCCGGGATCAACGTCGTCGGGACCTCGATGGTGTGGTTGGTGACCCCGCGCCAGGCCGACGACTGGTTGCGGGTGCCGCTGGAGGAGGCGTGCGCGGCTGGGGACTCCTCGCTCTATGTCAACGGCATCGATCCGGGTTACTCGGGGGACACCGCGGTGTACGCCGCGCTCAGTCTGGTCGCGCGGGCCGAATCGGTGACGGTCAAGGAGATCTTCGACTACGGCAACTACGACGATTACGAATACACCGGCACCGCCATGGGTTTCGGCACCACGCCGGACGACGATCTGCCGATGGCCTTCCAGCCCGGGGTGATCACGGCGATGTTCGGCGGCCTCGTTCGCAATCTCGCCGACCGGCTCGGGGTGGAACTCGACGAAGTCCGTGACCGTTTCGAGCCGTGGTATGCCACCGAACGCATCGAATGCACGATGATGACCGTTCAGCCCGGGCAATTGGCCGGGGTGCGCTTTGCCGCCGAAGGCCTGCGCGGCGGTATCCCGATCATCACCGTCGAACACACCACCCGGCTCACGCCGGCGGCCGCCCCGGACTGGGAGTACCCGCCCGAGGGCCAGTCCGGGATCCACACGGTGATCGTGGAAGGCGAGCCCCGGATCGAGGTGAGCACGCAGCTGTCCCATCCGGTGCTCGACGTGACCGATGCCGGCTGCCTCTCCACGGCGGCCCGGGTGGTCAATGCGATCGACTGGGTGTGTCAGGCCCCCGCGGGATTGATTGCCGCCGAGGACATCCCACCGACGGCATTGATCCGCGGGTTGATGTGGTGAGTCGCTGAGCTCTGGATTCCGCCTCGCGCTTGCTGTGCAGTCGCTTAGCATCTATGGCAAGCGGGCTGACTGCCTCGGCCGCGGAAGTGAGGATTCATGCCACAGACGACCACGCATACCGGTATCTGCCGGATCTGCTCGGCCCACTGCGGCGTCCTGGCAACCGTCACCGACGGGCGGTTGACCAAGGTCACGGGCGACCCGGACAACCCCATGTTCAAGGGGTACACCTGCATCAAGGGCCGCGCGCTGCCCGAGATCCACAACAACCCGGACCGGCTCCTGCGCAGCCGGAAGCGGCAACCCGACGGCGGCTATGCCGAGATCGGGTCCGAGCACGCGATGGACGAGATCGCCGCGAGGCTGCAGGAGCTGATTGCCACGCACGGTCCGCGGTCGGTGGCGATGTATCTCGGCACGAACGGGCTTCCCTATCCCGCGTCCGCCTTGATGGGCAACGCCTTCATGCGGGCGATCGAGTCGCCGATGTTCTTCACCGCCAACACCATCGACCAGCCGGGCAAGCAGATCGCCCTGGCCGCGCATGGTCACTGGCTCGGCGGCGACATCGACTTCCACGAGGCCGACAGCTGGATGCTGATCGGGACGAACCCATTGGTGTCCAAGGCCATCGGCATACCGGGGCAGAACCCGTCGCAGAATCTGCGGGCGGCGATCGAACGCGGCATGAAGCTCATCGTGATCGATCCGCGCCGATCCCAGACGGCGGCCCGTGCGGCCATACACCTGCAGCCCCGTCCCGGCGAAGATGTGACGATCCTGGCTGGAATCATCAACATCGTCATCCGCGAACAGTGGCACGACCCGGCGTTCCTTGAAGAAAATGTCGACGGATTCGAACAGCTCGCGGAACTCGTCGCGGGATTCACCCCCGCGTACGTAGCCGAACGCGCCGACGTCCCAGAAGACCAGTTGATCGACGCAGCACGTCTTTTCGCCACCTATGGCACCCGGCCGGGAATGGTCAACGCCGGCACGGGCGCGAACTTCGCGATGCACGGGAACCTGCTGGAATACCTCTGCCTCTGCCTGACGACCATCTGCGGCCGCTGGCAACGTGCCGGTGAGCGGGTGACGCGGCCCAACACGCTGCTGCCGGCATTCACAGCCAAGGCCCAGCCTCATCCGCCCTACGAGGGTTGGGGATACGGCGAGCAGTTGCGCGTCCGTGGCCTGACCGACGCGGTGTGCGGGATGCCGACGGCGGCGCTCGCCGACGAGATCCTGCTCGAGGGCGAAGGGCAGGTGAAGGCGTTGATCTGCATCGGCGGAAACCCGATGGCGGCCTGGCCGGATCAGCGCAAGACCCATCGAGCGCTCGAGAGTTTGGAACTGCTGGTCACTCTTGACACCGAGATGTCATTGACCTCGCGGCTGGCGGACTACGTCATCGCGCCGATGATGCAGATGGAAACACCGGCGATGACGATGGGCAGCGAGCTCATCAAGTACTACACCAGCGGCACTGGAATACCGGCTCCTTATGGGCAATACGTGCCGCGCGTGGTCGCCCCGCCGCCCGATTCCGACCTCATCGAAGAGTGGAAGTTTTTCCTCGGACTGGCCAAACGAATGGATCTCGAACTGTGGTTCGTGAACTTCTTCGGCGGTGGCGGTGGCAAGTTCATGGAGTCGCCGCCGATCGTGCTGCAGATGAACGGCAACACCGAACTCGCCACCGAGGAACTCTTCGCGCAGATGTGCGCGACGTCGCGTATCCCGTTCGATGAGGTGCGCCGCCATCCGCACGGCAAGATCTTCGACGTCGACGCGGTCGTTCAGGAACGTGATCCCGACTGCACCGCGCGGCTCGACGTCGGAAACGCCTACATGCTGGCGGAATTGGCGGATGTCCGATCCCAAGATCTGACGACTGCCCGAACCGATCCCGAGTTTCCGTTCCGGCTCATCCCGCGGCGTCACCAGAACTTCATGAACTCGTCAGGCACCGGACTCGCTGCCCTGAATCTCGGAAAGCCGTACAACCCCGTCTACATGCACCCGGATAGGGTGGCAGACCTCGGCCTGGAGTCCGGCCACTCGGTCCTGGTGACCTCTGGACATGACAGTGTGCCTGCGGTTCTCGAGTCCGACGACACGCTGCGCCGCGATGTCGTTGCGATGCACCATGCGTTTGGCGGAATGCCCGGTGAAGACGGCGGTTTCCGCGAGCATGGCACGAACGTCGGCCGACTGGTGCCCACTGACGTCGACTATGACCCCATTACCGGCTTGCCGCGGCAGGGCAACATCGCGGTCAGAATCACCGCGTTATGAACTCAACCGCTCCCGCAGTTCCCGTTTGAGCACCTTGCCGTAGCTGTTCTTCGGTAGCGCATCGATGAATTCGTACCGTTTGGGCCGTTTGAACCGAGCGATGCGTTCCAGCAGATGTGCATCGAGGGCCGCGGCGTCGACGTCGCCCACCACGAATGCGACGACGACTTCGCCCCAGTCCGCGTCGGGGGCGCCGACGACGCCGGCCTCGATGACGTCGGGATGTTCGAGCAGGGCTTCCTCGACCTCGCGGGGATAGATGTTGCTGCCCCCGCTGATCACGACGTCCTTGGAGCGGTCGCGCAGGGTGAGGTAGCCGCGGGCGTCGAAGGAGCCCATGTCGCCGGTGTGCAGCCAGCCGTCGTTGAGGGTGGCGGCGGTGGCGGTGGGGTTGTTCCAGTAGCCGGACATGACGACGTCGCCGCGGCAGACGATTTCGCCGATCTCACCGACGGCTGCGGGCACGCCGCCGGAGCCGAGCACGGCAACCTCGACGCCGGACCGCGGGTAACCGACCGAGCCCAGCGTCGCGTCGTCTCCGGTTTCCAGAGCCGCAATATGGTCCGCGCGGCGCAGCCCGGTGATCGTCATCGGCGCCTCGCCCTGGCCGTAGAGCTGCACGAAGATCGGGCCGTAGGCGGCCAGTGCCTTCTTGAGGCTGTCGACATACATCGGGCCGCCGCCGTAGACAACGGTTTTCAGGTTCTCCGGACGTGGCCGACCGGTCTGGATGAGCCGTTGCACCATGGTCGGGGCCAGAAAGGCGCTGCTGCCCGGATGGTGATCGCACAGGTCGAGAAACTCGTCGGGCTCGAACGCGGCCGATTCCGGAATCACCTGGCGGGCACCACGCAACACATACGGCGGGATGTACAGGCCCGAGCCGTGCGACATCGGGGCGCCGTGGATCAGGCTGCAGTTCTCGTCGGGGTCGTCGAAATCGGCCAGGTGGGACACCGTCATCGCCATCAGGTTGCGATGGGACAGCATGGCACCCTTGGACTTTCCGGTGGTGCCGCTGGTGTAGAACAGCCAGGCCAGGGCACCGGGGTCGGTGGTCGGGGCGACGCCAGGGGCAGAGTCGAACCACCGGCCGTAGTCCGGCCCACCGATCGTCTCGACCGGGATGTCCAACTCCAGCCCGGCCGCGATCTTGGCCGAGGCGAACACCTGACTGGCGCCCGAATCCGCGACGATGTCGGCCATCTCGCGCGGGTGCAGCTTGTAGTTGATCGGCACGAACACGCACTCGGCGGCCCAGATCGCAAACATCAACTCGACGATCTCGGGCCGGTTCTCGCTGGCGACGGCGATCCGGGTGCCGCGGTCACCGAGAGACTTCAGTGCGGTGGCCAACCGCAGTGTCCGGTCGCGCAGCTGGCCCCAGGTATGCACCTGGCGCTCACCGAGGAACACCGCACCGTGGTCGCCGAAACGCGCGGCGGCCTGGTCGAGAACCGCGAAAACGTTCATCGGGCAATCCATTGCGAGTTCAGCGCGAAATCGGACAGGTACTTCGTCGAGCTCCACCCACCGTCGACGACGATGGTCTGGCCGTTGATGAAACTGCCGCCCTCCGAGCACAGGAACGCCACCGTGGCGGCGATGTCCTCCACCCGCCCCAGCCGGGTGTGCGGCGTCATCTCGGTCTGCATCTTGCGGAACCCTTCGTTCTCCAACCGGTGCTCGACCATCGGCGTGACCGTGACGCCAGGGGCCACCGCATTGCACCGGATGCCCTGCGCGCCGTACTGGCACGCGATGTGGGTGGTCAGCGCCGTCAAACCACCCTTGGCGGCCGAGTAGGCCCCGCCGCGCAAGCCGCCGACGACGGCGAACGTGGAGGTGACGTTGATGATCGCCGAACCCGGACCCATGTGCGGCAGAACATCTCGGGCCAGCCGGAACGGTGCCCGCAGCATGATCCCCAGGAAGTAATCCAGGGTTTCGTCGTCGGTCTCGTGCAACGGCTTGGGGCTGCCGATACCGGCGTTGTTGATCAGGAAGTCGACGTGCCCCCAGCGCTGCACGGCGGCCTCGACCACCCGAGCCGGGCCGTCGTCGGCGGTCAGGTCGGCCGTGACGGTCTGCACCCGGTCCGGATCACCGATCGCACGCTCCAGTTCGGCGAGCCGGTCCGCATCCCGGCCGGCGCCGACGACGGCCATCCCCGCCGCGGCAAGCGTGGTGGCACAGCCGAATCCGATGCCGCTGCTGGCCCCGGTGACGATCGCAACCTGCATGACTGGTCAACCCTCCAGCGTCGCTCGGATGTGGTGCTTCAAGACTTTGCCCGCATCGTTCTTCGGTAGGGCATCCCAGATCTCCACCCGCTCCGGGGCTTTGAACCGGGCCAGCCCGTGCTCGGCCAGCACCCGGCCCAGGTCGGCAACATCGGGCCGGTGCCCGTCGGCGGTCACCAGCACCGCGCAGGCGCGCTCGCCGGTGCGTTCGTCGGGCAGGCCGACGACGGCGATCTCCGCGATCCCGAGCGTGCCGATCAGGATGTCCTCGACTTCCTTGGGAGAGATGTTCTCGCCGTTGCGGATGATCAGGTCCTTGGCCCGCCCGGTCACCTGCAGATAGTCGCCGTCGATCCAACGGCCGAGGTCACCGGTGCGGAAAAAGCCGTTCTCGTCGAAGGATTCGATGTCATCGTCGGGGTGCAGATAGCCCAGCAGCATTTGCGGCCCGCGCGCTCGCACCTCACCGGACACGAGCCGGATCTCGGCGAAGCCCGGTCGGCCGTCGGTCTCGGCGGCATGCTCGACATCACCGGGTGCCAGTGAGCCGACGGTCGTCACCGGTACCTCGGTCGAGCCGTACACTCGGCTGACCACGGCCCGCTCGAAATACGACGACGCCCGCCGGATCAGCGACGGTGGCACCGAGGCACCACCACAGATGAACACCTTGAGGTCGGGCAGTCGGGTGCCTGCCCGTTCGGCGGCGCCGAGGAGCTGCTCCAGAAACGGTGTCGCCCCAGCCATGTGGGTACACCCGTGCGAGGACATCAGTGCCGCGCCGTCCTCGGCGTTCCAGCGCTGCATCAGCACCGCGGTGCTGCCCAACAGCAACGGACATTCGAAGGCGTAGATGGAACCGCCGATGTGGGCGATGGGCGAGGGCACCAGGAACGTGTCGCCGGGGTCCACCATCCAATGCTGGCCG
Source organism: Mycobacterium sp. NS-7484 (assembly GCF_001953975.1). Taxonomy (GTDB): domain Bacteria; phylum Actinomycetota; class Actinomycetes; order Mycobacteriales; family Mycobacteriaceae; genus Mycobacterium. Next base: position 7,783 of record NZ_MBEJ01000091.1, read on the forward strand.
AGCTGGCGGATCAACGCGTGGATCGAGTTGTGGCTGTGCAGCACGCCTTTGGGTCGCCCGGTAGTGCCCGAGGTGTACATGATCATCCGGACGGCGTCGGGGTCGAGGACCGGCAGCTCGCCCTCGGCGGCCTCGCCCAGCGTCTCGAATGCCCGGTGTGGCCCGGGATCTCCGCGCAGCACCACCACCTCCGGTGGGGTGTCCAACTGTGCACAGACCCGGGTCAGCATGGCGGCGTAGTCGTGGCTGCCGAATCCGGCGGGGATGAAGATCGCCCGGCTCTGCGCGTCGGCGAGGATGAAGCTCAGCTCGCGGTCACGCAGTGAGGGCAGGATCGGGTTGACCACCATGCCGGCCAGCGTGGCGCCCAGGTAGATGATCGCGGCCTCATGCCAGTTGGGCAGCATGAACGACACCACGCTGCCCGGCGGCATCCACTCGGCCAGGCGCAGCGCGAGAGCGCGGGCCCGAGAATGCAATTCACCGGCGGTCAGGGTGATCTCACCGTCGACGACAAGTGCCCGGTCCGGGGTATCCCGCGCCGCGCCGGCCAGCGCATCGGCCAAGGTGGTGGAAACCCAGAGCCCGCGGGCGTAGGCGTCCTCCGCGCGGACTTGATCGTGTCGCATCAGCCTTTGACCCGGCGCATCGTCATGGCGTGCCGGAACCGGTCCGACGGGTGGGTGTTGACGGTCACCTGAGCGACCTCGCCGTCGGAGGTGGTGTAGGTCCGCTGCATCTGCAGGGCGGCACTGCCCGGCGCAACCTTCAGGATGGCGGCCAGTTCGGGGGTCGCCGAGATCGCGGAAATCACCTGATGCACCTCGATGATGCTCACCCCGAACAGGTCCTCGATCAAGGGAAAGATCGGACCGGAGTGTCGCTGCAACAGTCGGCCGACGGCGGCGAAACTGCGGTTGATGTAGTACTCGGTGCGGCACACCGGGGCGGTGTCGTCGTCGGCCTGCCGGTAGCCCCGCACCGCCAACCATTGTTCACCGAGCGGGAGCCCGGTGCGGTCGGCCAGTTCGGCGTCGATCGTCACCATGGCGTTGGACTCGATGGTGAACTGTGCACCGGTGGCGAAGGCCAGCAGGTCGTTGATCGAAACCACGTCCTGGGCATAGGTATTGGTGGCGGCTCGCGGTGCCACCGTGGTCCCGGCCCGCGGCCGCGAAGTGACCAGGTTGTCGTCTCGCAACCGACGCAGTGCTTCGCGCACGGTGTAGCGGCTGACCTCGAAGCGTTCACACAACTCGTGCTCGGTGGGCAACTGCGAGCCCACCGGGTACACCCCGTCGACGATCTCCTTGCGCAGGGTGCGCGCCACCTGGAGGTAGCGGTGTTCGGTGGGGGTGAGTGTCATGCTCAACCCCGACGCAGCGCCAGCACGCTGCCGTCCCCGTCGCCGGAAACATACAGCGTGCCACCAGGTCCCGCGGTGATTCCGGCAAACGGGCCCTGCGGTCCGGAGAACGGTGGCATGCCCTTCAGCGGCTTGGGAGTCACCCCGGGCGGGGGTCCGACCGGCAACCCGGTGGCGATCGTCGTACGCGTGGCGGTGTCGAGGTCGTACTCGATGACCTCTTTGCTGCCGGAGTCGACGATGTAGAGCGCGCCGTCACGCACCAGGATGCCGTGCGGGGTGTGCAATCCGTCGACCAGCGGCTCGGCCGATCCACCTTGTACCCGGACCACCGCACTCGCGACCGACACCAGCGGGGCGCCGTCGGGCCCGAGCGTCACATCCACCGGCGTGTCCAGCCCGGACGCCAGCACGTCGACAACCCCGTCGCGTACCGAAAGAAGCCGTCCGGCACCTTGTTCGACCACCAGCACCGAGCCGTCGGGAGCCTGCGCCACGCCGTAGGGCTGGTCGATACCGCCGGCCAACACGTCGCTCACCTCGCCGTCGACACCGTCCGGCCGGAATCGGGCCACGGTATCGGCTGCCGTGGTGACGATGAATTCTCCTGGGCCCGAAGAGATCACCCCGCGCAGGAAGCCGGGATAGCCGGGGGAGAACAGCATCGCGACGGTCTGCAGTGCCCCGTCGGGCCCGACGCGGTAGAAGTAGGTGCCGTCGGCGACATACAGGTGGCCATCGGTCCCGACGGTCAGGTCCAGCGGCCAGTTCAGCCCGCCCGGCAGCAGGGCCCGGCTGCCCTCCGGCAAGATCTCGGTGATCTCACCGGTGAAGTTGGAGACGAACAGGCGCCCGTCGGCGAACGTGCAGTTGTCCAGGCCGGGACTCAGTTGCGCCAGCAGCGTCTGCTCCCCGTTGCGCGGGTCGATGCGCAGCACCTGACCGCTGGCGACCTGCGTCGAGATGAGGTGGCCGTCGGCGTCGAACTTCACCGAGTCGGGAACCCCGAGTCCGGCGGCGACCACCTCGGGCGTGCCCCCATCGGGATCGATGCGCCAGATCTCGTTGGCCCCCATCACTGGGAAATAGAGGAGTCCGTCGGGGCCCACCTCCATCGCATTGGGGGAGGGCACGTTCTCCAGCAGGACCCGCGGGGCGCCGCCGGCCAGGTCGAACTCCATGAGCCGGCCACCCTCGCGGCATTCGCCGACGAACAGCCGGCCCGCGTGGAAGGTGATGCCGTTGGCCGAGGGAATGTCGTCGCGCAGCACGCGGGTGGTGCCGTCGGTGGCGCGGACACTGACCCGGCCGTCCATCACCTCGGTGGCATAGAGGTTGCCGTCGGCGTCGAAGGCGACGTCATCGGGGGCGATGATGTCGCCGCCCTTGGCGCTGACGGTCTCGAGCCGTCCGGTGGCCAGGTCCAGGGCGCTGATCTGGCTGCCGGTCACCTGGGCGACGTAGATACGTCCGTCGGGTCCAGTGCGCAGGCCGTTCGCGCCGAACAAGCGGCTGGCAGCGGTGACCTGCTCCAACGTCCAGTCCCCGGCTGCGGTCGGGTTTGCGGTGTACCTGGCGTCAGATACCGAAGTGGCGCTCATGACCTCGGACGTTAGCAACTTGCTGTAGTCCAGACAATAGCTGCCCATCGACCAAGATCAGGCCTTGACGGCTGAATAAGCCCTGGGGAATAGTGTTCTCCAATATGAAGATCGCTATTTATTGTCCGGACAAATAGGGCCGCGCGCATGGATGGTTCAGTGAACCTGGACGGCCGGGTCGTGGTGGTGTCGGGCGCCGGTGGCGGCGGCATCGGCACCACCGTCACGCGCATGGCGGCCGAGGCCGGCGCCACCGTGGTGGCGGTGAGCCGCTCGCAGGACAACCTCGACACCCACGTCGCCCCGCTGGCCGACAAGGGCTTGAACGTGGTGACGGTGGCGGCCGACGCGTCCACCGACGAGGGCATCGCCACCGTGCTTGACGCGGCGCGCCGGGCGGACGGGCAGTTGTACGGTCTGGTCAACGTCGCCGGCGGCGCCGCACCGTCGACTTGGATGCCGGCCACCCGGGTCTCTCGGGCCGACTGGCGCGAGCTGTTCACCGCGAATCTGGAAACCATGTTCTTCATGAGCCAGGCCGTTGCGGGTGAGATTCGGGCCCAAGGTAATCCGGGCTCCATCGTGTCGGTGTCCTCGATCAGTGGAATGAACACCGCGCCCTACCACATCGCCTATGGCACGGCGAAAGCTGCGATCGTGGCAGCCACCCGGACCATGGCGGTGGAACTGGCGCCCGAGGGTATCCGGGTCAACGCCGTCGCTCCCGGGGTGACCGAAACCGCCGCCTCGGCAACGTATGTCGACGCCGACCCGGAGCGCGACCAGCGGGCGATCGCGATGGGCCGGCGCGGCACTCCCGAGGAGCAGGCCAAAGCGATCCTGTTTCTGCTCTCCGATCTGTCGAGCTACATCACTGGCCAGACGATCCTCGTCGACGGCGGTCTCAACCTGCGGTGGACCCACCTCGGCGGGGACAACACCTCGCTGTTCCTCAAGGACGAATCCTTCCGCGAAGCCATCAGGAGGATCTAATGGCCCATACCGAATCACATCTCGACGCCGCGCTGGAGGTCGACGCCGAACCGGATGACTCGACGGGGATCATCGCCGAGGACCTGTCGGAGCCGATGACCATCCCGGTCGAGGCTTACATCAGCCCGGATTACGCACGCGCGGAACGGGATCGACTGTGGCGCAAGGTGTGGCAGCAGGTCGGCCGGGTCGAGGAGATTCCGGAGGTCGGCAACTACCTCACCTACGACATTCTCGACGACTCGATCATCATCGTGCGCACCGGCGCGAACACCTTTGCCGCGCACCACAACGTCTGCATGCACCGCGGGCGCAAGCTCATTGACAACCCCGAGGGGGCCAAGAACGCGACCGGCCGGGCCCGGAAATCCTTCGTCTGCGGGTTCCACGGCTGGACCTACGGCCTCGACGGCGCCTGCACGCACATCCGCGAACAGGACGACTGGCAGGGCAAACTCACCGCGGCCAACACACATCTGGCGCCCGTACAGGTGGACACGTGGGGCGGCTGGCTGTTCATCAACATGGACCCGCACTGCGAGCCGTTGATCGACTACCTGTACCCGGCGGCCAAGATCCTCGACCCGTTCGGGCTGGAGAACATGCGCTACAAGTGGCGCAAGTGGTTGTACTTCGACTGCAACTGGAAGGTCGCGATGGAGGCCTTCAACGAGACCTACCACGTGTTCACCACGCATCCGGAGTTCAACCAGTTCGGCGAGTTCAAGGGCTGGGCGAAGGCGCAGGGCAAGCACAGCAACATCGGCTACGACGCGCCGAAGGGTCTGGACGAGACCAAGTCCAAGATCCGCCTGGGAACCGGTGATCCGCGCATCTCGACCGCCGAGATGCAGGTCTACACCATGGAAGAGACCAACGCGACGACGACGAACACCCTGGTGAACGCCGCCAAGCGCCTGGTCGACGAACTGCCCGAGGGAACTCCGGCCGACGAGGTGCTGCAGCACTGGCTCGCGTCGGCCCGTCGTGACGACGAGGCACGCGGCGTGATCTGGCCGACCATCCCGCCGGACATCCTGGGACAGAGCGGCACGGCCTGGCAGATCTTCCCGAACTTCCAAGTGGGACAGGGCCTGACCAGTGCGCTCTGCTACAGCGCCCGCCCCGATCCGAGCTACAACCCGGACAAGTGCATCTTCGAGGTCGCGGTCTTCGAGCTGTATCCCAAAGGTGAAGAGCCGCAGACCGAGTGGGCCTACACCCCGAAGGACTCCCCGAACTGGTTGTCGGTGCTGCCGCAGGATTTCTCGAACATGGCCGCAGTGCAACAGGGGATGAAATCCGCGGGCTTCCCGGGAACTCTGCCGAATCCCTACCGCGAACGCAGCACAGTCAACCTGCACTACCAACTTTCCAAGTACATGGGCACCGGAGAGCCCCGAGACATCCAGTGATTTGGGTGCATCCAGTAACGCTCAGCGTTACCAGACGCACCCAAATCGCCGAGTAAGGAGACAACATGAAGGTCAATCTGGGTACCGGAGCGCAGAACTCCCAGGACTGGGAGCGCGTGCTCGCCGGGAACTTCAGCACCCCGCCGGCCACGCCGGACTACAAGTGCGTGCAGGCCGCGCTGGCCCTCGGCGATCTCGCCGAGCCGCTGGGCTTCGACGGTATCTGGTTCCCCGAGCATCACGGCACGCCATATGGCATGACGCCCAACCCGATTCAGGCCCTGACCTACTTCGCCGGCCGCACCGAGCGGGTCAGCCTCGGCACGTTCGTGGCGGTGGTGCCGTGGTGGAACCCGATCCGGTTGGCCACCCAGATCGCCTACCTCGACATCGTCTCCAACGGTCGCTACACCACGATCGGCCTGGGCCGTGGGGTGTCGAAGGGTGAGTTCGCTGCGGTCGGGGTGCCGCGCGAAGAGAGCCGCGACCGGTTCAACGAGACGCTGGACATCCTCAAGCTGGCCTTCTCGGGTGAGCGGTTCTCCTACGAGGGCAAGATCTTCAGCTTCCCGGAGATGTCGCTGCGGCCGGAACCGATCAGCACCGACCTGTTCGACCGCATCTACAGCTCGTCCTCGACTGCCGAGTCACTGGAGATCCTGTCCCGGCGCGGCATGGTGCCGTTGTTCGTGGGCAACAAGCCGATCACCGATGCCGGCGAAGAGGTCCGCAAGGTCAACACCTTCCGCGCCGAAGAGGGCCTGGGCCCGTGTCAGCCCAAGAACGTGATGTTCATGTACTGCGTGGGCTCCGAAGACGAGGTCGCCCAGACCGAAGAGTGGATTTGGACCGCCAACCGCGACGTCAACGTGCACTACGGTTTCGCCGACGCCTCGAACTTCAAGGGCGTCAAGGGCTATGAGGCCTACGCCGCCCGCGAGGCCAGCGCGACCGCCGTGCTGGCCTCCGAGGTGGGCAACCAGAAGAAGGGCGGCCCGCCCGGATACCACGCCTCGAACCTGTTGATCGGAACCCCCGAGACGGTGTTCGAAAAGCTCAAGGCCGCGCAGGAGGCCTGCTCGTTCTGCGAGGTCACCATCGTTCCGCAGTTCGGCACCATGCCGTATGAGAAGGCCATGGAGTCCACCAAGTTGTTCGCCGCCGAGGTGCTGCCCGCGGTGCACGAGATGGAAGCCCCGCTGCATCCGGGTGCGCTCCCCGAAAAGGCCAACGCATGAACCAACCGTGCGGTCCCACTGACGTCCCCACCGACATCGACATCGATGCGATCCGGGAGAAGTACGCCGCCGAGCGGGCCAAGCGGCTCCGGCCCGAGGGCGGGGATCAATACCTGGAACTGGAAGGTGAATACGCCGAGTTCTACGAGGTCGACCCGTACACCACGGTGACCGAGCGGGATCCGATCGTCGAAGACGCCGACGTGGTCATCCTCGGCGGCGGCTTCGCCGGCCTGCTTGCCGGGGCCTACCTGAAGAAGGCCGGTGTCGAAGGAATCCGGGTCATCGAGATGGCCGGCGATTTCGGCGGGGTGTGGTACTGGAACCGCTTTCCGGGAATCCAGTGCGACAACGACGCGTACTGCTACATCCCATTGCTCGAAGAACTCGACTTCATGCCGAGCAAGAAGTTCGCCGACGGCGCCGAGATCCTTCAGCACTGCCGCAACATCGGCAAACACTTCGGGCTGTACGACGGTGCCCTCTTTTCCACGCAGGTGCGTGAACTGCGTTGGGACGACGCGATTCAGCGCTGGCAGATCCACACCGACCGGGGCGACGAGATCCGGGCCCGGTTCGTGGTCATGGCTCAAGGCTCCTACAACCGGCCCAAGCTCCCAGGCATCCCGGGCATCAAGGACTTCAAGGGTCACGTGTTCCACTCCGCCCGTTGGGATTACGACTACACCGGCGGTGACGCCGACGGTGGCCTGTACAAACTGGCCGACAAGCGCGTCGCACTCGTCGGCACCGGCGCCACCGGTATCCAACTGGTACCGCACCTGGGCCGAGACGCCAAGGAGCTGTTCGTCTTCCAGCGCACCCCGTCGTCGGTCGATGCGCGCACGAACCCGCCCACCGATCCAGAATGGGCCGCATCGTTGCAGCCGGGTTGGCAGGAGGAACGCAAGCGCAACTTCCACAACTGGTCGCCGTTCGTCGGCGTGGTGTTCGGTGAACCAGACCTGGTCTGTGACTTCTGGACCGAGCTCGGCCGCAACCTGACCGCCCGGATCGCGGCCACGGAGAACCCCGCAGAAGTGACCATCGAGCAGATCATGGCCTTCCGCGAGGAAGAGGACTTCAAGATCATGGAGCGGCTGCGCCGCCATGTTGCCGAGATCGTCAAGGATCCCGAGACGGCCGAGGCACTCAAGCCGTACTACCGCTTCATGTGCAAGCGGCCGACGTCCAGCGAGCACTACCTGGAGACCTTCAACCGGCCCAACGTGACGCTCGTCGACGTGTCGGCCTCCAAGGGTGTGGAGCGGCTGACGGAGACGGGCATCGTCGCCGACGGTGTTGAATACGAAGTCGACTGCGTGATCTTCGCGAGCGGTTTCGAGATCTCCACCGAGATCAGCCGTCGGTTCGCGATCGAGAACATCGTGGGCCGCGACGGGTTGTCGTTGTTCGACTACTGGCAGAACGACTACAAGACCCTGCACGGCATGACCAGCCGTGGATTCCCCAACCAGTTCTTCATGGGCTTCATCCAGGGCGGCGTGTCGGCCAACACCACGGCGATGTTCGAACAGCAGGCCAAGCACATCGCCTACCTCATCGCCGAGGCACAAAACCGCGGGGCCACCACGGTCGAACCCACCCAGGAAGGCCAGGACGCCTGGGTCTCCACGGTCCGCGAACTCTCGATCGACAACTCGGCGTTCGAACTGTCCTGCACGCCAGGCTATTACAACAACGAGGGCCGCGGGGGAGCGGAACGTAACGGTGCCTTCCTCGGCGATTTCTACTCGCCCGGTTTCTACGCCTTCGACGAGCTGATTGCCGAATGGCGGGACAAGGGTGACCTGGAGGGTCTGGAGCTCACCTCATGACGACCTCGACTGCTCTGCAAACCCGGGATATCAAGCCCCACATCGGAACCGAGATCCGGGCCGACAAGGCCACGCTGCTCTCCGGCGATCATGCCGGCGCCATTCGGGAACTCCTCGAACAGCGTGGGGTACTGGTGTTCCCGCAGATCGGGTTCACCGATGACGAGCAGATCGCCTTCACCGAAACGCTGGGCACCTTCGCCCCCGAACACCAGGGCGAGAAGCTCTACAAGGTGTCCCTGGACACCGAGGTCAACAAGCAGGCGGACTACCTCAAAGGGTCGCTGTACTGGCATATCGACGGGACCATGAACGAGGTCCCGATCCTCGCCTCATTGCTGCAGAGCGTGGCGCTGGGCAACCCCGACGAGGGAGACACCGAGTTCTGCAACACCTACGCCGCCTATGACGCGCTGTCGGATCAGGACAAGGCCGAGATCGAGGGCCTGCGGGTGATGCACTCAGCGTGGAACACGTTGTTCTACTACGACCCCGAACCCGACACCAAGACGCTGCGGCGCATGATGGCCATCGGCGACCGGGAACTGCCGCTCGTGTGGACGCATCAGTCCGGCCGCAAGTCGTTGGTGCTCGGCGCCACCGCGCGCCACATCACCGCTGTGGACTTCAAGAAGAGCGCCGAACTGCTGGTGCGACTGCGGGATTGGGCCACTCAGCCGGACTTCACCTACCGCCACAAGTGGACGGTCGGCGACCTGGTGATCTGGGACAACACCGGAACCATGCACCGGGCCACACCGTATGACCCCGCATCGGGCCGGCTGTTGCAGCGCACCAAGCTCGAGGGCGAGGAGCCCTTCGCTTGAGCACTCTCAGATTCGACGATCGCGTCGCCGTCATCACCGGCGCCGGACGGGGACTGGGCCGGGAATACGCGCTGCTGCTGGCATCGCGCGGGGCGAAGGTCGTCGTCAACGACCCCGGCGGCAGCCTCACCGGAGACGGTACCGACACCACCCCGGCGCAGCAGGTGGTCGATGAAATCATCACGGCGGGTGGCGAAGCCGTCGCGGTCACCGATTCGGTGGCCACACCCGAAGGTGGCCAGGCGATCATCGGCAAAGCCGTCGACCACTTCGGCCGGCTCGACATCCTGATCCACAACGCCGGCACGGTGCGCCGTGGCTCGCTGAAGGAGATGAGCTACGACGATTTCGAAGCCGTTCTCGACGTGCACCTGCGCGGTGCATTCCACGTTGTGCGCCCGGCGTTTCCGCTGATGTGCGACGCCGGGTACGGCCGGGTGGTGCTGACGAGCTCGATCGGTGGGCTCTACGGCAACCATGAGGTGGCCAACTATGCCGCGGCCAAGGCCGGCATCCTCGGGCTGTGCAATGTGGTGGCACTGGAAGGTGCCGCCGACGGGGTGCTGTGCAACGCGATCGTGCCGGGTGCGGTGACCCGGATGGCCGAGGGCTTGGACACCTCGGCGTACCCGCCGATGGGTGCGGACCTGGTGGCCCCGACCGTCGGGTGGTTGGCCCACGAATCCTGTTCGGTCACCGGAGAATATTTCGTGGCGATCGCGGGGCGCATCGCGCGGGCGGCGATCGCGGAGTCGCCGGGGGTATACCAGCCGTCGTGGACCGTCGAGGAGGTCGGGAAGCAGATGGACGGTATCCGTGACCTCTGCGCGCCGGTGATCTTCCCGGTGGTTCCCGACGGGCATGCCGACCACATCCGCTACAGCTTCAGTAAGGCGGCGTCATGACAACCGGTCCACTGCACGGTGTTCGGGTCGTCGACCTCACCGCCATGGTGATGGGTCCGTACTGCACACAGATCATGGCCGACATGGGCGCCGACGTCATCAAGGTCGAAACCCCGGCGGGGGACAACACCCGCTACATCTCGGTGGGCCCGGCGCCCGGTATGAGCGGGGTGTTCGTCAACGTCAACCGCGGCAAGCGCAGCGTGGTGCTGGATCTGCGGTCGGACGCGGGCAAGGAGACCTTGCGGGCCCTGATCGCCGACGCCGACGTCTTCATCCACTCGATGCGGGCCAAGGCCATCACCAAGCTCGGTTTCGGTTACGACGAGGTGGCCGCGATCAATCCGGGCATCGTCTACACCAATTGCTACGGCTACGGCCGTCGTGGTCCGGACGCCGACCGGCCCGCCTACGACGACACCATCCAAGCCGAGTGCGGATTGCCCGCCGTGCAACAGCAATTGACCGGGGAGGCCTCCTACGTCGGCACGATCATGGCCGACAAGGTGGCCGGACTGACCGCGCTCTACGCCACCACCATGGCGCTGTTCCACCGCGAGCGCACCGGTGAGGGCCAGGAGGTCGAGGTCAGCATGTTCGAGACCATGGCCTCCTTCATGCTGGTCGAACATGCCAACGGCGCCATGTTCGACCCCCCGCTCGGGCCTGCGGTCTACCCGCGGGCGGTCACCCCCAACCGCCGGCCGTACGAGACCAAGGACGGCCACATCGCCGCCCTGATCTACAACGACAAGCACTGGAATGCGTTCATTGACCGGGTGCAACCGAGTTGGAACAACCCGGCGTACGACACCCTCGAACAGCGGGCTCGCCAGATCGACACGGTCTACGGGCTGTTGGCGCAGACGCTCAAGGAGCGCACCACCCCCGAATGGTTGGATCTGTTCGCGGAGTTGGAGATTCCGGCCGCGCCGATGCTCACCCCCGACGCCCTGTTCGAGAACGAGCACCTCAACGCGGTCGGGTTGTTCGAAACCGTCGACACGCCGCACGGCCGGGTGCGGATGCCCGGGGTGCCGACGTGGTTCTCCCGCACGCCCGGCCGAATCGCCGGGTACGCACCGGAACTGGGCGCCGACACCGACGAGGTGCTGGCCGAGCTCGGGCCGCGATAGGAAGGTCAGGAGTGGATTTCGATTTTGGTGAGGCGGCCGACACGTTACGCGGTGAACTGCGTATGCTGATCGCCGACGAGGTGCCCGCAGATTTTCTCGGGGCGTTCACCGATGATCCCGCCGATCTGGCGGTGGCTCAACAGTTCTGCCGCACCCTGGCGCAGAAGCATCTGCTGTGCATGTCGTGGCCGAAGGAGTTCGGCGGCGGGGATGCCTCGGTGTGGGAGCAGACCGTGGTCCGCGAGGAGATGTGGGCCCACCACGAGCCGCGCGGCGCGCAGTACATGGGTGTCAACTGGGTGGGGCCGATCATCATGCGCCACGGCACCGAAGAACAGCAGCGCAAACATCTGCCGCCGATCGCCAATGGCGAAGTGATCTGGTGTCAAGGGTTTTCCGAGCCGGAGTCCGGTTCGGACCTGGCCTCACTGCGGACCTACGCGCGCCGAGAGGACGACGGCTGGCGGGTCAACGGTCAGAAGATCTGGACGTCCTACGCCACCATGGCACAGTGGATCTTCCTGTTGGCCCGGACTTCCAAGGTGGGAGAAGGCGCAACCCAGAAAAAGCAACAGGGCATGACGATCTTCCTGGTACCGATGGACTCCCCGGGGATCACGGTGCGTCCGATCCGCACCATGATGGGTCCGCACCATCTCAACGAGGTGTTCTTCGACGACCTCAAGGTCACCGAGGCCGACGTGCTCGGAACCGTGGACCAGGGCTGGTCGATCGTGCAGGACGTGGTGTCCTTCGAGCGCGTCGGCATTGCCCGGTACGCACGGTGTGAACGGCTGTTGCAGGCCGCACCCGAGGTGCTCGGCGACACGTGGGAGCAGCTGCCCGCCGAGTTGCGCGGCCGGTGGACCCGGATGCTCACCCACTGCCGCCGCGCCCGGCTGATGGCCTACCGGGTGGTGTCGATGCAGGCCACCGGTCGGGTGAATCCCGGTGACTCCGCGGCATATCGGATTGCGGTGACACGGTTGGACCAGGAGAGCGCCGAGGTGCTCATGGAGATTGTCGCGGCGATCCCGCGCGGTACCGAAAGCGCTGACTACTTCCGCGCCGAGGTCGAAGACCACTGGCGGTACTCGCAGGCGTCGACGGTGTCCTCGGGCAGCATCGAGATGCAGCGCATCCTCTTGTCGCGGACCATGCTGGCCGGGAAGGCGTGACGACGATGATTCTCGATCTCGGCGAGGACGCCAAGGAGTATGGCCGCCAGGCGCTCAAGGCTTTCGAGGCCGCCGGTGGCGATCAGTTGTTGGCACAGGCCGACGCCAAGCCCGATACCCGCGCCGGACTCGTCGTGCCTGTGCTGGAGGGCCTGGGGGTCTTCGAACTCGAACCCCGCGGTGACGCCGACTCATTGGAGGCCGCGGCGGCGGTGTGCCGCAGCGCGGGCTATTGGGCGCTGCCGTACCCCGTGGCCGAGCGGTTGGCACGACCGGCGGGCGTGGAGGTCGACGGACTCGTCGTCATCGATGCCGACGTGCCCGAGGCCGCGCTGCATGGACTCGACAACCGGTGGGCCACTGTGACATTGGACGGGCAACGCAGCACGGTGACCCACATCGCCGCTTCGGGACCGTCGTTCGCCACGGCGCTGGAGCTGGCCGCGCTCGATTCTGATGGCCTCGATGATGTGGCGCTGGCCCTGGTACTGCCGTCATGGACGCTGCTGGGCATGCTGGACCGGGCCATCGACCTGACCGTCGCCCACGTCAGCCTGCGCAAGCAGTTCGGCCAACCACTGTCGGCCTTCCAGGGGGTGCAGTTCCAGCTCACCGATGCCGAGGTGGAGCGCAGCGGAGTCGAGATGCTCGCGAAATACGCCTTGTGGAGCCTGGCCACCCACGGGCCCGACGAGGCGATCAACGACGCGTTGGCGTTGCGGCTGGCCGCGATCGAGGCCGCAGAGGTGGTGTTCCGGGTGTGCCATCAGTTGCACGGAGCCGTCGGCTTCTGCGACGAGACCACATTGTCCTGGCTGTCGCGCTACAGCCAGCCGTTGCGCCGCTTGCCCTTCGGGGTGTCGAAGACCCGCGACACGCTGACCGCGCGGCTGGGTCGACGCGGACTCACCGGGCTGTTCTCATGACCGATCTCGACGAGTTCCGGGCCACCGTCAAAGACTGGTGCGCCGCGCACGTCCCGAAAGACTGGCGCGCCAAGCAGACCGGCGTCGACGCCGACGAGTTCGTGGCCTTCCAGAAGTGGTGGTTCGCCGAACTGCACACCGCCGGATATGCCGTGCCGCACTGGCCCGCCGAGTGGGGCGGCGGCATGAGTGTGCCCGAACAGATCGTGCTGTACCAGGAACTGGCCGCCCACGATGCACCCCGACTCGTCCTGGCCTTCGTCGGCATTCACCACGCCGCGTCCACTCTGTTGGCGGCCGGCACCGACGAGCAACGCAAAAAGCACCTGCCCGCCATCCTCGACGGCGAGATCTGGGTGCAGGGCTTCTCCGAGCCGGAGGCCGGATCGGATCTGGCCGCGCTGCGCACCACTGCCAAGGCCAATGGGGAGAACTTCATCGTCAACGGCCAGAAGCTCTGGGCCAGCGGTGCTCTGCACGCCGACTGGTGTCTGCTGCTGGCCCGCACCGATGCGGAAGCGCCGAAACGCCACGGCATCTCCTACTTCCTGATGGACATGCGAACACCGGGCATCGACGTGCGGCCGATCCGCAACGCGGTGGGCGATTCGCACTTCTGCGAGATCTTCCTCAACGACGTCGCAGTCCCGGCCGCCAACCTCATCGGCCCCCTGAACAAGGGCTGGCAGGTCGCCCAGGCCACCCTCGGCGCCGAGCGCGGTATGACCATGCTGGAACTGTCCGAGCGGCTGGGCAATGCGGGATTCCGGTGGTTGCTCGACACCGCGCCGATCGATGATCCGGTGGTGGCAGACCGATTGGCACGGTTCGAGATCGAACTGACCGGTCTGCGCGGACTGTGCCGGGATCTGGTGGAGCGAACCGAGGCCGGGAAAGCCGGGCCGGCTGACGCCTCGATCGTCAAGCTGTACTACAGCGAGCTGTTGCAGCGGATGACGGGATTCGGCGCGGAGATCGGTGGCCTGGACGCCCATACCGTGCTGACCAAACCGGCCTCCAGCGGCTGGGAATCCGGCGCCTGGATGCTCGACTTCATCGGCTCCTGGGAATGGACCATCCCCGGCGGCGCCAGTGAGATCCAGCGCACCATCATCGGTGAGCGTGGTCTGGGCCTGCCCCGAGAACCTAGTGCGGTGTGATGAGCCAGTTTTCAGAACTACATGACGAATTGCGGTCGGTGGCCGTCGATCTGCTGGCCAAGGACAGTGTCGACTGGCCGTTGTTGGTCTCGGCCGGCTGGGTCGGTCTGGATGCGCCCGAGGAGGCCGGCGGTGCCGGCGTCACCTTCGCCGAGGTCGCGGTGATCTGCGAAGAACTGGGCCGAGCCGCCGCGACCACGGGCTACCTCGGCAGCGGGGTACTGGCGATCGGTGCGTTGAATACGTTGCAGGAAAGCGCATCTCGTGACGCACTGCTGTCGGCGGTCGTCGCCGGAACCACCCGCGCCGCGGTCGCGCTGTCCGGAGCCGGCGACGTGCCATTCGAGGTGGCCGCCGGGCGTGTGCGCGGCCAGGCCACCTTTGTGCTCGACGCCATGGGTGCCCAGCGCTTGTTGTTGCCCGCACGCGACGCCGACGGTATCACCGTGCTGGTGGACGTGGCTGCCGGGACCCCCGGGCTGACCGTCACCGAGCAGCCGGTGCTCGACGAGACCCGAAGCGTGGCAACCGTCACTGCCGACGGCGTCGACGTCGACGACGACTCGGTGTGGCGGTTCGACGCCGAGGCCGGCCTGCACACGCTGACCGAGCGGGCCGCGCTCGCGGTGGCCTGCGACAGCCTCGGTGTCGCGCAGGCCATGCTCGACACCACGGTGGCTTACACCGGCGTGCGCCGCCAGTTCGGCCGCCCGATCGGCTCGTTCCAGGCCGTCAAGCACGCGTGCGCCGACATGCTGGTGAGGATCTCGGTGGCCCGCCAACTGGTGAGCGCGGCCATCGCCGACCCGGGGCCGCGCTCGGTATCCATGGCCAAGGCCTATGCGACCGAGACCGCCGTCGACGTGGCCGGCAAGGCCATGCAGTTGCACGGCGGCATCGGCTACACCTGGGAGAGCGGCGTGCACGTGTACCTCAAGCGGGCCGCGCTCAACCGGTCATTGTTCGGCTCACCAGCTGAACACCGCGCCAGGATTGCTGCGAGCCTGCGATGAGTTTCTGCGGTGACGGCGGTCGATACGAATGACCGACCACTCACCGTGAAGGAGAACTATCGTGGTTACCCGTCAGAGCGCGCCGTTGGGCGCCCCCACCTGGATCGACCTGGCCACGTCGGACCTTGAACGTGCCCAACAGTTCTATGGTGCGGTGTTCGGCTGGACGTTCGAGACCGGCGGCCCCGAGTACGGCGGCTACGTCACTGCATTCGTCGACGGAAACGTGGTCGCCGGGCTGATGCGCAACGATCCGCAGTGGAACGCTCCGGACGCCTGGACCACCTACCTGCATACCGCGGATGCCGACGCCACGGTCCAGGCGGCCACCGCGGCCGGCGGCGGGAACTGCGGTGGCGTGATGGACATCCCGGCCAAGGGCCGGATGTCGATGTTGTCTGATACCGCAAACGGGTTCTTCGGTATCTGGCAGCCGGCCGGGCACGACGGCTTCGCGGTGTTCAACGAGGCCGGTGCGCCGGTGTATCACCAGTTGACCACGAGCGACTATGCCAAGGCGTTGGACTTCTACCGCACGGTGTTCGGCTGGAACACCGAGACTGTTTCCGACACTGACGAATTCCGGTACAGCACGGCCAACTTCGACGGCGAGGCACTCGTCGGTGTGATGGACGGATCGGCGTTCATCCCCGAGGGCGTCCCGTCGACGTGGACCACCTTTTTCGGAGCCGACGATGTCGACAAGACCATCGAGCTGATCGTGGCCAACGGTGGCTCAGTGGTACGCCCCGCCGAGGACACTCCCTACGGGCGTTTGGCCGCGGTGACCGACCCGACCGGAGCCGGGTTCAATCTGTCGTCCCCGCAGAGCTGAGGGCGAAGTCGGCAAAGTCGAACCCCGGCACCACCACGCAGCTGACCAGTACGGGCTCGTCGTCGCGGGGTCTGGCGCGCTGCCAGTGCCCGGGCGGGACGAGCACTTGCGGGTGCTGGCCGCCGGTGATGTCCGGACCCAGCAGAACGCTTGCGGCCGTGTCCTTTTCCGCACCGACTTCCAGGATCAGGGGGCTGCCGCGATGGTGGAACCACAACTCCGCGCTGCGCACCGTGTGCCAGGCTGACTGCTGGCCGGGCATCAACAGGAACAGGATCGCGGTGCCGGCGCTGCGCGGCCCGGAATAGCCCGATGGAAGCGAGGCCTGGCTCACCGTCAGTTCGCTGCGCCAGGTCTCTCGGTACCAGCCGCCCTCGGGATGCGGAGCGAGGTCCAGCTGCCTGGCCCAGTCGGGTAGTTCGGTCACACCCGATAGTCTCGTCGCTATGGTTCGTCTGCGTCCAGGCTGGCTGGTTGCGCTGTGCGCCGCGGTTCTGGTGGTCGTGGCCTGGCTGCCATGGTTGACCACCAGTGCCAACGGCGGCGGACGGGCCAACGCCATCGGTGGAGCAGCGGGCAGCATCGTCCTGCCGCACCGTTTCGGTGCCGGGCAGATGATCGTTCTGCTGGGTTCGTGTCTGATCGTGGCCGGGGCGATGGCCGGGCGCGGCCTGTCCCAACGGTGGGCTTCCTTTGCCGCACTGGTGATTTCGTTGGCCCTGCTGGCGCTGACGGTTTGGTACTACACACTCAACGTGAAACCGCCGGTGGCCGCCGGTTATGGCCTCTACGTCGGCGGCGTCATGGCGGTGCTCGCCGCGGTGTGTTCTGTGTGGTCCTTCCTGTCGACGGTGGGTAAGCCGTGAGCGATTTTGTGACGCCCGTGGAGCTGACCGGGCAGCGCTGGGTGCGGTTGGAGCCCTTGACCCGGGAGCACATTCCCGAGATCGACGCCGTCGCCGCCGACGGTGAGCTGGGTTCGCTCTGGTACACCACGCCGCCGCGGCCCGGCCGGGCCGCCGAGTGGGTACAGCACATGCACGACCTGCGTGCGGCCGATCACGGCGTCAGCTTCGCGGTGCGCAGACTCGACGGCAGGCTGGTGGGGTCGACGAGTTACCTGCATGTCGACGGTCCGAACCGGCGGCTGGAGATCGGGCATACCTGGTACACGGCCGAGGCTCGCGGTTCCGGGGTCAACGCCGAGACCAAGCTGTTGATGCTCGGTCACGCCTTCGACCAGTTGAACTGTGTCGCAGTCGAATTACGCACCCATTTTTTCAACTTCGCCAGCCGTGGTGCCATCGAGCGGCTCGGCGCCAAGCTCGACGGAATCCTGCGCAGCCACCAGTTGCTGCCGGACGGCTCGCGTCGTGACACCGTCGTGTACTCGATCTTGGACATCGAATGGCCCGCGGTGCGGGCCAACCTCAATTTCAGGCTGGCTCGATCACTGGCGCAAGAGCGTGGGCCGCAGCGATGAAACGGGTTGTCGTACAACACTGATCGCGCGGAGGGGAGTGGCTGGGGCCTCCTGAGTGAGGCCCCAGCCTGGCCGTACCGGTTACTCCGCGTCGACGGTGGTTTCGATCGACTTGCGGTCGGTGCCGTGCGCAACTTCGATCTTGCGGGGCCGGGCACGTTCGGCCACTGGGATGGTGACGGTGAGGACGCCGTTCTCGTACGTGGCGGAGATCGCCGACGTATCGATCCCGTCGCCGAGCGACAGTTGGCGTCGATAACGGCCGAAGAACCGCTCGTTGGCCAGCCACTGGACCGATTCCTCCGAGCGTGCGGTGCGATGCGCCGAGATGGTCAGCGTGCCGTTGTCGACGTTGACGTCCACCGAGCCGGGATCGATGCCCGGGAGATCGGCCGTCAGAACGTAATGGTCACCGATCTTGCAGAGGTCCATCGGCATGAACCTGGGTGTGCGCGTTGACCCGGTTTCACTCGACAGCAAACTCCTGGTCAACATGTCAAGGTCACTGAAAGGATCAAAACGAAGCACAGTAATTCACCTCCCGTAACGTCTCAGAGCCCGCCACCCTGGCGGGCAGCCAATCACTGTGCACCGCCGACATTAGCACTCGACACAGGAGAGTGCCAGAAAATTTTCGATGCTTTTTTCGACGGTTTCACCGCATCAGAGGCGTACTGAACGGGACGCCGCGGGCGGTCGACGTGCGGGTATCGGAAACGGGAAACGCCGTGGCGGAATCCCGCTTGGGATTTCCGCCACGGCGTTACCCGTGTTCAACCGTCTCAGTCGTCGTGACCGTGACCGTGGCCGTGTCCGCGACCGTGCCAACGCGGGCCGTGGTCATACCAGCCCCATCCGGGGCCTTCGACGCAAGCCTGCACATAGCCGTACGGCCCCGTTGCGCAAATGTTCGGACCTGCTGAGGCCGGAGCTGCACCGGCAACTGCCACGCCGACCGGTACCGCCAACGCACCGAGTCCGACCGCTGCGGCCCTCATCAGTTTCGAACGGATCATTTTCACCTCCGGGTTGTTTGCTAGTACGTGCTCAGAACCCCCGTCTGTAGATAACATTAGTGCATCTCATCATCTTCCTGAGAACCGCCTGTCACCCCGTCGTGCAGCCAATTTGCTCTCGGTGAAGTCTTCCCGGTCAGGGCATTGCATCCATTTGCCATATCGATCAGGTCTCGCCGACCGTTTCTCGGAGTGTTGCCAGCTGCCCTGCGGGAGGCGCTGGCCTGCTGGTACGTCCGCTTCCGGTGGCGAGTTTCGCTGCCGGCGTCGGACTCAGCAGCCGCAGCTGCAGGACGCCGAAAACTGTGCTTGGTCGTTCGTCTCGGCAGGCTCCGTGGGCTCGGAGCTGGGGCGCCAGTCGAACGGAAAATGCTTACTCGACCCGCCGGTGTGCTCGTGCGACCAGTCGAAGCCCACGGCGTGGTCCTGCTTGACCACGCCCCACGTCGCGACCTGGCCGGGACCGACCTCGGCGCCCGGGGCGTTGATCGTGGTCACCCGGCGGTTCGGGTCGGCTGTCGGGCCGGTCAGGGCCTCGACCTTCAGGTCGACCTTGCCCGGGATCTCCGCGCGCCAATAGGCAAGGTCCTCGGCGGACTCGAAACTGATCGGGGCGTATTCGATGCCGCGCATCTCTGAGATCAGGCTGGCGAATTGGGCCGGCCAGCCGCCTGCCTTGCCGGTGAAGATGCGCTCCAGCGCATCCCGCTGGGCGGCATTGCCCTTCCCGTCGATGTAGAACATCAACTTCATCGTCGCGTTCGGATCGCCGATCCACATGTTGCCGGCGAACTCACCGAGTGCGATCACGCTCAGGCCCGCCAGATCGATGTCGCCGTAGTGGCCTTCGCGGACGTGCCACACCAAGGTGAACAGACAATCTCCGTGCGTGGGCTCCTGGGCGAAGCTGCACGGGCACGGCAACTTGCAGCTGCAGACGTCGAACCATTCTCCCCGCAAATGCCAATCGACCGGTGTAGACGAACTGGTCATGATGTCGCTCCCTCTCGTGTGTATACCCCCTGGGGGTATCGAACGGCGTGAAGGTAACACCGTCGGCGTTCGGCGCGCAAGTACCCCCTAGGGGTATGCTGTCGGTCATGTTCACGAGGATTGGCCTGGCTGCGTTGGCCGTCATGGCCTCGGTGTCGCTGGCATCGTGCGGCGCATCGGCGGAAGCGCCGCCCGTCCCGGCCGAATCCGGCACGGCGCACCATCGGCTCGTCGGACCCGCGGACTTCGCTGCCGCGGTGGGTGAAGCCGATACGCTGACCATCAACGTCCACGTGCCTTACGAAGGCGACATCGCCGGGACGGACCTGTCGATTCCCTTCGACCGGATTGCCGAGCAGTCAGACCTGCTGCCCAAAGATCACGATGCGCCGATCGCGATCTACTGCCGGTCCGGACCCATGAGCGCAACCGCAGCCGCGACGTTGACGTCGATGGGCTACACCGACGTGGTGGAACTCGACGGTGGCATGAGGGCCTGGCAGGCCAGTGGTCGTCCGCTCATCGGGAACTGACCCCTTTTGTCCACGGCCGGGTGGTTCGAACATATGATCGATACGTGGGCGATATGCAAGCCATCGGCTACGGCGGACAGCCGGTCCGCGACGTGTTCCGCGTCGTTCGGCCACCGGCGGTGGTGCTGGTTGATCTGGTCGCCCTGTTCCCCCGGAAGCCGCACTGTGCCGGCCGCTACCACCCCTTCGGCATTCAGATGAGCCGTGTGGTCGAAGGCAGGCTCACCTGCTGGGCGCTGTGCGAGCAAGGCCAGTGGTGGGGCCTCGTCACCTACCCCATCCGGTACGGCGCCGAGGTCAAAACCGTCACGCACTGGGTTCCGGGGTGGGTGCTCAAGCCGAAGATGTCGTGAGTGCCCCCGGCAGGATTCGAACCTGCGACACCGGCTTTAGGAGAGCCTGCAAGCCCTCGTCGTCGTGGTCCCGAAAGGTACTCTGATTCAGCTATTTAACGCCATCTCGTACCAACCGATACCGCTCCGTGTCGCGGAGTCACCGACCAAGCACCGACCACAGATCAGCGTCCGATTCCTCTCACAAACGAGCGAAGCCCCGGCTGCAATCAGGGGCTCCATCACGGAGCGAATGTGAAAACCACCGCCGTTCTTGCGCGCGTGACCAGTCTGTCGTTGGCGCTCGACGACGGGGCCGTTCCGAACAGGGGCGGTGCGTGATCACACCAAGCCGCACGGATGCGAAGTCCGCGACCGGAGAGGAATCGGCGCCCGCCCCCGGCTTGCGGGATGTGTGCGTTAGCAACGCTGCGGTAACCTCGCTGCCAGCAAGTCGGCAAGTTGGGGGATCAACGTGGCAAACGATTTGGAAGTGGATGAGGACGGTCTGCGGTCAGCGGCGTTCGGTAGTGATCTGACGGCCGCGGCACTCGCGGGAACATGTCTCGGCGGACCTTCTGCGTCGCAGCCCAGCAGCGCCGGCGTGGCGGCGGTCAACGCTGCGCTGTTCAGAGTGCAGGCGCGTCAGTCGAGGCGTATGACTGGCCAGGCTGACGACCTCTCGGTGGCCGGTGCAAGGTATGACACTGAGGACGCCGCCAGCGCCGCTGCCATCGCGACGGTTTCGGTGTGAGCGCAGTCCCATCCGGGGACGTTGACGCGGTCAGTCGGTCGAAGATCGACGGGTGGAGCACCGCCGATTTGGCCGCGGCGTCACCGGCGTGGAGGCAAGCGGCGACCAAAAGCGAGGAGGCATTCGAGCAGCACCGACAAAACATCGTCTCCCCCGGCGGTACGACGTGGGAAGGTGACGCCAAGGACGCTGCCATGGATCGGGCGACGGTCGACGCGGCGGTGGTGCGCCGTCACGGGGACATGTTGCGGGAAGCCGCTGACATCGCAGAGAACGGTATCGCCGATATCAACGCGGCCAAGCGCGAAGCACTCGTTGCGATCACCGCGGCCGAGGCGGCCGGGTTCACGGTTCACGAAAACCTGTCAGTGACCGACGCTTGTCGCTACGACATCACCACGATCATCGAGCGCAATAAGGCCGCCACTGAACATGCCGCTGACATCCACTGGTACGCCGAGCGGCTTGTACAGACCGACACTTTCGTCGGGCAGCGACTTCAGCAGAAGGCGCTTGAGTTGGAAGAGATCAGGTTTTCTGCGGAGGAGCATGTCGGCGACTCAACGGTCCAGCTTGTGAACCACCCGTTTAAAGAAACGCCTCTTGAGGTCCCATTTCCGCTAGAACCAGCGCCTTTTGGTGGCAGTATCGAGGTGAGTGACGATGCGATCAATAGCGAATCACCGGTCTTTCCGCCGAATCTGAAGGCACGCGACGAACAGTTCGCCACTTCTGACAAGAATGCTGCTCAGCGGTTTCTGGAGGGAACTGACGCCAGAGCAGAGGGTGAGGCCGCAGTCCTCTATTTGCGGGCACGTGGTTGGCATACTGCTGCTGACGTCATCACCCACTACCTCGGGAATGAGTCTGGGGGACGCGACCCGTCAATGGCTAAGCCATTCCGATTGAGCACTGCACAGGCCGATGCTCTTGCCGACGATGCTTCTAGCGGATATCAAGGCAACAAGTCGTTGCCAACGATCCTGGAGAATGCGAGGCAGACGGCTATCGCGAATGCCGCGCAGTCAAACCAACCCGTCTACACCGAAGTACTTGGTAGCGACCCGATGAGCCAGCAGATGGGCCGGGGCTGGAATCCTGTTGGTACTAGCGATCCCGATAATGTGTACGCGTTTGGCCGCTACTCGGTGCAAGTCGTGACTCAGGTGGAAGCAGCGCCCGGCCAGGAGCCAGTGGTCCGCCAACGCTATTTTGTATACGACTACACGGACTATGCGCATCCACAAGGAAGCGGCGGCGGCCCGATCGAGAGTATTAAGCGATCGGCCATCGATGGCCTAGCGACGTTGCGTGACATCGGTTGGGCGCGGGGTTTCGACACCACAGGGACCAGCAGCATTCGTACGTACCCTTAGCGAGGAAATCGAGGTATAGGTGGTGACGGTGCGGCTGATCCTCACGGCGCTCGTGTTGGCCGTGCTCGCCTTGTCGGGCTGCTCGAACGAGGTTACGTTCGAGCAGAACCCTCTGGACGAGAGGCAGACTCGAACCGAGTTGCAGGGCATGGGGATAACGTTGCCCGAGAACTATACGCAGCTGTCGATGACGAAGGCTCCGCCTC
The DNA here is from genome assembly GCF_001953975.1 of Mycobacterium sp. NS-7484. Lineage (GTDB taxonomy): Bacteria > Actinomycetota > Actinomycetes > Mycobacteriales > Mycobacteriaceae > Mycobacterium. Next base: position 30,907 of record NZ_MBEJ01000091.1, read on the forward strand.
CAGGCTCAGGGGGAGCCAGCTATGACGGCGTGTTCAAATCGCCTTCGCCGGCCGCACCTATTGAGGTCGATTCGTCACCTGTGAAGATGACGCTGACGACATGCCAGGAACTGCGGTGGTATGACCTGCCTGACGGCTTGGACTGCGGCATGGCGAAGGATTTGCACCGTGCGGCAGTGCTGCTCAAGAGTGCTGATGGCCTCAACGTGGTTTCGGCGCAACTCCCGTCGGGAGAATCGCATATCTACCTCTCGGTCTCGGGCCATTGAGGGTCGCCCAGGCGACGCCACTGAACCACCGAATGGGCCCCCCTCACCGGCCGCTTCCCGAGCGACCTCGATGACGTTGCTGCCCACGTTGACCAGACTGCTCGCCAGACCATTGCGAAACAGCACGAATCTACTGACACCAATTAGACACCGACCAAGCACCGACCACAGGGGGGCGACGAGAAACCATGTTGACCTGCAAAAATAAAGAGTGCCCCCGGCAGGATTCGAACCTGCGACACCGGCTTTAGGAGAGCCGTGCTCTATCCCCTGAGCTACGGGGGCCGGGACCTATCGAAATAGGTGTGGAAAACCCATAGGGACGATTCATGGTAGTCGGTGAGTGCCGAATAGGTGGTATCGGGGCAATCGGGCTGTCAGGACCTGGTGCGCCCTGTGGGGAGGAACTGAGGTGGATGGTAGAGAGCGGGAGCTCGAAGAATGGCGGTCAGCGGTCATGTCTGACGTGCACGGGCCGGACGTGACCGCGGCTACCAGGGCGCTGTTGGAGCTGACCTACGGCGATCCGGATCGTCGAGCCGTCGAAGTCGTCCTCTTGCGCCAACTTTCGTCGCCGGGTGTGGATCCTGAGTTGAAAGAGCTGGCTGTCACATGCATGGGACACATTGGGCGACTTCATCGCGCGGCAAGCCCCGACGTGGTTCGTCGACTCGAAGGGTTGCTCGACGATCCGGACCTGGGTGGGCGGGCCGAGGATGCACTTGGGGACATACGCGCCTTCGCGGACGAGAGGGAGCGTGGGACTGCGGTTGTCTCACCCTCCAGCGACAGAGTCGCTGATAGCCGGGCATTGGACGAATGATGCACATGAGGCACGTGGTGCCTGAGTGCCAAAATCGCTGAGCGACAATGGGATTGGCGAGGCACAACGACACTAGTGTGGCGATTGTCGCTGGAAAGTCGCTCATAAGCGGGCACATCGGACATCCCTCCGAGAACTGGCCGATGTTGACGCACGGCTACTGCTCGCCGTCCTCCACCACGGCCTTGATCCGTTCGAGAGTCTTGCGCATGTCGCGGACATTGCGGCGCGTGCGCAATTGACCGCCGAGCACCGAGAACACGGTGGTGAAGGCCCCTGGCGTCATCCGGAAGGACTCGGTTACGTCGGTCTCGGCACCGGCCGGCTCCAAGCGGTAGTGCCAGTTGTTGACGGCTCGGTCACCGACGAAGACCGCAAAACCGAACTCTCGTCCGGGCTCACAGGCGGTCACCTCACACGTCGTCCAGTAGACGGGGCCGATCTCGTTGCGTTTCACGTGTCCGCGGAAGCGCGCGCCGAGTGCAGGCCCGGTGGCGCCGCCGAGCCACTCGGCTTCCATCACCTCTGGCGAAAACTTTCCGGTGTTGCGGACGTCGGAGATGAGATTCCAGATGCGGTCCGCCGAGGCAGACATCCGCACGGTTACCGAGCCTTCCATGGGCATTGCGTCGGCCTCCTCGGGGCGATGGCGACAACCTAACACCGGTGTGGACCGGGACTACGGGTTTTCCGGGGTTCGGCGCCACGGTGGCCGGTGTGATCGTCGGTGTATGACGGTCTCCGGGTTTACCCTAGCCAGCGGTGCTGTCGGCGATCTCACGCATCTGGTCGACGAGGCGAGTCGCGACCTGAGCCGCGAGCCACAGCGTCGTGCGGTCGTCCTCGGGCAAGTCGGCCAACAGCGCGGCGATGCGTTGTTTGCGGACGACGGCGCGTTCCTCCCACAGGCGACGGCCCCCCTCGCTGACCTTGACCAGGCACGCCCGGCCGTCGTCGGGATCGCTGCAACGTTCCAGCAGCCCTTGGCTTTCCAGGCGTTGCACCAGCTGCGTCATGCCGGACTGGCTCGCGCCCTCGGCCTCGGCGAGCGCGGTGACCCGCATGGGTCCCTCGCGGTCGAGGCGGACCAGAACCAGTGTCGCGCTCGCACTCAACCCCTTGCGGTCGGCGAGATGTCGCCACATCAGGTCGGCGCTTGCCACGAGCATCGCCGAAACCGCTTCCACACTGCTGTCGACGGACTCACTGCGCACCGCTTATTTATATCAGACATAGGAAGTAATAGGGAATACCGTTGCTGCGGTGCAACGGCGGCCCGGGCGCTGAAGAGCGCGAGAAGCGACTGTAAATTACGCCAGCAACGCATTACTCGGCCTGGCAATCTGCTGTGAATGCGCAGACGGCCTTGGCTGCCGGGTTGATAGATGCATCCTGTATGCGATATATCTGTCGATCATGATCGGGGAGCAGCCCAGAGGCGACCGCAGACCACGCAGCCTCACGGCGCTGGCGAAGGGATGGCTTCCCCTCGTCACCGTCATCGCGCTCGGCGTGGGAGGGCTTGGGGTCTGGAAGGTGCATCAGATGTCCGAGCCGGGACCGGTCCCGACGGTTCTCGCCGCGCAGGCACCCGAGCAGTTCACGCCGAAATCGCTGACCTATGAGGTGTTCGGCTCCGTCGGTGACGGCGGGATGCTGAGCTATGTCGACATCGACGGACACCCGCACACTGTCGAACTCACCGAGCTGCCCTGGACGCACACCGAGACGACGACGCTGACCGTGGTGTCGGGCAGCATCTCCGTGCAAGTCGACGGGGGAGAGGTGGGCTGCCGGATGTTGGTGAATGACATTGTGCGCGACGAACAGTCGTCTACCCACGCTGAAGCCGATGTCACGTGCAGGGTGAAGTCCGCGTGACTACGCATCGGGTAAGACCTTTCGTGGCGCGGTCCGTGCGCGTGCTGGCGGTGCCGATCATCGTGTTCTGGGCGCTTCTGGCCGTCGTGACGAACACGTTCATCCCGCAGGTCGAACGGGTCGCCGAGGAACTTGCGGGCTCGATGATCCCCAGTTACGCACCGTCACAGGTCGCGATGCTGCGCATCGGGGAGAAGTTTCAGGAGTCCACCTCCACCAGCCTGACCATGCTGGTGTTCGAGGCCGACCGCCCTCTCGACGACGGCGACCATCGGTACTACGACGACCTGATGAACCAGCTCAAGCAGGATCCCGACCACGTGCAGTACGTGATGGATCTGTGGGGCAAGCCCATCACGGCGGCCGGCGCCCAAAGTGTGGATGGTAAAGCGACGTTCGTGCTGTTGCGGCTCGCCGGCAATATCGGGCAGCTGCAGGCGAACGAGTCGGTCAACGCGGTGCGGGACATCATCGCCGACGACACCCCGCCGCCGGGACTCAAGGTGTACGTGAGCGGGGCGGCGCCGCTGGCGGCGGACACGCTGACCATCGCCAACTCCAGCCTCAACAACATCACGATCCTGACGATCATCCTCATCGTGATCATGCTGTTGGTGGTCTACCGCTCGGTCCCCAACCTGCTGGTGCCGCTCGTCAGCGTGCTGATCGAAATGCTTGTCGCCAAAGGGGTCATCGCGACGTTGGGGCACTTCGGCATCATCCCGTTGTCCTCGTTCGCGGTAAACATCGTCGTCGCGCTGACGCTGGGCGCCGGAACGGATTACGGCATCTTCCTGCTGGGGCGGTACCAGGAGGCCAGACAGGCCGGCGAGAGTCGCGAAGACGCGTACTACACCGCCTATCGCAGCGTCGCCCCCATCATCATCGGCTCGGGATTGACCATCGCCGGCGCGTGTTACTGCCTGAGCCTGGCGCGGTTGGACTACTTCCACACCATGGGACCGGCAGTCGCCATCAGCATGCTGTTCACTATCGCTGCCGCGCTGACCCTGGCGCCGTCGCTGCTCACGCTGGGCAGCCTGTTCGGCCTGTTCGATCCGAAGCGCGTCACCAAGGGTCATCTGTACCGGCGGATCGCCACAAGTGTGGTGCGGTGGCCGAAACCCGTGTTCGCGGCGAGTGCCGCCATCGTGATGATCGGCGCGGTCTTCGTGCCGACCTACCGGGTCAGTTACGACGATCGGACATACCAACCCACTGATGCCTCAGCCAATCTCGGCTTCGAGGCCGCCGATCGACACTTCTCGCAGAGCAAGTTGTTCAGCGAGATGCTGATGATCGAGAGCGATCACGACATGCGCAATTCCGCTGATTTCATCTCACTGGACCGGGCGGCCAAGAGCCTGATCCGGCTACCGGGTGTGGCCATGGTGCAGAGCATCACCAGGCCGCTGGGCCGGCCGTTGGAGCACGCCACCATTCCGTATCTGTTCACCACCCAGGGCAGCGGCAGCGGTCAGCAGTTGCCGTTCACCGAACAGCAGAACGAGAACACCGACAAGCAGGCCGAGATCCAGGCGCGTTCGGTCGAAGTGCTTCAGAAGGTGATCGGGTTGACTCAGCAGATGGCCGACGAACTGCATTCGACGGTGCTCACCTTGGAGAACCTGAAACAGGTCACCGATGACATGAACGCCGGGATCTCCAATCTCGACGACTTTCTGCGTCCGCTGAAGAATTACTTCTACTGGGAGCCGCACTGTTTCGACATCCCGGCGTGCTGGGCGATGCGATCGTTGTTCGACTCGCTCGACGGTATCGACAGCCTCGACGCCCAGATCGCCGACGCCGTCACGTCTTTCGAGGCTATCGATCGCCTGCTGCCACAGATGATCTCGCAGCTGGAGCGGATGATGTCCGACAGCAGGGCACTGCTGGGCGTCATCACCAACAATTACGGCCCCGCGCATCTGCAGGCCACGCAGACCGATCAGACGTTCTACGACCTGATCAACGTGGGCAACGACTTCGACCAATCCCGCAGCGACGACTTCTTCTACATCCCCAGGGAGGCGTTCGACAACGAGGACGTCAAGACCGGCATGCAGTTGATGATGTCGCCCGACGGCAAGGCCGCCCGGTTCATCGTCACACATGACGGCAATGCCATGGGCCCCGAAGGGATCGATCACGTCGAACAATTCCCGGACGCGATCAAGGCGGCGCTGAAGGAAACCTCGTTGGCCGGCTCGAAGATCTACATCGGCGGCGCGGGGTCGAACAACAAGGACATCAAGGCCTACGCCGCCTCCGATCTGCTCATCGTGGCGATCGCCGCCTTCGTCCTGATCTTTCTGATCATGCTGTATCTGACCCGAAGTCTGGTGGCGGCCATGGTGATTCCCGGCACGGTGGCCTTCTCCTATGCCGGTGCGTTCGGGCTGTCAATCCTCGTCTGGCAGCACCTGATCGGCCTGCACCTGCACTGGCTGGTGTTGCCGCTGACCTTCATCATCCTGGTGGCGGTCGGCTCGGACTACAACCTGCTGCTGATCTCTCGGGTCAAGGAGGAGTCAGGTGCAGGGTTGAACACCGGGCTGATCCGGGCGCTCGGCAGTACCGGTGGGGTGGTGACATCGGCGGGTCTGGTGTTCGCGTTCACGATGCTGGCCATGCTGATCAGCGATCTGCGCACCATCGGTCAGGTGGGCTCGACCGTGTGTATCGGGCTGCTGCTCGACACGTTGATCGTGCGCTCGTTCGTCGTGCCGTGCCTGTTGCGCTTCCTCGGGCCGTGGTTCTGGTGGCCGACGTTCATCCGTCAGCGTCCGTTACGGCACCAGCCGTCACCACAGCGGCAGGCGGTGTGACATGACGACCTCGACCCTGTTCGGCATCCTGTCGATCGTCTCCTTCGCGCTGATCTGGGTGTGCGCCGCGGTGGCATTCGTGTTCACCAGGCGGATGAGGGAGCGCCGCCACGTCGTCGCGGAACTCGGCATCGGTGCCCTGCCGGCGACGCTGCGCAAAGTGCGTCGGCGCGAGGTTCTCACCGACGATGAATTGCGCCTGGCCCGAGAAGTTCTCGCCGACCGTGGCAGCGTCATGGCGCTCGCGGTTCCGGCCACCCTGTTCTGTATCGGGTGCTTCTACGTGTTCGGCAGCCTCGAGCAACTGCATGGCCACACACCTTCGGAGAGAACGTTTCTCGGAGTGTTCCCGATGCTCACCTCGACCAACATGGCGATCCAGATTCTGCGTAGCGCCCGGCTGAAGCGGCGGGTGGCACTCAACGGAGCTCGGCGATCACCTTTCCGAACGCCTCGGCATGGGCGGCCTGCACGATGATGTAGCTGATCCCGTAGTCCTGCCGCAGCCGGCGCAGATGATCCGCGATGGCACTGACCGACCCCGACAGCACCCCGGGATGACGTAGTAACTCTTCGTCGCTCAGACCCGGCAGATAATGCCGGGGCATCTTCAGGTTGGGCATCTCACTGCCCGGGGCAGGCATCGCGGTGACGGCGATGTTGAGCTCGATCTGGTCGAAGCGGTCACCGGCGGCGTTGCGCAGGAACGTGATTCGCTCCACCAGGGGGTCTCCGTCGACGTGATCACCGCCGGTGAGGCCGATGATGTCGGCCGTCTCGGCGGCCACGGTCAGCAGCCGGTCTCCGTTGCCTGCGATCAGGATCGGGATGTCGGCGGCGTGCTCGCGGAGATACTCAGTGGTGTGCCGGAGGTAGTCGATGCGCTCGCGCGCACTCGGGAACGGCAGTTCGGCGGCCTCGAACTCTTCGCGTACGTATCCGGCCCCCAGGCCCAGATCGAACCGTCCGCCGGACAGATCGCGCAGCGCGGTGGCGTCGCGGGCCAGCAGCGCGGGCTTGTAGAAGCAGGCGTTGAGCACGAAGGTTCCGAGCCGCAACGTGCTGGTCGCCGCGGCGACGGCGGTCAGCGTCGGGAACGGTGCCGGGGCACCGAGATGGTCGGGAACATTGAGCACGTCGAACCCGAGGGCTTCGGCGCGGCGCGCCGCCTCGGTGATCTGGGACTGGGACTCGCCGGTGCGCAGGCTGACGCCGAAGCGGAAATCCTTGGGCATCACCCGATCTTAGGCACCATCGCCTGACGTTTGGGAGTGACTGCGGTGGGCAATTCTCAGCCGTGACAAGTCATCCGACGATGGGTGTGGAGGAGGAGTTCCTTCTCGTGCACCCCCACGGCGGCGAACCGATCGCCCGCAACAAGCAGGTTGCCGCCACTGCCGCCGAGCACGGGGTGGAGCTGCAACTGGAGCTGACCAGCTGTCAGGTGGAGACCGCCACAGAAGTGATGGAGACCAGCAGTGCGCTGCGCTCCGAGCTGCTGCGGCTGCGTCGCGTGGCCACCGAGGCTGCCGTGGCCAACGGGGCACAGTTGTTGGCGGCGGGGCTGCCGCCGACCGTGCCGCACGAGTTCCCGGTGACGCCGACGCCGCGTTACCGCCGAATCGCCGACCGCTTCGGCATGATCGCCCATGAACAGGGCATCTGCGGGTGCCACGTCCACGTCGCGGTGCCCGACCGGGATGTGGCGATCTACGTCAGCAACTGGCTGCGGCCATGGCTGCACGTGTTCGTGGCGTTGACGGCCAACTCGGCGATCTACCGCAAGGCCGACAGCGGACATGCCAGCTTCCGCAGTGTGCTGTGGTCGCGGTGGCCGAGTGCGGGACCGCCGCCACACTTCGATTCGGCCGACCACTACGACGCCATTGTCGCCATGATGGAGCGGTCCGGCGCAGCGTTGGACGACGGGATGATCTATTGGGATGTCCGCCCGTCGGCCAACTTTCCCACCGTCGAGGTGCGGGTGTCGGATGTGCCGGCCACGGTGGACGAGACGGTGCTGCTCGCCACCTTGATCCGCGCCGGGGTGATGACGGCGGTACGCGCCCACGACGACGGGGAAACCCCTCGGCGGCTGACCGATTGCGAGATCCGCGTCGCACATTGGAAGGCGGCTCATGACGGCCTGGACGGTGAGGGTCTGTATCTGCTGGGGGAGCCGTCGGTGCTGCCGGCCCGGGAACTGCTGGGCCGCTTCGTCGAGACGGTGCGACCGGCGCTTGAGGCGTTGGGTGACTACGACATGGTGACCGACGAGCTCAGCCGCGTCGTCACCGAGGGCAACGGAGCGATGCGTCAGCGCCGGGCCTGGCAGCGCCGAGGCGAAATCGCCGACGTGATAAGCGAGTTGGCATCAGCAACGGTCGCCGGGCTCACCCGGTGACGGTCAGATAGATGAGCACCACATTGAGCACGCTGATCAGCCCGGCCACGGCCCATCCGAGTGCCGTGGTGACCCGGTGGTTGACGTCGCCACCCATCAGGGTCGCGTTGCTGGTCAGCCGCACCAGCGGAATCAGGGCCAGCGGTATGCCGAACGAGAGCACGACCTGTGAGAGCACCAGGGCCCGGCTGGGGTCGACGCCGATGGCCAGGACCACCAGGGCAGGAATCAGAGTGACCAACCGCCGCAACAGCAATGGGTAGGAACGTCGTAGCAGGCCCTGCATGATCATCGCACCGGCGTACGCGCCGACGGACGTGGATGCCAGCCCCGAAGCCAGCAGACCGATGGCGAACAGCAGGGCCACTGTCGGCCCGAGGGTGTCGCGGACGGCGGCGTGGGCGCCTTCGATGGAGTCGGTGTTGTCACGGCCCTGCAGGTTGGTGGCCGCGACGAGAAGCATGGCCAGGTTCACCGCACCGGCCACCAACATGGCCAGGCCGACGTCGTAGCGCGTCACCTTCAGCAGCAGCCGCCGGCGGGGTCCCGGCTCGGGGTGGCCGTGCCGATCCCGGGCCAGGCCCGAGTGCAGGTAGACGGCGTGCGGCATCACGGTGGCACCCAGCATCGCGGTGGCAAGCAGCAGGCTCTCGGCACCCTCGAAGCGGGGGATCAGACCGGCCGCCACCTCGCCCGGCGGCGGCGTCTCGACGAACAGGCTGGTCAGAAACCCGACCGCGATGACCATGAGCAGGCCGGAGATCACGTGCTCGAACATGCGCTGGCCCCGGCGGTTCTGCACCCCCAACAACAGCAGGGACACCACTCCGGTGATCACTCCACCCAGCAGCAGGGGCAGGTCGAACAGCAGGTGCAGAGCGATCGCCCCGCCCACCACTTCGGCGAGATCGGTTGCCATCGCGACCAATTCGGCCTGCAGCCAGTAGACGATCCGGGTCGGGGTACGGGTGTGGTCGGCCACCACTTCCGGTAGGGAGCGGCCGGTCACCAGGCCCAGCTTGGCTGAAAGGTATTGCACCAGACCGGCCATGACGTTGGCCATCACGATCACCCAGACGAGCAGGTAGCCGAACTGGGCGCCGGCGCTGACATTGGCAGCGACATTGCCCGGATCGACATAGGCGATCGCGGCGACAAAGGCCGGACCGAGCAGCAACCAGCTCGGCGACGTGCGCGGTTTCATGTCCAACAACGACCCAGCTTCCTATCCGGGTATGCGAATAGAAAAGTTAGGGTAGCCGAAACCTCGGGAATTGTTAACGGCGGGGGTGCCGACCTCCGCCACCGCCGCCGCCGTCGTGGTGGTCCCCGCCGCCGCCGATGTCGATCGCGATGCCGGGGATGCCGTCGTAACAGAGCGCGGCATACGCCGGATCACAGCCATACGGCAAGGCCGGCCCGGTCTGCCGAGGCGTCGCGTTGATCTGCACATTGCCGGGGTTCGAGCACCGAGTCGCACCGGCCACATCCGTGCACTCCGGATCGGCCGACGCCGGCGCAGCGACCGCCAGTCCGGCGGTGATGGCCAGAACTGCTGCGCCCACAACAAGTTTCATCATCCGATGGGTACGCCTCCCGAGCCGAAGATGTCGTTTCCGTACCAGGGAACGTAATCCATCCCGGGCGGTGAGGTGACGATCTGCGTGCTGCCGCCGGTCTGACACTGGGTGGTGCGCGGCGCAAGGTCGGTGCACCTCGGCGCGGCGGCGCTCGTCGGCACCGTGAGCATGGCCAAGCACGGCGGGGCCAGCAACACCGCCAGGCAACGACTCACGTCGACCATGACTGCTCCGATCGTCGACGCCAGTCTATGTCGGCACCGCGCGCTTCGGCCTACCCGACGTAAAGCCCGCGACCGGTGACCAGGGGCAGATCGAGCGTGGTGCGGATGCCGGGCTCGGCGGCCACCACCGCCGGGATCGCGTTGACCACCCGCGCCGCCGTCGCCACCAGGCCGGCATGGTTGTGGTCACCATTGGGGCTGCTCAGGCACAGGTCCAGCGTGTAGGACGGCTCACCCGTCACGACCACGCGATACGAGCCACCTTCCTGGGCGGGCTGTGGCCAGTCCGGACACAGGTCGTCGCGCAGACGCGTCACGTGCTCGAGCACCACGGCCGGCCTGCCGTCGCGCATGCCGCGCACCTCGAACCGCAGTGCCGCAGTGGTGCCCGCCGGGATGTGCCCGGCGGCGATGTCGAAGTCCTCCGGAGCCGGCACCCGGGTGTGTTCCTCGGTGACCTCGTCGAGTTCGACACCCAGACCCGCGGCGAGCTGACGCACCACCGAACCCCAGGCCAGACTCAACACGCCCGGTTGCAGCAGCATCGGCGTTTCGTCGATCGGCTTGCCGAAACCCATCACATCGAACATCACCGCGGGGCTGTTGTACGTCGCGTAGTCGACGATCTCCATGCAGCGGATCTGTTCGATCTGCTGGCAGGTACCGGCCAGGGCCAGGGGTAGCAGGTCATTGGCGAAGCCCGGATCGATGCCGTTGACAAACAGACTCACCCCGCCCTGCTGGGCCGCGGTTTCGATCGGCTCAATCAGCTCGGCGGGCAGGACCTGCCAGGGGTATTGCAGGAACACCGCGGAGCTGGCCACCACGTTGACTCCGGCCGCCAGGATGCGCCGGTAGTCCTCGAGTGCCTCGGGCAGCCGGTTGTCGGCCAGCGCCGTGTAGACCACGCAGTCCGGTTTGTCGGCCAGGATCGCATCGAGGTCGTCGGTGGCCTGCACGCCTGTCGAAACATCAAGGCCGGCAAGCTCTCCGGCGTCTTTGCCGGCCTTGTCCGACGAGGAGACCCACACCCCGGTGAGTTCGTAGTCCGGGTTGGTGACGAGCTGGGCCAGGGCGTGCCTGCCGACGTTGCCGGTACCGATCGCCGCTACACGGATGGTCACAGTTCTCCTCAGAGGTCGGGGATGGGCAGGTCGAGATTGGGCATGTTCAGGCCGCCGTCGACCTCGAGCACCTTGCCGGTCAGGTAACTGCCCGCCGGGGAGGCCAGGTACACCGCGGCGGCGGCGATGTCGGCCGGATCACCGAGCCGGCGCAGTGGCGTGGCCTTTTCCATCGGATCGCGCAGCGCGTCGTTGGAGGCGACGATGTCGAGCGCCGAGGTCAGAATCGAGCCCGGCGCGATGGCGTTGACGCGGATGCGCGGGCACAGGTCCAGCGCGGACAGCCGGGTGTAGTGGGCGAGCGCGGCCTTGGCCGTGCCGTAGGCAGCGAACCCGCGGCCGGCCAGCCGCCCCACCGTGGAGGTGATGTTGATGATGCTGCCCCCGCCGGAGTGCTCCAGCATCAGCGGCACGGCCGCACACGTCAGGGCATGCGCGGTCGACACGTTGAACGTGAAGGCATCGCGCAGATCCTTGGTCGAGGTGTTGAGCAACGGCGCGGGCATGGTGCCACCGACGTTGTTCACCACGATGTCGAGTTTCCCGAAGGCGTCCACTGCGGCGGCCGCGAGTTCCGCGGTGGCCTCGGGATGGGCCAGATCGGCGACGACGATGTGTGCCCGCCTGCCGGTCTCGGCGATCTGGGCGGCGACCTCTTCGAGCTGGGTCTGGGTGCGGGCCGCGATGAGCACGTCGGCACCCGCCTCGGCGAACGCGAGCGCAGTCGCCGCCCCCAGTCCCCGCCCGGCCCCGGTGACGATCGCAACGTTGTCGTCGAGTCGGAATCTGTCCAGAATCACCTACACTCCGTTCCCTTGTTGGGCGCCACCGTAGCAGTACTTAGTCAGCCTAGGTGCGCAATTCTGAAACATGTTCTAGTCGATTCGGGCTACGGGAAAGCCTGCCCGCGGCCGCCGTGACAAGCGCACAATAAAGGGGTCGGTTCAATGTGGGGAGTCGTGATGACCCAGCAACGATATGACTTCTTCGGTGACCTCTTCGCGCGCTATTTCCGGCCCGCGATCGATCGGTACCCGCTGACGGCGGCCACGCTCGTGCATCGCCTGCTGGCCTGCACTGACGACGTGCAAGACCGGTTGGCTCAGGCTCGTCTGGCGGCCGAGGTGTGGGGCTCAGAAGAGCTGGGGCATGCCGGCCACGCCACGTCGGAACTGTTCGTCTTCACCCAGTGCGGCCTGATGTACGGCGCGCGGTTCGCCGATGCCCGGCACGGCCACTACTACCTGGCCACTCCGCGGCCGATGTTCGACGCGCTCGTCGACCAGATCGAGCACACGGCCTTGCGTCCGGGCACGGTGGTCGCGGTCGATCGTCGGTGTAGCCATGATCTGGAGTCCGCTCATCCGATGGATGCCGCGTTGCGGCGCCTGCTCGACGAACATGAGGCGTTGCGGGTCGACGTGGGCGTTTAGCGGCGTTCTCCAAGCCCTATGTTAACGCCGTGTTTCGGCGGTATTGGCTGCGTATTAACCGGTATGGATTCAGTATGAGTCTGTCCGACAACGGAATTCGGCCGTTTACGGTTTAGCCCACCTCGCCGAAACCGAAAGGACGGGCAGAATTCAGTGAAACGTAACGTGAAGGGATTGTGTGTCGCCGGCGCCGCGCTGGGTGGGCTGGCGACGGTGGCGGTGACGCCTGCGGTGGCTGCGCCCACGGAGTCGGAGGCGCGTCAGACCATCAGCGACCTCGAAAGTCAGGGGTACCGGGTGATATTGAGCAAGGTGGGTACCAAGGCCATCGACGAGTGCGCGGTGAGTGCCGTCCGGCAAGGGCGTTCGGTCACCGGACCGCAGGTGCCGGTGGGCGCGGCGAGCATCACGTCGTTCAACCCGGGACAGAACCTGCAGTACACCACGGTGTACGTCGACCTCGACTGCCGCCGCTGAGCTATTTCTTGGCGGCAGCCTTTTTCGCCGAAGCTTTCTTGGCCGCGGATTTCTTCGCCGGGGCCTTCTTGGCCGGTGTTTTGTGGGCAGTCGCCTTCTTCGCGGGTTCCTTCTTCTCCGGCTCCTTGGCCCCGCCGCGGGCTTTCACGCTGGCCTCGAGTTTGGCCAGTAGGTCGGAGACGTCCTCGGTCTCGTCGAGCTCGGTGGGCTGCTCTTCGACTGCAAAGGCTTCTCCGCCTTCGAGTTTGGCCTGCACCAGCTCGTGGAGTTGTTCCTGATAGTCATCGCGGAACTGTTCTGGCTTGAAATCGTCGGTCATCGACTCGACCACCTGGCCGGCCATCTTCAACTCGGCCGGTTTGACGTCGACTTCCTTGTCCAGCACCGGGAAATCCGGATCGCGGATCTCGTCGGGCCACAGCAAGGTGTGGATCACCATCACGTTGCGCTTGCTGAAGTCTTTGACGCGCAACGCGGCCAACCGCGTCTTGTTGCGCAACGAGAAGTGCACGATGGCCACCCGGTCGGTGTCGGCCAGGGTGCGGGCCAGCAGCACGTAGGACTTCGACGATTTCGAATCCGGCTCCAGGAAATAGCTCTTGTCGTACATCAAGGGGTCGAGCTGATCGGCCGGGATGAACTCGACGACCTCGATCTCACGACTGCGTTCCTCCGGCAGCGTGGCGATGTCCTCGTCGGTGATCACCACCATCTGGCCATCATCGGATTCGAAGGCCTTGTTGATGTCGCGAAACTCGACGACCTCGCCGCACACCTCACACACTCGCTTGTAGCGGATGCGCCCGTTGTCCTTGGCGTGGACCTGATGAAACTTGATGTCGTGGTCCTCGGTCGCGCTGTAGACCTTGACCGGCACGTTCACCAGGCCGAAGGCGATCGAACCCTTCCAGATGGATCGCATATGCCCAGTATGGCCCACCGGCCACGTCTGCAAACGCAGCCGCGCGCACTCAGGACGAAGTGGCGGCGTCCAACTCCGCACGATCGGGCAGGGCCGCACCGGCCCGGCCCACGGTCAACGACGCGGCCAGCGCTGCGGTCTGCAGCGCGCCCGCCAAGGTGTCCGTGCTGATCGCGGCCAGCTCGCGACGGCGATCGGCGCCCAGCAGTCCCCGGGACCACAGCGCGTCGAGCAGCCCGGACATGAAGGCATCGCCCGCGCCGACGGTGTCGACCACGTGCACCGGACGAGCCGGGACCGACACCGCCCCGTCGCGGCACACCGCGAAGGCACCCCGTTCCCCGGTGGTCACGACCACGATCGACGGGCCCACCTCCAGCCAGGCGCGGGCGATCTGTTCGGGGGAGTGCCTGGCATCGACCCAGCGCAGATCGTCCTCGGACACCTTGACGACGTCGGCGCGTTCGACCAGCCGGTCGATGCGCCCGCGGGCGATGTCGTCGTCCTGCACCACGTCGGCCCGTACGTTCGGATCGAAGCTGATGGTCGCCGACATGCGGTAGGCGTCCAGCAGCGCGGCCGTGGCGCGACAGCCCGGCTCCAGCACCGTCGCGATCGACCCGGTGTGGACCAGCAATGGGGTGGCCACCTCGGGTGTGCCGGACAGCTGCCAGTCGATGTCGAATTCGTAGCGGGCCGCTCCCGCGGCATCCAGCACTGCCCGCGCGGTCGGTGTCCGGCCATCCCCGGTGCTACCTGAGACCAGCTGTACCCCAGCGGATTTCAGATAGTCGATGATGCGCTCACCGTGGACGTCCTCGCCGATGTGGGTGAGAAAGTCCACGCCACGGCCCAGCCGGCTCAAGCCGACGGCGACGTTGAGCGGGCTGCCGCCGACATATTCGCCGAGGACGCTGCCGTTGCTCTCGACGATGTCGATCAACGCTTCACCGATGACCAGGGCTCGGCTCATGTCTTCATGCTAGGGCAGGCAATCGGCCATCCGAGGCTGGATTTGTCGATGGCCGGCCGTGCAGGTGGCGTTGTCACTGCTCGTCCCAGCGACGCCTCAGGAGCTCGTCGAGCTCCGTGGCGAAGTCGCTCGGCGGGTCAAAACTGCCTTCGTAGGCAAGTGTCACCCGTCCGGACGGGAGGCTGCTGTTCACGCAGTAGTAGAGCTGCCCTGAATCTTTCGTGAACCACATCAGTTGCGAGGGTTCGGACCCGATCGCGGCGAAACTCTCCCTCGGAAACCAGTCATATCCGTCGAGGCTCTCCCACATATCGGGGCGCCTGATTCCGTAAGACTGCCAATCCTGGGCGGTAAATCCCGGATGCACGTAGCGCAGAAATGCCTGTACCGCAGCCGGAAAACAACCGAAGAATTCCGCGTCGGGCTGTCCGAGGACAGCCGGATCCCAGCCGAGCCACAATGCCGGAAATCCGTCCCTGGCTTGCCCCGCCACGTAGATGAGAACGTGTTCGGACAAACCGCCCAGTTCTCGGCGAAAGACTCTGACATCGGTGAGTTCGTCCTGGAATCGGCGGGTAAATCTGGGCAGAAGCGCCATGAAATCGCTGCCCCACAGGGACAGTGCGTGGCGACATCTTTCGGTTGCGGTGGCCGCGGATGCGATCGGTCGCCAGTTCTGCGGTATTTGTGCCAGCTCAGTTGATCCTGCCGCGACCGGCGTCCACCTGGCCTCCCCGCCGCTGACCTCGGCGAGGATATCGTCGACTTCACATTCCGCCACTGCGTTCTCCTAAGGGCATGGACTGGTAAGCGAGAGAACAACTACCTTTCCGTGGTCACGTATAGGTTGGGAAGATGGAGCGTTATGAACGGGTTCGGCTGACGAATCCCGACAAGGTGCTCTACCCGGCCACCGGCACCACGAAAGCCGAGGTGTTCGACTATTACCTCAGCGTCGCCGAGGTGATGCTGCCGCACATCGCCGGACGCCCGGTGACCCGCAAACGCTGGCCCAACGGAGTCGCCGAGTCGTCCTTCTTCGAAAAACAGTTGGCCTCGTCGGCCCCGGACTGGCTTGAGCGCGGCACCATCGTGCACAAGTCCGGGACCACCTCGTACCCGATCATCAACACCCGCGAAGGTCTGGCCTGGATCGCCCAGCAGGCGTCGCTGGAAGTGCATGTGCCGCAATGGCGGTTCGATGCCGAGGGCAACCAGGGTCCGGCGACCCGCATCGTGTTCGATCTCGATCCGGGCGAGGGCGTCACGATGCCCCAGCTGTGCGAAGTCGCCCAGGCGGTGCGGGAATTGATGAGCGATATCGGATTGACGACATATCCGTTGACCAGCGGCAGCAAGGGCCTGCATCTGTATGTGCCGCTGGCCGATCCGATCAGTTCGCACGGGGCTTCGGTACTGGCCAAGCGGGTGGCCGTGCAGCTGGAACAGTCGATGCCCAAACTGGTCACCGCCACCATGACCCGCAGCCTGCGGGCCCAGAAGGTGTTCCTGGACTGGAGTCAGAACAACGCGGCCAAGACCACGATCGCCCCGTACTCACTGCGCGGACGCGATCATCCGACGGTGGCCGCGCCCCGCACGTGGGACGAGGTCGGTGATCCGAATCTGCGTCACCTGCGCTTCGACGAAGTGCTGCAACGGATTTCCGATGACGGTGACCTGCTGGCCGGGCTGGACGAGGACGCGCCGGTGGCCGACAAGCTCACCACGTACCGCAGCATGCGCGATGCCGCCAAGACACCGGAACCGGTACCGAAGAACGCGCCGACGACCGGCAATAACGATGCGTTCGTCATCCAGGAACACCATGCCCGGCGCTTGCACTACGACTTCCGTCTGGAGCGCGACGGAGTGCTCGTCAGCTGGGCGGTGCCCAAGAATCTTCCCGACACCACGTCGGTGAATCACCTTGCCGTGCATACCGAAGACCATCCGATGGAATACCTGACGTTTCACGGCGAGATACCCAAGGGCGAATACGGCGGCGGCAAGGTCATCATCTGGGACACCGGCACCTACGAGGCCGAGAAGTTCCGCGATCATTCGCCCGACGGCCCGGACAAGGGTGGGGAAGTGATCGTCACGCTGCACGGCGAGAAGGTCAACGGGCGTTACGCACTGATCCAGACCGATGGCAAGAACTGGCTCGCGCACCGGATGAAGGACCAGAAGGCCTCGGCCCCCGACCCCAAGGATTTCTCGCCGATGCTGGCGACCGAGGGGTCGATGGCGAAACTCAAGGCCTCCCAGTGGGCGTTCGAAGGCAAGTGGGATGGCTACCGGCTGCTGGTCGAGGTCGATCACGGTCGGCTGCAACTGCGTTCGCGCCGCGGCCGCGACGTCACCGCCGAGTACCCGCAGTTCGAGGCACTGGCCGCTGATCTCGCCGACCACCACGTGGTGCTGGACGGCGAGGCGGTGGCGCTGGATGACTCCGGGGTGCCCAGCTTCGGTGAGATGCAGAACCGGGCCCGCTCCACCCGGGTGGAGTTCTGGGCCTTCGACATCCTGTGGCTCGACGGACGATCGTTGTTGCGCGCCAAGTACTCCGACCGCCGAAAGCTGTTGGAAGCACTGGCCGCCGGCGGCGGGTTGATCGTGCCCGAGCCGCTGGCCGGCGATGGCCCGGAAGCGATGGAGCACGCGCGGGAGAACCGGTTCGAGGGCGTCGTCGCGAAGAAACGGGACTCGACATACCAGCCGGGCCGCCGCTCGGCGTCGTGGATCAAGGACAAGATCTGGAACACCCAGGAAGCGGTGATCGGGGGCTGGCGCCAGGGCGAGGGCGGCCGCAGCAGCGGCATCGGTGCCCTACTGCTCGGGATACCCGGCGCCGACGGTCTGCAGTTCGTCGGGCGGGTCGGAACCGGGTTCACCGACAAGGAACTCGCCAAGCTCAAGGGCATCCTCGAACCCCTGCACACCAAGGAATCGCCGTTCGACAAACCGCTGCCGCGGCCGGATGCCAAGGGGGTCACCTTCGTGCGGCCGGAACTGGTGGGGGAGGTGCGCTACAGCGAGCGCACCTCGGATCACCGGCTGCGCCAACCCAGTTGGCGTGGATTGCGGACGGACAAGACGCCCGACGAGGTGGTGTGGGAATGAAACACCCGGTCACACAGCGCGTCCCTCAACCAACGCGAATATCCGTCAATTCGATGGAGACAACTAGCTGGTCGGGGATGGGACGACCCGCGTCGTCGCGTACGTAGATCATGCGCTTCGCCGGAACGATGATGCCGTCGATGTCCTCGAATTCCGAGACGTAATGCGCCGCCGGTGATCCCCCGGCGATGTCGACCTGGTAGTCACGTCGCCGGATCAGGCCGTCGTCGTCGACGTAGAGCACCTGCTGCGGACTGTGGGTGGCGATGTTCGGCGGGTAGTCGACGTGGAGCCGGCGCCAGATCTGTCCCTCTTCGTCCCACTTCGGGCCCTCGGTGACCGTGACTCCCGGCAACGTCAGGTTGAAGGGCTCGGCGAGATAGGTCGCCACGACAGCGCCGAACTGGCTGACGGTAGTGAACAATCCCTCGAATTCCGTGGAATCGACGATAGATGCGAACCTGGCTTCAGAATCAGGATGGACCAGGGTTGGCAGGACTTCACCGAACCGTTCCGCCCCTAGCGCTGCTCGGACCCTGAACCGGCTACGTGACCGGTGAACCCTCGAGCGCTTCCCGCAGGCCCCGCGTCGCCAGCACGTCGGCCAACTCGTTGTCGACGACCCCGGAGTGCCCCTTCACCCAGAACCACTCGACCTGGTGCCGCAGGCAGGCGGCCTGCAGTCGCTGCCAGAGGTCGACGTTCTTCACCGGCTGCTTCGCGGCGGTCAGCCAACCGTTGCGTTCCCAGCCGAGCACCCATTTGGTGATGCCGTTGCGGACATAGGTGCTGTCGGTGTGCAGGTGCACCACCACGGGCCGGGTCAGCGCCTCCAGCGCCATGATCGGCGCCATCAGCTCCATCCGGTTGTTGCTGGTGATCCCCGGGTCGCCGCCGTACATCTCCCGCACGTGCTCGCGGTGGCGCAGCACCGCACCCCAGCCACCGGGGCCGGGATTGGGCCGGCAGCCGCCGTCGGTGTGGATGATCACGGGGTCGGTCATGCGCTGAGGATAGGCAACCGCGTCGAGTCGTCGGCGATCCGACACGAGCGGCGCACACCTCACCTGCGCGGCGGCTGCAACACTTTCATCGCCAACCGCATCACCGGTTCGGGCACCCGGTCCTTGGCCGACAACGCCGCGCCAGCCGCTCGCGTGCGCAGCGGCGTGCCACGGCCGAACCACCGGTTCAACGGCCCGCCGGAGGGCTCAAGGTCGACGTGCAGTGGCGGCTTGCCATCAGCGGCGCCGAGGGCGTGCGCGATGACGATGCGCTGGATCTCGCTGGTGCCCTCAAAGATCGTGTATAGCTTGGCATCCCGGTACCACTTCTCCACCGGGTGGTCGGTGATGTAGCCCCAGCCGCCCATGGTCTGGATCGCCTGCTCGGTGGCCCGCACGGCCACCTCGCTGGCGCCTAGCTTGGACATCGACCCCTCGCCACGCTCGAACGGCACGCCGGTGGCGGCCATCCAGGACGCCCGCCAGGTGAGCAGCCGGGCCGCGTCGATCTGGGTGGCCAGGTTGGCGAGGGGAAACGCGATGCCCTGGTTGTCGATGATCGGTGCCCCGAAGGCCTCCCGGCGGTTCGCGTACTCCGTCGTGTATTCCAAAGCCGCCCTGGCGATTCCGAGTGCCTGGGCGGCCACCATCGGGCGGGTCTGCTCGAAGGTGCCCAGGGTGGCGGAGCCGGAATGCCTGCCGCCTTCGACCGCCTCACGGGCCCGGGCCAGCTTGTACTCGAGTTTGTCGTGGCCGCCGAGCAGATTGGCGGCCGGGACCCGGACGTTGTCGAACTTGAGCTCGGCCGTGTGCGAGGCCCGGCAGCCGAGCTTGTCGAGTTTGCGCACCATCTCCAGGCCTGGTGTGCCGCCTTCCACGACGAACAGCGCCTGGCCCTTGTGCCCGAGTTCTTTGTCGACGACCGCGTTGACGACGTGCACGTTGGCGATACCGCCGTTGCCGATCCACATCTTGTGGCCGTTGATGATCCAGTCCGCTTCGGGACCGGAGCCGTCGCGCACCGCGTACGTGCGGAGGTTGCGCACATCGCTGCCGCCCTCGGGTTCGGAGATCGCCAGCGCGGCGAGTTTCAGATCACCGGGGGTGCCGAAGCATTCGGGCGCCCACTGCAGCATCTGTTCGGGTGAGGCGGCTTGACCGATTGCCGACAACGCCAGTGCCGGCATCACGACGGCCAGGCCGATCCCGGCGCAACCCCAGAACAGTTCCTCCATGAACATCGGGAGAGACAGTCCGCTCGGGTCGCCGATCAGATCGCGATAGAACAGCGGGTTGTAGAAGCCGCGCACCGCCGCTTCTTCGAGCACCGGCCACGGGAACTCTTGCCGTCGGTCGTAGTCGGCGGCGACCGGGCGCACGACCTGCTCGGCGAACTCATGGGCACGTCGGGCCAGGTCGTGCTGGGCGGCGGTGGGCGTGATGTCGAATGCCACGACGAGTCGGATACCCAACTCGTGCCGCTACCGAACTCCGGGTCGATGTCAGCCGGCGATGTCAGCCCGAAGGTGGACTGGCCGCTGCAATCCGGCGCTGCGCTTCGGCAGGCGAGATCCGAAGCCGCCTGGCGAGCACCGCGACCGGGTCGAATCGAGGCGGCGAGACGTTGTCGGTGGCAACCATCCGCCCGAGCAGCCGCTGCTGGGCGGTGGCCAACCGTTTCTCCCCGGCGCTGAGCCGGCTCAGGACCTCCTGTAGCTCCGAGCGTGTCAGTGCGTGCACCGACAGCGCGTCGATTTCTTTGCAAGCTGCGTTCAGGTGATCGAGCGCGTCACCGACGATCGTCCGCTCGATGTCCCTCTCGGAAACCAATATCGAACTCATGTTCGGTACCGTACGCCGACGCACCGACAACCCCGTGGGAGGTGATCGGGGTGGAGCGCAAACAATCGGCCGCACGAATTGTGCGGCCGATTGCAGGCGTCGGCTTATCCAAACCGGCTGATTCCGGTCTGGCGGCTCAAAACAAATATGTGCCTGGTTTTATTCCCACTCAGCAGGCGACGTCGACATATGCCGTCTTCGAAATGACGGTGGTGTTTATCGAACTGCCGCCCCTGGAATCGTTGGTGGCAATGGTTTGTCCCTGACGCACCCCGAGTACCGTGCAATCGGCCAGCGGGGCCGCGCCCGTACGGTTGACGATGACGTGATATCCGCTGGTCTGCAAACTTTTCACGGTCTGTTCGGCCGACTGTCCGGTCGGAGCGGCCGCGGCGACGCCCCCGAGAAAAACTCCCGCGGTCAACGTGCCCGCGGCCAATGTGGCGATGGTATATGACTTCATTTCCCAACCCTCCGTCGTAGGCCGCACCGCAAGTCCCGCAACTTTCGGTTACTGCCTATGACGTTTAATTGGGGATTCGGTTCGAAAATTCCACAATTCTCAGCTGAAATTGCGGAATTTCTCAGGGTTCCGTCCGTTGGTCCCGGCGACGCCGTGCTGGTGTCGGCGGCGGCCGGAATGTGCCATCGTTGAAAGATGAGTACTGACGGGTACAGCGTCGACGACGAAGACCAGTTGACTCAGGAGGACACCCTGATCGACCGGGGTGTGGACGATCTGCTCGACGAGGGCTACTCGCCGCCCGAGCGTTGGCTCAAGCCAGGCGAGGACGAATCCCTCGACGAGCTGTTGGCGGCCGAAGAGCCCGATCCCGCCATGCAACTCGATGACTCCGACACCCCCGACGAGCAGGCCGGCGACGACGAGGTCGGTGATCGGCGTTCGGGCCGACTGGTCGCCCCGGATGCGGGCTTCGGTGTGGACGACGAGGCCGAACTGTTCGGCATCGATGTCGGTATCGACGGCGGCGCGGCCTCCGCCGAAGAGGCTGCGGTCCACATCATCCCGCCGACATCACCGGGTGGCGGTCCGCTTCTGCAGTAACACCGACACCGTGAAGACCGCCAGGCCGCCGACGGCCAGCAGCGCGCCGGCTGCCGCCGGAGCCGTGTAACCCAGGCCCGCCGCGATCACCAGACCGCCCACCCAGGCGCCGGTGGCATTACCGATGTTGAGTGCGGAATGGTTGAGCGCGGCGGCCAGCGTCTGCGCATCGTGCGCGACGTCCATCAGTCGGGTCTGCAGCGCCGGCCCGACTGCGGAGCCGGCCATGCCCACGCCGAACAACAGCGGCAGCGCGGTCCACGGGCTGTGCGATCCCAGCGAGAACGCGGTCAGTAGGACGGCCAGGGCGCCCAGCGACAGGTACAGCGCCCGGACCACCGAGGCATCGGCCAACCGGCCACCGATCAGGTTGCCGCACACCATGCCGAGGCCGAACACCATGAGCGCCACCGGGACCAGCGACCGCGGCAAACCGGTCACATCCGTCATCGTGGTGCTGATGTAGGTGTACACCGCGAACATCCCGCCGAAGCCGATCATGCCCACGAGGACGGCCAGCCAGACCTGCGGGCGGCGCAGCGCGCCGAGCTCGGTCAGCGGGCTGGTGACGTGCATGGACCGCAGGTGCTCGGGCAGCCATCGCCACAGCGCGGTCACGGTGATCAGCCCGATGGCCACGACCAGGCCGAACGCGTTTCGCCAGCCCGATGATTGACCCAGCCAGGACGCCAGCGGCACACCCAACACGGTGGCGACGGTCAGACCGCACAACACATACGCCACGGCTTTGGCACGGTTTTGCGGCCCCATCAGATGTGCGGCGGCGAGTGCGGCGATACCGAAGAACGCACCGTGTGGCAGGCCGGCGACGAACCGTGCGATGACCAACGCCGGATAGCTGGGCGCCAGCATGCTGGCCAGATTGCCGAGCGTGAACACCACCATCAGGGTGAGTATCAATGCCTTCCGTGGCCACCGTGCGGTCAGCGCGGCGATCACCGGCGCACCGACGACGACACCCAGGGCATAGGCCGAGATGACGTGGCCCGCGGTCGGCTCACCGATCCGGAAGCCGGCGGCGATGTCGGGCAGCAGCCCCATCGCGACGAACTCGGTGGTGCCGATCCCGAAGCCGCCGAGGGCCAGGGCGAACACCGCGAGCATGCGCACCATGGGATCGGGGGCCACGACGGCGCGGGCATGGTCGAGAGAGGACGTCATGTGAGGCAGGCTTTCCGAGGTTCGCGGACTGGAGCTCTCGGACAGCATTGGCGAGAACGGCGGGTGCAACGCTAACGGCGCGTCGAGTGTTCCCTCAAATTCATGACGCCAAGCCCGCCGCTTTCCACGCCTGGGCGGTGGATCGGCGCCGGCCGCGACCCTGGTGTGGAAAACCGCGCAAAAGCTTGGGCTAGACCTTGGCGATGACGTTCTCGGCGAACTTCTCCAGGTGCCGGATCTTGCGGTCCAGCGGCTCGGTGTCGTCGCCCTTGATGTAGGGCAGGCGGAAGCCGACGATCACGTCGGTGACGCCCTTGTCCTCCAACCGTTTGATACCGTCGAGGGTGAACGCGTCACCGGAGATCACGTGGATCTCGAAATCTCCGGTCTGCCCCTCTTCCTCACGGATCTGGTTCAACCGCGTCAACAGCTGGTCGAGTTCCTCGGGGCTGCCGCCACCATGCATCCAGCCGTCGTTGCGGGCGGCGCGACGTAATGCCGCTTCGGCATGCCCACCGACCAGGATCGACACCGGCTTCGACGGCGCCGGGGTCATCTTCGTCTTGGGGATGTCGTAGAACTCGCCGTGGTACTCGAAGTATTCGCCGGTGGTCAGGCCGCGGATGATGTCGATGCACTCGTCCATCCGCTTGCCGCGGCGGGCGAACGGCACGCCGAGCAGTTCGTAGTCCTCGGGCCACGGGCTGGTGCCCACGCCGAGGCCCAGCCGGTTGTCGAACAACGCGTTGAGCGAGCCGACCTGCTTGGCCACCAGGGCCGGCGGGCGGATCGGCAGCTTGAGGACGAAGAAGTTGAACTTGAGCGTGGTGGTGACCGCGCACAGTGCCGACGCCATCACGAAGGCTTCCACAAAGGCCTTGCCGTCGAGGAACTCCCGGTTGCCGTCGGGGGTGTACGGGTACTTCGAGTCGGATTCGAAGGGGTAGGCGACGCTGTCGGCGATCGTCATGGCGTGATAGCCGGCGGCCTCAGCGGCCTGGGCCAACGGGATGTAGTAGGTGGGATCGGTCATGGCTTCGGCGTAGGTGAACCGCATGCCGTACACACTAGAACGTGTTCTAGTTCTGTGGGGGCGGATCGGGCAGGCATGATGACCGGGTGCCTGCGTGGCTGACCCGCAACGTCCGGGTGCTCTCGGCGGTGTCCTTCCTGCAGGACACCGCGAGCGAACTGCTCTACCCGCTGCTGCCCATCTATCTGACCGCCGTGCTCGGCGCCCCGCCGGCGGTGGTCGGTGCGGTGGAGGGCGCGGCCGAGGGCGCGGCGGCGATGACGAAGCTGGCCGCCGGCCCGCTCGGGGACCGATACGCCAAGCGGCCGTTGATCGCCACCGGCTACGGCATGGCGGCTCTGGGCAAGGTCATGGTGGCCGCGGCGAGCACGTGGTCCGGGGTACTGGCCGGCCGGGTGGTCGACCGCCTGGGCAAAGGGATCCGCGGGGCGCCGCGAGACGCGTTGCTGGTCGCCGATATCGACGACGCGGCCCGGGGCCGGGTATTCGGATTCCACCGGGCCATGGACACTTTCGGTGCGGTGGTCGGGCCGCTGCTGGGGTTGGCCGGCTACGAGCTGCTTGACCATCAGATCGCGCCGCTGCTGTGGGTGGCTGTGGTGCCGGCGGTGCTGAGTGTGGGGTTGGTGTTCCTGGCCTCAAAAGGGGACGGGGCGAGGGGCCGGCGCGTCGAGTCGGTCCGTCAGCCGGTGTTCGCTCGTGTGCGTGAGCTGCCCGGCCGCTACTGGCGGGTGACGGCGGTGCTGGTGGCGTTCGGGCTGGTGAATTTCCCCGACGCGCTGTTGTTGTTGCGGCTCAACGAGATCGGCTTCTCGGTCGTCGAGGTCATCCTGGCCTACGTCACCTACAACGCGGTGTACGCGATCTCCAGCTTCCCGGCCGGGCTGCTGGCCGACCGGATCGGGCGACTACCGGTGTTCGGGATCGGCCTGGTGTTCTTCGCGATCGGTTACGCCGGGTTGGGGCTGACCACCGACCCGCTGGTGGCCTGGCTGCTGATCGGGTTCTACGGCCTGTTCACCGGTTGCACCGACGGGGTCGGCAAGGCTTGGGTGTCGTCGCTGGTCGGTGCCGATCTGCAGGGCAGTGCACAAGGAGTTTTCCAGGGGCTCAGCGGTTTTGCCGTGCTGGGCGCCGGGGTGTGGGCCGGGCTGGCCTGGACTGCCGTTCCAGGTCAGCCCGGCCAGTTGCCGCTGTTGATCTCTGGGATCGGCGGCGCGGTGTTCGCGGCCGGGTTGCTCGGCCGCGCGATGTTCACCCGGCGGCGGTGACGTTCACGGAATCGAGCTCGAAGGGCGGTTCGCCGACGCCGACGATCGAATGCGTGCCCTGCGAGGTGCGTTCGGTGATGCGGGCGTCGACCGTGCGGGTGCCGATGCTGATCCGGACGGCTCCCGGGGCCAGCGTGTCCGGTGCATCGAGGATCGTTCCGCGCCAATGGAATCGGCCGTCGATCGGAACGAGATGACCGGCCAACCGCACGTGGACCCGGCGGTCACCGCCTCCGGCGTCGAGAATGGCGAACCCGTCGTACACCTCTTCGGTCACGCCGTCGTCGGCATCCGCGGGACCGGCCGGCAGAGCGGTGTGGCCGTCTGGGGTGCGAGGCGGCAGGAAGCCGGCCCGCCGCCACATCCGGCGACCGATGCGACCCATCAGGCCGACCTCTTCGAGGAAGGCCGCCAGCGGGGCGAAGCCGGAGATCTGCACGTCACGGCGGTGGGCGCTGGCCCGGGCCATGCGACGGGCCGCACGTGCGTCGAGACCGACCCGGGCGTACTGCACCTTGTTGGTGAACAGGTAGCGGAAGAACGGCCCGCCTGCGCCGTTGAGGTTGGCCACCCAGGCCCGCTTGTACCAGGGCATCGACGGCGTGCGCTTACGCAGCCCGTCGCGCGCGAATTGGATGTGCCGAGCTTCCTCGGTGACGTGAATACGCATGAGCCGCTGCACCATCGGCTGCAGCTCGGGGTCGTCCATCATCTGACGCTGCAGCGAGTCGAAGATCTCCTCACCGACGAGCGCGGCCACCCACAGCACCGAGCCGCGGAAGACGAACGGCAGCGAGTTGATGATGATGCGCTGGTAGAGCCGCGGGCGCACCGGCTTGGCGCCGATCTTGTCGATGGCCTTGCCGAACATCACCATGTGCCGGGTCTCGTCGCCGAGTTCGGTGAGCTCGTAGTGGGTGGAATGCGAGGTCGGATCCTGATGCATCATCTTGCGCAGCAGTGACTGGTTGAGGATGTTCTCGAACCAGATGCCCGCCGACAGCGTGTTGGCCAGCTCCTGTCGGGACAGCTCGATCTGCTCTTCACGGGACATCTTGTCCCACAACGGGGTTCCGTACAGTGACACGATCCGCGGCGGCAGGAAGAACTTGTCCGGGTCCAGCGGTGCATCCCAGTCGATGTCGACGACCGGCGCGTACGACTTGCGCACAGACCCCTTGAGCAGGCGCTCGGAAAACGCGTCCCGCGTCGCGGTGGTGGCCGAACCGGTGGATCTGACGGAAGCTGTCACCGTTGACGTCCCTTCATCATGTGCCCCCTTGGCTCGACGGTAGGTACCGACAACGCGAGATGTCAATACCCCGGGTACCGGATACTTCGAGTACCCGGTTTCGTTTCGGTTAACCTTCCAGGCGTGCGTCGTATCCACGTCATCGGAATCGGGGCCGGTGATCCGGACTTCGTGACGGCCCAGGCCATTTCCGCGCTCAACGACACCCAGGTGTTCTTCGCGATGGACAAGGGCCCGCGCCGCGGCTCGACTGATGAGCTGGTCGCGGTACGCAAGCAGATCTGCGACCGGTTCATCACCGATCCCGACGGCTACCGGTTCGTCGAACTGGTCGACCCGCCGCGCGCCGCGGCCGACGACGTTGCCGGCTATCGCCAGGTGGTGGCCGACTGGCATGCCGAGCGCGCCCGGATCTGGGCGGCAGCCATCGAAACCGAACTCGGGCCCGACGGCATCGGGGCCTTTCTGGCCTGGGGCGACCCGTCGCTGTACGACAGCACGCTGCGAATCCTGGACACAGTGGCCGCGTACGTGGATTTCGAGTACGACGTCATCCCGGGCATCACCGCCATCCAGGTGCTGACCGCCCGGCATCGCATCCCGCTCAACGACGTCGGCGAACCCGTGCTGATCACGACCGGCCGTCAATTGCGCGAGCACGGATTGACCGGAAGCGCCGTGGTGATGCTCGACGCCGACTGCTCATTTCAGCAGTGCCCGCCACAGACCCGGATCTGGTGGGGCGCCTATCTGGGCACGCCGGATGAGTTGCTCTACGCGGGAACGGTCGGCGAGATCGGCGACGAGATCGTAGCTGCGCGTGCGGACGCCAGAACCCGCCATGGCTGGATCATGGACACGTACCTGCTGCGCTCGGCAGACTGAGCGCCCATGAGCTCATTTCTGCTGCGCGCCGCATTGACCGGAGTAGCCCTCTGGGTGGTCACCCTCATCGTGCCGGGGATGAGCTTCGTCGGCGGCGACTCGACGATCTCCAGGGTCGGCATCATCTTCGTCGTCGCGGTGATCTTCGGACTGGTCAACGCGTTCATCAAGCCGATCGTGCAGATCCTGTCGATCCCGCTCTACATCCTCACCCTCGGCCTGTTCCACATCGTGATCAATGCGCTGATGTTGTGGATCACCTCGTGGATCACCGACAACACCACCGGCTGGGGCCTGCATATCGATCAGTTCTGGTGGACCGCCATCTGGGCGGCGATCGTGCTGTCGGTGGTGAGCTGGCTACTGTCGTTCGTCAAGGCCGTCGCGTAGGACCGAAACCTGTTCTCGCAGCGCCTCGGCGGTGTCGGCGGCCGCGCGCATTCCGGTGTCGGTGCCGCCGTCATGCTCAGCGGCCCAACACGCGGCCAACGTACGGTACGCGAGCTGTTCGGTAGCCACCACCGTCGGCCACATCCCTTCGGCCCCAAGGCGTTGCGTTGCCGATCCGCCGACACTCGCGTCGTAAGCGGGCAGTAACTCCATCACCCGCAGTTGCAGATCACGACGTTCGGCCCGGGCCGCCGGGGAGCTGACGTCTGCGGCCGCCAGGTGCGGCAGCGTCGCGGTGATCGCCTCCAACGTGCCGGTGATCGCCGTGGGCAGGCCGGTCGGATGGCGCAGACGTTGGGTGGCCCAGTACACCGCCAACGCCACCGCACAGCCGATCAGCGTGTCGCTGCCGCGGGTGAGCAGCAGCTCGCCGAGGTTCGCGACGCGCACGCCGCCGGAGGCGATCGTGAGCGCGGCGGGCGTGATGAACACGACGGCCAGGGTGTAGTTGCGCACCACGTACATCTCGATGACGAACTGCAGGGCACCGATCACGAGCACGAGCCATAAACCCTGCGGGTGCAGGGCCAGAATCGCCCCGGCCACGCCGAGCCCCAGCCAGGTGCCCAGTGTCCGCTCGACGCTGCGGGTCAGCGTGCGCTGCCAGTCGAAGCCCTGGTGCAGCATGAGGACAGCGGCCGCCATGGCCCAGTACGCATGCGTCATCGTCAGGGCCTGCGACATCAGCACCGCGATGACGCCCGAGATCAGCACCGCCACGCCGACCCGCGCGGCCAACTGCAGGGACACCGAACCCGGCGTCACCGCCCGGCGCAGCAAGCGCAGCACGCTCGGCCGGCCCAGCGGAACCCCTTCGGCGCCATGCTCATCGGTGACCGCGTCGGCGGGCACCGTGGCCAGGTGCCGGGCCAGGGCGGCGCCATCGGGCGGAGCGGGCACACCCATGTCAGCGGCCCTCATCGCCTCGGCGAACAACACGTGCAGGCGCCGGTTGACGACCCGCAACCGATACAGTGCCCGATCGGGCTTGGGTTGCACCGGTTGGTAGTTGACCAACGTGACCCATGCGGCGTGCAGCAACAACGCCGCTTTATGCCGGGTATCGCCCGTGGGGTTTTCGATGTAGGCCGCGACGGCGCCCGCGGCCGCGGCCACCGCGGCCTTCTCGGGACCGCGGGGCCGAACCAACGCGCCCGACATGTGGACCAACCAGGCGAACGCGCCGCCGGCCAACACCAGCGTGGCGTGATGGGCCGGGCTCAGGTGCAGTGTCGCCGGCGTACCGGTGCCGGCCGCGCAGGCCAGCACCAACATGTACGCCCCGGGCGGTCCGACGGACAGGGCATGGCAGACCAGGGTGGCCAACGCGGCGATGATCGTCACCGTCAGCACGCCCAGCCACGGCGCCGAGGACGCCCAATCGCCCAGCGCCACCGCGGCGGCAAAGCACACCGCGATCACGGCGAGATACGCGCCGCGATTCAGGTAAGGGCGACCACTGCCGTACAGCGAGGTGAATCCACCGATGGTGGCGATCAGACCGGCGGTGGTGTCACCGGCCAGCCAACCCACCAGAACCGGTACTGCCATGCAGATTCCGGCGCGCAGGGCGAACGGCCAGCGACGCGGGACACTGTTGATCACGAAGATGCCGCGCAGGGGATGAGTGGTCGCTCGGGGAGCCGGGCGGTCAGACATGTTTACAGCATGCGCGGCGTTTCGCTGACACACTGGACCCATGCCCGAACTGCCCGAAGTCGAGGCGCTAGCCGATCATCTACGCCGGCACGCCACCGGCCGCGAGGTCACCCGGATCGACGTGGCCGCGTTGTCGGTGCTCAAGACGTTCGATCCGCCGACGACGGCGCTGCACGGCCAGACCGTGACCGGGGCGAACCGCTGGGGTAAGTACCTCGGTCTCGAAGTCGGCCCCTGGCACCTGATCACGCATCTGTCGCGGGCGGGTTGGCTGCATTGGTCGGACAAGCTGTCGCCGACGCCGCTCAAGCCCTCCGGGAAGGGGCCGATCGCGCTGCGCGTACATCTGGACGAGGGGGTCGGCTTCGATCTGACCGAGGCCGGAACCCAGAAACGGCTGGCGGTGTGGGTGGTCGGCGATCCGCTCGATGTCCCGCAGATCGCCTCGCTGGGCCCGGATGCCCTGTCACTCGATGCCGCCGGACTGGAGAGCGTGCTCGCCGGGAATTCGGGCCGGATCAAGACCGTGATCACCGATCAAAAGGTGATCGCCGGCATCGGCAACGCCTACAGCGACGAGATCCTGCACGTGGCCAAGCTGTCGCCCTTCGCCACCGCGGGCAAGCTCACCGATGCCCAACTCGGTGCGCTGCACGACGCGATGATCACGGTGCTCACCGATGCGGTGTCCCGGTCGGTCGGTCAGCAGGCCGCGACGTTGAAGGGGGAGAAGAGGTCCGGCCTGCGGGTGCACGCCAGGACCGGGCTGCCGTGCCCGGTGTGCGGAGACACCGTGCGGGAGGTGTCTTTTGCCGACAAGTCGTTCCAGTACTGCCCGACGTGTCAGACCGGCGGCAAAGTGCTGGCCGACCGGCGGATGTCCCGGTTACTCAAGTAGCGGTCCGCATTTTTGACAGTTGTCTAACTCGGTTATCCTGCAGCGATGACCCGTCAGAAGATCCTCATCACCGGCGCCAGCTCTGGACTGGGCGCGGGCATGGCCCGCCAGTTCGCGGCCAAGGGCCGTGACCTGGCGCTGTGTGCTCGCCGCACCGACCGGCTCGATGAGCTCAAGGCCGAGCTGGCCGATCGGCATCCGTATATCAAGATCGCGGTCGCGGCGTTGGACGTCAACGACCACGAGGCGGTGCCGCGGGTGTTCGGTGAGTTGTCCGAGGAACTGGGCGGCATCGACCGCGTGATCGTCAACGCGGGGATCGGCAAGGGCTGGCCGCTGGGCGAGGGTAAACCGTGGGCCAACAAGGCCACCATCGAAACCAATCTGATCGCCGGACTGGTGCAGATCGAAACCGCGCTGGAGATGTTCAAAAAGTCCGGCAGCGGTCATCTGGTGCTGATCTCGTCGGTGCTGGGCAACACGGGTGTGCCCGGCGGGAAGGCCGCCTACTGCGCGAGCAAGGCCGGTATGACCTCGCTGGGCGAGTCGCTGCGCGCCGAGTACGACAAAGGGCCGATCCGGGTGACCGTCGTCGAACCGGGCTACATCGAGTCGGAGATGACGGCCAAATCGGCGACCACCATGTTGATGGTCGACAACGAGACCGGGGTGCGGGCCATGGTCGAGGCCATCGAGAAGGAAAAGGGCCGCGCCGTGGTCCCGCGTTGGCCGTGGGCGCCGTTGACCCAGGTGATGCGCTTGCTGCCACCGAAGTACACCAAGCGCTTCGCCTGAGCCGTCCGCGTTAGGTCAGGGAGCCGGAACCTGCACGCAGCCCACGCCGGGAAGGCAACCGCCGCCACCGCCGGGGCCGCCGCTACCGGTGGGTCCGCCGGGGATCGAGCCGCCGCCGCCACCGGGGCCGCCGCTACCGGTGGGTCCGCCGGGAATGGAGCCGCCGCCGCCACCGGGGCCGCCGCCGCCGGTGGGTCCGCCGGGAATGGAGCCGCCGCCACCCTCGGGACCACCGCCGCCGGTGGGTCCGCCGGGAATGGACCCGCCGCCACCTTCGGCACCGCCACCGCCGGTGGGTCCGCCGGGGACTGCGCCTTCACCACCGGTGGCCGGAGCCGGCGACGTCTCCATCGTGGTGGTGACGGTTGTGGTGGTCAGTGACGATGTCGTCGGGGCGGTGTCTTCACTCGAACCGCACCCCACAAGCAGCGGTGCCGCGGTGAGCGCCACGCCCATCCCGACTGTCATCGACCACTTTCGGAGGGATGGCCAGGTACCGCTCGTGCAGGTCGTCAAGGTGAGCCGGTTTGTTGACATCGTGGAAACTCCAGTTCGGTCGGGCCACATTTACAGATAGCGGCCCCAGGGTTCCCGCTGAAGATCATGTTGAATCATCCCGAATGATCCAAGCCACTGTCGGTCGACGCGAGGTTTGAGCCCGAAACGAACGCGGGTAGCCCACTGGCATGTCCACAAAGTTGATTTCCACGATGTTGTTCACCGGCGCTGCGGCGGGTGCCGTGGCCTTCGCCCCGGTGGCTTTCGCCGAGCCCGGACCGCCGCCGCCCGCCCCGCCGGCGCCTGGCTGCTACAACCCGGATGGCACGCCGTGTACTCCGTCGGCCGGCCCGCAGGGCGCGGGCGCCGAGGTTCCCGGTGGCCCCGGGGCTCAGGCCGGGTCTGACGGCCACGTCTCGGCCGGTGTGCCGGGCGGACCGTGGGCCGAGGCAGGGCCCGGTGGCGGCGTCGCCTGTGTGCCGGGCGGGCCGTGCCGAACCATTGATCTTCCCGGCTGAGCCGGGATGACGGTCAGACCCTAGGCCGAGCGCCCGCGCTCTTCTGCTAGACCGAGCGCCCGCGCTCTTCTGCTAGACCGAGCGCCCGCGCTCGACTCGATACCGGCGCACCAGCGCATCGGTCGACGAATCGGATTGCCGCTCAGGTGACTCCGGTTCGGTGATCACCGGCAGCAGGGCCTTGGCCTGGGTCTTGCCCAGTTCGACACCCCATTGATCGAAGGAGTCGATGCCCCAGATCACTCCCTCGGTGAACACCTGGTGTTCGTACAGGGCGATCAGCTGACCTACCACCGACGGCGTCAATCTCGTCCCCAGGATTGACGTCGTCGGTCGGTTTCCGGGCATCACCTTGTGCGGGACGACGTCAGCCGAAGTCCCTTCGGCGGCAATGTCTTCGGCGGTTTTCCCGAACGCCAGCACCTGGGTCTGGGCGAAGAAGTTGCTCATCAGCAGGTCATGCATGCTGCCGGTGCCGTCGGCCGTGGGTAGGTCGTCGGTGGGCTGGGAGAAGCCGATGAAATCGGCAGGCACCAACCGGGTGCCCTGATGCAACAGCTGATAGAAGGCATGCTGGCCGTTGGTTCCCGGCTCGCCCCAGAAGATCTCGCCGGTGTCAGTGGTCACCGGGGTGCCGTCCGACTGCACCGACTTGCCGTTGGACTCCATCGTCAACTGCTGCAGATAGGCGGCAAACCGCGACAGGTCGTTGGAGTACGGCAGCACCGCACGCGTCTGTGCGCCAAAGAAATTCGAGTACCACAGACCGATCAGGCCGAGCAGCGCCGGCGCGTTCTCGATCAGCGGTGCGGTGCGGAAGTGCTCGTCGACCAGGTGGAAGCCCGCCAGGAATTCGCCGAACCGCTCGCGGCCGATCGCCGCCATCACCGACAGCCCGATCGCCGAGTCCACCGAGTACCGCCCACCGACCCAGTCCCAGAACCCGAACATGTTGTCGGTGTCGATTCCGAACTCACTCACCAGCTTCGCGTTGGTCGACACCGCGACGAAGTGCTTGGACACCGCCTCGTCACCCAGGGCGTCGACCAACCAGCGGCGTGCGGCGGTGGCGTTGGTCAGCGTCTCCAGCGTCGAGAACGTCTTCGATGCGACGATGAAAAGCGTTGTGGCCGGGTCCAAGTCGGCCAGAGTGGCGACCAGATCGGCCGGGTCGACGTTGGAGACAAAGCGGGCGGCGATGCCGGCGTCGACGTAGTGGCGCAGCGCGTCGTACACCATCACCGGGCCCAGGTCCGATCCGCCGATGCCGATGTTGACGACGGTCTTGATGCGTTCGCCGGTGGCGCCCGTCCAGTCACCGTTGCGCAACCGGTCGGTGAATTCGCCCATCCGGGCCAGCACCTCGTGTACGTCGGCGACCACGTTCTGGCCGTCGACGGTCAGCGAGGCATCGGCAGGCAACCGCAGGGCGGTGTGCAGCACCGCGCGGTCCTCGGAGGTGTTGATGTGCGCACCGGCGAACATCGCATCGCGTCGGGCCTCCAGTCCGGCCGCGCGGGCCAGATCGGTGAGCAACTCCAACGTCCGGCGCGTGACGCGGTGCTTGCTGTAGTCGATGTAGAGATCGCCGACGGTCAGTACCAACTCGGTTCCGCGGTCGGGATCCTCGGCGAACAGATCCGTCAGGTGGACATCCCTGATCTCGTCGTAGTGCTTCGACAAGGCCTGCCAGGCCGGGGTTGCGGTGATGTCAGCACTCATTCTGTTGACCATAGTGCGGCGCTCGAATCGAAGGTGTACATGATTGATGTATGGCCTTTGAAGACTTGATTTCATCCGTGCCCACGGGACTGTGGATCGGCGGTGAGGAGCGCCAGGCCGCGTCGACGTTCAACGTGCTGGACCCGAGCGACGATCAGGTGCTGGCCACGGTCGCCGATGCCACCCCCGAGGACGCGGTCGCTGCACTGGACGCAGCGTGTGCCGTGCAGGCCGAATGGGCCGCGACCGCCCCCCGCACCCGCGGCGAGATCCTCCGTTCGGTGTTCGAGAAGATCACCGAACGGGCCGACGACATCGCCGCGTTGATGACGCTGGAGATGGGCAAGGTGCTCGCCGAGAGCAAGGGTGAGGTCACCTACGGCGCCGAGTTCTTCCGCTGGTTCTCCGAGGAGGCGGTGCGCATCGCCGGACGCTTCACCCCGGCCCCGGCCGGCACCGGCCGCATCTTGGTCACCCAGCAGGCCGTCGGCCCGTGTTACGCGATCACGCCGTGGAACTTCCCGCTCGCGATGGGCACCCGAAAGATGGGCCCGGCGTTCGCCGCCGGCTGCACGATGATCGTCAAACCCGCGCAGGAAACTCCGCTGACCATGCTGTTGCTGGCCAAGCTGATGGACGAGGCCGGCCTGCCCAAAGGCGTGCTCTCGGTGCTGCCGACCACCGACCCCAGGGCGGTCACCACCGCGCTCCTTGACGACGGCCGCCTGCGCAAGCTGACGTTCACCGGCTCGACCGGGGTGGGCAAGGCCCTGGTGAAGCAATCCGCCGACACCCTGCTGCGCACTTCGATGGAGCTCGGCGGCAACGCGCCGTTCATCGTGTTCGACGACGCCGATGTCGACGCCGCGGTCGACGGCGCGATCCTGGCCAAGATGCGCAACGGTGGCGAGGCCTGCACCGCGGCCAACCGCTTCCACGTGGCCAACTCGGTGCGCGAGGAGTTCACCGAGAAACTCGTCAAGCGGATGAGCGAGTTCACCCTCGGCAAGGGCATCGACCCGTCGTCCACGTTGGGCCCTCTGATCAATTCCAAGCAGGTCTCCACCGTCACGGAACTGGTCTCGGATGCGGTCTCGCGCGGCGCGACCGTCGCGGTCGGCGGCGTCGCCCCCGGCGGCCCGGGCAACTTCTACCCGGCCACCGTCCTCACCGATGTGCCCGCCGACGCGCGGATCCTCAAGGAGGAGGTGTTCGGTCCGGTGGCGCCGATCACCGGGTTCGACACCGAGGAAGAGGGTGTGGCCGCGGCCAACGACACCGAATACGGCTTGGCCGCTTACGTTTACACCCAGTCACTGGACCGGGCGCTGCGGGTGGCCGAGGGTATCGAGTCCGGCATGGTCGGCATCAACCGCGGCGTCATCTCCGATGCGGCCGCACCGTTCGGCGGCATCAAGGAATCCGGATTCGGCCGTGAGGGCGGGTCGGAGGGTATCGAGGAATACCTCGAGACCAAGTACATCGCGCTGACCAAGTAACCCACGCAGAATCTCCCGTCGCGCCTTCCCGATTCGGCGCCCGAGTCCCCCTAAACTCTGGGGCTCAAGGCCAAGACGGGAGGCAATGACGTTGACTGCGGCGCCAGTCCGTGCTGCCGGTCGGCGTCGGCGTGCCTCCATCCGGCGGGACATCCCCGCGCTCGACGGCATCCGCGCGATCGCCGTGGCCCTGGTATTGGCCGGCCACGGGGGAGTGCCCGGCGTGGCCGGCGGGTTCATCGGTGTCGATGTCTTCTTCGTGCTCAGCGGATTCCTGATCACCTCGCTGTTGCTCGACGAGTACCGCCGCACCGAACGCATCGACCTCAAGGGCTTCTGGATCCGGCGGGCCAAGCGTCTGCTGCCGGCGATGGTGTTGATGACGTTGGCCGTGGTGATCGCCCGCGACCTGTTCCCGTCCGACGCGGTGGCCTCACTTCGCGACGATGCGGTCGCGGCGTTCTTCTGGATGGCGAACTGGGTGTTCGTCGCCGGGAACACCGACTACTTCAGCCAGGGTGCCACCCCGTCGCCGTTGCAGCACACCTGGTCGCTCGCGGTCGAGGAGCAGTACTACGTCATCTGGCCGCTGCTGGTGCTGGCCGCGGCCCTGGCGCTGCGCCGGCGTCGCCCGCAGGCAGTGCGTGCGGCCGTCTTCGTGCTCGCGGTGCTCGGCGTCGTCGCCTCGGCGGTCGAGGCGATCCTGCTGTCCGGCGATGACAGCCTGCTCAACCGCGTCTACTTCGGTACCGACACCCGGGCCCAGGCCCTACTGGTGGGCGCGGCCGCCGCAGCGCTGCTGGTGCGGGACTGGTCGGCACTGACCGTGTCGGGCACGTTGATCCGGGCCCGGTGGCGACGGTGGGTGGCCTGGACGCTCCCGGTGCTGGGCGTGCTCGTCCTCGGTGCGGCCGCGCATCTGGCCACCGGAAGTGCCGCCGAATTCCGCCATGGCCTGCTGATCGTGGTGGCCCTGGGCGCGGTGCTCGTCGTGGCGCCGGTCGCGCTCGATCAGGACGGTTACGTGGCCCGCGCGCTGGCCTGGTATCCGCTGGTCACCCTCGGGGTCATCTCCTACGGCGTCTACCTGTGGCACTGGCCGATCTTCCTGATCCTCAACGGGGAACGCACCGGCCTGTCCGGTTGGTCCCTGTTGGCGTTGCGGTGCGCGGTGACGATCGCGGTGTCGTGGGTGTCGTGGTGGGCGATCGAGCAGCCGATCCGGCACTGGCGCCCGGAGCATGTGCCGATGTTGCGTCTGGCCGGGGCCACCGTGGCCACCGCGGCGGTGGTGACGATGACGGTCGTCCCGGTGAGTGTGCCGACCCGCCCCGCGGGCCCCGACGTGTTGGCCGCCGCCGCTTCCGAACAGGACGTCGGCGCCGAACGGGCCGTTCCGGTGGGACCGCCGCCGGCGTTGCCGCCGGGCACGCGGACCGTCGCCGTCTTCGGTGACTCGGTGGCCTGGACCCTGATGCGGTATCTGCCCAACACCCCGGGATTCCACTTCAGCGACTACACGACGATCGGCTGCGGCATTGCCCGCGGCGGGCCGTACCGGTCGGCCGGCGAGACGCTCAACCAGAAACCGGAATGCGATTCCTGGCCCGAGCGCTGGGCACAGCGGATCGAACATGACCGCCCCGAGACCGTGCTGCTGATGATCGGTCGCTGGGAGGTCGTCGACCGCACCTGGCACGGACGCTGGGCGCACATCGGCAACGACGGCTACGACGCCTACCTCAAGAGCGAGCTGCAACGCGCACTGGACATTCTCAGCTCGACCGGCGCCCGCGTGGTGGTGACCACGGCGCCCTACAACCGGCGCGGTGAGCGGTCCGACGGAACGCTGTATCCGGAGGACCAGCCGGGCCGGGTGCAGACCTGGAACACCATGCTGCGCAACGTGGCCGCGAAACGGCCGAACGTCTCGGTGCTGGATTTCAACGCCAAGCTGAACCCGGACGGCAAGTACACCGCGAAGATCGACGGGGTGCGGATGCGCAGCGACGGCGTCCATCCGACCGCCGAGGCGGTGAAGTGGCTGACGCCGTGGTTGATCGACTCGCTGAAGACGCCCGCGAAGTAAGGCTCAGTGGCCGGGTCTAATGGCCGAGGCGGCTGGGTCTAATGGCCGAGCCGGCCGCGGCCGAGCTGGAGCAACAGGATGGCCAGGTCTTTGCCCTCGGGCCCGAGCACGCTGTACCGCTCGATGACCTGCATCTCACGGTTGTGCACCAGCCGGGTCCCGCCGGACGCCATCCGGGCCTTGCCGATCTCCTTGGAGACCTCGGCGCGGCGCTGTACGGCCGCAAGGATGGTGGCATCGAGTTCGTCGATCTCGCGGCGCAGGTCATCAATGTCGGGCACGGTTCGATGGTCCCAGGCAAGCCCGTGCCAACGCAAAACTGTCCCCGCTCGGCGGTAAGTTTGAACTCAAGATGACGCTCGCTACCGAAACTGATGCACTTCTCGACGGCCTGAACCCGCAGCAACGCCAGGCGGTGCTGCACGAAGGGTCGCCGTTGTTGATCGTCGCGGGCGCCGGCTCGGGCAAGACGGCGGTGCTGACGCGCCGCATCGCCTACCTGTTGGCGGCCCGTGACGTCGGGGTGGGCCAGGTCCTGGCCATCACGTTCACCAATAAGGCCGCCGCCGAGATGCGCGAGCGCGTGGTAGGGCTCGTCGGCCCCAAGGCCCGCAACATGTGGGTCTCGACGTTCCACTCCACGTGCGTGCGGATTCTGCGCAACCAGGCCTCGTTGCTGCCCGGGCTGAACTCCAACTTCTCGATCTACGATTCCGACGATTCCCGGCGCCTGCTGATGATGATCGGCAAGGACATGGGCCTGGACACCAAGCGGTACTCGCCGCGCCTGCTGGCCAACGGCATCTCGAACCTGAAGAACGAGCTGATCGGGCCCGAGCAGGCCGCGGCCGAGGCCTCGGAAGCCGCCGAGGAGATGGCGGGCATCATCGCCCAGGTCTACGGCGAATACCAGCGCCGGCTGCGGGCGGCCAACGCGCTGGACTTCGACGACCTGATCGGTGAGACGGTCGGCATCCTGCAGGCCTTCCCGCAGATCGCGCAGTACTACCGGCGCCGGTTCCGTCACGTGCTGGTCGACGAATACCAGGACACCAACCATGCCCAGTATGTGTTGGTGCGCGAGCTGGTGGGCCATCACCTCGACGAGCACGACGGCGTGCCGCCCTCGGAGCTGTGTGTGGTGGGCGACGCGGATCAGTCCATCTACGCGTTCCGCGGCGCGACGATCCGCAACATCGAGGACTTCGAGCGCGACTACCCGGACGCGACGACGATCCTGCTGGAGCAGAACTACCGCTCCACCCAGACCATCCTGAACGCGGCCAACTCGGTGATCTCCCGCAACACCGGTCGGCGTGAGAAGCGGCTGTGGACCGAGGAGGGCGAGGGCGAGCTGATTGTCGGCTACGTGGCCGACAACGAGCATGACGAGGCCCGCTTCGTCGCCGAGGAGATCGACGCCCTGGCCGACAGCGAGGGCCTCAAATACGGTGATGTCGCGGTGTTCTACCGCACCAACAACTCCTCGCGTGCGCTGGAGGAGGTGTTCATCCGCGCCGGCATTCCCTACAAGGTCGTCGGCGGGGTGCGGTTCTACGAGCGCCGCGAGATCCGCGACATCGTGGCTTACCTGCGGGTGTTGGACAATCCGGGGGACTCGGTGAGCATGCGCCGCATCCTCAACACGCCGCGCCGCGGCATCGGGGACCGCGCCGAGGCCTGTGTGGCCGTCTACGCCGAGAACACCGGCTCCAGCTTCAACGACGCGTTGCAGGCCGCCGCCGAGGGCCGGGTCCCCATGCTCAACAGCCGCTCGGAAAAGGCGATCGCGAGCTTCGTGCAGCTGCTCGACTCGTTGCGCGGCAAGCTCGACGACGAGCTCGGCGATCTGGTCGAGGCCGTGCTGGAGCGCACCGGCTACCGCCGTGAGTTGGAAGCCTCCAGCGACCCGCAGGATCTGGCCCGGCTGGACAACCTCAACGAATTGGTCAGCGTCGCACACGAATTCAGTACTGACCTGGCCAATGCCCGGGCCCTGGCCGAAGAGGAGCCGGTCGACGAGGACATCCCGGACACCGGCGTGCTGGCCCAGTTCCTCGAGCGGGTGTCGCTGGTGGCCGATGCCGACGAGATCCCCGAGGACGGCGCGGGTGTGGTGACGATGATGACGCTGCACACCGCCAAGGGGTTGGAGTTCCCGGCCGTGTTCGTCACCGGCTGGGAGGACGGCATGTTCCCGCACATGCGGGCCCTGGGCGATCCCAACGAACTGTCCGAGGAACGCCGGCTGGCCTATGTCGGTATCACCCGGGCCCGCAAGCGGCTGTACCTGTCGCGGGCCAAGGTGCGCTCGTCGTGGGGCCAGCCGATGCTCAACCCGGAATCCCGGTTCCTGCGGGAGATCCCGGAAGACCTGATCAACTGGCGGCGCGTGGAACAGCCGTCGTCAGGACTGAGCGCCCCGGTCGGCAATGCCGGGCGATACGGCACGCCACGTCCATCGCCGTCGCGGCCGGCCGCCGCCCGCAACCGGCCGGTGATCACGTTGACCCCCGGCGACCGCGTCACCCACGACAAGTACGGGCTGGGCCGGGTCGAGGAAGTCTCGGGTGTCGGCGAATCGGCGATGTCCCTGATCGACTTCGGCAGTGCCGGCCGGGTCAAGCTCATGCACAACCACGCGCCGATCCAGAAACTCTGAGCCGTTGACTCTGCGCTGACGACGTTGGTCGCACTTCTGCGTCGCCTACGCAGAGTCAACGAGCGGCGTGATGCCAGGGCTCGTCCGCCAACACCGCCGGGGCCGGCAGGCGTGGTTCGGCCAGGGGTGGAACCGCGGTCAGCACCGGGTTCTGGTCCAGCCGTGACCCCGCGGTGCGGCCGCCGCCCCAGCCGACCATCGCCCGGTACCCGCCGAACAACCCGACGTCCCGCACCACGGTTTCGGACGCGTGGGGACTGTCGGCGCCGACGGGGGACGACACCGGGGAGACGTAGAGCGCGTCGGTGGGGCAGTAGGCCTCACACATGAAACAGGTTTGGCAGTCGGACTGGCGCGCGATCACCGGCACCCCGTCGGCCCCGCGGTCAAAGACATCGGTGGGGCACACCTTGATGCAGACGTCGCATTTGATGCATGCCGTCGAGCTGACGATCTCGATCATGCCACCGCCTCCGCCGAAACCAGCCGGGGCGCAACGGGATCCGGTGTAGTCCAGACCGTGTCCAGGCCGCCGACCAGGATGCGGTGCTCGTAGTGGTGATCGGAATCGGGCAGGTCTTCGCGGCGGTGCAGACCGCGGGTCTCGGGGCGGGCGAGGGAGGCGGCGGTGATCCACCGCGCCACGGCCACCATGGCTTGGGCCTGCCGTTGCTTGTAGATTTCCCGGGCCGGCACCGGGGCCAGGCCGTCGGCGATGTCGCGCCACACACTCTCCAGCGCCGCGGCCGATTCGACCAGCCGCTCTGCGGTTTTCAGATAGCTGCGCTGCGGCGGCAGGATATGTGCCTGGGCGGCGGCCACCACCTCGTCCACGGTCGGTGCCCCCGAACGCGACGGTCGCACCGGTGTGGCCCACCCGGCCGGATGGGCCCGTCGACCGCGGCTGAACTCGGCGGCACCGCGGCCGGCGAAGGTGCCCGAGGCGATCGCCCAGGACCCGTTGCGGCTACCGCCGCCCGACAGTGAGCCGGTGATAAGTTCGCGGGTCGCGGCATCACCGGCGGCGTACAGTCCGGGAGCTGTTGTGGCGCAGTCAGGTCCGGTCAGGCGCAGTCCACCGGTGCCCCGCACCGATCCCTCGTAGACCATCCGCACCGGGTAGGCCGTGGTGAACGGGTCGATGCCGGCCTTGTCCAGCGGGAGGAAGTAGTTCGGCTGGGCATCGCGCATGGTCTGGCGGATGTGTTCGGGTGCCCGGTCCAGCCGGGCGAAGACCCGTCGGCCCTGGGTCAACGCCCGCTGCGCGTCCTGGCGTCCGCTCAGCCCGCGCTGGGTGGTGAAGGGCCGGCCGTGCTCGTCATAGAAGCTGCCCCACTGCAGCATTCGGCCCTTGGTGTGCACACCCCATTCTGGGGCCAGCGCGTAGGCGGTGCAGAACTCCATGCCGGACAGGTGCGCCCCGTGCTCGGCGGCCATCAGCAGGCCCTCGCCGGTGTCGACGTTGGTGCCGAAGGTTCCGGACAGAAACGCCGTCCCGCCCGTGGCGAGTACGACGGCACCCGCGGCGATCTGCCATGGGCGGCCGCCGTCCTGACGGGCGATGCCGGTGGCGCCGGTGATGACGCCGTCGCGGTCGGCGGTGAGCTCGAGCGCCGGGTGATGGTCGAGGATCCGCACCCCGCTGCGATGGGCTTTGCGACGCATGCGTCGCATGTACTCCGGGCCCTGCAGGCTGCTGCGCATCTCCCGCCCGTCGGCACCGACCGGAAACGGATACCCCCATTCGGAAAGGTGTTCGAGCCGGTCCCACGAGGTGGCCAGCACCCGGGACATCCACTCCGAGTCGGTGATCCGGCCCGCGGCCAGTTCGCGTTCGCGCACGGATTCTTCCCGTCGCGGGCCAGGTGGGATCGCCCACAGGTTGTTGCCGCCCGCGGCCGTC
Organism: Mycobacterium sp. NS-7484; assembly: GCF_001953975.1. Taxonomy (GTDB): domain Bacteria; phylum Actinomycetota; class Actinomycetes; order Mycobacteriales; family Mycobacteriaceae; genus Mycobacterium. Next base: position 73,202 of record NZ_MBEJ01000091.1, read on the forward strand.
GCTCCGCTGGTGCCGCAGTACCCCTTGTCCACGAGGATCACCCGGACCCCGGATTCGGCGGCGGAGACGGCCGCCCAGGTCGCCGCGGGCCCACCGCCGATCACCAGGACATCGGTGCTCAGTGCGTCAGTGTCAGTGGGAGCCGTCATGGCCCACCTCCTCTCGAACACCGAGTTCGGCGAGCAGGACGCGGCGTAGGTCGTCGAAGCCGTCGTCGCTGCGGGTGCGGGGGAAGGGCAATTCGACGTGCCGGTCGAGTGAGACCCGCCCACCGGAGAGCACCACCACGCGGTCGGCCAGCAGGATCGCCTCGTCGACGTCATGGGTCACGTGCAGCACCGCCATGTGTCGGCGGGCCCACAGCTCGTGCAGCAGCCCGTACATCTTGAGCCGGGTCAGCGCATCGAGCGCCCCGAACGGCTCGTCGAGCAGTAGCAGATCGGGTTCGCGCACCAGCGCCCGCGCCAGCGAAACCCGTTGCGCTTCACCACCGGACAGGGATAGTGGCCAGGCTTTGACCTTCTCGGCCAGCCCCACTTCCTCCAGCGCGGCGCGGGCCCGCGCGGTACGGCTGGGCGCGTCGGGTCCGGCGTCGGACAGGGCGAACGTCACGTTGGCCAGCGCACGCCGCCACGGTAGAAGACGTGGATTCTGGAACACCACGGCGCGAGACCGGGGTACCAAAACCGACCCGGTGACGTCGTCGTCGAGGCCGGCCAAAACGCGCAGCAGCGTGCTCTTGCCCGATCCGGACCGGCCCAGCATCGCGACGAATTCACCGTCGGCGATGTGTAATTCGAGGTCCTCGAGCACCTGCTGGTCACCGAAGGCCTTCCGCAGTCCGTGTACCTGCACCACCGGTGCGTTCACGAGACGCCTTCGAAGCCGTTGCGCCAGGACAACAGAACCCGCTCCAGGACCCGCACCAGCGTGTAGGAGAGGAGGCCGGCCACCGCGTAGATGACGATGACCAGCAGTGAGACGTCGAACTGCAGGTTGGTCTGTGCCCGCGACATCAGGTAGCCGATGCCTTCGGTGGTGTTGATCATCTCGGCGAAGATCAGGCTCAACCACGCACTGGAAAGTCCGAGCCGCAGGCCCACCAGAAAGTTCGGCATCGCGCCGGGCAGGATCACCTGGGTGATGAGCGTGGTCCGCGACGCCTCCAAGGTCTGGGCCATCTCGACCAATTGCCGGTCCACGCCCCGGATTCCGGAATAGGTGTTGATGTAGATCGCGATGGCGACCCCGGTGGTGATCAACACGATCTTGGGTCCCTCGCCGATGCCCATCCAGATGATCAGCAGCGGGGTCAGCGCGAAGTTCGGGACGGCCTTGAGGATCTGCATCGTCCAGTCGAGCAGGTCTTCACCGGTGCGGGTGAGTCCGGCCGCCACGGCCAGCAGGACGCCGATCACGATGCCCAGCAGGGTGCCGGTGAGCACCCGGACACCCGAGGCGCCGACGTGGGTGGCGAGTTGGCCGTCGCTGAGCAGCCGCCACGCGGTGGCCGCCACCTGCGCCGGTGGTGGGAACAGGTCGGTGTTGAGAAGCCCGGTGCCCGAGCCGATGGTCCAGACCGCCAGGATCAGGACCGGACTCATCAGCCGGCGCACCGGCCGGGGGGTTCGTGCCCACAAGCCTTTTCGGTGGTTGCGGTCCCCGACGACCTCGACGAGTTCAGGACTCGCCGACGGCGCCCGGACGGCCGTCGCGCTCGTCATGACTGACCCCCGGCCCACTCCCGCACCGAGTACTCGTGGTCGAACGACCCGTCGGCGTTGAGGAACGTGTAGGCGGCGTCGAGTTGGTCCACACCGACTGCGGGGAACGGCTCGGTGTTGAATTCCTCTGGGCGCGTCGACTTCTGGACGAACTGCAGATCGGTGTCGTCGGTCTGTGCGACCCACGTCAGATAGTCGTCGAAGTTCTCGGTGATGTCGCGGTTGACCGCGGTGACTGCCTGCTGCCAGGCCTCGGTGAACCCGGGGTGGGCGTCGGTGAACGAGCGCAGCGCGATGTTGGTGCCGGTGCTGCCGAACCCGTGACGCGACAGGCTGTCGATGATCGGGAAACCTTTGGACTCCAACTCGGCGGCGCTGGCGCCGGTCAGGATCGTCGCATCGATCTTCCCGGAGCTCAGCCCGGCGATGGACTCGGGTGTCGGCACGTCGCGCACGTGGATCTGGCCGGTGAGTCCGGCGGCGTCGATCAGTTGGCGGGCGGCGCGATCACGGATGGTGCCCTGTGGGGCGGTGATGTCCTTGCCGACCAGACCCTTGATGTCGGTGGGGCCCCCTTTGGCGCCCACCAGCCAGGCGTCGCCGTTCACCGAATCCAGGGACAACAGAACCACTTTCGGGTCCCGGCTGCGGGCCCGTAACGCCGGGTTGTCGCCGATGGCCGCGACGTCGACGGCGCCGGCGAACAGGGCCGAGGCGACATCGCTGCCGGACTGGAAGAACGAGTATTCGATCTTGCCGACCCCGGCCGATTTGAGCTGCTCGGTCAGGATGCCCTGGCGATCACCCCAGCCCAGCGAGCCGGCCGGGGTCCCGGTCACCGAGGTGGCCCCGACGCGCAGGGTATAGCCCGACGCCTCGTCGTCCTCACTGCTGCAGGCGACTGCGGTGGCGAGGAGGGACAGCACAAATGCGGTGCGCAGCAAGCGGTTGAACATGGGCAGCGGACCTCCGGGAGGGTCAGGAGTGAACACACGCGAATCGGACCCAGTAGACGCCTCGTCGGCAATTGCGGGCGACGGTTTGGATCAGGCTGGTTGCAACGGCGATTGACCGGCGGGTGGTCGCACAGTACGTTGGAACAACTATTTGGTACGGACGACGGAGAGCCGGATCGGTGACGACTCAACATGTGATGGAGCTTTACTACGACCCGTTCGACAACGACATCGACGACAACCCGTATCCGGTCTGGAAGCGGATGCGCAGCGAAGCGCCGTTGTACTACAACGAGAAGTACAACTTCTATGCGCTGAGCCGGTGGGACGACGTCGCGCGGGAGCTGCCCAATTGGCAGGTCTACCGGTCCGGGCGAGGCACCACTGCCGACATTCTGTTCAGCGGTATCGAGGTGCCGCCGGGCATCCTGCTGTTCGAGGATCCGCCACTGCACGACCTTCACCGTCGACTGTTGTCCCGGGTGTTCACGCCCCGGCGGATGCTGGCCGTCGAGGACCTGGTGCGTGGGTTCTGCGCCAAGGCTCTCGACCCACTGCGCGAGCAGGACGGGTTCGACTTCGTCGCCGACCTCGGGGCGTTCATGCCGATGCGAACCATCGGCTATCTGCTGGGCATCCCGGAGGAGGGTCAGGAGCAGATCCGCGCGGGCACCGACAAGAACATCGCGCTCTCCGACGACACCACCGACGTCAACGCGACCGTCTTCGCCGACGCCCTGGCGATGTTCTCCGAGTACATCGAATGGCGGTCCACCCATCCTTCCGACGACCTGATGACCGAGCTTCTCAACGCCGAGATCGACGAACCCGACGGGACCCGGCGCAAGCTGGAACGTACCGAGGTGCTGGCCTACACCGCGATGATCGCCGGCGCGGGCGGCGAAACCACCGCCCGGCTCATCGGTTTCATGGGACAGCTGCTCGGCGATCATCCCGACCAGCGACGCGAACTCGTCGCCGATCCGAGTCTGATCCCGGGTGCGGTCGAGGAGACGTTGCGTTTCGAACCGCCCTCACCGGTGCAGGCCCGGTATGTCGCCGAGGATGTCGAGCTCTACGCGCGGGCCATACCCGAAGGCTCGTACATGTTGCTGCTCAACGGATCCGCCAATCGGGACGAGACCAAGTTCACCGACCCCGACCGGTTCGACATCCACCGCAAAGGTGGGCACCTGAGCTTCGGGCAGGGTCTGCACTTCTGTCTGGGCTCGGCGCTGGCCCGGCTCGAGGCCCGCGTCGCCATCGAAGAGGTGCTCAAACGGTGGACCGATTGGGAAGTCGACTACGCCAACGCTTTTCGCGCGCGCACCTCCAGTGTGCGTGGGTGGGCGCGCATGCCGGTCACGTTCTAGGGGTACGCGTTCTTGCGGCTGCCGCCAACACCGCGGTGACCACCGGCACGGTGAGCGTGAGGACAACCACTGATGCGTTTCGGGGTGCGAAGATCGTGAGCAGGTCGGCGGCTCCGATCTCATAGAAGACCCGGCCCAGGTCGGTCCAGCCAAAGATGGCCTGCGCCACGGTGATGATGCAGCCGGCGATCACGACGTAGCTGCCCGCAGCGACTCCGAGGAAGAGCAGCACCGCGCCGACAACCAGCACCGCTGCCGCTAGGGCTGAGACCGTCAGCGGCTCGATCATCGCCAGCGCCCACGTCGCGCTCGGCGTCGTCGGCAGGAGGTCGGTCAAGTCGGCGATGTAGAGCAGGCTGGAGTCGAACTGCCTCTTGGCTTGCCACAGGTGGTAGGCGGCGATCGCCATCGCCAGAACCGCGACGAGCAAGGTGGGTGCCCGACTGCCGCCGAGCTCCACCCCCTCAGGATCGTCGGCAACGGAACGGGTTTCAGTCCCCGCGAGGGCCAAGACGACCAGCGTGATGATCGACACGCCGAACCAAACCCAACGGGTCACACCGAGTGCCCCCTGGTCCGTCCACACCAGGAAATCGCGGCCGACCCATATCGCGAATTCGATCAGCGACAACCCAATCACCGCAGCACAACCGACGATCACCAACGTACGACCCCGAGGGTTGCGCCGGCTCGACAACGCCGCGCCGGCGAACAGCGTCGCGGTGACCGCAACGAGTGCGATCAGGTTGAGGATCGAGTGGCTTACCCGCAGTGGATCGGTGCTGAAGCCGTAGCCCATGACGTACCAGGCCATGATCAGCGCGCGCAGCGTGGCGGCGATGCCCAACAGGCCGCCGATATATGAAAGGACTACCACCGCCATCGCACCGGGACGCATTGCGTCAACCTAACAGCGGCCGCAGCCGCGTCGGACACTACTTGTCGCGCGCGGCCCAGCGCCCCGTCGAGGGCAGGACTGTGAACAGGATGGCAGCCAGCGGGAGCGCCGGCATCGCATAGACGACGGGATGCAGTTGCGCTCCCGCGATGAACAAGCTGCCGAAGATCAGCAGGCCGATCACCGCGCCGACGACGACCAGCAGCCGGCCCATCCGGCGCCGCAGCAACAATGCGATGAGCCCGACGATGGTTGCTGCGGCCGAGATCGCCGCCAGGAAACCGATGGCCACACAGAACAATCGGTCGGTGCGCCACCAGCCGGCGATCAGATCGGTGGCGATGACGCCGGTGGCCCAACCACCGAGGATGGCCAGGGTGGCGGCCGCGATCGCCGTTCGGGGATCGGTGCTCGCCGACATGCGGGGGATGATCGTGGGCCGGGCGTGCGGGACGTAGCTTGTGACGGCTTCGTCGGGCAGGTCGCCGATCAGGCCGGTCTGTGGTTCCTCGCCGGCTGCGCTGGGAATGGCGCCGGTGGGATGACGGCGAATGATGCTCGTCTTGGGATCGGCGCCAACCGGTTCAGGCCGGGAAAGTGGGGCCTGCGGCTGTCGCCGGATGATGCGGGTGCGGTCGTCGTCTTCGTCGGGTTGATCGGCTGGCAGCTGGCCGTCGTCACTCACTCAGCCAACGTAGCTGCCGACGCTCAGTCCTCGCTTGGACAGCCACGGCACCGGGTCGATGCGGTTGGTCCCGTTGAGCAGCACCTCGAAATGCAGGTGCGGACCCGTGGAGTAGCCACGGTTGCCGACGGTGGCGATCTGGTCACCGGCCATCACGCGGTCGCCCACGCTGACCAGCCAGGTGTTGATGTGGCCGTAGAGCGTGACGGTGCCGTCGGAATGGCGGATCTTGACCCAGGCGCCGTAACCGGCCGTCGGACCGGCGGCGATCACCACGCCGTCGGAGACGGCGGCGATCGGGGTGCCGATGGGGCTGGCCAGGTCGATGCCGGCGTGCAGGACGCCCCAGCGGTAGCCGAAGTTCGAGGTCCAGACGTAGCCCTTGGTCGGCATGACGAACAGCGGGCGGGACAGCCGGGCCTCGCGTTCGGCGCGCTCCTGGGCGAAGGCGGCGGCCTTGGTGATCTCCTCGGCGTGCACCGGGGAGTCGGCGGTCGAGGCGACCGAGACGATCTGCATGCCGTCCACCGAGCCGGTGACCGAGGCACCTTCGATCTGGGTGCCCTCGGACGCCAGGATGGTGTCGTCGGCCTGCGTCTCGGGGGTGCTGCCGAACGAGTAGGCGCCGGCGGCGGATGCGCCCGCGGCCATCGCGGCGATCATCAGGCGGCTCTTGAGGGCGCCGGCGGGCTCCTTGCGGTGGGCACCGCCGCGGCGGCCGGAAAGATTGATGACGTCAGTGGCGGCCATACCGTCGCTCACGTCGGTGTGGCTGTCGCGGTAGGCGTGGCTGGAGGTGCGCGCTCCGCGTGACGACGAGCCGCGCTCACTGCCGGCGTCGGGACGGAACCGCGACGGCACGGCCAACCGGACCGGAACCAGATCGTCGGTGTCGTTTAGATCGTCGAGTTCGGGGGCATAGATGACGCTGGAGCCGTCATCAGAGGCGTCGTCGAAATCGTCGAACGCACTGAACGGAATGATGTCGGTGATCTCCGCGGCGTCGAGTTCGTCCGGAGACAGTGGCCTGCGCTCGCGTGCGCTCGTCGGCACTCCTCGTGGAGCTGCGGACGAACGGTGCTGCGGCAAGACTCGAGAATCCTTCTTCGTCGTGACCTGAACGTGATCTGGACCAGAGGCACGTTAACCAAATCCCAATGATGGTGGCAACTCCTGTGTGTATTCCGCGCTGGAATGTGATCCGTATCACCCGCCATCGGCGGTGAGATCTACCACATGAGCCGGAGGCGGTGCCAATCCATCACTGCGCGGTGGATAAAGTTCCCCCGGGCCCGTCAGAGGTACCGGACCGGGCAGCTTCGATGCGCGCGCTCGAAGCGAAGCAGACAGACAACGCCTATCTAGGAAGCACATGGATCTCTTCGAATATCAGGCGAAAGAGCTGTTCGCCAAGCACAACGTCCCCACAACCCCGGGCCGCGTGACCGACTCGGCCGAGGACGCCAAGGCGATCGCCACCGAAATCGGCAAGCCCGTGATGATCAAGGCACAGGTGAAGGTCGGCGGCCGCGGCAAGGCCGGCGGCGTGAAGTACGCAGCCACCCCCGAAGATGCGCTCACCCACGCGCAGAACATCCTCGGTCTCGACATCAAGGGCCACGTCGTCAAAAAGTTGCTGGTGGCCGAGGCGAGCGACATCGCCGAGGAGTACTACATCTCCTTCTTGCTCGATCGCGCCAACCGCACCTACCTCGCCATGTGCTCGGTCGAGGGCGGCATGGAGATCGAAGAGGTTGCCGCCACCAAGCCCGAGCGGCTGGCCAAGGTTCCCGTCGACGCCGTCAAGGGAGTCGATCTGGCCTTCGCGCGTGAGATCGCCGAGAAGGGCCACCTGCCCGCCGAGGTGCTCGACGCCGCCGCGGTGACGATCCAGAAGCTGTGGGAGGTGTTCGTCAAGGAGGACGCCACCCTGGTTGAGGTCAACCCGCTGGTGCGCACCCCCGACGATCAGATCCTGGCGCTGGACGGCAAGGTCACCCTCGACGCCAACGCCGACTTCCGTCAGCCCGGCCACGCCGAGTTCGAGGACAAGGACGCCACGGATCCTCTGGAGCTCAAGGCCAAGGAGAACGACCTCAACTACGTCAAGCTCGACGGCGCCGTCGGCATCATCGGAAACGGTGCGGGCCTGGTCATGTCGACGCTGGACGTCGTCGCCTACGCCGGTGAGAAGCACGGCGGCGTGAAGCCGGCCAACTTCCTCGACATCGGTGGTGGCGCCTCGGCCGAGGTGATGGCCAACGGTCTGGACGTCATCCTGAACGACAGCCAGGTCAAGAGCGTGTTCGTCAACGTGTTCGGCGGCATCACCGCGTGTGACGCGGTGGCCAACGGCATTGTGGGAGCGCTCAAGAAGCTCGGTGACGAGGCCAACAAGCCGCTCGTCGTGCGTCTCGACGGCAACAACGTCGAAGAGGGCCGCCGCATCCTGGCCGAGGCCAATCACCCGCTGGTGATCCAGGCCGAGACCATGGACGCCGGTGCCGACAAGGCCGCCGAGCTGGCGAATAAGTAAGGGAGCCAACACCAATGTCTATCTTTCTGAACAAGGACTCCAAGGTCATCGTCCAGGGCATCACCGGTGGCGAGGGCACCAAGCACACCGCGCTGATGCTCAAGGCCGGCACCCAGGTGGTCGGCGGCGTGAACGCCCGCAAGGCCGGCACCACCGTGAAGCACGTCGACAAGGACGGCAACGACGTCGAGCTGCCCGTGTTCGGCTCGGTGGCCGAGGCCATGAAGGAGACCGGCGCCGACGTGTCGATCGCCTTTGTGCCGCCGGCCTTCTCGAAGGACGCGATCATCGAGGCCATCGACGCCGAGATCCCGCTGCTGGTGGTCATCACCGAGGGAATCCCGGTGCAGGACAGCGCTTATGCGTGGGCCTACAACGTCGACAAGGGTCAGAAGACCCGCATCATCGGGCCGAACTGCCCGGGCATCATCACCCCCGGCGAGTCGCTGGTCGGCATCACGCCCAACAACATCACCGGCAAGGGCCCGATCGGTCTGGTGTCGAAGTCGGGCACGCTGACCTACCAGATGATGTACGAGCTGCGCGATCTCGGCTTCTCGACCGCCATCGGCATCGGCGGCGACCCGGTCATCGGCACCACCCACATCGACGCCATCGAGGCGTTCGAGAAGGATCCCGAGACCAAGATCATCGTGATGATCGGTGAGATCGGTGGCGACGCCGAAGAGCGTGCCGCCGACTACATCAAGGCCAACGTGACCAAGCCGGTCGTCGGCTATGTCGCGGGCTTCACCGCTCCGGAGGGCAAGACCATGGGCCACGCCGGCGCCATCGTGTCGGGCTCGTCGGGCACCGCCGCGGCCAAGAAGGAGGCCCTCGAGGCCGCCGGCGTGAAGGTCGGCAAGACGCCGTCCGAGACCGCCAAGCTGGCTCGCGAGCTGCTCAGCTAGTTCTTTCTGCGCGAGCAGACGCAGATGTCCCCGCACGCCCGGCGTGTCGGGGACATTTGCGTCTGTTCGGCAGTTAGAGGCGACCGCCCAGGTGCTGGGCGAGGAATCGTTCGACGGCGTGGTACATGTCGATCTGGTTGTCCGGGTTGAGAAATCCGTGACCTTCGTCGTCCTTGACCAGGTATTCGACCTCGACGCCGCGATTGCGTAGTGCCTCGACGAGGTTGTCGGATTCAGCCTGCACCACACGAGAATCGTTGGCGCCCTGGACAACCAGCAACGGGGTGCGGATCTGGTCGACCTTCGTGATGGGGGAGCGGGCCAACATGTCGGCTTCCTGCCCGGGATCGTTGTGATTGCCGACGTAGAGATGCCAGTTGTTGGCCAGAAACGGCCGGGCTACCGTCGGCAGCGTGCGCATGAAATTGGGCAGGCTCGAGATGCCGACGTAGTCGATGGCCGCGGCGAACACATCCGGGGTGAAGGTGACGCCGACGAGTGCGGCGTAGCCGCCGTAGGAGCCGCCGAAGATCGCCACCTTGTCGCGGTCGGCGTAGCCCTGTTTGACGGCCCAATCGACGGCGTCGATCAGGTCGTCGTGCATCTTGCCGGCGAACTCACCGATGGCGGCCTTGGTGAAGGCCTTGCCGTAGCCCGTCGAGCCGCGAAAGTTGACCTGTAGCACCGCATATCCGCGGTTGGCCAGCATCTGCACGTCAGGCTGGAAACCCCAGCAGTCCCGTGACCAGGGGCCGCCGTGCACCAGTAGCACCAGGGGCAGGTCGGTTGGTTCTACCCCGACGGGCAGGGTCAGGTACGCGTGCAGCGGCAGCCCGTCGCGTGCGGTGATGCTCACCGGCGTCATCGGTGCTAATGAATCTGAATTCAGATTCGGATATGGCCGGAACAGCAGCCGGCTCTCGCCGGTGACGTGGTCATAGAAGTAGGTGGCCCACGGATCGCGATCGTGGGTGAAGTTGACCACCCACCGCTGCCCGCTGTCGTCGGAGGAGACGCCGGCGAGGTCGCCGTCGGACAGTGCGGTCAGATTCTCCAGTACCGCAGCAAAATTCGGGTCGAGGGCATGGATCACCTGGCGTTCGCCGTAATAGCGGGCGCCGAGCAGTTCACCGGTCCGCTCGCTGAGGATCAACGGCGACGGCAGCACCATCTGGGCGGCCAGGTCGAATGTCGGGTGGCTGTCCACCTCGGTCTCCGTGCCGGTGGCCACATCGATGCGGACCAGGCGGGTGCGGTCGGTGCCGGTGTTGGCGCCCAGCCAGATGCCGGTGCCGTCGGGAGTGACGGTGATCGGTTGGATGCCTAGTGGATAGTCGCTGCCGTCGAACGTGGTGATGGTCGGCAGCGAGTTGGTCGCCGGAACCCATTGCGACAGTTCGACATCGCCGTCAGCCGTCAGTGTCGAACTGAACAGCTCTCCGGTGCGGCTCGACAGCCAGCTGAACACGTTGCCTGGATTCTGTGCGAGCAGCCTGAGTTCACCGGTGGCGACGTCGAGTTCATAGGCGTCGAGCAGTTCCGGTGTGCGGTTGTTGATCTGGACGATCGCTTTTCCCGGCCGGCCTTTCGGCAGTGCAAGGTCAACCCTGGCGCCTGGAAACGGCGTGAGATCGACCGCCGCGGCGCCGGGATCGTCCAAGTCGACGCGGTAGACGTGCCAGTTCTCGTCACCGCCGGTGTCCTGCAGATACAGCAGCCACCGCGGATCGTCCGTCCAGTGATAGATGTAGACGCTGCGGGTGTCGTCCGCGGTGACGCATCGTGGCGGAGTGTTGCCGTCGAGGTCTTCGACCCATACGTTGAGGCGGTTCTGCCACGGCGCCAGATAGGCGATCCGGGTTCCGTCCGGTGAGATTTTGGCGGCTGTGCGTTCGGGTGGGCTGAAGAAGTCCTCTACCGAAATGAGTTCGGGCAGTGCCATTGTGCTCCTATCGGGGTGTGGCCGGGCCGCCGAGACGCCCGTTGGTGGCATCGCGGATGGCGCGGTCGATCAGGGCGAGTGCTTCTTCTTGCGTGACCGTCTTTCCCTCGACGATCACCGCCACGCTGACGTCTTCGTCGACGACGCGGAAGGCGCCGGTGACGGCGGCCGCACACAGCCGGACCGTGAGGTCGTCTGTGGCGAGATGCAGCCGCTCGGCGATCACCGGGATGAAGCCCTGCTCCATCCGGTCGTGCACCATCAGATAGGCCGTGCGCAGTGCCGGCTCGGATCCCGTCATCGTGGCAATCCGCATCGCGCTCACCTCGTCCTCGACGTCTTGCGGCGACAGCGGATGTGAAACGCCGTCGGCGGCAAGGTGTTCGGCCAATGACAGGTCATGTGGCCAGCGGTTCAGGATGTCGATGAACCGGTCGGCGGATTTGGCCAGCACCGGTTCCACGCAGGATTCCTTGGCGCGGAAGTAGCGCCAGATCGTGCGCGTCGAAAGGCCTGCCGCCGCGGCGATGTCGTCACCGCTGGTACCGGCGACGCCGCGTTCCCAGAACAGTCTGCAGGCCTGCCGCGATACCGCGAGCCGGGCTTGGTCCTGCCTCGCACCCATCGCTGCCACCTCCCGAAGTTGTCACTTAGTGACAGCTCCAAGGTGTCACTAAGTGACAGGTCCGTCAAGGATTGCTGGTCAAGCCCGCTTCCAGGTTGCCGTTTTCTGCACCAGGGCGGTGCTCGCTCGTCGAGAACGACCCAGGCGTGGAAACCGGCGAACAACGGCGTGCGCGCTACTCCCGCCCGCCGGCGAGCAGACCCGCCGAGGCGAACTTCAACCCGCTGCGCAGCTCGTCGAGCTGGATCGGGTCGTCACTTTCGATGTAGCGGGTCGTGGTGGCCACCGCCATGTTGAAGAACAGCCACGCCAATGCGCGCGGGCTCAGCTCGTTGCGGTACTGGTCGCGGTAATGCGCCATGTGCACCGTCGTCATCGCCAGCAGTGTCGCGTTCAGGCCCGAGGCGTTTTCCAGCGTGCGGGCATAGTCGGGCCGATCGGCGACGTAGCGGATCAACTTCCGGTTGGCGATCGTGAAATCGATCAGGATGTCGATCGATGCCTGCATCGCCTCTTGGGGCTGTTCCAAGGTGATCGAGCGGAGCATGTCCTCGATCCGCGGCGCCTGTTCGGCAGCCAACTGCTCGATCGCCGCGTGGATGATTTCTTCCTTGTTGGCGAAGTACTGGTAGATGGATCCCTTGCTGACACCGGCTTGCCCAGCGATCGCGTTGGTGGTGATCTGCGCGGGGTCCGTTTTCTTCAGCAGCTTTCCGGTCGCGGCCACAATTTTCGCGACCATCTCACGAGAGCGCTCCTGCTTCGGGAGCCTGCGGGGCGGTGACATGCCGTTATCCATGCGTACCTCAGAACTAAAACGCGACTTGAATGCGACCTTCTGGTCAGATTACCGTCGCCTCACGCTCAAGGAGGTGCGCTGCCATGACCGCCACATCGGACGTCTCAATTCCGACCGCCGAAGAACCCAAAGAATCGGCCGACATCGAACTGGTGCCACTTGACTCGCTCACCGGCGAGCACACCGGTAGGTGGACGTTCCTGATCGTCGACGGGGCGGCGTTCATGATGCAGGCGATGCACCCCGTCATCGCCGAGATCACCGGTCGCTATTCGGCTGCGTTCCACGGAGATCCGGGCGGGCGGGCGATTCGCAGCGTCGACTCCGTACTGCGGTGGACCTACGGTGGCACCGAGGCCGTCGCCGAAGGGAACCGGGTGCGCGCACTGCACCAACCGATCACGATGAAGAGCGCCGAGACCGGCAAGCAGATCAGTGCGCTCAATCCCGAGGCGTACCAATGGGTTATCGCCACCGGCTACATCGTCAACGCCGAAGGCGGCGGCAAGCTGCTGATCGGACGCGACTTCACCGACGCGGAAAAGGACGAACTCCTGCGCGACAACCGCCGGCTGGCCCGTCTGCTGCACGTGCCGATGAACGGTTACCCGGCCACGCGCGCCGAGATGGCCGAGTACTACGAGGCGATGATCGACAAGCTGGAAGGCACGCCGCAGGCCTTGCAGTTGATCAAGGACATGCAGACCGGCAACGTCGAGCTACCGCCGGCTGTGCCGAAACTGTTGCACCCATTGGTCCGCCGTGCCCTTCGGCCCGCACTGCGGTTCAACTATCTGTCGGTGGTCGGGCTGCTCGATCCCCGGCTGCGGGCCAAGCTCGGTGTCACCTGGAGCGAGGACGAAGAGCGGCAACTCCAACGCATCTATGCCGTCATCCGTGCTGCCTATCGCATCCTCCCGGACCGGCTCACGTACTTTCCTCTGGCGTATCACGCGCGCAAACACCATGAGTGCCTGGAGAAGATGAAGCAGCGTCAGCAGAAGTCGTTCGCCTACAAGCTCTAGAAGGCCTGGTCACAGGTTTGCCGTAACTCCGCTGGCAGGCGTGGGGTGCACCGATTTCACTCTCTAAAACCCAATCGGTTAGCCTCACGAATTAACAGCTGTCAAGGAGATTGTCATGGTCGATCCGCGCACCCCTGTCATCGTCGGCGTCGGACAGTTCACCGAACGCATCGACCTCGACGGCTATCGCGGAATGTCCTCGGTCGAGTTGGCCACCGAGGCGGCCAGGGCAGCATTGCGCGATACCGGTGCTGATACCACCGCCGTCGCGCAGGCCATCGACACCGTGGCAGGCACGCGGCAGTTCGAGATCTCCGGCCCGCAGACGTCCACGCTAGGGATTTCCAACAACTACCCGCGTTCCGTCGCGCACAACGTCGGCGCCGAGCCGGCCCGTGCCATCCTCGAAGTGATCGGCGGTCAGAGCCCCCAGCACCTCGTCACGGAGTTCGCCGGAGCGATCGCTGCCGGCGCAAACGACGTGGTGCTGCTGTTCGGCTCGGAGAACACGTCGACGCTGCGGTACTTCTCCAAGCGGGACGACAAACCGGATCACTCCGAGACCATCGAGGGTCAGCTCGAAGACCGCGGCTACGGCTACGACGGCATTTTCGACGAGTACACGATCAAGCACGGGCTGATCGGTGCCCCGGTGCAGTACGGGCTGTTGGAGAATGCGCGCCGGGCCCGGCTGGGCCTGTCGGTGGCGGACTACCGCCAGGCGATGGCCGAGCTGTTCGCGCCGTTCTCCAAAGTGGCTGCGAAGAACCCATATTCGTCGGCGCCGGTGGAGCGCTCCGCCGAAGAGATCGCCACCGTCACCGAGAGCAACCGGATGATCTGTGACCCGTATCCGCGCATGATGGTGGCGCGCGATCAGGTCAACCAGGGTGCGGCGGTACTGCTGATGTCGGTGGAGTCCGCGCGGAAACTCGGTGTTCCCGAGGAGAAGTGGGTGTACCTGCGCGGGCATGCCGACATGAAGGAAATCAAGCTGCTCGAGCGCGCCGAGTTGGGGTACACCGCGACTGCGGCGATCGCCGTCAAGGAGGCTCTGCGCGTCGCCGGCATCACGCTCGACGACATCGCGGCATTCGATCTCTACAGCTGCTTCCCGTTCCCGGTGTTCAACTTCTGTGACGGCACGGGCTTGGCCGCCGATGACGAGCGCGGGCTGACGCTGACCGGCGGCCTGCCCTTCTTCGGTGGCCCGGGCAACAACTACTCGATGCACGGCATCGCCGAAGCCGTCAACGAAATGCGGGACAAGCCTGGACAATTCGCGCTCATCGGCGCCAACGGCGGCATTGCCAGCAAGTACTCGGTGGGCATCTACTCCACTGCGCCCGCCGATTGGCTGGCTGACAACAGTGCGGCCCTGCAGGACGAATTCAATACGCAGCAGCGGGTGGCGATCACCGAAAAGGCCGACGGGCCAGGCAGAATCGAGACCTACACGGTGCGTTACGACTGGACGCCACGCACCGGCATCATCATCGGCCGCTTGGACGCCGACGGCAGCCGATTCCTGGCCACCACGACCGACGAAGCCTTGCTGGAACTGCTCACCGAGGGTGAGCCGTTGGCCGCAAAGATCGTCGTGACGTCGGACGACAAGCGAAACACCGCGACACTGGCATAGCCGTCGGGGAGCGGTACTAGGGCTGGAAACCTGATATCACAGGCGATATCGGATTTCGAGGTGACATGTCGCCCGGAGGAACCGACACGCCGACTGACCACAAGATCAACGCCATGGTCGTTCCCCTCGAACTTTACGACCATGGCGTTGATCTCGGCGATCAGGCCAGCGGCAGAACTAGACCAGCGAGGCCAACTTGCCCGCCAGCCGCTCCACGTACGCGGCCACCTCGGCCTCGGACTTGTCGGGCAGGCCGAACAGCACCTCGGTGACGCCCAGTTCACGCCAGTGCGCGAGCTTCTCGGCATCCGGCTTGAAATCGAGCGCCACGATCTGGGGTGCCCCGGAGCGCCCGGCCGCGGCCCAGGTGTCCTGCAGCAGCTTGACGGGCTCGTCGATGTTGAAGTCGCGTGGTGTGGTGATCCAGCCATCGGCCGACTTCGAGATCCACTTGAAGTTCTTCTCGGTCCCGGCCGCGCCGACCAACACCGGGATGTGGGACTGCACGGGCTTGGGCCAGGCCCACGATGGCCCGAAGTTCACGAATTCGCCTTCGTAGGAGGCTTCTTCCTCAGTCCACAGTGCGCGCATGGCTTCGAGGTACTCGCGCAGCATGGTGCGACGGCGACCCGGGGGGACGTTGTGGTCGGCGAGTTCGTCGGTGTTCCAGCCGAATCCGACGCCCAACGACACCCGCCCGCCGGACAGATGGTCAAGGGTGGCGATGGATTTGGCCAGGGTGATCGGGTCGTGTTCGACGGGCAGCGCGACAGCCGTCGACAACCGCACCCGCGAGGTCACCGCGCACGCCGTGCCCAGCGAGACCCACGGATCAAGCGTGCGCATGTAGCGGTCATCGGGCAGCGACTCGTCACCGGTGGTGGGGTGAGCGGCCTCGCGCTTGATCGGGATATGTGTGTGCTCGGGCACGTAGAACGTGGTGAAGCCGTGATCGTCGGCGAGTTTGGCGGCCTTGGCCGGGGCGATGCCGCGGTCACTGGTGAAGAGAACGAGCCCATAGTCCATGCCCAGAATTAGAACGTGTTTCAGTCCCAGTAGCAAGACGGTCCGTCTCGTAAGGCCGGCCGACGGGAGACAACTTCACCGCGAGTGATACCCGCGACGTGCGCCGATGCGTTTGCTGGGATCACCGGCATGACGACTGAACGCATCGCCGACCACGTCAAGTTCGCCTATTGGGTGCCCAATGTCAGCGGCGGCCTGGTGACCAGCGACATCGAGCAGCGCACCGACTGGAATTACGAATACAACAAGAAGCTGGCCCAGACCGCGGAGAACAACGGGTTCGAGTACGCGCTGAGCCAGGTGCGCTATGAGGCCAGCTATGGCGCGGAATACCAGCACGAATCCACCAGCTTCAGCCTGGCGCTGCTGCTGGCCACCGAGCGGCTCAAGGTGATCGCCGCCGTTCACCCCGGCTTGTGGCAGCCGGCGGTGCTGGCCAAGCTGGGCGCCACCGCCGATCACTTGAGCAATGGCCGGTTCGCGGTCAACGTCGTGTCGGGCTGGTTCAAGGACGAATTCACCCACCTGGGCGAGCCCTGGCTGGAGCATGACGAGCGCTACCGCCGCAGTGCGGAGTTCCTGCAGGTGTTGCGCAAGATCTGGACCGAGGACGACGTCGATTTTCGCGGCGATTTCTACCGCATCCACGACTTCACCCTCAAGCCCAAGCCGCTCAACACCCCTGAGCGGCCCAACCCCGAACTGTTCCAGGGTGGCAATTCGACGGCGGCGCGGCGCAACGGCGGGTACTACGCCGATTGGTATTTCTCCAACGGCAAAGACTTCGACGGCCTCACCGAGCAGGTCGTCGAGGTGCGTGATCATGCTCGCAATGCCGACCGCGAAGTGAAGTTCGGCCTGAACGGCTTCATCATCGCCCGCGACACCGAGAAAGAGGCCAAGGCGACGCTCAAAGAAATCATCGCCAAGGCCAACAAGCCTGCCGTCGAAGGTTTCCACAACGCCGTGCAACAGGCCGGCAACTCCACCGGTGACAAGAAGGGCATGTGGGCCGATTCCAGTTTCGAGGACCTGGTGCAATACAACGACGGCTTCCGCACCCAGTTGATCGGTACCCCCGAGCAGATCGCCGAACGCATTGCCGCATATCGCAAACGCGGCGTCGACCTCATCTTGGGCGGATTCCTGCATTTTCAAGAGGAAATCGAGTACTTCGGCGCCAAGGTGCTGCCGCTCGTCCGCGAGATCGAGGCAGCTGAAACCGATTCCGTGGATGCACCCGTCCTGGTATCAGCTTGAGACCGCTCCGACACCGAGCACGCGCGCCGCGCACCCAGGTGGGTGCGCTAGCGTGGAAGCTCGAATCGCTCACGTGGTCGGTATTCATGCCTGCGTGACACGTCGCGAAGCTCGATAGCACAGGAGAGGTCATGACCTACCCGCCCAGTAACCCCGGATACCCCCCGCAGTCGGGGTCCCAATTCGATGCGACTCAGCAGTTCGCCAAGGCCTCCCCAGCGCAGATCCCGGCGGCCCCGGCTGCACCGGCCGCGCCTGGTGAGAACAACCTGCCCCAGATTCTGCTGGGCGTGGTGGCCGCCGTCGGCCTGATCGCCTACTTCGTCAGCTTCGCCTTCGAGATCCAGGCCGTGATCGGTTCGCTGATCATCGTGGTTCCGCTGTTGGCCGGCCTCGTGGCCGGCGTCAGCGTGCTGCCGAAACAGAAGAACCGTGTTGCGCCGGCGGCCGTGCTGGCCACGTTGGGCCTGCTGCTCGCGATCTCTCTCTCGGTGGCCGCGGGCGCGGACGCCGACTGGACGATTTGGGTTCTGCTCGTCCTCACGCTGATCCAGGCGGGCGCCGCCATCACCGCGCTGCTGTTCGACGCCGGCGTCATCACGCCGCCCGCCCCCAAGCCGACCTTCGATCAGCAGCCGCAGTACGGCCAGTACGGCGGCCCGTCGCAGTACTACGGCCAGCAGCACCAGCCGCAGGGCGGCCAGCCCTACCAGCAGGCCCAGCCGCAGCGTCCCGGTTACCCGTCGCAGTACGGCGGTTACTCCGGCGCCCCGAACACCGGTGGTTTCCCGGTGCAGGCGCCGCAGGGCCAGCAGGGGCAGCAGCCCAGCGGCCCGCCAACCCCGCCGACGGGTTACCCGACTTACGGGCAGCCTCAGTCGCCCGCGTCGGCGCCCACCACGTCGGTGCCGGCGCAGCCGCAGGCACAGCAGTCCTCTTCACAGCAATCTGGCCCTGCGCCGTCGTAAGCTGATCGGCGCGTGCGCTTCAGTGCGCACGCGCGATCATTGCGAGGAGCAGCCCAGCAAGTGAGTAACCGGCCAGTCGGCACCCGCCAGGCACGTGAGTTGCTCCGGGTCGCATTCGGGCCGTCCGTCGTAGCGCTCGTGGTCATCGCCGCGGTCGTGCTGCTGCAACTGCTGATCGCCAACAGCGATATGACGGGCGCCTTCGGCGCCATCGCCAGCATGTGGCTGGGCGTGCACCAGGTGCCGGTGTCCATCGGCGGCAGTGAGCTCGGCGTGATGCCATTGCTGCCGGTGCTCGCGATGATCTGGGGCACTGCCCGTATCACCGCCGCGGCCACCTTGCCGAACTCGTCCTGGCTCGTCACCCGCTGGGTGGTGGCCTCGGCGTTGGGTGGGCCGATTCTGATCGCGGCCCTGCTGTTGGCCGTCATCCACGACGCGGCCTCGGTGATCAGCGAATTGCAAACCCCGAGTGCCCTTCGCGCCTTCGGCAGCGTGCTCATCGTGCATGCGATCGGCGCACTCGTCGGCGTCGGCTCGAAGGTGGGCCGGCGCACCCTGTCCGCGTTACGCCTGCCGGCATGGCTGCCGGACGCGATCCGCGCCGCCGTGGCCGGGGTGCTCGCGCTGTTCGGACTGTCCGGCGCGGTGACAGCGGTGTCGTTGATCGTGCACTGGGCCACGATGCACGACCTGTTCGCCATCACCGACAGCCTGTTCGGTCAGCTCAGCCTGACGCTGCTGTCGATCCTCTACATCCCCAACGTGATCGTGGGCACCTCGGCGATCGCGGTGGGCTCCAGCGCCCACGTGGGGTTGGCCACGTTCAGTTCGTTCACCGTGTTCGGCGGCGACATCCCCGCGGTGCCGGTGTTGGCCGCGGTGCCCTCGCCGCCGTTGGGGCCGATCTGGGTTGCGTTGCTGATCGTCGGTGCGGCGTCGGCGGTTGCGGTGGGCCAGCAGTGTGCGCGACGCCCGCTTCCGATCGGCGCTGCGACGGCCAAGTTGGTGGTGGCCTCGGGGTTGGCCGCGGTGACGATGGCGCTTGCCGCCTATGCCGGTGGGGGACGGCTGGGCAACTTCGGTGACGTCGGAGTCGATCAGTCGACGTTCGCGCCGGCGGTGTTCCTGTGGTTCGTCGGGATCGGCGGGCTGACGGTGGCCATGTCCGGTGGGCTGACCCGCAAGCCGAGGCCCGTGGCCGCGCCGCGACCGGAGCCCGAGCCCGAGCTGGTCGATGAACCCGAGCCCGAAGCCGACGAGTACGTCGACGCGGAGCCCGAACCGGCGCCTGACGAGCCGCTGGTGTCGTGGACGGCCGACGAACCCCCGGCCGAAGCCGAGGAGCCACTGGACGTGGAGGAAATCGTCTACGAGCCCAGGCCGCAGACCTACGACGACGTCGATGACGATCCCGAGGACCACTTCTTCGTCGACGACATCTCCGACGACCGAGCGACCGGCGATCAGCCGCGTCGCACGGGCGACTAGGCTGCTCGCGTGCAGCAACCGCTACGAGTGCCTCCGAGCGCACCGGCACGGCTGGTAGTGCTGGCTTCGGGGACAGGGTCGTTGCTCGCCTCGCTACTGGCTGCCGCCGTCGACGACTATCCGGCCCGCGTCGTTGCCGTCGGCACCGACCGCACCTGTGCTGCGTTGGACATCGCTGCGGCGGCCGGAGTGCCGTCCTACACCGCGCGACTCGGCGACTACCCGGACCGCGGCGCCTGGGATGCCGCGCTCACCGAGGTCACCGCCGAGCATCAGCCCGACCTGGTCGTCTCGGCCGGGTTCATGAAAATTCTGGGCGGCCAATTCCTTTCCCGTTTCCCGGGGCGGGTGGTCAACACCCATCCCGCGTTGCTGCCCGCGTTTCCGGGGGCGCATGCGGTGCCCGAGGCGTTGGCGTACGGCGTGCGGGTGACGGGCTGCACGGTGCATCTTGTGGACTCTGGGATGGATACCGGGCCGATTCTGGCCCAGCACGCCATCGAGGTGCTCGATGATGACACCGAAGAGGCATTGCACGAGCGCATCAAGGTGGTCGAACGGCGACTGCTGGTGGATGTGCTGGCCGCGCTGGCAACCCGCGGCGTGACCTGGACTGGTCGAAAGGCGACCTTCGGATGTTGAGGAGACAACGGTGAGCGAGAAAAAACCGATCCGGCGAGCGCTGATCAGTGTCTATGACAAGACCGGTCTGGCCGATCTGGCCCGAGGCCTGCACGAGGCGGGCGTAGCCATCGTCTCCACCGGGTCGACCGCGAAAACCATTGCCGCCACCGGTGTTCCGGTCACCCCGGTCGAGGATGTGACGGGTTTCCCGGAGGTGCTCGACGGCCGGGTCAAGACCCTGCACCCGCGCGTCCATGCCGGGTTGTTGGCCGACACCCGCAAGCCCGAACATGTTGCGGCCCTGGCCGAACTGGAGGTCGAGGCATTCGAGTTGGTGGTGGTGAACCTCTACCCGTTCTCCGAGACCGTGGAGTCCGGGGCGTCGGTGGACGAGTGTGTCGAGCAGATCGACATCGGCGGACCGTCGATGGTGCGCGCCGCCGCCAAGAACCATCCGAGTGTGGCCGTGGTGGTCGATCCGCTGGGCTACGACGGGGTGCTGGCCGCGGTGCGGGCCGGCGGCTTCACCTTGGCTGAACGGAAGATCCTGGCCTCGTTGGCTTTCCGGCACACCGCTGAGTACGACGTGGCGGTGGCGTCGTGGATGGGGTCGACGCTGGCGCCCGAAGAGCCGGCCCAGAAGCTGCCGCAGTGGTACGGCGGCACCTGGCATCGCAGCGCCGTGCTGCGTTACGGCGAGAACCCGCACCAGCAGGCTGCGGTGTATCGCGACGATTCCGCGTGGCCCGGACTGGCCCAGGCCGAGCAGCTGCACGGCAAGGAGATGTCCTACAACAACTACACCGATGCCGATGCGGCGTGGCGGGCAGCGTTCGACCACGAAGAGATCTGCGTGGCAATTATCAAGCACGCCAACCCATGTGGCATCGCGATCTCCTCGGAGTCCGTCGCCGATGCCCACCGCAAGGCCCACGAGTGCGACCCGCTCAGCGCGTTCGGTGGCGTGATCGCCTCCAACACCGAAGTCAGCGTCGAGATGGCCGAGACCGTCGCCGACATCTTCACCGAGGTCATCATCGCCCCGGCGTATGAGGCCGGGGCCGTGGAAGTGTTGGCCCGCAAGAAGAACATTCGCATCCTGGTGGCCTCCGAGCCTCTGGTCGGCGGTATCGAGCTACGCCAGATCAGTGGCGGGGTGCTCGTGCAGCAGCGCGACGCCCTCGACGCGGCCGGCGATGATCCGGCCAACTGGACACTAGCCACCGGTGAGCCGGCCGATGAGCAGACGCTTTCCGACCTCGTGTTCGCCTGGCGGTCGTGCCGGGCGGTGAAGTCCAACGCGATCGTGGTCGCCAAGGACGGCGCCACTGTCGGCGTCGGTATGGGACAGGTCAATCGTGTCGACGCCGCGGGACTGGCCGTGCAGCGGGCAGGCGATCGCGTGGTCGGTTCTGTCGCGGCTTCTGATGCGTTCTTCCCGTTCCCCGACGGGTTGCAGACGCTGACCAACGCCGGCGTGAAAGCCATCGTGCACCCCGGCGGGTCAGTGCGCGACGACGAGGTGACGGCTGCCGCCGAAGCTGCCGGCATCACGTTGTACCTCACTGGTGCACGGCATTTCGCTCACTAGGTTTGGGTGGTTTCTGCCGCGGGGTCGTGGCGGGCGTGGCGTTGGCGGGCTTAGGCGGGCTTTCTCGCCGTTTTCTACCTGAGGGTCGCGGTCGTTCGCGGTTGACGACCCTGGGGTAGAAACCGGTGCGCGGCGTTGGCGGGCTTTCTCGCCGTTTTCTACCTGGGGGTCGCGGTTGCTCGCGATTGACGGCCCTGGGGTAGAAACCGGTGCGTGGGCTTGGCGGGCTTTCTCGCCGTTTTCTACCTGGGGGTCGCGGTTGCTCGCGGTTGACGACCCTGGGGTAGAAACCGGTGCGTGGGCTTGGCGGGCTTTCTCGTTTTCTACCTGGGGGTCGCGGTCGCTCGCGGTTGGCGACCCTGCCGTAGAAACCGGCGCATGGGCTTGGCGGGCTTAATCCCCAGCGCGCATTTCATCCCCAGGTTCAGCTGAGCGTGGGCGGGGATGCCATCAATCCGTCGGTCATGACGCTGATCGTCAGTTCATGAGCATCCCTTTCATCGGACCTGAGGCGCTCGCGGAGGGCAGTCTCACTCGTGCGCAGCTGCGATGGCGATACACCTCGGCGCACCCACGCGTCTACTTGCCGAACGGTGCCACCCGAAACCTGAAGGCCAACACCATGGCCGCATGGCTGTGGAGCGGCCGACGCGGGATTATCGCCGGGCGAGCAGCAGCAGCGCTACACGGTGCGAAGTGGGTCGACGACGACGTTCCGATCGAACTGATCACCGAGCATGGACGTCGGCGCCCCGGCATCATCGTGCGAGAGGAACGCATAGGGCCCGACGAGGTTTGTCAGATCGGCGATTTCAGTGTCACCACACCCGTGCGGACGGCGCTTGATCTCGCCCGGTTCCTTCCTCGTGATGACGCGGTCGCTCATCTCGACGCGTTGGCCATCGCGACGGACATCAAGGCCGACCAGGTGCTCGAATCAGCTGCCCGATATCGCGGGTTGCGCGGAATACGAAGCGCTCGAACGGCACTCGACTTGATGGATGCCGGTGGGCAATCCCCGAGGGAGACCTGGCTACGACTACTTCTCATCGACGCGGGTTTTCGTCGTCCGCGCACGCAGATTCAGGTGAGCGACGACTTCACCGAGGCATTCATCGACATGGGATACGACGACGTCAAAATTGGGCTTGACTACGAAGGTAAACACCACGCCACGGACCGTCGAACCGTTGTGCATGACATCGGCCGCAACGAATTCATTGAACGCGAAGGCTGGATTGACATCCGCGTGGTGTTGGAACACAGCAGGGCCTTTATCCTTCACCGGGTTCGAGAGGCCTTCGCGCGGCGCGGTGCTTCGCCGTTTGCTGCCTAGGGGTTGCTGAATCACGCGGTTGGCGACCCTGGGGTAGAAATCGGCGCAAGGGTGTGGCGGGCACTTCGTCGTTTTCGACTTAGGGGTTGCTGGACCACGCATTTGACGACCCTGCAGTGGAAAGCGGCGCAAAGGCGTGGCGGGCACTTCGCCGTTTTCGACCTAGGGGTTGCTGAACCACGCGGTTGGCGACCCTGCGGCAGAAATCGGCGCAAGCGCAAAGCCCAAGCACACCCAAACTACGCACTCACCTCATCCTCGGCCTCGGCAGTCGCATAGGCGATGAACGAGGTGATCTCCTCGACCGCGCGGCGGGCATCGGGATTGACGTCGAAGCTGAGCTGGAACATGTGCATTGCCCTGTCCCACACTTGAACCCACACGGGCACACCGGCGGCCTGCAGCTTGTCGGCCAAGGCGAAGGCGTCGTTGAGCAGCATCTCGTGGGTGCCGACTTGCAGCAGGAATGGCCCTAGCCCGTGCAGATCTGCTTCGGGTGGCATCACAGGTGTGGGCCGGGTGCCGTTGACGGTGGCGAACACGTCATAGATGAACTTGACCGTCATGAACGGGAACATCACATCGCGATGTTCTTGCAGGGCACGGTATTTGAGGTCCATGTCGGAGGACGTCAGTGGTGAGAGCATGACCTGCCCGGCGGGCACCGGCAGCCCGGCGTCGCGAGCGGCCAGGGCCGTGTTGGCGGCCATCAATCCACCGGCTGAATCCCCGGCCAGCACAATCCGATCCGCCGAGAACCCGAGCGACAGCGCCAGACGGTAGCCGTCAAGACCATCGGCCACGGCGTCGTCGATGTCAGCCTGGGGAGCCAGTCGATAGCCGACATTGAGCACGCGTGCCCCGGTGGCGGCAGACAGTTTCGAGACGAAACGTCGGTGCGAGTTCAGCCCGAGGGTCACCAGTGCCGAGCCGTGCATATAGAGGATCACCAGATCGGAGTCGCGGGCCTCGGGGGCGATCACCCATTCGGCCGGGCAATTGGGCAGCGCCACCGGCGTCACCGTGGTGCCCGGCAGGGGCTTGATGTACCGCAGCGGCCGGTCGATGACGTCGAGGTGAGCCCGCTGCAGCATCCCGGGGGCGACGCGGTTGACGGCCATGCCGATCACGGTCAGCAGCCCGAGCAAGGGCCGCAGGGTCAGTGCGCTTGCCCAGCCGAGTGCTCTGGACTGCAGGGATGCGGGACCGAAGTGCACGGTGGTCGGCCGGCTACGCCAATCGAGCGAATTCACGGTACCGAGGGTACTGGGTACCTGGCGCGGCCGGTCGGCCCACCCTGTCGATCAGATGAAGCCGAAGGCCGGGAAGCCGTAGAACTCTTCCTCGCCCGGGTACACCGGCGGCGTCGCGTCGATCTGGACGTTGCCTTCGGAGGCGCAATCGGTGGTCTGCCCACCGGCTATCGAGCTGCCACCGGTCACCTCGCACTGCGGCAGCAAGGACGGCTCGGCCGCCGCGGTCGGCGCGCCCAACATCGCGACCGTGATGCCGAACCCAGCGGCACTGAGGACCAAGAGGTTACGCATTGACGACATGGCGAGTCGTTCCTTTCATCCGGGCCGACGTTGCGTCGACCCCGCACGCAATGGAGTGGCGCAAGTTATTGTTGCGGCAAACATAGACCATCGCTTGCAATCGGGCCGGATGATCGAGGAGTCACATGAAACTTGTCACACGTTCACGCAGCTGTGCCGTCGCCGTGCTGGGCGCCGGGGCGGTGCTCTTGGGAACCTCGGCCACCGCCGCTGCCGAACCGCCGAACTGCACCACTGCCGACGTGACGGCGGTGATGGCAGGAGTCTCGACGAACATGACCGCGTACTTGTTCACCCACCCCGACGTGAACGCGTTCTTCACCGGGCTGCAGGGACAGGGCAAGTCGGCGACCGCTCAGAAGACCAAGGCATACCTCAACGACAATCCGCAGGTGCGCGCCGAGCTCGACGCCATCCGTGCCCCCGCGGTCGATCTGCGCAACCGCTGCAACATCCCGCTGGACGCCGAGATCTCCGGCGTGCTCTAGGCCATCGGCGATCCAAACGAGTTGGAGCCGGCCACCATTGGTGGCCGGCTCTTCTCGTCGCCGCAAGTGGTCCCCGCTCAGGGCAGGGTGACGGTCGCCTGGGCCTCGATCGCCTTGTTGACGTCGGTCAGTGCGTTCTTGTCGCGTTCGAGGGCGTCGGCGTTGATCTGCAGGACGTAGACGTTGCCCGGCGCCGGGATCACCACGGTCGTCTGGGTGATCGCGCGACGCTGGTTGCCCTTGGCATACGTGCCGCCCAGATGGACCGTGGGGAAGCCGCTGATGCTCCCGCGGGTGACTTCGCCGTTCGGCTTGTAGTCCGCGAGGTTCTGCAGTTCGTTGGGCGCGTACTCGAGCAGCTTGTTCGGGTCGGCGGCACCCGCGAGCTTGGAGATCAGCGAGATGACCGACGGCGGATCGGTCGGGCTGACCGGGTCGTTGACGATCGCCGAGTACGCCCAGTTCGGGGTGCGGGGTCCGGCGTCGACCCATCCCGGCGGCGTCGGCATGGTGAACACGGGGGCGCCCGGATCACCGCGGTGCACCGGCGTTTCCACGAAGCCGCCCTGCTTGATGTAGTCGGCGATGGTGAAGGCGTGCCCCGGCGGTTTCGGCGACGTCGAGGTTTCTTCTGTGCCGGTGTCGGTGGCCACCGCCGATGTGGTCTCGCCGCCACCGCCGTTGTCGTCGCCACCGGAGGTCACCGCGAGGGTGATGCCGCCGACCAGCAGTACGACGGCACCGATCACCCCGGCCGCCACGATGATGTTGCGTCGATTGCCGGGCTTCTTGGGGACTGGATTCCGCGGCAGGGGAGGCGGACCGAAGTTGGTCTGCGGCGGCACAGGCGGCGGTCCGCCGAGATTCTGCATGCCGCCAGGGCCACTCGCGACGGGTTTGCCCGACGAGACCTCGTTGCCGGCCCACGACGAGGTGAACACCGGCGGTTCCGACGGCTGCTGCACCGGCCGCGGGCCCGACGGTGACAGCGGCGTGACGGGCGGCGGGGGCGAGGGCCGGTTGTGGATCTCGATGGACTATGTCGACGGGCATGACGCCGCCCGGCTGCTGCCCGCCCAGTACC
>NZ_MBEJ01000092.1 GCF_001953975.1 Mycobacterium sp. NS-7484
GAATGTGACTGCGCGCTACTGGGTTTTGGCCCGCGTCAGCACCGTGAACGAGCAGAGGTCGCCGCCGGTCGCGGTGTGGCGCGGGTGGGGGCAACCCGGGCCAGGCCGGCCCGCGGCGGGTCCGGGCTAGCGGGCGGTGAGGGCGGCGACGACAACGCCGCCCGCTTCGATATGTCCACCCGGTTTCTACACACTCAGAAGCACCCTAACCGGAGGCGGCGTCGGCGATCGACGTCGCCTCTCGCGCGCCGTCCTCCAGCGCGCCGCAGCACAGGATCACCCAGCCGCCGACCCCCTCGGCCGTTCCGGACCCGAATGCCGCCGCACTATCCAGATAGGCCTGCCGCCGGCGTAGCCAGAACACCTCCGGCACGCCGAGGCTGTGCGGGTCCAGCCCACTCGACACCGCAACCAACCGCGACGCAGCCCTGGCGACGATCCCGTCGGCCGTCCCGAACGGCCGCAGCGTCAGTAGCTCACCGTGCACGACCGCGGCGAGCACCGGAGCCGGCGCCGACGAGCCGAGCACAGTCTGGGCGAGCAGGTCCAGCCGCTGCGCCACCCCGCCGTCGCTGCGCGGCCTGCCGAGTTCGGCCTCGTCGGAGACCAGGTCGGCCGCGGCCAGCAGGTGCAATCGGGCCAGCGCCTGCAGGGGCGCCCGCTGCCAGGTCCCGACCAGATTCCGCAGTGCATCGCCGTCGAGCGCCTGCCCGACCCGCAGCGATCCCGCCAGGATCGGATCGGTGACGTTGCCATCGGCGGGCAGCTCGACGCTGCCGCCGTCGATCGCCGCCGACGACCGGGCCGCTCGCACCGCGGCCTCGGCCGCGGTGGTCGGCCAGCCGCGGCGGTTGCTCTTGTGCCGGTGGACCTCGGCGAGCGCCTCGCGCGCCATGTCGGCGGCCCCCCGCACACCCCGCAGATCGACGAGGGGCTGCAGCGGATCGGTCACGGCATACGAGGCTACTGCCGTCGCATCGGTCAGCTCACCAGCAGGTCCCGGCCCGGGATGGCGTCGAGCAGCCTGCGGGTGTAGTCCTCGCGCGGATTGTCGAACACAGTGTCGGTGGTGGCCGCCTCGCCCACCCGCCCTGCCCGCATGACGAGGACGTCGTCGGCGCTCTGGCGCCCCCCGGGCATCGCTGGGTGACCCAGTACGGCGGGATGAAGGCCAACGACGCCAAACGGCTCAAAGAATACGAGGCAGAAACTTCTGACCCCGAACCGCAAGCACCGCGCCGTCGCGAGGCGGCGCGAGCGGTGCGGGGCCTCTGAGCGGCGGGCGTGTGAGGTGGTGGGCATTCACCGCTCCACGATGCGCCTGCAACCACCGGCGATCACTGATGAGGAAGCTGAGCTGCGGGCCTGGCTGTCGAAGTTCTCCATCGACCGCAG
>NZ_MBEJ01000093.1 GCF_001953975.1 Mycobacterium sp. NS-7484
GCCCATTAAAGCGGCACGCGAGCTGGGTTTAGAACGTCGTGAGACAGTTCGGTCTCTATCCGCCGCGCGCGTCAGAAGCTTGAGGAAATCTGTCCCTAGTACGAGAGGACCGGGACGGACGAACCTCTGGTACACCAGTTGTTCCACCAGGAGCACCGCTGGATAGCCACGTTCGGACAGGATAACCGCTGAAAGCATCTAAGCGGGAAACCCCCTCCAAGACCAGGCTTCTCACCCTTTTAGAGGGATAAGGCCCCCCGCAGACCACGGGATTGATAGACCAGACCTGGAAGCCCAGCAATGGGTGAAGGGAACTGGCACTAACCGGCCGAAAACTTACAACAACCAACAAACACCAATGTTTGATGAGTTCCGTAAGAACGCACATCTGTCTCGCAACCACACCACAAACACCACGACACCTTGTGTCGGAGTGCCACCGCACCCCACCACCAAAACACACAGGTTTACACTCACAAACGAGTGAATAGAGTTACGGCGGTCCATAGCGGCAGGGAAACGCCCGGTCCCATCCCGAACCCGGAAGCTAAGCCTGCCAGCGCCGATGATACTACCCACACGGGTGGAAAAGTAGGACACCGCCGAACACAAATTAAGTCCCGAGCCCTCCAATTTCGATTGGAGGGCTCGGGCATTTTTGTATGTGCGGACATTTTCAATTCCGTCCGAGACCAGAATTGAAAATGTCCCTTTCTCAATTGAAGAGAGCCGGCGTCGTACGGCTTTTCTCCAATGCCAACAATGTTCGTTTCCGGTCCAATCCGCCGCCGTATCCGGTGAGGCTGCCGTTCGCGCCGATGACTCGATGGCACGGCACGATGATTCCGATCGGATTGTGTCCGTTGGCCAGGCCGACCGCGCGCGACGCCCCGGGGGAACCGATTTGTCGGGCGATCTCACCGTAAGAGCAGGTCTGGCCGTAGGGAATCGTCCGCAGAGCCGCCCACACCCGACGCTGAAAGTCGGTGCCCACCATGTCGAGTTCCAGATCGAATTCGGTACGTTCGCCGGCGAAGTAGGCGGCCAGCTGGTCGACAGCGTCGGAAAAGGCGGTGTCGTCGACCTCCCAACCTGCGCGGCTCGGTTCGTAGGTCTGATCGATCATGCGCAGATGCATGAGCCGTCCATCGCGGCCGGCCAAGGTCAGCGGGCCGACCGGACTGTCCACGGTGCGGCATTGCAGCGTCGTCATGACTTCTCCTGTTGATTGTGTGGGGGCCAGTCGTTCACCGCGTGGTCCAGTGTGGTCCACAGGTGTTGGGTCGCGTACGCGCGCCACGGTCTCCATCGGGTGCTGTGTGCGATCAGCTCCTCGGCAGGCAGCCCGAGGTGACCGGCCGCGGCGCGGACCCCGAGATCCGTGGCGGGGAATGCGTCGGGATCTCCGAGGCCACGCATGGCGATCACCTCGGTTGTCCACGGGCCCACCCCGGGAAGCGCGAGCAACTGTTCGCGTGCCCGGTCCCAGTCACAGCCGGGATCGAGGACCAGGTCACCATCGGTGATCGCGTGGGTCAGTGCGGCCACCGTGCGCCTTCGGGCCGCCGGCATGGCCAGATGCGCGGGATCGAGATCGGCAAGATCGGTGACGCTCGGAAACACGTGCGTCAGGCCACCGCCCTCGTCGCCGATTGCGGTTCCATAGCCGGCGACGAGCCGGCCCACATGGGTACTCGCGGCCTTGATCGACAATTGCTGACCGATCACCACCCGCAGTGCCAGTTCGGATTCGTCGACCGTGCGGGGAACGCGTTGTCCCGGTGCCTTGTCCACCACCGCGGCCAGTGTCGAATCCGCTTGCAGCGCCTCCACCACGGCCTCGGGATCGGCATCGAGGTCGAGCAGGCGGCGACACCGCGCGATGGCGGCCGAGAGGTCGCGGAAGTCGTCGAGGACCAGCTGGCAGCGGACATGGTCGGGTTGAGGCGTCAGGCCGACGACGCCGGGGCCGTGTGGCAACCGTAGGGTGCGCCGGAACTGGCCGTCACGCACCTCCTCCAGACCCGGCACGGCGCTGGCCGCCAGATGGCCGAACAGCCCTTCGTATGCGAAGGGAGTCCGTACCGGCAGACGCAACGACAACACTCCGGGGGTGGCTGAGGAGTCGGCCGCGAACCGACTGCGAGACCTGGCCCTCAGTTGGGTCGGCGTCAAGTCGCACACCGCCCGCACCGTGTCGTTGAATTGTCGGATACTGGCGAACCCCGCGGCGAAGGCCACGTCAGAGAACGGCAATTCGGTGGTCTCGATCAGCACCCGGGCGGTCTGCGTGCGTTGGGCGCGGGCCAACGCCAGGGGGTTGGCGCCCAACTCTGCCTGCATGATGCGTTGCAATTGCCGGCTCGTGTAGCCGACCCGGGCGGCCAGCCCCGTCACTCCCTCGCGATCCACGGTGCCATCGGCGATCAACCGCATACAGCGGGCGACCACGTCGGTACGGACGTTCCACTCCGGGGATCCGGGCGAAGCGTCGGGTCGACAGCGTTTGCAGG
The DNA here is from genome assembly GCF_001953975.1 of Mycobacterium sp. NS-7484. Taxonomy (GTDB): domain Bacteria; phylum Actinomycetota; class Actinomycetes; order Mycobacteriales; family Mycobacteriaceae; genus Mycobacterium. The sequence continues at coordinate 2,514 of NZ_MBEJ01000093.1, forward strand.
CCCGGAACCCGGCTGCCTGAGCGGCGGCCGCCGTCGGGTAGAACCGCAGGTTGCGGGCGAACGGTGGGCGTACCGGACAGCTGGGACGGCAATAGATGCCCGTCGTGAGCACGGCGGTGACGAACCAGCCGTCGAACCGGGCGTCCTTGGACTGCACTGCCCGGTAACAGCGGTCGAAATCCTCGTGCATGGCTCCACGATGGCACGCGCGCCACCACATCACTAGCGGAAAACCGACATCGTAGTGGGAGGCGGGTCGCGGATAGACTGCAACGCGTGGCTGAACTGGTGCAGCGCTACCTGGACCAGATTCGTGCCGACCAGATCGACCGACGCGACGGCGCCCTGGCAAGCTACATCCCCGAGCTGGCCAACGTCGACCCCGAGGGCTTCGGGCTGAGCTTGTCCTCCTCGGACGGCTACGTCTACGAATCCGGCGACACCGCACGCCAATTCACGATTCAGTCGATCTCCAAGCCGTTCACCTACGCGTTGGCCTTGGACCAGATCGGTCAGCAAGCGGTCGACGAGCGGATCGGTGTCGAACCGTCCGGCGAGGCGTTCAACGAGATCAGCGTCGACGACGTCACGAAGACGCCGAAGAACCCGATGATCAATGCCGGTGCGATCGCGGCGGTTTCACTGATCCCCGGCGTCGACGCGGATGACCGGTTCGACCGCATCCTCGAGTTCTACTCGATGTGTGCCGGGCGCCGCCTCGACATCGACATGGACGTGTACGCCTCAGAGAAGGCGACAGGCAACCGGAATCGGGCAATCGCCTACATGTTGACGAGTTTCGGCGTGCTCGACGGTGACCCGGACGAGGTTCTCGACGTGTATTTCCGGCAGTGCTCGGTGACAGTGACGAGTACCGACCTGGCCCGGATGGCCGCCACGCTGGCTCGCGGCGGGCTCAACCCATTGACCGGTCGGCGCGTCGCCGATGCGGACGTCGTCCGGCGCACGCTCAGCGTGATGGTGACCTGCGGCATGTATGAGGCGACGGGCGATTGGGTGAGCGCGGTCGGCATGCCCGCCAAAAGCGGTGTCGGCGGCGGAATCGTGGCCGTGCTGCCCGGCCAACTCGGCATCGGTGTCTACTCGCCGCGGCTGGATTCCCGCGGCAACAGCGTGCGTGGTGTCGAAGTCTGCCGAAACCTGTCCGCACAGCTGGGATTGCATTTCCTGACCGTCAGTAGGGAGTCCTCGGCGACGCTGCGGGCCGTCTCCGACGTGAGCCCCGGGATCCGGGTGTACGAGGTCCAGGGCGACCTGTTGTTCGCCGGGGCCGAGCAGGTGCTGCGCACGGCTGAGCACGAGTGCGACGAGTACGAAGTTGCCGTGCTCGACGTCACCGCGGTCGACGACATCGACGATGCCGCGCGCGGCATGCTCACCGGGATGCGGGCGAGCCTCAGTGTCGCCGGCAAGGAGGCCTACCTCGTCGACCCCGAAGGCCGCGTGGTACCTGTCGACCGACGCGAGGACTACAACGGCATCGTGTTCAACACGGTCGAGGAGGCGGTCGACGCCGCTCGCCGGCTCGGCAGCTAGACCGGCACCGCCACCCGGGTCGGCTCGCTCAGCCCCCGCAGCGTCACCGATTCACCCAGTGTCCAACGAGCCCTTTCGGATTCGGACGCATTGGCGAGGGTGTCGGATGACGCCACCAGGTGTCCGGGGACCTGCTTGGAGAAATCGCACAGCCGTGAGGCCTCGTTGACCGGTTCGCCGATCACGGTGTACTCGAACCGTTGTTTGGCGCCGACGTTGCCCGCCACGACCTGTCCGGCCGCCACCCCGATGCCTGCCTTGAGTTCGGGCACTTCCGCCCGCAACCGTCGTGCGATCGCCCGGGCCGCCGCCAGGGCCTCGTCCTCGGCGTTGTCCAGGGACACGGGTGCGCCGAACACCGCGAGGATCGCGTCACCTTCGAACTTGTTGACCAGGCCGCGATGATTGTCGATCTCGTCGACGATGACCGCGAAGAACCGGTTGAGCAGGTCGACCACTTCGACCGCGCGGCGCGTGGCCACGAGCTGGGTGGAGCCGATGACGTCGACGAAAATCACTGCGGCGTGGCGTTCTTCGCCGCCGAGGACCGGTTTCTCCTGCTCGGCCAGCGCGGCGACCTCGCGCCCGACGTGGCGGCCGAACAGGTCGCGAACGCGTTCGCGTTCGCGCAGGCCGTGCACCATCGAGTTGAATCCGCGTTGCAGCTGGCCGAGTTCGGTGCCGTCGAACACCACGAGATTGGTCTGCAGATCACCTTCCTCGACGCGGTTGAGGGCCGCACGCACCACGCGGATCGGGGTTGCGGTCAGATAGGACAGGATCCACATCAGCAGAAAGCCGAATACCAACGCGAACGAGCCGAGACCGATGACGGCATAGGCGAATTGGGTCTGGGTGAGGTTGTTCAGCGTCACGGAGAACATCGCGGCCAGCATGATGCCCACGATGGGTACGCCCGAGGAAAGGGCCCACACCACCATGGTGCGGCCCATGATGCCCGGAGCCAGCCGGACCGGCGGCGGGCCGGCCTCCAGCGCCTGCGCGGCCACCGGACGCAGGGCGAATTCGGTGAACAGGTGGCAGCTGACCGACACCACGATGCCGGGAAAGCTGATGCCCAGCAAGAATTTCGGAATGTAGTTGGTGTCGACAAGCCCGGCCAGTGTGGTCAGCAGCGCAGTGCCCAGACCCCACAGGACCAGCAGCACGCGGGTGAGTCGGAACGGGGCGAAGAACGTGTTCCGCTGATCCGCGACCGTGGGTGGGCGTTCCTCGATCGCCCAGCGCACGTTGTCGATCACCCGGGTGGTCGCCCAGAACACCCCGACGATCAACGCCGCGGCCATGTAGATCGGGGCAACGACGAAGGTGATCCAGCGGACTTGCGGATCGAACACATCCGGCGACGGGAACAGAACGGTGACGATGAACATCGAGATACCGATGCCGAGCAGGTTCACCGCGACGACGAAGGTCGTCAGGATCGTCTGGATACGCACCCGGCGCCGGCGTTGGCTCTCCGATACCCGCCCCAGTACCCACGATCCATATTCCGGCGTGGTGGCCGGAATCCGGCTGTTCTGCCGGGTCACACCCTCAAGGACGCGGCCCAGGCGGCGTGCCAGCGATTTGTCGGAGTTCATTGTGGCGTCAGCCTAGTTTGTCGCGCGTGCCCTTAAGGTGGATCGGGTGCGCCTCGTGATTGCCCAGTGCACCGTCGACTACGTCGGGCGGCTGACCGCCCATCTTCCATCGGCCCGCCGGCTGTTGTTGTTCAAGTCCGACGGATCCGTCAGTGTCCATGCCGACGATCGCGCGTATAAGCCGCTGAACTGGATGAGTCCGCCCTGCTGGCTCAAAGAGGAGGCCGTAGAGGACCTAGCCGGTGGTTCCGCTGTTTTGTGGGTGGTCGAGAACAAGGCCGGTGAGCAGCTTCGCATCACGGTCGAGGACGTCGAGCACGATTCGAGTCATGAGCTGGGTGTCGATCCCGGGTTGGTGAAGGACGGCGTGGAGGCACACCTGCAGGCACTGCTGGCCGAGCATGTCGAGCTGCTGGGGGCCGGTTACACCTTGGTGCGCCGGGAGTACCCGACCGCGATCGGCCCGGTGGATCTGATGTGCCGGGACGAGTTGGGACGGTCGGTGGCTGTCGAGATCAAGCGCCGGGGCGAGATCGACGGGGTGGAACAGCTGACGCGTTACCTCGAGTTGCTCAACCGCGATACGGTGCTGGCTCCGGTGGCCGGGGTATTCGCCGCCCAGCAGATCAAACCGCAAGCCCGCACGCTGGCCACTGACCGTGGAATTCGTTGCGTGACTTTGGATTACGACCAGATGCGGGGCATGGACAGCGACGAATACCGGTTGTTCTGATGCGTCGTCGTCGGCCTCGCGAACACCGACGGTTGGCACCCGTGCCGCCGACCCGTCGCGTCGAGACCGGCCCTGACGGTTATGAGTACGAAGTGCGGACGGTGGCCGCGTCGCGGGCGGTGAAGGTTTACCGGTGTCCCGGTTGTGACCATGAGATCCGCGTGGCCACAGCGCACGTGGTGGTGCTGCCGATCGACGTCGGCGACGTAGATGACCGCAGGCACTGGCATACGGCCTGCTGGGCGAATCGAACCAATCGCGGCCCGACGAGGAAGTGGTCTTGAGCGGCTGGCTCAGTGCTCGGAATCGGCGGCCGGCTCGACCAGCTCGATCAGCACCCCGCCGGCATCCTTGGGGTGGATGAAGTTGATTCGCGAGTTGGCCGTGCCCTTGCGCGGGGCTTCGTAGAGCAGCCGCACACCCTGGTTGCGCAGGCGCTCGGACAGCGCATCGATGTCGCTGGTCCGGTAGGCCAGCTGCTGCAGGCCGGGTCCATTGCGGTCGATGAACTTGGCGATCGTCGACTTCTCGTCCAGCGGCGCCAGCAGCTGAATCTGGGCACTGCCCTTGGGCGCACCGCGCACCGACAGCATCGCCTCGCGGACGCCCTGCTCTTCGTTGATCTCCTCGTGCAGAACGATCATGCCGAGGTTGTCGTGGTACCACTTGGCGGCGGCGTCCAGATCGGGGACCGCGATGCCGACGTGATCGATCGCCGTCACCAGCGCGGAAGCGAGTGCGGGGCGGGCATCGGCCTGATCAGCGGTCATAACGTAACGGTAACCTCAAACCTGAACGTTTGCGTATGTGTGATCGCCCACACAGCACTTGGACCAGGCCTTGGAGGTAAGAAATGACCACGTCGGTAATCGTTGCTGGAGCGCGTACTCCGGTCGGCAAGTTGATGGGCTCTTTGAAGGACTTCTCCGGCAGTGACCTGGGCGCGATCGCCATCCGGGGCGCTCTGGAGAAGGCCAAGGTCGATGCTTCGCTGGTGGACTACGTGATCATGGGTCAGGTGCTGACCGCAGGCGCCGGTCAGATGCCCGCCCGCCAGTCCGCTGTGGCCGCCGGAATCGGCTGGGACGTGCCCGCGCTGTCCATCAACAAGATGTGCCTGTCGGGCATCGACGCGATCGCGCTGGCCGATCAGCTCATCCGGGCGGGTGAGTTCGAGGTCGTCGTCGCCGGTGGTCAGGAGTCGATGAGCCAGGCCCCGCACCTGCTGCCCAAGAGCCGCGAGGGCTACAAGTACGGCGACGTGACCGTGCTCGACCACCTGGCCTACGACGGTCTGCACGACGTCTTCACCGACCAGCCGATGGGCGCGCTCACCGAGCAGCGCAACGACGTCGACAAATTCACCCGCGCCGAGCAGGACGAGTTCGCCGCCCAGTCGCACCAGAAGGCCGCCGCGGCGTGGAAGGACGGGGTGTACGCCGACGAGGTGGTGCCGGTGTCGATCCCGCAGCGCAAGGGCGACCCGATCGAGTTCGCCGAGGACGAGGGCATCCGGGCCAACACCACGGCCGAATCGCTGGGTGGCCTGCGTCCGGCGTTCCGCAAGGACGGCACCATCACCGCCGGCTCGTCGTCGCAGATCTCCGACGGTGCGGCCGCGGTTGTCGTGATGAGCAAGGCCAAGGCGCAGGAGCTGGGCCTGGACTGGCTGTGTGAGATCGGCGCGCACGGTGTGGTCGCCGGTCCGGACTCCACGCTGCAGAGCCAGCCCGCCAACGCGATCAAGAAGGCCGTCGAGCGTGAGGGCATCAGCGTCGACCAGCTGGACATCCTCGAGATCAACGAGGCGTTCGCCGCGGTGTCCCTGGCCTCGACCAAGGAGTTGGGTGTCGACCCGGCCAAGGTGAACGTGAACGGCGGCGCGATTGCCATCGGTCACCCGATCGGCATGTCCGGCGCCCGCATCACGCTGCATGCGGCACTGGAGCTCGCGCGCAAGGGGTCGGGCTATGCCGTCGCCGCGCTTTGTGGCGCCGGTGGCCAGGGCGATGCGCTGATCCTGCGTCGCTGACAGCAACTCAACGACGCTCTGTAGTAGCTGGCCGGCGGATCGGGCACAATGGCGCCATGACAAGCTCTTTTGACTTGCGCTCGATCCCCGGCTGGTTCCGTCTGATCGCCCTTGCCGAGGCCGTCAGCTGGGCCGGTCTGCTGGTCGGGATGTATTTCAAGTACCTCGGCAATCCCCGCACCGAGATCGGCGTGAAGGTGTTCGGTCCGATCCACGGCGGCATCTTCATCGCGTTCGTGGTGGCGGCGGTGCTGGTCGGGGTCGCCCATAAGTGGGGCATAGTCACCTGGATTCTGGCGTTGCTGGCCAGCATTGTGCCGCTGGGCAGTGTGATCTTCGTCATGTGGGCCGATCGGACTCAACGGCTGGGTGCGCCCGACGGGCGCGCGTTGGTGGCCCAACCAGGCGAGGCCGTCCCGGAATCGACGTGACAGACTTGTTGACGTGACTCGTCCACGTCCTTCCGTCGGCCCGGCGCTGGCCGGCGCGGTTGATCTCTCGGCACTCAAGCAGCGGCCCACGACAGCGGGTGACAGCCCGAGTGCGCCCGGTGGTGCGAGCGCCACGGAGGTCACCGAAGTCAACTTCGAAGCCGAGGTTCTGGTCCGCTCGGGCCAGGTTCCGGTGGTGGTGCTGTTGTGGTCACCGCGCAGCGATTCCAGCGTTGCCCTGGGCGACGCCCTGGCCGGCCTGGCGGCTGCGGATGGCGGCACGTGGTCCCTGGCGTTGGTGAACGTCGACACCACGCCGCGGGTCGCGCAGATGTTCGGCATCCAAGGCGTACCGACCGTGGTCGCACTTGCCGGCGGCCAACCGATCGCGAGCTTCGAAGGCGCACAACCGGCCGATCAGCTCCGTCGCTGGGTCGATTCGCTGCTCGAGGCCACGCGCGGAAAGTTGTCCGGCGCCGGTGACGACGAGGCCGAGCAGGTCGATCCTGAATTGGCCGCCGCCCGGGCTCATCTGGACGAGGGCAACTTCGCCGCAGCGCTGGCCGCGTACCAGGCGATTCTCGATGCTCAGCCCAATCACGCCGAGGCCAAGGGTGCTGTGCGGCAGATCGCGTTTCTGGAGCGCGCCAGCGCGCTGCAGGGCCCGGACGCCGTGGCTGCGGCATTGGCCGCGGCCGACGACGCGCCCGACGATGTCGACGCCGCTTTCGCCGCTGCCGATGCCGAGATCCTGGCTCAGCAGCCGGCGTCGGCGTTCAACCGGCTCATCGCCCTGGTGAAGCGCACCGCCGGGGACGAGCGCACCAAGGTTCGGACGCGGCTCATCGAGTTGTTCGAGTTGTTCGATCCGGCCGACCCCGAGGTGGTTGCCGGCCGACGCAACCTCGCCAACGCGCTGTACTGACCCCTTCGCCGAACAGACACAAACCGGTACTTTTTCGCCGGAAAAGGTACGGGTTTGTGTCTGTTCGCGGGGAAAGCGTGAGCCTCAGACCGGCTCGAACCACAACATCGCCAGCGGCGGCAGCACCATCACCGCCGACGCCGGACGGCCGTGCCACGGTTCGTCGGTGGCTTGCACCGCGCCCATGTTGCCGATGCCCGCGCCGTTGTAGATGGTCGCGTCGGTGTTGAGCACTTCGCGCCACTCACCGGCATGCGGGAGCCCGAGCCGGTATTCGCTGTGCTCACTGCCGGCGAAGTTCACCACGCAGGCCAGCACCGAACCGTCGGCGCCGAACCGCAGGAAGCTCAGCACGTTGTTGGCCGAGTCGTTGGCGTCGATCCAGGAGTAGCCCTCGGGGCTGGTGTCGCGGCTCCACAACGCCGGATGGCGCCGGTAGATCCCGTTGAGATCCTGGACCAGTCGCTGCACGCCGCCGGAGAACCCCTGCTCGTCCAGCTGGAACCAATCCAGCCCGCGTTCCTCGGACCATTCGGCGCGCTGCCCGAACTCCTGGCCCATGAACAGCAACTGCTTACCCGGATGCGCCCACTGGTAGGCCAGCAGGCTGCGCAGCCCGGCGGCCTTGGCGTGGTCGTCGCCGGGCATCCGCCCCCACAGCGTGCCCTTGCCGTGGACGACCTCGTCGTGGCTGATCGGCAACACATAGTTCTCGCTGAACGCGTACAGCATCGAGAACGTCATCTCGTGATGGTGATAGCTGCGGTGCACCGGGTCATGGCTGACGTAGTCGAGCGTGTCGTTCATCCAGCCCATGTTCCACTTCATCGAAAAACCAAGGCCACCAAGGTTTGTCGGACGGGTGACGCCGGGCCAGGAGGTGGATTCCTCGGCGATTGTGACGATGCCCGGGTTCGCCTTGTGCACGGTGGCGTTCATCTCCTGCAGGAACTGCACTGCCTCCAGGTTCTCCCGGCCGCCGTAGATGTTGGGTGTCCAACCCCCTTCGGGGCGGGAGTAGTCGAGGTAGAGCATCGAGGCGACGGCGTCCACCCGCAGCCCGTCGACGTGATACTCCTGCAGCCAGTACAGCGCGTTGGCGACGAGGAAGTTGCGCACCTCGGGCCGGCCGAAGTCGAAAACGTAGGTGCCCCAGTCGAGCTGCTCGCCGCGCCGGGGGTCGGAGTGTTCGTAGAGCGGGGTGCCGTCGAATCGGCCCAGCGCCCAGGCGTCTTTGGGGAAATGGGCGGGGACCCAGTCGACGATCACCCCGACTCCGGCCTGGTGCAGTGCATCGACCAGGTACCGGAAATCGTCCGGGGTTCCGAGCCGCGAGGTCGGCGCGTAGTAGGACGTGACCTGATAACCCCAGGAACCACCGAACGGGTGCTCGGCGACCGGGAGCAACTCGACGTGGGTGAAGCCTTGTTCCACAACGTATTCGGTCAACTCGGTGGCCAGCTGCCGGTAGCTCAGGCCCGGCCGCCAGGACATCAGGTGCACTTCGTAGGTGCTCATCGGTTCGAACACCGGGTTCTGCGCGGCCCGGCGGATCATCCAGTCCTCGTCGTTCCAGGTGTAGGAGCTGCTGGTGACCCGGGAGGCGGTTTGCGGGGGAACCTCGGTGGCGAACGCCATCGGGTCGGCCCGGTCGGTGGTGACCCCGCCTGCGCCATGGATGCGGAACTTGTACAGGCCGCCGGTGGAAAAGCCGGGCCAGAACAACTCCCAGACCCCGGACGAGCCGAGCACGCGCATCTGCGCCTCGTTGCCGTCCCAGTGGTTGAAGTCGCCGATGACGCTGACACCCTTGGCATTCGGCGCCCACACCGCGAACGAAACACCCTCCACGACCCCGTCCGGGGTGGTGAAACTGCGGGGATGGGCGCCGAGGATCTCCCACAACCGTTCGTGACGTCCTTCGGCGAACAGGTGCAGATCGAGTTCGCCGAGCGTGGGCAGGAACCGGTAGGCGTCGGCGGTGGTGTGGGTGAAAATCGTGTCGTCGGGGCCCGGATAGCTGATCTCCAGGCGGTAGTCGGCCAGATTGGTGAACGGGACGGCCACCGCGAACAGCCCGGATTCGATGTGCTGCAGGGGGTGACGCTCACCACCGATCACCGCCACGACCTTGGCGGCGTGGGGCCGGTAGGCCCGGATGACGGTCTGACCCCGGTATTCGTGCGCGCCCAACACCGAATGCGGGTCGTGGTGCTCACCGATCACCAGTCGCTGGATGTCTGATGGGTCGGGCCGCAGATGCACGTCGCTGAGTTGATTGCTTCTCGTCATCTTGTTCTCATTCCCTGCGTAGCAAGCCCAGTCGGTGCTCATAGGGTACGAGCGGCATGTTCAGCACATGCGCCACCGCCTTGGCAGGGTCGATCCGAACGTAATTCGACTGTCCCCACTGGTATTCCTCGCCGGTGATCTCGTCGCGTACCCAGAACCGGTCATGCGATTCCATACCCAACGCCTCCATGTTCAACCACAATGTGGCCTGTTCCGGGCTGAAGGCGTTGAGCGTCACCACCACCAGCACGGTGTCTCCGGTGGTCGGGTCGAACTTGCTGTAGGCCAGGAGGGCGTCGTTGTCGACGTGGTGGAAGGTGAGCGTGCGGAGCTGCCGCAGCGCCGGGTGCAGCCGGCGGATCTCGTTGAGGCGCGTGACAAACGGCTCAAGGGAGCGTCCCTCGGCCAGCGCGGCCGCGAAGTCGCGGGGCCGCAGCTCGTACTTCTCGGAGTCCAGGTACTCCTCGCTGCCTTCGCGGACCGCCCGGTGCTCGAACAGCTCGAAGCCGGAATACATGCCCCACGACGGGCTCATGGTGGTGGCCAGTACCGCGCGGATGGCGAACATGCCGGGGCCGCCGTGTTGCAGTGACTCGTGGAGGATGTCGGGGGTGTTGACCCACAGGCTGGGCCGGGCACTGTCGGCATTTTCGACGATCTCGTTGCCGAACTCCGTGAGCTCCCATTTGGCGGTGCGCCAGGTGAAGTAGCTGTAGGACTGGGTGAAGCCGCGTTTGGCCAAACCGTAGAGGCGTGCTGGGCGGGTGAACGCCTCGGACAGAAACAGCACGTCCGGGTCTTCGTTCTTCACCTCGGCGATCAACCAGACCCAGAAGTTCGGCGGTTTGGTGTGGGGGTTGTCGACGCGAAAGACCTTGACCCCGTGCGAGATCCAGAACCGGACCACCCGCAGTACCTCGTGGTAGAGCCCGGCCGGGTCGTTGTCGAAGTTCAGCGGGTAGATGTCCTGGTACTTCTTGGGCGGGTTCTCGGCGTAGGCGATGGTGCCGTCGGGCAGCACCGTGAACCATTCCGGGTGCGCCGCAGCCCACGGATGATCCGGCGCGCACTGCAGTGCCAGGTCGAGTGCGACCTCGATGCCCTCGCTGCGCGCGGCGCCGACGAACGCGTCGAAGTCCTCGATCGTGCCCAGGGCCGGGTGCACGGCGTCGTGGCCGCCCTCGTCACTGCCGATGGCCCATGGCGATCCGACGTCACCCGGCCCGGCGGTGACGGCGTTGTTGCGGCCTTTACGGTGCACCTTGCCGATGGGGTGGATGGGCGGCAGGTAGACGATGTTGAACCCCATGCGGGCGATGCGGGGCAGCTGCTCGGCAGCGGTGGCGAAGGTCCCGTGCACCGGATGCCCGGCCTCGTCCCAGCCGCCGGTGGACCGCGGGAACATCTCGTACCACGAGGAGAACCGGGCCAGCGGCCGGTCCACCCAGACGCCGTATTGCTCACCGCGGGTGACCAATTCGCGCAGCGGGTACTGCTCGAGCAGTTCGGTGACCTCATCGGACAACGCCATGCCTGCGCGCAGGAACGGGTCACCGGGGGTTCGCAGGGCCGCGGCCGCCTCGATCAGCGGATCGCGCAGTTTGCGGGGTGTCCCGGCGGCGGCACGTTCGAGCAGACGCGCCCCGATCAGCAGGTCGTTGGACAGTTCGGCCTCACTCTGGCCGGCGCCCAGCTTGGCCTCGACCGCGTGTCGCCAGGTGGCCAGGGGATCTCCCCAGCCGTCGACCCGGTAGGTCCACAGGCCGACGCTGTCGGGGGTGAACTGGCCATGGAAAACGTCGGGGATGTCGCCTTGAATCATCGGCAGTGCCTGTGGCTTGATGCGTTGGGTGGGCTGCCCCGCGGCGTTGTCCGACAACACAGGGCTGGTCGACAGCACCGTGTCGATGGGGACCGGCAGCGGTGCGGTGCCCGGCCCGGTGGCCAGCCGCGGGTAATCGGTGCCCAGGTACCGCACCACCAGGGTGGCCGATACGGCGTCGTGGCCTTCCCGCCACACTGTGGCCCGAACCGGCACCACCTCGCCCACGACGGCTTTTGCCGGGAATTGCCCGCCCAAAACCACAGGCGCGACATCATCGATTCCGATACGACCGGCCACCCATCCACTCCTCACGTCGTCACGGTCAAGCGGCAGTCACTCGTTCACTTGCCTTGTCGCGTCTGATACCCACCGTAGTGGGCCGCCCAACCTCGCGGGGGTCAAGAGCACGGTGCTATCGCTCAGGACTGCGCGAACCCGATTTGTCAGTAAGGTTGGGTCGCGTGAAAGCCCTGAGACGGTTCACTGTCCGCGCGCACCTCCCCGAACGTCTGGCGGCGTTGGAACGGCTGTCGATCAACCTGCGCTGGTCCTGGCACAAACCCACTCAGGATCTCTTCGCCGTCCTCGATCCAGACCTGTGGCAGCAGAGCAACGGTGATCCGGTGGCGTTGCTCGGGGCGGTCAGCCCGCAACGGCTCGACGAACTGGCGGGCGACGGGGCGTTCCTTGCCTCCCTGGACGAGTTGGCCGCAGACCTGGACAACTATCTGAGCCGGCCGCTGTGGTACCAGCAACAACAGGCCGAAGGACAGCAGATGCCGAAAGGTATCGCTTACTTCTCGATGGAGTTCGGTGTGGCCGGGGTGCTGCCCAACTACTCCGGTGGTCTGGGCATCCTGGCCGGCGACCACCTGAAATCCGCGTCGGATCTGGGTCTGCCGTTGATCGCAGTGGGTCTGTACTACCGCTCGGGGTACTTCCGGCAGTCTCTGACCGCCGACGGCTGGCAGCACGAGAACTATCCGTCCCTGGATCCCCAGGGGCTTCCGCTGCGTCTGCTCAGCGACGCCGCCGGCGATCCGGTGCTGGTGGAGCTGGCGCTGCCCGATTCACGCGACCTGCGGGCACGGGTGTGGATCGCCCAGGTGGGCCGGGTTCCGTTGCTGCTGCTCGATTCCGACATCCCCGAGAACGAGCACGACCTGCGTGGCGTGACCGACCGGCTCTACGGCGGTGATCAGGAACACCGGATCCGGCAGGAGATCCTGGCCGGGATCGGGGGCATCCGGGCCATCCGGGCGTTCATCGACCTTGAGGACCTGCCCTCGCCCGAGGTGTTCCACATGAACGAGGGCCATGCCGGCTTCTTGGGGTTGGAGCGGATTCGCGAACTGGTCTCGGCCGGTTTGGATTTCGACACCGCACTGACCGTGGTGCGGTCCTCGACCGTGTTCACCACGCACACCCCGGTGCCCGCGGGCATCGACCGGTTCCCGGTGGAGATGGTCAAACGCTACTTCGGCGGTCCGGCCGACGAGCGTTCGCGCGACGAGTACGAGTCGCGGGGCCCGGCCGATTCCCGGTTGCTACCCGGGGTTCCGCTGGACCGGGTGGTGGCGTTCGGCGCCGAGGACGACCCGTCGAAATTCAACATGGCACACATGGGTCTGCGACTTGCCCAGCGCGCCAACGGGGTATCTCTGCTCCACGGCCGGGTCAGCCGGCACATGTTCAACGATCTGTGGCCGGGGTTCGACTCGGCCGAGGTGCCGATCGGATCGATCACCAACGGTGTGCACGCGCCCACCTGGGCTGCTCCTCAGTGGCTTGAGCTCGGTCGTGAGTTGATCGGTTCGGAAGCTGCCGAACCGGCGGTCTGGGAGCGGTTGCAGCAGGTCGATCCGGGCCACCTGTGGTGGATTCGCTCGCAGCTGCGCGAGACGCTGATCGCCGACGTGCGTGAGCGCCTGCGCCGTTCCTGGTTGGAGCGTGGCGCATCCGAAGCTGAACTGGGCTGGATCGCAACCGCTTTCGATCCGTCGGTGCTTACCGTCGGATTCGCCCGCCGGGTGCCCACCTACAAGCGGTTGACCCTGATGTTGCGCGACCCGCATCGGCTGGAGAAGCTCTTGCTGGATGAGGAGAGGCCCGTACAGCTGATCGTGGCGGGCAAATCGCACCCCGCCGACGACGGCGGCAAGGCGCTGATCCAGCAGATCGTGCGGTTCGCCGATCGGCCGGAGGTACGCCACCGGATCGCGTTCCTGCCGGACTACGACATGTCGATGGCCCGGTTGCTGTACTGGGGCTGCGACGTTTGGCTGAACAATCCGTTGCGGCCGCTTGAGGCCTGTGGCACGTCGGGGATGAAGAGCGCGCTCAACGGCGGACTGAACCTCTCGATCCGCGACGGCTGGTGGGACGAGTGGTACGACGGCGAGAACGGTTGGGAAATCCCGACCGCCGACGGGGTGGACGACGAGGCGCGTCGCGACGACCTGGAGGCCGCTGCGCTCTACGACCTGCTCGAGCATGCCGTCACGCCCAAGTTCTACGAGCGCGACGAACACGGCGTACCGATGCGCTGGGTGGAGATGGTGCGCCACACGCTGCAGGTGCTGGGGCCCAAGGTGTTGGCGTCGCGCATGGTGCGTGACTACACCGAGAAGTACTACCTGCCTGCGGCGCAGTCGCTGCGCCAGACGGTCGAGGCGGCATCGGGGGAGCCGTTCGGGGCGGCCCGGGAACTGGCCGATTACCGCCGCCGCGCGCAGGAGGCCTGGCCGAAGGTCCAGATCACCGATGTGGACAGTTACGGTCTGCCCGACACCCCGCTGCTGGGCTCGGAGTTGACGCTGACCGCCACCGTGCTGTTGGGCGGACTGCGGCCCGAGGAGGTCACCGTGCAGGCCGTGCTGGGCCGGGTGGACGCCGGTGATGTGATCGTCAACCCGGTGACGGTGCCGATGACGTACGTCGGTTCGGCCGAGGGCGGTGCGGAGCTGTTCTCGACCAGCACCCCGCTGCCGGTCGCCGGGTCGGTGGGCTACACCGTGCGCGTGCTGCCGCACCATCGGCTGTTGACGGCCGACAACGAGCTGGGGCTGGTGGCGCTGGCGTGAGTAAGGCGCTGAAAGTCAAGGTCGACGGCGGACCGTACGCGCTGGCTGCCGGAAGCGACGGTGCGATGTGGGTGACGCTCGTGCACAGCGGCGCGGTGGCGAGGGTGACCGAAACCGGTGAGGTCACCACCTATCCGGTCGCCGAGGGCGCGCGGCCGACGATCATCGCGGCTGGGCCCGATGGGGCGTTGTGGTTCACCCGGTACGGCGACGACCGGATCGGCCGGATCACCACCGGCGGTGCATTGAGTTCCTTCGAATTGCCCGCGGGCAGTGGGCCGTACGGCCTCGTCGCCGGTCCCGACGGGGCGATGTGGTTCACCACGACGTCGTCGGGCGAGATCGGCAGGATCGGCATGGACGGGGAGATCACGTGCCAGGCCGTGGTCGGCGGCATGCCGTCGATGATCACGAAAGGGCCCGACGACGCGCTGTGGTTCACCCTCAACGAGTCGGGTTCGGTGGGCCGCCTGACCGCCGAGGGGAAGGTCACCGTGCGCGAATTGCCCACTGCCGCAGCCGGTCCGGTGGGGATCACGGCGACCCACGACGATGCGGTGTGGTTCACCGAGATCCTCGCCGACAAGGTGGGCCGGATCCCGATGCATGACGCCATCCAGGAACTCGACCTGCCGGGCAAACCGCATGCCGTGGTTGCCGACCCGACCGACGGCGTGTGGGTCAGCCTGTGGGGTGCCGACCAGATCGCCTGCATCAGCGGTGACGGCGAGGTGGTGACCATCGACCTCCCGCCCGACAGCGAACCGCACGGGCTGGCGATCGGTCCCGACGGTGCCTGCTGGGTGGCGCTGGAATGTGGCTACGTTCTGAAAATGCCGACCTGAGTGATCGGCGGTGACAACGTTCGGGTAAGCACATAGGCAGTCTTGTTCTTCCGGGAACGTGGCGATACGTTTCCGACCGGAACTGTAACGAGAGGCCGCCGGTGTTGATTCGCTCGTTCGGACTGCTGACCGCCGTGTTTGTGGCCTGTTTGGCCTCGGAGGCGCGGGCCTGGGCCGAGCCCGTCATCCCTCCCGACAGCGAGGTGGCCGCCGGCGTGGTGCCCGCCCCAGGTGAACCCGGCCCCGCCGACCTCGTCGAGTCGACCCCGCCGGCTGTGCTCAAGACGCCCGACGGCTGGGAGCTGACGGTGTCGGCCGGCGAGGAGACGCAGGCCGCGGTGCCACCACTGACCACCGCGGTGTCGTCACGGGAATACGTCGTCGGCGGAACCTACCGCGGTGCGATGACCGGACCCGATAACGGTGGGGAGCCGCGCGGCACGTTGGAGGCCGGCTACCAGATCGGTTGCGGCATCGACATGAGCACGTCCAACGGCGTCGCGTTGACCGGCACCGCCGGACTCAACAGCTCCATCGGAATTCTCGGCACCGACGTGATCTCGCCCTGGCCCGAGGGCATCCTGCCGGGGGTCGGGGCGAACATCGGCGGCGGCATCACCGTCGGGCTCAAACCCGGGCTGATCAACCTTGTGCCGGTGGTGGAAAAGGAGTTCAAGGGCACCGAGCCGTGGGTGATGATCAGCAATTTCCGGGTGAAGATCGACGGTTGCGTCGGGCAGTCGTTCATTCGGTCCTACGCGGTGCTGACCCGGTCGACCGATGAGTCCGAAGCGGTGCTGGCCTGGTACGGCACCACGAAGGTGGTGTGAGCCCGGGACGGCAGGCCGCGTCAGGCGAACCGCCGCAGGCAGCGCTCCTCGTCCCCGAGTATGCCAACCCGAAAGGCGTCGATGCGGGCGAAGCCCGAGGGCACCGACTCGCCGTTGACGTCACTGGCCGCCAGCCCGTTGGTGAGGATGCCCGACACCGCCTCGTCGACATCACCGGCGGTCAACAGAATCGTGTCGCCGTTGGGCAGCCGTACCGGCTTGATCATCCTGGCGGTGGCCACCCCGGTCAGGCAGGCCGTGCGCAGGGCGGCTTCGGCATTGTCGAGCACCAGACCTCGGGCGTGCTCCAGTGCCAGCATGTAGCGCGAGATCAGCACCGAGTAGGCGTTGTTGTCTCCGCCGGCCAGCCCACCGGTACCGAAGTCGTCCGGTGGCGCGGCCAGGACCTGTAGTTCGGCGAGATCGACCACAAGAGCGTTGGTGTCCGGACAATAGGAGACCGGGGGGCTGGGTCGCGCGCTCGGGCAGTCGACGGCGGCATCGGCCCGGAAACTGAGCGTCGGGGGTTCGGCCGGTTCGAACACGATGTTGAGGGCGTCGACCATCGAGCGGACCCACCGTTCGGTGATGTCCAGATCGCCACTTTGGTTCTCGGGTAATAGGACCGGAAGCTCGCCGCGCCGCTGGTCGATCTCCTTGACGTCGATCGCCGCACAGGCCGCGGGCCCGTCGGTGAAGCCGAACTGAAACGCCGAGACCCGTTCGAACGCCGACCCGTGTTCGTCGATGCCGTATCTGGCCTCCGCCTCGGTGAGCAACGGATCGCGAAACGCGATGACGGCGGCCAGCAGGTTGTTGAGCCCGTCGCCGGTGTTGAGGGTGAACCGGGGGGAATCGCCCTGGGCCACCCACCGCATGTAGGCGCCCGCCAGGCAGTCGGCCTGTTGCTCGGCGACCAGGGTGGGAGTGTTGCGGTTGGTCAGCCCGGCCTGTTGCCCGATCGCGTGCCCGTATTCGTGGGCCAGCACCATGACGGCCCCCATGTCGCCGTTCTGCCGGCGCAGGCCGGGGATCAGCACGCCCCGATCCCAGCCGATGGTGCGGTCCGGTTTGCAGAACGCGGCGTTGACCAGTCCGTAGGTCTCCATCCCGCAGAAGCGGCCGTCGAAATTCTCGGCGTCCCAGGAGATCAGGGCCCGCACCGGTTGAAATTCACCGTCGAATGCCTCCGAGTACACGGCCGACCAGAACTCTTCGAGATCGCTGACGGCCCCGGCCGCCAGTTCGTCCATCGCACCGCCGTCGGTGTTCTTCACGGTGCGGGTGGGCTCGGCGGCATCGGGCCGCAGGCCGCTGGCGCCGTCGGTGGCGGGCATGCCGGCGACCGAGAAAGGATCGTTGAACACCGAGACCGGTGTGCCGGCCACCAACGCCGAACAGCCGGCCAGCGCCAGCACCATGCTGCCCGCGAGAGCGATGGCAACCAGTGCGCGTCTGCTCATCTCGCTGCCTTCCGGGGCACTCTGGCGGTCGCAACCGTCCGCGCGGGTCATTGCCGCACAGACTAGTTAACCGGCCGTGGTGAAGTTGGGTTATCCGGCCGCGCCGCGCAGCCGCCGCAGCGACTGACGCACCCGGTCGGGGTCGGTGGTGGACCAGAACGGTGGCAGTGACGACCGCAGATATCCGCCGTACCGCGCGGTGGCCAACCGGGAATCCAGCACGGCGATCACCCCGCGATCATCGGTGTGGCGCAACAGCCGGCCGGTGCCCTGGGCGAGCAGCAGCGCGGCGTGGTTGGCGGCGACCGCCATGAAACCGTTGCCTCCGTGGGCACTGATCGCGCGTTGCCGGGCGGTGAGCAACGGGTCGTCGGGGCGCGGGAACGGAATGCGGTCGATCAGGACCAGCGACAACGACGGGCCCGGCACGTCCACCCCTTGCCACAGCGACAGGGTGCCGAACAGTGACGTCTCGGGATCGTCGGAAAACTGTTGCACCAGAGCCGAAGTGGTGTCTTCTCCCTGGCAGAGCACCGGGGTGGACAACCGGGTGCGCATCACCTCGGCGGCCGCCCTGGCCGCCCGCATCGAGGAGAACAGGCCCAGGGTGCGGCCCCCGGCCGCGGTGATCAGGCCCTCGATCTCGTCCAAGGTGCGGGTGTCGGTGCCGTCCCGTCCGGGGGCCGGTAAATGCTTGGCCACGTACAGGATTGCGGATTTGGCATGGTTGAACGGTGAGCCGACATCCAGGCCCCGCCATCCCGGTTTGGCGGATTCGGCGTCGTCGCCGTAACCGCCCAAACCCCAATTGCGGGCCATGGCGTCGAAGTTGCCGCCCAGGGTGAGCGTGGCCGAGGTCAACACCGCGGTGGTGTTGGCGAACAGCCTGGTGCGCAGCAGCCCGGAGACCGACATCGGGGCCACCCGCAGTACGGTCCGCGCCCCGGTGCGCGGCGCGGCTCCGGTGCTGGGGGGATCAGGCTGTTCCACCCAGACCACGTCGAGGCGGTCGGGAATCGGTGGCACGAACGAGGTGAGGATGCGGGTGGCGGTATCGCTGACGTCACTGAGCGCGGTGACCGCTTCGGTGCGTGCCGACGCGGCCTGAGGATCACTGGGTGTGGTGTCGATGGCAGTGCGTGCGGCGTTGGCCGCATCGCGTAGTGCGGTCAGATAAGTGCCCAACTCCTCGTCGAGAACATCGATGCGGCCGGCGTCGACCTCGTGCAGCAATGAGGACAACGTCGCGACCGCCGCCTCGAAGCGTTGGGCCAGTTCGTCATCCACCAACCGGGCCATCCGGCGGTGTGCCACCGCCATCGACGTCGGCGACAACTCACCGGTGGCCACCCCGGTGACCCGGTCGGCCAGTTCATGCGCCTCGTCGACCACCAGCAGCTCGTACTCGGGCAGCACCGAGAAATCGGACAGCGCATCGATGGCCAGCAAGGCGTGATTGGTGACGACGACGTCGGCGGCCCCGGCCTTTTCCCGCGCCCGCTCGGCGAAGCAGTCGGTGCCGAACGGACACCGCGACACCCCGATACATTCCCGGGCCGAGACGCTGACCTGAGACCAGGATCGGTCCGGTACCCCGGGGGTGAGCTCGTCGCGATCACCGGTCTCGGTGTCCGAAGACCACTCGGTCAGTCGCTGGACGTCGCGGCCCATGGCGCTGACGGCCATGGGGGAGAACAGCTCGTCCTGGGGGAGGGTATCTGACGGCTCTGCCGCCGCGCCGCTGTGGATCTTGTTCAGACACAGGTAATTTCCGCGTCCCTTGAGCAGTGCGAAAGTGGGTTTGCGGGGCAGCGCGTCGGCCAGCGAATTCACCAGCCGTGGCAGATCACGATCGACGAGCTGGCGTTGCAGCGCGATGGTGGCCGTCGACACCACCACGGGTTGTTCGGTCTGCAGTGCGCGCGCAATCGACGGCACCAGATAGGCCAGTGACTTGCCGGTGCCGGTGCCGGCCTGCACAGCCAGGTGTTGGCCCGTCTCGAAGGCGGAGGCGACGGCCTCGGCCATCTGGACCTGCCCGGGGCGGCTGGTTCCGCCGAGACCCTTGACGGCGATCTTGAGAAGGTTGGTCACCACATTGGCCACCTGAGGCGATGGCTTCGATTTGGTCGTCATGGCGTGGGTGGCACGACCCGGGTGGGGATGGCGGGTTCTCCGCGGGAGAGCTTGAGCCCGTCCCACGGCAGGCTGTGCAAACCCGCCGCGACGCGTTCGCGCCCGGCCGCCAGCGCGGCGACGGGATCGTGTGCGTCGACGGGGACGCCGCCGCTCACCAGCGGGACGGTGAGCCGACGTGCGGTGAGCTCGGCGGGGTCCGGCGGCAGCTGCTCGTAGGGGTAGACCACTTCTTCGACGATCGTGCCCGACGCCTTGGCCAGCCGCAGCGCCTGTTTGCGACCACCGTGGGATTCCTTGCGGCTGCTGCGTTTGGCCACCGGGATCCCGTCGACCTCGACCAGTTTGTAGACCATGCCGGCCGTCGGGGCGCCCGAACCGGTGACCACCGACGTGCCGACGCCGTAACTGTCGACGGGCTCGGCGCGCAGGGCCGCGATGGCGAACTCGTCGAGATCTCCGGACACCACGATCTTTGTGCCGGTGGCGCCCAGGTCGTCGAGTTGCTGGCGCACCTGACGGGCCAGCACGCCCAGATCGCCCGAGTCGATGCGCACCGCACCCAGCTGGGGACCGGCCGCCGCGATCGCGTTGGCCACCCCCGTGGTGATGTCGTAGGTGTCCACCAGCAGCGTGGTGCCGACGCCGAGGGCCTGCACCTGGCCGCGGAATGCGGCCTGCTCGTCAGGGCCGGACTCGGTCGTGTGCAGCAGGGTGTAGGCATGTGCCGCGGTGCCCAGGGCCGGCACGCCGTACCGCTGCTGGGCCGCCAGGTTGGACGATCCGCCAAACCCGGCGAGATAGGCCGCCCGCGCCGCTGCGCGCGCGGCCGCCTCGTGGGTGCGCCGCGAACCCATTTCGATCATCGGCCGCCCCTGTGCGGCGCTGACCATCCGGGCCGCAGCTGACGCGATCGCGGTGTCGTGGTTGAGGATTGACAGCACGAGGGTCTCCAGCACCACACATTCGGCGAAGGTGCCGTGCACGGAGAGAACAGGCGATCCGGGGAAGTACAGCTCGCCCTCGGCGTAGCCGTCGACGTCGCCGCCGAACCGGTACCCGGCCAGATAATCCAGCGTCGTCGTATCCAGGAAATCCGACAGTGCGTCGAGCTCTTGGGAAGTGAACGTGAACTCTGCCAACGCTTCCACGAACCGTCCGGTGCCGGCGACCACGCCGTAGCGACGTCCTTCGGGCAGTCGCCGAGCGAACACCTCGAACGTGGTGCGGCGGTGTGCCGTGCCATCGCGCAACGCGGCGGCGAGCATCGTCAGCTCGTATTTGTCGGTGAGCAACGCGACGGTCACACCAGCAACCGTAGCTGTTCAACGCTGTGTGAAGATCGCGCACCCCAGCCGGTATTGTGGGCCCATGGTTACACCGGCGAAGGTCCGACCGGGGACCCGCGAGGAACGCAGCGTCGGGGCGGCGCCACGGGAAGATACGGCCGGCGAAACTCCGTGGGTGACCATCGTCTGGGACGATCCGGTCAACCTGATGACCTACGTCACCTACGTGTTCCAGAAATTGTTCGGATACAGCGAGCCCCACGCCACCAAGCTCATGCTGCAGGTGCACAACGAGGGCAAGGCCGTCGTGTCGGCAGGCAGCCGCGAGTCGATGGAAACCGATGTGTCCAAACTGCACGCCGCCGGCCTGTGGGCCACGATGCAACAGGACCGCTGATCGACTGTGCGCAAATGGAAAAGGGTCGAGACCGCCGATGGTCTTCGGTTCCGTTCGGCCTTGGAAGCCCACGAGGCGGCCCTGCTGTCCAGCTTGAGCCTCTCGATGCTCGGCATGCTCGATGAGCGCGGATCATCCGGGCCCACAGACGAACTCGAGACGATCACGGGTATGAAGACCGGCAATCCGGAGCCTCCCGAGGACGCCACGATGCGGCGCCTGCTGCCTGACTTCTACCGGCCGCAGACCGAGCACCCGGCCGGCTCGGGAACTGCCGAAAGCCTCAACAGCGCGCTGCGCGGTCTGCATGAACCGGCCATCATCGACGCCAAACGTCAAGCCGCACAACGTCTGTCGGACACCATTCCGAACGGTGGCGGCAAGTTCGAGCTCACCGAGGACGATGCCGAGGCCTGGGCGGCTGCGGTCAACGACATCCGGTTGGCCCTGGGCACGATGCTCGACATCGGCCCGGAGGGGGCGGATCAGCTCCCCGCCGAGCATCCCATGGCCGGGCACCTCGACGTCTACCAGTGGCTGACGGTGTTGCAGGAGTACCTCGTGTTGGGCCTCCTGGGGAAGTGAGCGCAATGGGATCGATCACCGACGTCGGCGGCATCCTGGTCGGCCATCATCACCGCATCGACCCCGACGCGTCGTTGGGCTCGGGATGGGCGTCGGGTTCGACCGTCGTCCTGACCCCGCCCGGCACCGTCGGGGCGGTGGACGGACGCGGCGGCGCACCAGGTACCCGCGAGACCGATCTGCTCGATCCGATCAACTCGGTGCGTCATGTGGACGCGGTGGTGCTCAGCGGGGGCAGTGCCTACGGTCTGGCGGCCGCCGACGGCGTCATGACCTGGCTGGAGGAGCAGGGGCGCGGCGTGGCGATGGACGGCGGCGTGGTGCCGATCGTGCCCGCCGCGGTGATCTTCGACCTGCCGGTGGGTGGCTGGGCCAACCGGCCCACCGCCGAATTCGGCTACGCGGCGGCTCAGGCGGCCGGCCGTGAGTTTGCGCTGGGCACGGTCGGGGGCGGGGTCGGCGCGCGTGCCGGGGTGCTCAAGGGCGGTGTGGGCACCGCCTCGGTAACGCTCGACGGTGGTGTCACCGTGGGGGCGTTGGTGGTGCTCAACGCCGCCGGCGACGTGGTCGACCCGGCCACCGGTCTGCCGTGGATGGCCGCGTTGATCGCGGAGTTTGGCCTCGTCGCACCCCCGGAGGACCAACTCGCCGCCTACGCCGGCCGGCATCGTGAACTCGGCCCGCTGAACACCACCATCGCCGTGGTCGCCACCGACGCCGCGCTGAGCCCGGCGGGGTGTCGCCGGGTGGCGGTCGCCGCGCACGACGGGCTGGCCAGGACCATCTCGCCGTGTCACACCCCACTGGATGGCGATACGGTGTTTGCGCTGGCGACCGGCGCGGTCACCGTCGAGCCGGATGAAAAGACCCCGGTGGCGATGTCGCCGGAGACGGCGTTGGTCACCCGCGTCGGGGCGGCCGCGGCGGACTGTCTGGCCCGCGCGGTGCTGGTCGGGCTGCTGGCCGCCGAGCCGGTGGCCGGAATACCGACCTACCGTGACATGTTGCCCGGAGCGTTCGAGTGAGAGGTGTGAGCAGTGCTGGTGATCCGGCAGGATCTGGTCGAGGCCATGGTGGCGCATGCCCGCGCCGACCATCCCGACGAGGCATGTGGCGTGATCGCCGGGCCTGAGGGGTCTGACCGGCCCGAGCGGTTCATTGCGATGGTCAATGCCGAGCGGTCGCCGACCTTCTACCGATTCGATTCGATGGAGCAGTTGCGGGTGTGGAGGGCGATGGATGAGGCCGACGAGGTGCCCGTCGTCATCTACCACTCGCACACCGGCACCGAAGCCTATCCGAGCCGCACCGACGTCGCGATCGCCGCGGAGCCCGATGCGCACTACGTCCTGATCTCCACCCGCGACCCGCGCGAGCACGAGCTGCGCAGCTACCGCATCCGCGACGGCGTCGTCACGGAGGAACCCGTCACTATCGTTGAGCAGTACAGCTAAGGAGCTTTGACATGGCAGTCACCGTTTCGATCCCGACCATCCTGCGTCCGCACACCGGCGGGCAGAAGCGGGTCACCGCGTCCGGCGACACACTCGCCGCAGTGATCAACGACCTGGAGGCCAACTACTCCGGGATCTCCGACCGGCTGGTCGATAACGGCAAGCTGCACCGCTTCGTCAACATCTACGTCAACGACGAGGACGTCCGATTCTCCGGCGGCCTGGACACCGCGCTCTCCGACGGTGATTCGGTCACCATCCTGCCCGCGGTCGCCGGCGGATAAGAATGACCCGGCACGACTCTCTGCTGCAGGCCCTCGGCAACACCCCGCTGGTCGGGCTGCAGCACCTCTCGCCGCGTTGGGACGACGGTGAGGACGGGCCGCATGTGCGGCTGTGGGCCAAGCTCGAAGATCGCAACCCCACCGGCTCGATCAAGGACCGGCCCGCGCTGCGCATGATCGAGCAGGCCGAGCGGGACGGGTTGCTCAGTCCGGGTGCCACCATCCTGGAGCCCACCAGTGGCAACACCGGCATCTCATTGGCGATGGCGGCAATGCTCAAGGGCTACAACATGATCTGCGTGATGCCGGAGAACACCTCCATCGAGCGGCGCCAGATCCTGGAACTCTACGGCGCGCGGATCATCTTCAGCGCGGCCGAGGGCGGGTCCAACACCGCCGTGGCGACCGCGAAAGAGCTTGCGGCGGAAAACCCTTCGTGGGTGATGCTGTACCAGTACGGCAACCCGGCGAACAGCGATGCCCACTACCACGGTACCGGCCCGGAACTGCTGGCCGACCTGCCCGAGATCACCCACTTCGTCGCCGGTCTCGGCACCACCGGCACCCTGATGGGCACCGGACGCTTTCTGCGCGAGAACGTGCCCGGGGTGCAGATCGTGGCGGCCGAACCACGTTACGGCGAGGGCGTATACGCGCTACGCAACATCGACGAGGGGTTCATCCCGGAACTGTATGACCCCGACGTCTTGACCACCCGGTTCTCAGTGGGCTCCTATGACGCCGTCAAGCGCACGCGTGATCTGGTGACACGCGAGGGTATCTTCGCCGGGATCTCCACCGGCGCGGTGCTGCACGCGGCGCTGGGCATGGCGGCCAAGGCGATCAAGGCCGGTGAGCGTGCCGACATCGCCTTCGTGGTGGCCGATGCCGGGTGGAAGTATCTGTCGACCGGTGCCTACGCCGGTAGCCTGGATGACGCCGAAGACGCGTTGGAAGGGCAGCTATGGGCGTGAGCGGTCGGATATGACGAACCCTGGTCAGCTCTCGGGGGCCGGCCCCAAAAAGCGGCCGGCCTGGATCGTCGGCGGTCTGACGATCATCAGCTTCGTCGTGCTGCTGTACGCGATCGAGATCGTCGACACCGTGATGGGGCATCGGCTCGACCAGGACGGCATCCGCCCGCTGCAGACCGATGGACTGTGGGGCATCTTGTGGGCGCCGCTGTTGCACGGCGGTTGGCCGCACTTGATCGCCAACACCGTGCCGGCGTTGGTGCTCGGCTTCTTGATGACGCTGGCCGGGATGGGACGGTTCATCGCCGCGACCGCGATCATCTGGATTCTCGGCGGCTTCGGCACCTGGTTGATCGGCAACATCGGCCTGCACTGTCCTTATGTGAACGTGCAATGCACGAGCACGCACATCGGCGCCTCCGGTCTGATCTTCGGCTGGCTGGCGTTTCTCATCGTGTTCGGCTTCTTCACCCGCAATGTGTGGGAGATCGTCATCGGCGTCGTGGTGCTGTTCGTCTACGGCGGTGTCCTGCTCGGGGTGCTGCCGGGCAGCCCGGGGGTGTCCTGGCAGGGGCATCTCAGCGGGGCCGTCGCGGGCGTCGTCGCCGCCTACCTCCTGTCCGGGCCGGAACGTAAGGCGCGCGAAGTCAAGAACCGCCCCGCTGCGCCGCGTCTGACGGCGTGAACGACCGATTCGCGCCCGTCGGCGTCTTCGATTCCGGCGTCGGCGGGCTCACCGTGGCCCGGGCGATCATCGACCAGCTGCCCGATGAGGACATCATCTACGTCGGGGACACCGGCAACGGCCCGTATGGGCCACTGACCGTCCCGGAGATCCGGGCCCACTCCCTGGCCATCGGTGACGATCTGGTGGCCCGCGGGGTCAAGGCTCTGGTGATCGCGTGCAACACCGCGTCGTCGGCCTGCCTGCGCGACGCCCGGGAACGCTACTCACCCGTGCCGGTGGTCGAGGTGATCCTGCCCGCGGTGCGGCGTGCGGTGGCCGCCACCCGCAACGGCCGCATCGGCGTGATCGGCACCGCCGCCACGATCGCCTCGGGTGCCTATCAGGACGCATTCGCCGCAGCGCGTGACACCGAGGTGTTCGGGGTGGCCTGCCCGCGGTTCGTCGATTTCGTGGAACGCGGAGTGACCAGCGGCCGCCAGGTCCTGGGGTTGGCCGAGGGGTATCTGGAACCGTTGCAGCGCGCTGAGGTGGACACTCTGGTGCTGGGCTGCACGCACTACCCGATGCTGTCGGGGCTCATTCAGTTGGCCATGGGTGACAACGTCACGCTGGTGTCCTCGGCCGAGGAGACCGCCAAGGACCTTTTGCGGGTGCTCACCGAACTCGATTTGCTGAAACCCCACGAATCCGGCCCGGCCCGACGGGTGTTCGAGGCCACCGGGGATCCTGAGGCGTTCACCACTCTGGCCGCGCGATTTTTGGGTCCGGGCCTGGACGGGGCGCGTCAGGTTCGGCGTCACGCGGGGGCGGGAAAATGATCTCCGTCGCCCAAAGCGGCGATGTCTTGGCAACGCGCACATCGGGCATGGCAAGCTAGACACTGTGCGATTGACGATCCTGGGATGCTCCGGCAGCGTTGTCGGCCCGGACTCGGCAGCCTCTGGCTATCTCGTCACCGCACCAGACACGGTCCCGATGGTGCTCGACTTCGGTGGCGGCGTCCTGGGTGCGCTGCAGCGCTACGCCGATCCGAATTCGGTCAACGTGTTGCTGTCGCATCTGCATGCCGACCACTGCCTGGATCTGCCGGGCCTGTTCGTCTGGCGCCGGTACCACCCCAGCCCGGCCACCGAACGTGGCCTGATGTACGGCCCCGCCAACACATGGTCGCGTCTGGGGGCGGCATCCTCGCCCGAGGGTGGCGAGATCGACGACTTCACCGACATCTTCGAGGTCCGTCATTGGGAGGACCGCACCCCGGTGCAGTTGGGCACGCTCACCGTCACGCCGCGCCTGGTGTGTCACCCCACCGAGTCCTACGGCATGCGGTTCACCGACCCGTCCGGAGCTGTCCTTGTCTACAGCGGCGACACCGGATATTGCGATGCGCTGGTGGAGTTGGCCCGCGGGGCGGACCTGTTCTTGTGCGAAGCGTCCTGGACCGACGATCCGTCACGCCCGCCGAAGCTGCACCTGTCCGGGACCGAGGCCGGCCGTGCGGCACGCGAGGCCGGGGTGCGCGAGCTGCTGCTGACCCACATTCCGCCGTGGACCTCGCGCGAGGACGTGATCAGTGAAGCCAAGGCCGAATTCGACGGCCCAGTCCACGCCGTGGTGTGCGGCGAGACCTTCGACGTCACGCGCGACTGACCCGCTAGGGTTGGCGGGGTGTCCAAGCGAGAAGACGGCCGTCTCGACGACGAGCTGCGCCCGGTAACCCTCACCCGCGGTTTCACCTCACATCCCGCCGGCTCGGTACTGGTGGAGTTCGGCCAGACCCGCGTCATGTGCACCGCCTCGGTAACCGAAGGTGTGCCGCGCTGGCGGAAGGGATCCGGCCAGGGCTGGCTCACCGCCGAATACGCCATGCTGCCGGCCGCCACCCATGATCGCTCGGACCGCGAATCGGTCAAGGGCCGCGTCGGTGGCCGTACCCAGGAGATCAGCCGACTCGTCGGGCGCTCGTTGCGGGCGTGCATCGACCTCGGTGCGCTGGGGGAGAACACCATCGCGATCGACTGCGACGTGCTGCAGGCCGACGGCGGGACCCGCACTGCCGCCATCACCGGTGCCTACGTGGCGCTCTCCGATGCCGTGACGTACCTGGCTGCGGCCGGGCGGCTCTCGGACCCACGCCCACTGTCGTGTGCCATCGCGGCGGTGTCGGTCGGTGTAGTCGACGGCCGCGTCCGCGTCGACCTGCCCTACGTCGAGGACTCCCGCGCCGAGGTCGACATGAACGTCGTCGCCACCGACACCGGCACCCTCGTGGAGATCCAGGGCACCGGCGAGGGGGCGACGTTCCCTCGCTCCACTCTGGACAAGATGCTCGACGCCGCGCTGGGGGCCTGCGAGCAACTGTTCGTGATCCAGCGCGAGGCCCTGGAATTGCCGTATCCCGGCGTGCTGCCCGAGGGGCCGGCACCCAAGAAAGCGTTCGGTAGCTGAGTGCCCTCACTTCTGGTAGCAAGCCGTAACGCCAAGAAGCTGGCCGAGCTGCGGCGGGTGCTCGATGCTGCCGGCATCGTCGGTCTGGAGTTGTTGTCGCTGGCTGACGTGCCCGCCTACGACGAGGCGCCCGAGACCGGGGCGACCTTCGAGGAGAACGCCCTGGCCAAGGCCCGGGACGGTTTTGTCGCGACCGGAATACCCTGTGTGGCAGACGATTCCGGGATATCAGTGGACGCGTTGAACGGGATGCCCGGCGTGCTGTCGGCCCGCTGGGCCGGCCGGCACGGCGACGATCCCGCGAACACAGCGTTGCTCTTGGCGCAACTGGGCGACGTGCCCGACGAGCGCCGCGGCGCGGCGTTCGTGTCGGCGTGTGCCTTGGTTTCTTCGTCCGGTTCGACGGTGGTGCGGGGAGAGTGGCCCGGGGCGGTTGTTCGCGAGCCCCGCGGCGACGGCGGATTCGGGTACGACCCGGTGTTCCTGCCTTCGGGGTCGTCGTTGACCGCAGCCGAGCTGACGCCGGCCGAGAAAGACGCGGCCTCACACCGGGGCCGGGCGCTGGCATTGTTGGTGCCCGCGCTGCGGGAATTGGCTGGAGGTTAGACGGCCGCGCTCCGGCTGGTCAGCAGCAGCGCCGCCGCGGCGATGACGGCGCTGACCACCATGGCCACCGCCATGGGCAGGGCGGTGTGATCGCCGCCGAGCCCCACGATCGGCGACACCACTGCGGCCAGGCCGAACTGCAGCGCACCCAGCACCGCGGAACCGGTGCCGGCGGCGTGGCGAACTTCGTCGAGCGCCAGCGACGTCGCGTTGGCGGCCACCAGACCGAGGCTGGCGACTGCACCCCACAGCAGCACCAGTGACGCCCACAGCACCGGGCCGAGCAGGGCGTCGACCACCAACAGTGCCGAAAACAGCACGAGCAGGCCGATACCCAGGTGCATCAGGCGACGTTGACCGAACCTGCCCACGATCCTGGCGTTGACGGCGTTCACGATCACGATGCCGGCCGCGTTCGCGGCGAACGCGAATGAGTAGTGCAACGGCGAGAGCCCGAGCACATTCTGGAGGACGAACGGCGACGCGGAGATATAGGCGAACATCACCGTGAACCCGAACGCGAAGGCCAGCGTGTAGCCGATGTATCCGCGATTGGTCAGCACGGATCCGGCGTCGCGCAGCATCGCGGCCACGCCGCCGGTGTGGCGGTTGTCTTTCGGGTGGGTTTCGGGGAGCACGACGGCCACGCCAACGAACATCGCCGCGGCGAGCCCGGTGAGAATCCAGAAGATGCCGCGCCAACCGATCACACCCATCAGTGATCCGCCGATGAGAGGCGCGAGCACCGGGGCGGCGCCGTTGATGATCATCATCAAACTGAAGGCTCGCGCCGCTACCGCGCCGTGCGCGCGATCGGCGACCACGGCTCGGCTGAGCACCACACCGGCCGCTCCGCTGAAACCCTGCACGAAGCGAAAAGCCGTCAGCAGGGCGATGTTTGGGGCCAGGGCACACGCGATGCCGGCCAGGATGCAGACGAACGTCCCGGCGAGCATCAACGGCCGTCGGCCGAACCGGTCAGAGAGCGGACCGATGATCAACTGCCCGCTGGCCAGCCCGATCATGAACGACGTCAGCGTGAACTGGATGGCCGAGGCCGAGGTGCCGAACTCGTCGGCCATGGCCGGGAAGCCCGGCAGGTACATGTCGATCGACAGCGGTGCGACGGCAGTCAGCAGGGCAAGGACCCCGAGCCAGTTCAACGGCAGGGCCGATGCCCGGGTGGGGGTGTTGTCGATTCGAGTACTCATTCACACCTTTACGATTTATGTATAAAACTATAGGTAATATAGTCGACATGACGCCGGTTCGGGTACCCAGAGCGACGCGTGATGTGCGCGACGTCGCCACCGCGGTACGCACACTTGCCTGGTCGTTGCGGCGATTCGGGGAAAAACAGGTCGGGCTGGAACCGTTGCCGCACTCGGAGTTCGAGGTCATCCGCACGGTGGGTGACCATCCGTGGATCAGTGTGTCCGAGGTGGCTCACGCCTTGGGGCTACAGCCCAGCAACGTCAGTACCACCGTGCGAAAACTGGTGGAGCGTGGCTTGATCGACCGCGCGCCCGATGAACGCGACCGCCGCTGTATCCGGTTGCACCTGACCGCCAGGGCTGCCGAGCACAAGAAGATGATCGACGCGGCGTGGACCGCCGGGGTCCGCGATCAGTTGTCGACGATGACCGACGACGAGGTCGCGACGTTGGTCAAAGCCGCGCCGTTGCTCGGTCGGCTGGCTTCGATGAGCTAGCCGACGGGGCTAGATGTCGAAGCGTTCCTTGATGTCTCGCGAGTTGAAGTGCTCGACGATGATGCCGACCAGTGGGATGGTGCCGGCCAGCAGTGTGCCGATCGTCTTGCCGATGGGCCAGCGGATCTTGACGGCCAGGTTGGCCGTGAACAGCAGGTAGATGAAGTACACCCAGCCGTGGACGACGCCGATCCAGCCCGGCGGGTTGTCGACCTGCACGATGTACTTGAGCACCATCTCGTAGCACAGCGCAATCAGCCACAGGCCGGTCGCCCAGGCGAACACCCGGTAACCCAACAACGCCTTGCGGATGGTCTCCTTAGGTGTGGTGACGGCCTGCGGTTCGGTCATCTGTCGGTCCTGTCTTTCTTCTCGGGCTGGGCATCGGACTTGGCCAGCTCGGCAAGGTAGGCGTTGTATTCGGCGAGGGTCTGATCACCGGCATCGTCGACTGCGTCCTGGGCTGCGGCCCTGGGCCGTTCCGGTAGCAGGCCCGCGGGGATCTCGGTGATCTCATCCTTCGGCTGTTCCGGCGGAGCTTCCTCGAAGCGGACGAACTTGTAATACGCGTAGAAGCAGAAGCCGGCGAACATCGGCCACTGCAGCGCATAGCCAAGATTCTGGAAGGTGCCCGAGGCCGACTCATAACGCGTCCACTGCCACCAGGCCAGTGCCAGGCAGCCGGCGGCGCCGAGGATCACCAGCAGGATGAGGGCTGGTCTCCTACGCCGTGTAGTGGACATTCGTCCATGGTACGGCGAGGTGCTTCGGGCCAGCTCACGGCACTAGATCTTGGGGCCGATGAACTCGTCGAGGCGGGCGGTGGCGGCCTTGCGGTATACCGCGACGTCGTAGCGGCTGGGACGCGTCCAAGGGATACCGAGCTGGTCGAGCGCCGCGCAGTACAGGTCGCGGATATCGTCGGATCTGTTCGAGAAGTGATAACGGATGCTCTTGACTCCGCGGTCATCGGCAACGACACGACACCCGTCGCTGTGGATAAGGCCGCGCACGAAATCTTCGGGTGCCTTCCTGACAAGTGCTTCTTGCCACGGCTCCAGCCGAATCGGTCTGGTGTGCTTCTTGCCAGGGCCGTGCTGTGGAAACAAGCACGGCCAATGCTTGCTATAAAGCGACACCGCGACGCACGCAGTTGGTTGCTGCTCGACCGACGCATTCTGCCCAGGCATCAGGGTGTCGATGGCTGTGCGGCAACTCGCAACGATTCCCGGATACTTGTTATCGAGCATGATTCTCAGTCGCCATGCTCGCGGGTGCTGCGAGATGCATCCGTCTGTCGGCTCCGGTTGAATCCTGCGCAGCCTGCTCCGGTTGAAAAGTGAGCAGGTGTTTACGAGGTTGAGTCTGCCTG
>NZ_MBEJ01000094.1 GCF_001953975.1 Mycobacterium sp. NS-7484
TTCATGTTCGTCGGTCTGCTCGTCGTGCTGGCAGTCGTGGCGGCGGTGGTGGTGTGGCAGTGGGCCGCGCAGCGCGGTCCACTGCTGGTGGGCGCGTTGACCGTCGGGTGTGCGTTGGCCACCGGAGTGGCAGCCGCGGTCGGCACCGCGCTGGCCCATGTGCGGTTCGGCTCGTTGGACATCGCCGGGGCACCGGTCAGTCCCGAGCACCGCGTCCACTATGTGGTCGAGGCCGCGTCGGTTTTCTTCGGCGATTCGCCGCTGCAGGCCGCCGGCACCTTCCTTTTTCCGGCGGCGATGGCGGCGATGGTCTATGCGCTGATCGCGGTATCGACGGTGCGTGATGATCTGGGCGGCTGGCCGCCGCAGGAAACGCGTTTGCCGCCGCCGGTCAGAGCGGACGCCGTCCGATCCTCCGGCCCATAGCGACCTTCGCGGTGATTCCGGCCAGGCGCGCCATGCCCATGTAGGTCATCGGGTTGAGCAGCGTCGGCCATTTGGACCGCACGAGGTTTGCGGTGAGTGGACGGTCGGCGAACCGGTCGGTCAGCCAGCGCAGCGCCATGGGAGCCGACATCGGGTGCAGCAACAGGTGTTCGCTGAACATGTCGCGGTGGTACGTCACGTCGGCGCCGCCGGCCAGGTAGGTATCGGCGAGGGTGTCGATGTCGTCGACGGAGATGATCTCGTCGTGTACGGCCTGCACGATCAGCACCGGCGGAACCGGGGTCGCCACGCCGAGTTTGGTGTCATGGAAGACCTCGCTGACCTCGGGGGTGTCGAGGATCTCGTCCAGGGGCATGTCGACGAGGTCACCCATGTCGGTCCGGAACATCCGCACCAGGGCTTGCACCGTGGTCATCCGGTGCAACCGGTCCAAGAGTTTGCGGCCCTCGGCGGTGGCATGGTCGGTGACCACCTGGTTGAGGTTGGGATAGATGTCGGCGAGGGCGGCCACGACCAGGGCCGGCAGTCCCGAGAAGATGGTGCCGTTGAGACGGCGGAAGGTGTTCCCGAGGTCACCGACGGGCGAGCCAAGGACGGCGCCGACGATATTGAGTTCCGGGGCGTAACTGCCGGCCATCTCGGCGGCCCAGGCGCTGGCCAGTCCGCCGCCCGAGTAGCCCCAGAGCCCGATGCGGGCGGAGCGCGACAACGCCAACCGCTCGGTGTTGAGCGCCGCCCGTAAACCGTCGAGTACCCGATAGCCGGGTTCGTACGGCGCGCCCCACATACCGTTGATGCCTTCATGATCAGGCACGGACACCGCCCAGCCCTCCGCCAGCGCGGCGGAGATCAGCAGAAGTTCCAGCTGGGCCAGGGAGCCGGTGGCCTTGGCGTGACGGCGAAGCGCATAGGAAGGGAAGCAGCGGCCGGTGATGGCGTCGATGGCGCACTGGTAGGACACGACCGGACAATCCGGTACGGCGTCGGGCGGGACGATCACCGTGGTGACGGCGGCCTCTGGAATGCCGTTGCGGTCAGTGGTGCGGTACAGCAGTTGCGTGGCGTGGAGGCGTTGCGGGATCAGCCCCAGGAAGGCCAGTTCGACGTCGCGGCTGCGCAGCAAGGTGCCTGGCTCGGCGTGCTGGAAGCCCGCGGGCGGTACGTAGAAGTCGTCGTCGTGGGGCAGGTCGGGTCGTGCCGTGCGGTCGAGTTCCTCGTGTGGTGCTCGACCGATCCATTCGGCGGCGGAGATGCTGGCCGCACTGCCCAAGTCCATCCCGGCATTCTTACTTAAGAAGGGTCTAAGAATCCAGTCGACTCACCCGGGCGGCCGCAACGCGGCGAACTCGTCGGTGACGCGGTAACGGGAGTCGGTGAAGCGGTACAGCGCCGCGGGCCGGCCGCCGCTGCGGCCGGATCGCGCTGTGGTGCCGGTGCGGGTGATGACCTTGCGGCGTTCCAGGACCCGCTGCAGGTTGGTCGCGTCGACTTGGTAGTCGAGCGCGGCGCTGTAGATGTCCCGAAGGGTGGAGATGGCGAATTCCTTTGGTGCCAAGGCGAATCCGATGTTGGTATAGGAGAGTTTGGCGACCAGTCGGTTGCGCGCGTGTTCGACCATCGGGGCGTGGTCGAAGGCCATTTCCGGCAGGTCGTTGACAGGGTGCCATCGGGTGTCCGAGGGCAGTGCCGGGGTGGCGGGGGAGGGCACGAGCCCCAGGAAGGTCGACGCGATGGTTCGTGTGCCCGGAACCCGCCGCGGGTCGGAGAACACCGCCAGTTGTTCGAGGTGGGCCAACTCACGGAGATCGACCTTTTCGGCCAGCTGTCGCCGAACCGAGGTCGTCAAGTCCTCGTCATCGTCCAGTCGTCCACCCGGCAGGGACCATTTTCCCTGTTCGGGATCGAGGGCGCGTTGCCAGAGCAGCACGTTGAGGCTGGGGTGGCGGGAGTCTACGTCGCGAACCTGGAACACGGCGGCAAGGACTTCGTGCGCGGTGTTACCATGTGGCATGTTTTCGATTATAAGTCGAAAACCTGACGGAGTGGAGGAGGTCGACGTGACCGCTATCGATGACACCCTCGCGGGGGGCCTGGCGGGTCAGATCGTCGATGGTCCCGACGGTTATTCCGGTGTCGACGGCGACGAGAAGTGGGCCGCTGAGATTCGTCGACTGGTCGACCTGCGCGGGGCGACGCTGCTGGCGCACAACTATCAGCTGCCGGCGATCCAGGACGTCGCCGACCACGTCGGCGATTCGCTGGCGCTCTCGCGCATCGCCGCGGAGGCGCCCGAGGACACGATCGTGTTCTGTGGCGTGCACTTCATGGCCGAGACGGCCAAGATCCTCAGCCCGGACAAGACGGTGCTGATCCCGGATCAGCGCGCCGGTTGCTCGTTGGCCGACTCGATCACCGCCGACGAGCTGCAGGCCTGGAAGGATGAGCACCCCGGTGCGGTCGTCGTTTCCTACGTCAACACCACCGCCGCGGTGAAGGCGCTGACCGACATCTGCTGCACCTCGTCGAACGCCGTCGAGGTGGTGGCCTCGATACCCGAGGACCGCGAGGTCCTGTTCTGCCCGGACCAGTTCCTCGGCGCACATGTCCGGCGCGTCACCGGCCGCAAGAACCTGCACGTGTGGGCAGGGGAGTGCCACGTGCACGCCGGCATCAACGGCGACGAGCTGGCCGACCAGGCGCGGTCACATCCCGACGCCGAACTGTTCGTGCACCCGGAATGCGGGTGTGCCACCTCTGCGCTGTATCTGGCCGGCGAGGGCGCCGTGCCCGAGGAGCGGGTGAAGATTCTGTCCACCGGAGGCATGCTCGACGCGGCCCGCGAGACCCGGGCCCGGCAGGTTCTGGTTGCGACCGAGGTCGGCATGCTGCACCAATTGCGCCGGGCCGCACCCGAAGTCGACTTCCTGGCGGTCAATGACCGGGCCTCGTGCACGTTCATGAAGATGATCACCCCGGCTGCGCTGTTGCGCAGTCTGATCGAAGGTGCCGACGAGGTGCATGTCGATCCCGAGACCGCCCGCCTGGGTCGTGCCAGCGTGCAGCGCATGATTGCGATTGGTCAGCCCGGCGGCGGGGAGTGACCATCTTCGCGTGCGGCGGTTCGACGCTGTGGCAACAGCCGGCTGACGTCGTCGTCGTCGGAACCGGGGTGGCCGGTCTGGTCGCCGCGTTGGCGGCGCAGCGGCGTGGCCGCCGTGTGGTGGTGCTGAGCAAGGCACGTGAGACGGCCACGTTTCACGCCCAGGGTGGGATCGCCGTGGTGCTGCCCGACACCGACGATTCCGTGGACGCACACGTTGCCGACACGATCGCCGCCGGCGGTGGGCTGTGCGATCCCGACGCCGTGCGGTCGATCGTTGCGGCCGGCTACGACGCGGTGGCCGATCTGGTTGCCGATGGCGCCAGGTTCGACGAGGCCGCCCCCGGCCGGTGGGCGTTGACCCGCGAGGGTGGGCACAGCCGGCGCCGCATCATTCATGCCGGCGGGGATGCCACCGGCGCGGAGGTGCAGCGCGCTCTCGACGTTGCCACCGCCACCCTCGACATCCGCCGCAACCATGTGGCCCTGCAGATCCTGCGTGATGATTCAGCGGTGAACGGGGTCCTGGTCCGCAATGAGGACGGCCTGGGCATCGTGCACGCACCGTCGGTGATCCTCGCCACCGGCGGCCTCGGTCATGCCTATGCGGCCACCACCAATCCCGGCGGATCGACCGGGGACGGCATTGCTTTGGCGTTGTGGGCCGGTGTGCCGGTCCGTGACATCGAGTTCGTCCAGTTCCATCCGACCATGCTGTATGCCGAGGGCGGTGCCGGGCGACGCCCGCTCATCACCGAAGCGCTTCGCGGTGAAGGCGCGATACTCGTTGATGCACACGGTGATTCGGTGACCGACGGCGTGCACCCGATGGGTGACTTGGCCCCACGCGATGTGGTCGCGGCGGCCATCAACGCCCGATTGAGTGCAACCGGCGACCGGTGCGTATATCTGGACGCGCGTGCGGTCAACCGGTTCGCCGACCGGTTTCCCACCGTGGCAGCGGCCTGCGCGGCGGCCGGGGTCGACCCCACCCGGCAACCTATCCCGGTGGTTCCCGGCGCGCACTACAGCTGCGGTGGAGTGGTCACCGACGTGCACGGACGCACCGAACTGTCCGGGCTGTTCGCCGCGGGAGAAGTGGCCCGCACGGGCATGCACGGGGCCAACCGGTTGGCCTCCAACAGTCTGCTGGAAGGGCTGGTTGTCGGCGGTCGAGCCGGTGTCGAGGCAGCTGAGCATGCCCGTGTGGCCGGTACCGTCCGGGCCCAGACGCCGCAGGAGCATCGGCGCGGTGCACTCGATCGAAATGTCTTGCAGCGCTCGATGTCCACGCACGCCTCGGTGGTTCGTCATGGTGACGGTCTGCGCCGGCTCGGTGACATCCTCGCCGAGGCGCGACTCGTGCGGCCTGCGGGTCGCCAGGAGTTCGAGGACGCCGCACTGACCGCGACCGCAGGCGCCATCGCCGTCGCAGCCCAGGCCCGCACCGAAAGTCGTGGCTGCCACCATCGCGGCGACCACCCCGAAACCGACCCCGCTCAGGAGCATCCCGTGACAGTTCGTGCCGTAGCCGGCCGTCTTGCCCTCGACACCCCGACGGCGGTGTGCTGATGGCGCTTTCCGAAACCGAACTGGCCGAGGCTCGGGCCACTATCGCCCGCGCAGTCGAGGAAGACCTGCGGTACGGCCCCGACGTGACGACGATCGCCACCGTAGACGCCGCGGCGATGACCACCGCCGCAGTGGTCAACCGGGACCCCGGCGTGATCGCCGGGGTGGACATCGCGTTGCTGGTGCTCGACGAGGTGCTCGGCGCCGACGGATACCGCGTGATCGACCGCGTCCAGGACGGTGCCCGGTTGGACGCCCGTTCGACGATCCTGTCTGTCGAGGCCCCGACGCGAGGTCTACTCACCGCCGAACGCACCCTGCTCAACCTGATGTGTCACCTGTCGGGAATTGCCACCGCGACCGCCGCCTGGGTGGATGCGGTGTCCGGCACCCACGCCAAGATCCGCGACACCCGCAAGACGCTTCCGGGTCTGCGCGCCTTACAGAAGTACGCGGTGCGCGTCGGCGGTGGCGTCAACCATCGGATGGGACTCGGTGACGCCGCCTTGATCAAGGACAACCACGTGGCTGCCGCAGGGTCGGTGCTCGCCGCGCTCAAGGCGGTCCGGGCCGAGGCGCCCGATCTGCCCTGCGAGGTCGAGGTGGACTCCCTCGAACAACTCGACGAGGTGCTCGGGGCCGACGTGGAACTGGTGCTGCTGGACAACTTCCCGGTGTGGCAGACGCAGATCGCGGTGCAGCGCCGCGATACCCGTTCACCCAAGACGCTGCTGGAATCCTCGGGCGGCCTGTCGCTGGACAGCGCGGCCGACTACGCCGGCACCGGGGTGGATTACCTGGCGATCGGGGCGCTCACCCATTCGGTACGAGTGCTCGATATCGGCCTGGACACTTAATCCGCTGCGGCGCGGCCGGAGCACGTCCGCTGCAGACTGCGATGGAAACGGCAGCACCGATCATCCAGAGGGCGCTGGAGGCTACGACGGTGGCTAGGCGGTCGCGCCGCGGCGGACCAACGACAACACCACCGCAGCGGTGGCGAACAGCCCGGAGAACACCCGGCCGAGCATCGTCTGCTGACGCGGTGTCTGCAGCCAATTGAGCAACCGGGCCGCCAGGCCGGTGTAGAGACTCATCACGACCACGTCGACGACCACCATGGTCGCTCCGATCGCCAGGTACTGCGGCAGCAGTGGCGCGGTCGGCACCACGAACTGCGGCAGGACCGCGACGAGGAACACCAAGCCTTTCGGGTTGGTGGTGTTGACCAGGAATCCGCGCATTACTAGGGACAGTCGGCCGCGTTCACCCGTGCCGCCCATCCGGTCGCGCAGATCCTGCGAGGCGCTGCGCCACTGCTGGATCGCCAGGTAGATCAGGTACGCCACACCGATCCACTTGACGATGTGGAAGGCCAGCATCGACTTCGCGACCACGGCTCCCAGGCCGACGGCGACCAGCAGCAGTTGTGCGAGTAGCCCGAACTGGAGTCCGAGCACGCTCCATGACCCACGGCGTACGCCATGGGTCAGGCCGGTAGCCATCGACTGAATCGCCCCGGCGCCGGGGGACAAGCTGATGACGATCGACGCGCCGAGAAACGCGAGCCAGATCTGCCAGGTCATAGGTGCAGTCTGGCGACCGTGTCAAACGATATCTGCGACGAAGACGCCCATCCGGCGGGCCGCGTTGCGGGGGATCCGGGGGAGCGTTGGATCGTCGGTGCCCGCCGGCAGCACCCGCGGATTGGTGATCTTGATGTCGTCACGGAACAGGTGCACGTCCGCCTCACCGGCGGCGAGCACGTTCTTGACCCAGTTCGTCTTGCCGTGCAGAAGTGTCACCGCGAAAACGTTGCCCTTGCGGTAGCTGGTCACGATCGTCTCGTACGGCGTACCGGAGGTACGACCCCGATGCTTGATCACGGTGAATCCCGGCAGTCGCTTCGAGAAGGGTTTCACCAGCGGGTTGATGTATTTGATCTGGAACCGCTCGAGCGCCGGCGGCACGAGCATCGGTACGCCGGGGGCGTTGTTCGGGTGGTCGTTTGCGGACATCTGGGGCTCCATTCGGCAGGCTGGAACCACCTTACGGCGGGTCGTGCCGGCGGCAACCGACGACGGATTTTTATCAACTGGACTGATCAGGGACAATTGAACCGATGGCCGAGTTTCAGATGTCCCGTATCGACCTGCGTAACCGCGTGTTGAACGCTGCGCAGTTGCGAACTGCGCTGCCTCGCGGCGGGGTCGACGTGGACGCAGTGGTGCCCAAGGTCCGCCCGATCGTGGAGGCCGTCGCCGAGCACGGCGCGAAGGCTGCCCTCGACTACGGCCATTCGTTCGACGGTATTCGTCCCGACACCGTGCGGGTGCCTGGGGCGCGGCTCGCCGCGGCCCTGGCCGAACTCGATCCCGACGTGCGTACCGCGCTGCAGGTCTCCATCGACCGGGCTCGCGCGGTGCACGCCGATCAACGGCGGATCGACACGACCACCACGCTGGCGCCCGGCGCCACCGTCACCGAACGTTGGGTGCCCGTCGAGCGGGTCGGGCTCTATGTACCGGGCGGCAACGCCGTCTACCCGTCGAGCGTGGTGATGAACGTGGTGCCGGCTCAGACTGCCGGTGTCGATTCACTGGTGATCGCGAGCCCGCCGCAGGCGGAGTTTGATGGGCTGCCCCACCCGACCATCCTGGCTGCCGCAGCGCTGCTCGGCGTCGACGAGGTCTGGGCCGTCGGTGGCGCCCAGGCGGTGGCGCTGCTGGCCTACGGCGGTACGGACACCGATGGCGCGGAGCTGGCCCCGGTCGACATGATCACCGGCCCCGGCAACATCTACGTGACCGCCGCCAAGCGCATCTGCCGCTCGCAGGTCGGTATCGACGCCGAGGCCGGGCCCACCGAGATCGCGATCCTGGCCGACGACACGGCCGATCCGGTGCACGTCGCCGCGGATCTGATCAGCCAGGCCGAGCACGACGAGATGGCGGCCAGCGTGCTGGTCACCGACAGTGAGGCGCTCGCCGAGGCCACCGACCGCGAGCTCACTCGCCAGCTGGAGACCACGGTGCATGTCGACCGAGTCCGCGCAGCGCTCTCGGGCAAGCAGTCCGCGATCGTGCTCGTCGACGACATCGAGGCCGGCGTGCGCGTGGTCAACGCCTACGCCGCCGAGCACCTGGAGATCCAGACCAAGGACGCACCCGCGGTAGCTGGCCGGATCCGTTCTGCCGGAGCCATTTTCGTGGGTGCCTGGTCGCCGGTCAGCCTCGGCGACTACTGCGCCGGCTCCAACCACGTGCTGCCGACCGCCGGTTGCGCACGGCACTCCAGCGGCCTGTCCGTGCAGACATTCCTGCGCGGCATCCACGTCGTCGAGTACGACGAGGCCGCACTCAAAGATGTTTCCGGGCATGTCATCACCTTGTCCAAGGCGGAAAACCTGCCCTCGCACGGCGAGGCGGTACGACGGAGGTTCGAGCGGTAATGGGCGCACAGGATGTGACGCTGGCCGATCTGCCGCTGCGCGAAAACCTGCGCGGGAAGTCTCCTTACGGAGCACCGCAATTGGTGGTTCCGGTGCGGCTCAATACCAACGAGAACCCGCACCCGCCCACCCAGGCCCTCGTCGACGACGTCGCCGCATCGGTCCGCGACGCCGCGGCCGAGCTTCACCGTTATCCCGACCGGGATTCGATTCAGTTGCGCACCGATCTGGCCGCCTATCTCACGGCGGCCACCGGCGTGCCACTCACCGTCGACAACCTCTGGGCGGCAAACGGTTCCAATGAGATTCTGCAGCAGCTTCTGCAGGCCTTCGGCGGACCGGGACGCACCGCGATCGGTTTCGTGCCGTCGTACTCGATGCACCCGATCATCTCCGATGGCACCCAGACCGAGTGGCTGCAGGCGGCTCGCGCTGCGGATTTCGGGCTTGACATGAACGTGGCTGTGGCCGCCGTGACGGAGCGCAGCCCCGACGTGGTGTTCGTCGCCAGCCCCAACAATCCGTCGGGCCAGAGTGTCTCGATCGAGGACCTGCGCCGGCTGTTGCAAGCCATGCCAGGCGGCATCCTGATCGTCGACGAGGCCTACGGCGAGTTCTCGTCGCAGCCCAGCGCGGTGACTTTGATCGACGAGTTCCCGGCCAAGCTGATTGTCACCCGCACGATGAGCAAGGCGTTCGCCTTCGCAGGCGGACGGCTCGGTTATCTGGCCGCCGCGCCCGCGGTGATCGATGCGCTGCTGCTGGTGCGCCTGCCGTACCACCTGTCAGTGCTCACCCAGGCTGCCGCGTGCGCGGCGCTGCGGCACGCCGACGACACGCTGGCCAGCGTCGCCACGCTGGCCGCCGAACGCGACCGGGTGAGCGCCGAGCTGAACCGCCTCGGCTACCGAGTGATCCCCAGCGACGCGAATTTCGTGCTGTTCGGCGAGTTCACCGATGCACCCGCGACGTGGCAACGCTACCTGGATAAGGGAATCCTGATCCGCGACGTCGGCATCCCCGGCTTCCTGCGCACCACGATCGGGCTGGCCGAGGAGAACGACGCATTCTTGGCCGCCAGCGCCGATCTGGCCGCGACCGAACTTCAGCCCGCCAACAGCCCGGTAGGAGCATCGTGACCCGTCGCGCGAAAGTCGAACGAAAGACCAGGGAATCCGACATCACCGTCGAGATCGACCTCGACGGCACCGGTGTCGTCGACATCGACACCGGCGTCCCGTTCTTCGACCACATGCTGACCGCGCTGGGCACCCACGCCAGCTTCGATCTCACGGTGCACGCCAAGGGCGACATCGAGATCGAGGGCCATCACACGATCGAGGACACCGCGATCGTGCTGGGCCAGGCGCTCGGCGAGGCACTCGGCGACAAGAAGGGCATCCGCCGCTTCGGTGATGCGTTCATCCCGATGGACGAGTCGCTGGCGCATGCGGCGGTCGACGTATCCGGCCGGCCGTACTTCGTGCACACCGGCGAGCCCGAATTCATGGTGGAATTCACCATTGCCGGTTCCAGCGCGCCGTATCACACCGTGATCAACCGCCATGTGTTCGAATCGCTGGCGTTCAACGCCCGCATCGCATTACACGTACGGACGCTGTACGGCCGCGACCCGCACCACATCACCGAGGCGCAGTACAAAGCAGTGGCCCGCGCGTTGCGCCAGGCCGTGGAATACGACGCTCGCGTCACCGGAGTCCCGTCGACCAAAGGGACGTTGTGACCAAGAAAGTCGTCGTATTGGACTATGGATCGGGGAATTTGCGCTCGGCCCAGCGCGCGCTGGAACGTACCGGCGCCGATGTGGAGGTGACCGCAGATCCGGCGGCGGCTGCCGACGCCGACGGACTGGTGGTGCCGGGCGTCGGAGCGTTCGAGGCATGCATGACGGGGCTGCGGGCGATCGGCGGCGAGAAGATCATCGCCAGCCGATTGCAGCACGAGCGGCCGGTGCTGGGCGTC
Organism: Mycobacterium sp. NS-7484; assembly: GCF_001953975.1. Lineage (GTDB taxonomy): Bacteria > Actinomycetota > Actinomycetes > Mycobacteriales > Mycobacteriaceae > Mycobacterium. Next base: position 10,554 of record NZ_MBEJ01000094.1, read on the forward strand.
TGTGTCGGGATGCAGATCCTGTTCGCCCGCGGGGTGGAGTTCGGCGTGGAGTCCACCGGTTGTGGGCAATGGCCCGGATCGGTGACCCGACTCGACGCCCCGGTGATCCCGCACATGGGCTGGAACGTCGTCGAGGCACCGAACGGCAGCACGCTGTTCAAGGGCCTCGACGCCGACACCCGCTTTTATTTCGTGCACTCGTACGCCGCGCAGGAGTGGTCCGGTAATCCGGACGCGCTGGTGACCTGGGCGACGCACCACGTGCCGTTCATCGCTGCCGTCGAAGACGGCGCGTTGTCGGCCACGCAATTTCATCCGGAGAAGAGTGGCGACGCCGGTGCGACGCTTCTCGCGAATTGGGTTGAGGGACTGTGAGTTTGATTCTTTTGCCGGCCGTCGACGTGGTGGACGGCAAGGCGGTGCGCCTGGTGCAGGGCAAGGCCGGCAGCGAGACCGATTACGGCTCGGCGCTGGAAGCAGCGCAGACGTGGCAGCGTGACGGCGCCGAGTGGGTCCACCTGGTCGATCTGGACGCCGCGTTCGGTCGCGGCTCCAATCGGGAGTTGTTGGCCGAGGTGGTCGGCAAACTCGATGTGAAGGTGGAGTTGTCCGGCGGCATCCGCGACGACGACTCGCTGAAGGCCGCCATGGACACCGGCTGCGCCCGGGTCAACATCGGCACGGCCGCGCTGGAGAGCCCCGAGTGGTGCCGGGGTGCCATCGCCGAATACGGCGACCGCGTGGCCGTCGGTCTCGACGTGCAGTTCGAGAACGGCAGCTGGCGCTTGCGGGGCCGTGGGTGGGAAACCGATGGCGGTGATCTGTGGGAAGTCTTGGATCGCCTTGACCGCGAAGGGTGTTCGCGTTACGTCGTCACCGACGTCACCAAGGACGGCACCCTCACCGGGCCAAACCTGGAACTTCTGGCAGCGGTCGCCGACCGCACCAACGCCCCGGTGATCGCCTCGGGCGGAGTGTCGAGCCTCGACGATCTTCAGGCGATCGCCACCCTGACCGGGCACGGCGTGGAAGGTGCGATCGTCGGAAAAGCGCTGTATGCCGGACGATTCACTCTGCCGCAGGCACTGGCTGCGGTCAGCGGATAAGCGAGGTGGGCGCCCTGGACCCGTCGAAGCTGGCCGCGCTGGTCGATGCGGCGACTGAGATTCTCGACGCCGCGTCGGTGCCGTTCATTGCCGGGCACCGGGCCGATTCCGCGGTCGCCAAGCAGGGCAACGACTTCGCCACCGAAGTCGATCTCGCGATCGAGCGGCAGGTCGTACGAGCGCTGACCGAGGCTACCGGGATCGGCGTCCACGGTGAGGAATTCGGCGGCGAGCCGATCGATTCGCCGCTGGTGTGGGTGCTCGATCCGATCGACGGCACCTTCAACTACGCGGCCGGCTCACCGATGGCCGCCATCCTGCTCGGTCTGCTGGCCGACGGCGAACCCGTGGCCGGCCTGACGTGGCTGCCGTTCACCGGTCAGCGGTATTCGGCGCTGGCCGGGGGACCGGTGCGCGACAACGGTTCCGCGCTGCCGGCGTTGGGTTCGCCCACGTTGACCGACTCGATCGTCGGTATCCAGACGTTCAACATCGACTCGCGGGGGCGGTTCCCGGGTCGGTACCGGGTCGAGGTGCTGTCGAATCTCAGCCGAGTCTGCTCACGGGTGCGGATGCACGGGGCCACCGGCGTCGACCTGGCCTACGTGGCCGCCGGAATCTTGGGCGGGGCGATCAGTTTCGGCCATCACATCTGGGACCACGCCGCCGGCGTGGCGCTGGTGCGCGCCGCCGGGGGCATCGTGACCGATCTGGCCGGTGACCCGTGGACGGCCGAATCCAAGTCAGCCTTGGCCGCTGCGCCCGGTGTGCACGAACGCATGCTGGAAATCGTGAAATCCGCAGGCAATCCGGAGGACTATCAGTGAGCACCATCAGTGACGTTGCGACGAGGGTGATCCCGTGCCTCGACGTCGACGCCGGCCGGGTGGTCAAGGGGGTCAACTTCGAGAACCTGCGCGACGCGGGTGATCCCGTCGAGCTGGCGGCCGCTTACGACGCCGAAGGCGCCGACGAGCTGACCTTCCTCGACGTCACCGCATCCTCGTCGGGCCGGTCCACGATGCTCGAGGTGGTCAAGCGCACCGCCGAGCAGGTGTTCATCCCGCTGACCGTCGGTGGTGGGGTGCGTTCCGTCGACGACGTCGACATGCTGTTGCGCGCCGGCGCCGACAAGGTGTCGGTCAACACCGCCGCGATCGCGCGCCCGGAACTGTTGGCCGAGCTGGCCCGGCAGTTCGGTTCACAGTGCATCGTGCTCAGTGTCGACGCGCGAACCGTGCCGGCCGGTGATGCGCCCACCCCGTCGGGGTGGGAGGTGACCACCCACGGTGGTCGCCGCGGAACCGGGCTGGATGCGATCGAATGGGCCATCCGCGGCGCTGAACTCGGCGTCGGGGAGATCCTGCTCAACTCGATGGACCGGGACGGCACCAAGGCCGGTTTCGACCTGCCGATGTTGCGGGCGGTCCGCGCAGCCGTGGGGGTTCCGGTGATCGCCAGCGGTGGTGCCGGAGCGGTGGCCGATTTCGCGCCCGCCGTGCAGGCAGGTGCGGATGCGGTGCTGGCCGCCAGTGTGTTTCATTTCCGGGAGCTGACCATCGGCCAGGTGAAGGCGGCGATGGCGGCGGAAGGGATCACGGTCCGATGAGCGCTCTCGACCCGGCGATTGCGGCGCGGTTGAAGCGCAACGCCGACGGACTGTTCAGCGCCGTGGCGCAGGAGCGGTCCACCGGCCAAGTGCTGATGGTCGCCTGGATGGACGACGACGCGCTGGCCCGCACGTTGGAAACCCGTGAGGCCACATACTTTTCACGCTCCCGCGGCGAGCAGTGGGTCAAGGGCCTGACGTCCGGGCACACGCAATACGTGCACTCGGTCCGGCTGGACTGCGACGGTGACACGGTATTGCTGGAGGTCGACCAGACCGGTGCCGCCTGCCACACCGGGGCGCACACCTGCTTCGACGCGGACGTGTTGCTGTCCGACGGCTGATGCCCGGCGATTTGCCGATCGGACACGCTGAGCGCATTGCAGCTGGCGAAATCCGGACTACGTCGTAAAAAGTGCTTGCCAACGCGCCGCTTTAGGCGGAGAATCGAATGTATGTTCGAAGCCGACGCCTCCTGGGAGCTGGTGCTCTGCATCAGCGACTCGGTGTCGGAGGAGGCCATGTTGATGGCATCTCGGATGGCGATGATCGGTGAATTGCTCAACCGGCGCATCGACGAGGTCGGGTTGGAGGATGACGATCCCGGTCACATGCTCTTGACCGGTTTTGCCCGCACAGTCGCTGAAGTGGGAGCGGCGATGCATCTTTCGCCGTCGGCGGCGTCGCGAGTGGTGTCGCAAGCAGAATCGTTGACCAATCGGTTGCCGCAGGTGGCGGCGGTGTTGAGGCTTGGAAAAATCGACTGGGATTCGGTTGCGGTGATCATCGCTCATACCGAGTCGGTCTCCGACCTCGGGATCCTGGCGCGGCTGGACGCGGTGTTGGCCGAGCGGATCACGGGGTGGTCGTCGTGGTCACGTCGCCGGGTGACCGACGCCGTGGATGCCCTGGTGCGGGAGATGGATCCCGACGCAGTCTCGGAGCGGGAGCGTGCCGAGCGTCGCCGGTTTGTCCGGGTGCGCCCCAGCGGGGACGGAACCATGCGACTGGACGGGATAGTTGGCGCGTGGGCGGGTGCCATTTTCGACAAGCGGCTGACCGAATTGGCGGAGGGGGTGTGCGCTGAGGATCCTCGCACCCTGTCCCAGCGCCGAGCAGACGCGGTGGCGGCGCTGGTGGAGGGCCGGGCCCTGCTGTGCCATTGCGGGCGTCCCGACTGTCCGCAGACCAAGCCGGCGGGGCCGTCTCCGGTGCGGACCGTATTCAATGTGATTGCGCCGCAGTCTGCGCTACTCGGTGGGTCGGCTCCGGCGTATATCGCCGGTTATGGCGTGATCGATGCAGAGCAGCTTCGCGATTTAGCGAAGGAAGCCGCGATGCGGATCGTGCAGGCCCCGGATGTGCCGACCGGTGATGCCTTGCGGTATCGGCCGTCGGCTGCCCTGGAGCGGTGGATCCGGTGCCGGGACATCACCTGCCGGTTCCCTGGGTGTGACCGGCCGGCCGAGAGATGTGACATCGACCATACGGTGCCGTTCGATCACCGCCATCCCGAAAAGGGCGGGCTGACCGTACCGTGGAATCTGAAATGTCTTTGTCGTCAACATCATCGGCTGAAAACGTTCCATGATGGATGGCAGGATGAGCAGCTGCCGGACGGGACTGTGGTCTGGACGGCACCAAATGGGCACGTGCATCGAACGAGTCCGGGTGCATCCGAGATCTTCGAACCCGAGGGGCGGCCCCGGCGGGCGCCGTCGCTGGCGAAGGCGAAACCTCGATCGGTACGGGTCGCGGAGCGCAGGGCGAAGAACGCGCAACTGCGTCCGATCAATGCCGAGGATCGCCGGGTTAGGCGGGTTCGACGCCGGGAGATGGAGCGCCGCCGGGAACGCAACCGTATGCGCGCCACCCTGACCTTGTTCAAAGGTGATGACCTCAGTTCCAGCCCGTTTGCCAGGTGGATCAACGAGCCGCCCGAACCCGAGAATCTACCCGAGGATTGGCGACCTCCCCCTCCGCCGGACCCTGGCCCAGACGAGCCGCCGTTCTGAGGGCAGCCCGTTGTATTAACCGCGTTCGCGCGTTGCGGTGTCCGGAGTTGTCGGTGCCGTCGGCAACAATGACGGGATGACCGACACCGCTGCGACTCGTAAGGCGCGCGGTGCGTTCTTCACTCCGGCCCCGATCACCGCGTACCTCGCGCAATGGGCCGTGCGGTCCGCCGATGAGCAGGTCCTGGAGCCTTCGGCCGGTGACGCGGCGTTTCTCGTTGCCGCCACCCGCCGGCTGCAGCAGCTCGGCGTCGACCAGCCCGAGCTCGACGGTATCGAGATCCACCGCTCCAGTGCCACCACCGCGCGTCGCCGGGTCACCGAGGCCGGGGGACGGGCGCACATCAGGACCGCCGACTTCTTCGATGTCGAGCCCCGTGCCGAATACACCGCGGTGATCGGCAATCCGCCCTACATCCGCTACCAGGATTTCCGGGGTGCCACCAGAGCACAGTCGCGGCGAGCAGCGCTCAAGGCCGGGGTGACATTGTCGGGCCTGGCCTCGAGCTGGGCCGCGTTCACCGTGCACGCCGCACTGTTTCTCAAGCCGGGCGGGCGTTTGGCGCTCGTACTGCCGGCCGAACTGCTGAGCGTCAACTATGCGGCGGCCGTGCGGAAGTTCCTTTTCGACCGGTTCGCCAGCGTCGAGTTGGTGATGTTCGACGAGCAGGTGTTCCCCGAGGCCGAGGCCGACGTCGTCCTGCTCCTGGCCGACGGCTACGGCGGCGGGCCGACCGGTCACGCCGTCATTCACCGGGCCCGCAATGCTGACTCCCTGACATCTGAACTGGCGCAACGTCGTTGGTCGCCCCGCGATCCCGCCGACAAATGGGTCAGCGGCCTGATCGGCAACGCACCGGTGGATGCGCTCCACGGTCTGCACGACGGCGGGCAGTTCACACCGCTGGAGACCTGGGGTGACACCACCCTGGGTATGGTCACGGGCAACAACAGCTTCTTCGCGCTGTCCCCAGATCGCGTACGAGAACTGGGGCTGCGGCGCACCGATCTGCTGCCGCTGTCCCCGCCGGGCAGTGCGCACCTTCGCGGCCTGACGCTGACCACCGAGCAGCTGACGAAGCTGGGGGAGGACGGCCGCTCCATTCACCTGTTCCGGCCGGCCGGCACCCCATCAGCACCCGCACAGCGCTACATCGACGCCGGGCACGCCGCCGGGGTGCATCTGGCCTACAAGTGCCGGGTGCGTCAGCCGTGGTATCTGGTGCCGCTGGTACGGCCGGCCGACCTGCTGCTGACGTGTATGAATGCCGACACCCCGCGGTTGGTCAGCAATCGGGCCAAGGCACACCACCTCAACTCGGTGCACGGCGTGTATCTGCAGGACGACGTGCGCTCCGTGGGTCGCGACCTGTTGGGATTGGCCGCGTTGAATTCGGTGACGGTTCTGCACGCCGAGATCGTCGGCCGCTCCTATGGCGGCGGGATTCTCAAGATCGAACCGCGTGAGGCCGACCGCTGGTTGGTTCCGTCACCCGAGCTGGTGGCCGCTCGCGCCGATGAATTGCGAGCCGTACGCCGGCGCGTCGGGGTGCTGTTGGAGCGCGGCCAACTGCTCGAGGCGACCCACATCGTCGATGACGCGTTGAGCCTGGCGCACCACGTCGCCCTGGAACCCGTTCGGACGGCGCGCGATTCGTTGGCGACGCGGCGGACGGTAAGGTCTCGGCGTGCCCGCTGAACCCTCGACCAAGGCCACCGCGTGGGCCATCTTCGACCGCATCGTGGCCGACGCTGCGCCGGAGGGCACGCACACCAATCCCTGGGTACGCACTGCGGGCGAGCTGACGTTCGTTCCCGACTTTCGGGTGTTGCGCAAGCTACTCGGCGTGCCGTTGTATCTCGATGCGCCGTCGACCACCGGGGTTCCGGCACTGGCGTTGGATGTGTGGCTGGCCTACGAGTTGCGGCGGGCCGGTTTCGACCCGGACGCGGTCTGGCCGCGAGCCACCGATCCGCGCATCATGCCCAGCGCCATCGCCAACCTTCTCGAGGCGCTGCCACAGAAGGAACGCCAGTTGATCGAGCAACGGCTGCGCCGGTCGATGAAAGGCGTTGCCGCGTCAAGTGCCAGCGTGCTGGGCAAGCACTATATGAAGCAGGTCGACGTGGTGATGTCGGACTGGGACACCGGTCCGGAATTGCTCATCAGCACCAAGCGGATGGATTCCAGCTTCGGCAAGAACGCCGCCAACCGGGTCGAGGAAAGCTACGGCGACGCCAAGAACCTGCGGCTGCGTCACCCGATGGCCGCTCTCGGGTTTGTCTACGGCCTGCGTTCGACGATCCTGAGTACCGAACCGGACAAGGCCGAATGGCTCATCGACCTGCTGGGCAAGCTCGGCACCGAGGACGACGCCTATCACGCCGTGGCCCTGGTGATGATCGACTACGACCTCGACGGCCCCGCCGAAGCGGCGGATGAAGAGGTGGACAGCATCGAAAAGGCCGAGCCCGACGCTCTTTTCGAGATCGTGGATGTCGCCACCGCTGCTGTCGACGAAGCGATGGCCGCGCTACCCGACATCGCCATCCGCCATGACACGGTGCCGCCGCAGTTGCAGCCGTCGCGCTTTCTGGCGACGATGGTCAACCGCGTCATCGACACCACGCCGGTGACCCGGCACCGTGAGGCCCGCCGGCGTCGCAACACCCCGGCCGAAGCCTGAGCGACGACTACAAGACCCGCGAGCTGGCCTTGGCCCGCGCGCTCCACCGCCCGTCGTGATAGCCCACCACCACGGGATGGTCGAACGCCTCACTGACGTGGTCGGTGGTGACGACATCGCGGGCCGGTCCGCTGGCCACGGTGCGGCCGTGGGCGATCAACAGCGCGTGCGTGGTGGTCGTGGGCAGCTCCTCGAGGTGATGGGTGACCAGGATCGACGCCATGTCGGGGTGCGAGTCATCCAGGGTGTCAAGGGTTTCCAGCAGTTGCTCACGGGCCGCAACGTCGAGGCCGGTGGTCGGCTCGTCCAGCAAGAGCAGTTCCGGGTCGGCGATCAACGCCCGCGCGATCAGGGTGCGGCCGCGTTCGCCCTGGGACAGCGTCGGCCAGATCGCGTCGGCCCGCGCGGACAGGCCCACGGTGTCGATCAGGTCGTGGGCTCGGCGCACCTGCTCGACCGTCGGCGTCCAGTGCGCCGCGATGTCGATGGTGGCGGTGATCCCGGTGAGCACCACCTCGCGGACGGTGAGCGGGTACTGCAGCCGGTGCCGGGGATTCACGTGCCCGATCGAGCGGCGCAGCACCGCCAGATCGGTGCGACCCATCTGGCCGCCGAGCACGTGCACGGTACCCGACGTCGGAAACGTCACCGCTGCACAGAAACCCAGCAGCGTGCTCTTGCCGGCGCCGTTGGGGCCAAGCAGGGCCCAGTGCTCACCGGACTGCACCGTCAGCGAGATGCCGTCGATGATCTGTTTGCCGTCGCGGCGGAAGGTCACATCGGCGATGTCGAGGACCGGGGTCATGCGAAAGACTCCTTCAACGAGCTCAGATGGGTTCTGCTGGCCGCCGCGGCGGCCTCGGGATCGCGGTCGACGATCGCCTCGGCCAACCGCTGATGGAGCTCGTGATCGCACGGCTCGGAGGCAATCGGCCGGATCTTGAGCATGTCGATCATCGCCAGCCGCAGCCGCGGCAGGAACGCGTCGAACAGCTGGATCAGTACCTCGTTATGGGCGGCGGCGATCACTGTGCGGTGAAACGCCATGTCCGCATCCACATGATCGGGGACCGATTGACCCACCACACCGCGGGCGGCCAGCGTGCGGCGGATCGCGCGCAGATCGGCGGGCGTGCGGCGAATCGAGGCCAACGCGGCAGCCTCGGCCTCGATGGCGATGCGGGCTTCGATCACCGAGACGATGGTCGCCCGGCGCAGCACAGTGTCCCAGTCTTCGGCGGCATCCAGCGCCGTCACGAACACCCCGGCGCCCTGGCGACTTTCGAGCACGCCTTTGCCGGACAGTTCACGGATGGCTTCGCGCAAGGTGGAACGGCCGACGCCGAGCTGCGCGGCCAGGGTCGTCTCGCCGGGAAGCCGATGGCCCAGCGGCCATTCGCCCTGTCGAATTCGGGCCAGCAGAAGCTGGGCCGTCTGGGCGGCCAGCGGGTGACGCTGAACTTGCGAGGTCATCGAAACCTGTCTACTTGTCTGAGGAGTTGTGTACAGTCTAACCACCATGACGCGCGTCCTCCTGCTTAGCCGCCGCGGCGGGGCCTGAATCGACCGGCCCCCTGCCGTGGGGCTGTGTCGCGCCGGTCGAACTCCAATCCGACCGAAGGCACCCTCACATGAGCACTTCTGCATTTCCCACCATCAGCACCCCGGCGGGGGACATCCCGGCCACCGCACCGACGTGGAACCGGCAGCGGCATTCGCAAATGCCGTCGCACCGCTACACCAGCGTCTACGAGCGCGTCGAAGTTCCACTGATTCAACGTCATTGGCCCACCGCCCGGATCGAAGCCGCACCCCTGTGGGTGCCGGTGGACCTGCGCGACGGCAACCAGGCGCTGGCCGAGCCGATGGACCCCGCCCGCAAGCGCCGGTTCTTCGAGCTGCTGGTGGCCATGGGCTACAAGGAGATCGAGGTGGGCTACCCGTCCGCCTCGCAGACCGATTTCGATTTCGTGCGCCTGCTGGCCGAGTCCGACATCGCCCCGCCGGACGTCACCATCGTGGTGTTCGTCCCGGCGCGCCGCGACCTGATCGAACGGACCGTGGACTCGGTACGCGGCATCGGCAACGACGTCGTCATCCACATGTACACCGCCACCGCACCGACGTGGCGCGATGTCGTGCTGGGCAAGACCAGAGGCGAGCTGAGCCAGCTTATCTATGCCGGTGCCCATGACGTCCTCGAATTCACCGACGGCATGCCCAACGTTCGATTCGAGTTCTCCCCGGAGGTGTTCAACCTCACCGAACCCGACTACGTGCTGGACATCTGCGACGCGGTGACCGAACTGTGGCAGGCCAGCCCCGACCACCCCGTCATCCTGAACTTGCCGGCCACGGTCGAGATCGCCACCCCCAACGTCTACGCCGACCAGATCGAATACATGCATCGCAACGTGGCTCGACGCGACAGCGTCATCCTGTCGGTGCATCCGCACAACGACCGGGGCACCGGCGTCGCCTGCGCAGAACTCGCGGTGCTGGCCGGTGCGCAGCGGGTGGAGGGGTGCGTGTTCGGCAACGGCGAACGCACCGGCAACGTCGACATCGCCACCCTGGCGCTGAATCTGCATGCCCAGGGCGTGGATCCGATGATCGACTTCTCCGACATCGACGAGATCGCACGAACCGTGAGCTATTGCACCCGCATGCCGATCCACGAACGGCACCCGTATGTCGGGGACATGGTGCACACGGCGTTCTCCGGAACACACCAGGATGCGATCAAGAAGGGCTTCGCCGAACATCGAGCAAGGGCCGTCGCCACCGGTCAACCGGAGAACGAAATAGATTGGCGGGTACCGTATCTGCCGATCGATCCGGCCGACATCGGCCGCACCTATGACGCGGTGATCCGGGTGAATTCCCAATCGGGCAAGGGTGGCATCGCCTATCTGCTGGCCACCGAGTACGGGCTGGACCTGCCGCGTCGGCTCCAGATCGATTTCGCCCGTCACGTCCAGGCCCACACGGATGGAAGCGGTGCGGAGGTGACCGCCGCAGAACTGTTCGACCTGTTCGAGTCGGCCTACCTGGATCCGTCGGGCCCGGTGCAACTCAAGGACTGGCACACCGGTGGTGACGGCGCGGCGGCGGTGACCGACCTGACCCTGGTCTGCGACGGTCGCACCACCACCAGCAGCTACCGCGGCATCGGTCCGGTCGACGCGCTGTGCGCGGCACTGGCCGAGATCGGCCATCCGGTGCAGGTGTTGAGCCTGACCCAACAATCCGTCGGCAGCACTGCCGTCAGCTATCTGGAGTATCGATCGGAAGATCGCACCGGATGGGCGTGCGGTCGCAGCGATTCGGTACTCGCGGCGTCGATGGCGGCGGTCCTGCGGGCGGTCAACGCGCCTTGAGCGCTTCCAGCGCCTTGTCGGCGTGGGTGTCCATGCTGATCTCGCTGGAGATCACCGCCAGGACCGTGCGGTCGGTGTCGATGACGAACGTGGTCCGCTTGACCGGCATGAGCTTGCCGAGCAGGCCACGCTTGACGCCGAACTGGGCGGCCACCGTGCCCTCGGCATCCGAGAGCAACGGATAGTCGAAGTTCTGGATGTCGGCGAATTTCGCCTGCTTGGCGACCGGGTCGGTGCTGATGCCGACCCGGTTCGCACCGGCCGCGGCGAACTCGCCGGCCAGATCGCGGAAGTGACAGGCCTCCTTGGTGCATCCGGGAGTCATGGCCGCCGGATAGAAGAACAGCACGACCGGTCCGTCGGCCAGCAGGGTCGTCAGGCTGCGGATCGTGCCGGTCTGGTCCGGGAGTTCGAACTCGGGAGCGGTGTCACCCGTCCTGATCTGTGTCATGGTCGCTCACGCTACGCCGTCTGCATGCCAGTGTTGCTCGGTCCATCTGGGAGGATTGGTCTGTGCAAACCACCCCCGACAGCCTCACCCGCACCACGTCACGGGAGGATTTCCGGGCGCTGGCCGCCGGGCATCGCGTGGTCCCGGTGACCCGCAAGGTGCTGGCCGACAGTGAGACACCGCTGTCGGCGTATCGCAAGCTTGCCGCCAACCGCCCGGGCACGTTCCTGCTGGAATCGGCCGAGAACGGCCGGTCGTGGTCGCGGTGGTCGTTCATCGGTGCCGGCTCGCCCTCGGCGCTCACGGTGCGTGGCGACGAAGCCGTGTGGCTGGGTACCGCCCCCAAAGACGCGCCCAGCGGAGGGGAGCCGTTGGCCGCCTTGCGAGCCACCCTGGAGCTGCTGCAGACCGAGGCGGTGCCAGACCTGCCGCCGCTGTCCTCCGGTTTGGTCGGGTACTTCGCCTACGACATGGTGCGTCGGCTGGAACGGCTGCCGGAGTTGGCGGTCGACGATCTTGGCCTGCCGGACATGGTGCTGCTGTTGGCCACCGACATTGCCGCGGTCGACCACCACGAGGGCACCATCACCCTGATCGCCAACGCGGTGAACTGGAACGGAACCGACGAACGCGTCGACGAGGCCTATGAGGATGCGGTGCGACGCCTCGATGTGATGACCGCAGCGCTGGGGCAGCCGCTGCCGTCGGCAGTGGCGACGTTCAGCCGGCCGGCCCCCGAGCATCGGGCCCAGCGCACCGTCGAGGAGTACACCGCAATCGTCGAAAAGCTGGTCGGCGATATCGAAGCAGGCGAGGCCTTCCAGGTGGTGCCGTCACAGCGGTTCGAGATGGATACCGCTGCTGATCCGCTGGACGTGTACCGCATGCTGCGGGTGACCAACCCCAGCCCGTACATGTACCTGCTCAACGTCCCCGACGCCGAGGGCGGGCTGGATTTCTCGGTGGTCGGCTCCAGTCCCGAGGCGTTGGTCACGGTGAAAGACGGTCGGGCGACCACCCACCCGATTGCCGGGACCCGCTGGCGCGGTGCCACCGAGGAAGAAGACGTGCTGCTCGAAAAGGAGCTGCTGGCCGACGACAAGGAACGCGCCGAGCATCTGATGCTGGTCGACCTGGGGCGCAACGATCTGGGCCGGGTATGCCGCCCGGGCACCGTCCGCGTCGAGGACTACAGCCACATCGAGCGGTACAGCCACGTGATGCACCTGGTGTCGACCGTGACCGGTGAGCTCGCCGCGGACAAGACCGCCTTGGACGCGGTTACCGCCTGCTTCCCGGCGGGCACCCTGTCCGGGGCGCCCAAGGTACGGGCGATGGAGCTGATCGAGGAGGTCGAGAAGACTCGACGCGGCCTCTACGGCGGAGTGCTCGGCTACCTCGATTTCGCCGGCAACGCGGACTTCGCCATCGCCATCCGCACCGCGCTGATGCGCAACGGCACGGCCTACGTACAGGCCGGCGGGGGAGTCGTGGCCGACTCCAATGGTCCCTACGAGTACAACGAGTCGGCGAACAAGGCCAAAGCCGTGCTCAACGCCATTGCTGCCGCCGACACATTGGCCGAACCGTGACGCGGGCGGCGCAGGGACTCTTCGTCGTGTCAGCCGTGGTGCTGTGGGTGGCGTCTCGGATGACCTGGGTCGAAGTGCGCTCGTTTGACGGCCTCGGCCAACCCAAAACGTCCACGCTGACGGGCGCGTCGTGGTCGACGGCGCTGATTCCGCTGGCGTTGCTGGTGCTGGCGGCAGCCGTCGCCGCGCTGGCCGTGCGCGGCTGGCCCCTGCGGTTGCTGGCCCTGCTGATCGCCGTGGCCAGTGCCGGCATGGGGTACCTGGCAATCAGCTTGTGGGTGGTCAAAGATGTCGCGGTTCGAGCCGCTGACCTGGCCTTCGTCCCGGTCGCTGAGCTCACCGGGACAACCCGTTCCTATGGCGGCGCGGTGCTGACCCTGGTCGCCGCGGTGTGCGCGCTGGCAGGTGCGGTGTTGCTGATGCGGTCCGCCAACAGCGCCAAGCGTGGGGTTGCGGGGCGCTACGCCACGCCGGCCGCACGGCGCGATGCGGTCAAGCGCGATGACAGTGACGAGCCGATGTCGGAGCGAATGCTGTGGGACGCGCTCGACGAAGGACAAGATCCGACCGGCGACGGCAGCGATTCGAGACAATAAGGGCCGGTGAAAGCTGAAGGAGTGGCGACGGCTACCCTTCGAGGGAGGGCAACCGGGACCGGCCCGGAGGCACCAGAAAGGAACCGACGGGCGATGAGTTCGGCCACAGTGCTCGACTCCATCATCGAGGGAGTCCGCGCCGACGTAGCCGCCCGCGAGGCCGTGATCAGCCTGGCTGACATCAAGGCGCGGGCCCAGGACGCACCCCCTCCGCTCAACGTGATGGCGGCGTTGCGGGAACCGGGAATTGCCGTCATCGCAGAGGTGAAGCGGGCCAGCCCGTCGCGGGGTGAATTGGCCAATATCGCCGACCCGGCCGAGTTGGCACAGGCGTACGAGGCCGGCGGCGCGCGGGTGATCAGCGTGCTCACCGAGCAGCGCAGGTTCAACGGCTCCCTGGCCGACCTGGACGCGGTGCGGGCCGCGGTGTCAATTCCGGTGCTGCGCAAGGACTTTATCGTCAAGCCCTACCAGATCCACGAGGCGCGAGCGCACGGCGCCGACATGTTGTTGCTGATTGTGGCCGCGTTGGAGCAATCGGTGCTCGAATCACTGCTGGAGCGCACGGAATCCCTTGGCATGACGGCACTTGTTGAGGTGCACACCGAGGAGGAGGCCGACCGCGCGCTGAGCGCCGGGGCCACCGTGATCGGCGTCAATGCCCGCGACCTCAAGACGCTGAACGTCGACCGCAACTGCTTCGGCCGTATCGCTCCTGGCTTGCCGAGCAATGTCATCCGGGTCGCGGAGTCCGGCGTCCGTGGAACCGCTGATCTGCTGGCGTACGCCGGCGCGGGTGCTGATGCTGTGTTGGTCGGTGAGGGGCTGGTCACCAGCGGCGATCCCCGCACCGCGGTCGCCGACCTGGTTACCGCCGGCACACACCCGTCCTGCCCGAAACCGGCTCGCTGAACCAGACAGTGAGCCGCTTGCACGAAAAGGCATTTTGATGGCGGATCTCTCGGGGCCTGAGTTGCCCCGGTCCAGCGCAGGCGTTGCCGAGCCCACCGTTCACGATCCCGACGCTCGGGGTCACTTCGGTGCCTACGGTGGCCGATTGGTTCCCGAGGCGCTGATGGCGGTGATCGAGGAAGTCACTGCGGCATACGAGAAGTCCCGTGGTGATCAGACGTTCCTCGATGAGCTCGACCGGTTGCAGCGGCACTACAGCGGCAGGCCCTCTCCGCTGTACGAGGCGACCCGGCTGTCCGAGCATGCCGGCGGCGCGCGGCTTTTCCTCAAACGGGAAGACCTGAACCACACCGGTTCGCACAAGATCAACAACGTCCTCGGGCAGGCCCTGCTGGCCCGCCAGATGGGTAAAACCCGCGTCATCGCCGAGACCGGCGCCGGTCAGCACGGCGTGGCCACCGCGACCGCGTGTGCGCTGCTCGGCCTCGAATGCATCATCTACATGGGCGCCGTGGACACCGCCCGCCAGGCGCTCAACGTCGCGCGGATGCGGTTGCTCGGGTCCACGGTGGTCTCGGTCGAAGCCGGGTCCAAGACGCTCAAGGACGCGATCAACGAGGCGTTCCGCGACTGGGTCACCAACGCCGACAACACCTATTACTGCTTCGGGACGGCGGCGGGCCCGCATCCGTTCCCCCTCATGGTGCGCGATTTCCAGCGCATCATCGGCATGGAGGCACGGGCACAGGTTCTCGACCAGGCCGGCCGGCTCCCGGACGCGGTGACCGCATGTGTCGGTGGCGGCTCGAATGCCATCGGCGTCTTCCACGCCTTCATCGACGATCCCGCGGTGCGGTTGGTCGGTTTCGAGGCCGCAGGTGACGGTGTCGAGACCGGGCGCCACGCCGCAACCTTCGCCGGTGGCTCGCCGGGTGCCTTCCAGGGATCGTTCTCCTATCTGCTGCAGGACGAGGACGGTCAGACGATCGAATCGCATTCCATCTCAGCAGGATTGGACTACCCGGGTGTCGGCCCGGAACATGCCTTCCTCAAGGACACCGGCCGCGCGGAGTACCGCCCGGTCACCGACACCGAGGCCATGGACGCCTTCTCCCTGCTGTGTCGCTGCGAGGGAATCATTCCGGCGATCGAATCGGCCCACGCGGTGGCCGGAGCACTCAAACTCGGCAAAGAACTCGGCAGCGGCTCGATCATCGTGGTCAACTTGTCCGGACGCGGTGACAAAGACGTCGCGACGGCGGCCAAGTGGTTCGGACTGCTCGACGAGGGGAGCGCCGAATGAGCCGGCTTGCAGAGTTGTTCGACGGCTGCCGGGCCGAAGGCCGCGCCGCACTGATCGGCTACTTGCCGACGGGTTTTCCCGATGTGCAGACGTCGATCGCCGCGATGACGGCAATGGTCGAATCCGGTTGCGACCTGGTGGAAGTCGGCGTGCCGTACTCGGACCCCGGGATGGACGGACCGACCATCGCCGCTGCCGCTGAGGCTGCGCTGGCCGGCGGGGTACGGGTGCGTGACACCCTGACCGCGGTCGAGGCGATCAGCAATGCCGGCGGTCGCGCGGTGGTGATGACCTACTGGAACCCGGTGTTGCGCAAGGGTGTTGACGCATTCGCCCGCGATCTGGCCTCGGCCGGTGGCTACGGTTTGATCACACCCGATCTGATCCCCGAGGAGGCCGACGATTGGATCGCGGCGTCCGAGGCTCACGGCCTCGACCGGATCTTCCTCGTCGCCCCGTCCTCGACGCCGGAGCGGCTCGCGGCCACGGTGAAGGCGTCGCGCGGTTTCATCTACGCCGCCTCCACCATGGGCGTGACCGGGGCCCGTGACGTTGTCTCGAACGCGGCGCCAGAACTGGTGCGCCGCGTCAAAGAAGTGTCCGACATCCCGGTCGGGGTTGGACTCGGTGTGCGGTCGGGACAGCAGGCAGCCGAGATCGGTGCATACGCCGACGGCGTGATCGTCGGGTCGGCTCTGGTGTCGGCCCTCAGCGACGGACTGGATGCGGTGCGTCGCCTCACCGAGGAACTGGCCAACGGCGTTAGGCAGAGGATCTCAGCTTGACCACTACCGTGCTCGCGTATTTGCCCAGCCCGTCACAGGGCGTCTGGCATCTGGGCCCGGTGCCGATCCGCGCATACGCGCTGTGCATCATCGTCGGCATCGTCGCCGCGCTGATCATCGGCGACCGACGTTGGCAAGCGCGGGGCGGTGAAGCCGGCGTCATCTATGACATCGCCTTGTGGGCGGTGCCTTTCGGACTCGTCGGCGGCCGGCTCTATCACGTCCTGACGGACTGGCCGACCTACTTCGGTCCCGGCGGCAAGGGACTCGGCGCGGCATTCCAGGTATGGGAAGGCGGTTTGGGTATCTGGGGCGCCGTCGCGTTGGGCGGTGTCGGAGCCTGGATCGGCTGCCGAACCCGCGGTATCCCGCTGCCTGCCTTCGGCGATGCGATTGCACCTGGTATCATCCTGGCCCAGGCCATCGGCCGGCTCGGCAACTACTTCAACCAGGAGCTCTACGGCGGAGACACCACGCTGCCGTGGGGCCTGGAGATCTATCAGCGCGTCAATGCAGCCGGCAACGTCGACTATCTCAACGGGGTTTCCACCGGTGAGGTGCTGCGGGTGGTCCATCCCACATTCCTTTACGAATTGCTGTGGAACCTCCTGGTTTTCGCTCTGCTGATCTGGGCTGACCGTAGGTTCAATCTCGGCCACGGACGGCTGTTCGCGCTCTACGTGGCCGGCTACTGTGCGGGCCGTTTCCTCGTCGAACTGATGCGCAGTGACCCGGCCACCGAATTCGCCGGGATCCGGGTCAATACCTTCACCTCGACGTTCGTTTTCATCGGCGCAATCATCTACATCATGCTTGCCACCAAGGGTCGGGAAGACCCGGCGACCTTGGCGGGTAAGCGTGATGAAGACGAAGAGGCCGAAGCGGCGGTGGATGAGCTCGGCAAGGAGCTCGTTGCCGCGGCGGCCACCACAGGTGTCGTGGCCGCTGCGACGGTCGCCGGCCAGGACGATGACGACGAGAACGCCGAGGATGCCGACCACATGCATCCTGACGAGGTCGGTGCCAGTGAAGACGACGGGGCCGAAGCCGCCGCCGCGATCGAACTGAAGGCGATCTCGACCGAGCCCGACGAGGACGAGTCCGCAGAGCCTGCTGATGAGGCCGGCGAGCCCGGAACTGAAGCCGAAGCCGGCGACGAGTCAGACGAGGCAGAGGAAGAAGCCGCAGAGGCCGTCGAAGACGAGACCGCTGAGGAACAGCCCGCCCCGAAGGACGGGGAGCCCGACGATCAGGACGGCGTCGATGAGCCCGCTGACGAAGCGGTCGAGGCCGAGGCCGAAGCCGTCGGCGAATCGGACGAGCCGGCCGCTGCTGGCCAGGACGCGGTCGACGAAGGTGCTGACGAGTCGGCTGACGCCGAAGCCGTCGGCGAATCGGACGAGGCAGAGGACGAAGCAGTCGAGCCGGAGGCTGAGTCTGTAGACGCCGCTGAGGAACAGGCCGCCGAGACCGGGGAGCCCGACGAGCCGGCCGCTGCTGGGGAGGACGCGGTCGACGAAGGTGCTGACGAGTCGGCTGACGCCGAAGCCGGCGACGAGTCAGACGAGGCAGAGGACGAAGCCGCAGAGGCCGTCGAAGAACAGAACGCCGATGAGGGCGGAGAGCCCGCTGACGAAGCGGGCGAGCCCGAAGCCGAGGCCGACGCGGAAGCTGAGACCACGTCCGCTGCCGATGCAGGTGCCGACGGGTCGGCTGAAACGGACACCGAGGACAAGTCAGACACGTCAGAGGCTGACCCCGCGGAGAACGTTGAAGTGCCCTCCGAGGATGAATCGGTCGAGGCAGAAGCCGATTCCGTCGAGGACGTAGAAGCTGGGGACCAGACAGTAATCGACGACGCTGCTGACGAGTCTGTTGCCGATGATGACGCGAATGTCATCGAGCCTGCCGTAGCAACGGACAACGACGACGAAGCCGAGCAGCCGACCGCCCAGGACACCACCGACGGGGACTCTGCTGCCCCCGAGTCGGTCGGTGAGTCGGACGATGTTGGCGGCGCTGAGGCGGCGGAGGACGAAAATCCCGCCGAAGCCGAGTCGGAATCTGATGCTGCCAGTGCCCCGTCGACGTCGACGCAAGCGCTCGATCAGCTTTCCGGTGCGGAGCGGAAAGGCCGTCTTCGTCGCTGGTTGCGTCGGAACCGCTGAGCGGATCCCAAAGCAGCGTTTCCCGCCCGCGCGCGTGGCGTCAGAACACCTGCCGACTTGCCCGACTACAAGCGACTTTTCAGCGACAATCGCCGCATAGGCACCAGAGGCATCGTTGGTCACACGTCCAATGAATACTTGCGCCTCTCAAGCCTCATCAAGCTCACGTGTCACGAAAACTGACTTGTCCAGCTGCCAGCGACGGTGTCGCTAGCATGCGGGCAATGGACAGATGATGTCCATGAGGCACGTGGTGTAGGAGTGTCAAAATCGCCGAGCGACAATGGGTTAGATGAGGCGCATTGCCACTGGTGTGGCGTTTGTCGCTGAGAAGTCGCTGATAGGCGGGCACATCGGCTACTGCCCCGAAATTTGTGACTGATGTGACCTGAATGAGTCGGTACGGCGCCAGGAGTCCTTTACGGCTCAGCCCCGACGCGCTCATCACACCGAATCGCGCGCACAACGGATCGGGCCAACGCGGCGTCCCCACACGTGAGACCCGCCCGAAGCTGGACGCAAGACGCCGGCTTCGCAGCTTTATTCCGTCGTCGGTCAGAATCGGGTCTCTGGCATCCTGGCTGTATGACTGATCCGTCCGAGTCCACGAACTCGTCGGACACCCCGTCGTCGGCAGATTTTCCGCCACCGCCGGGATATCCGTCGCCGCCCGGTTTCCCGCCGCCCGGGTATCCGCCATATGCGCCCGCCTACGGGGATCCGAGCGCGCCGTACGGTCGTCACCCGATCACCGGCGAGCCGTTCTCCGACAAGTCCAAGGTGATTGCCGGCTTGTTGCAGTTGCTCGGTCTGTTCGGTCTGGTCGGCATCGGACGCATCTACATCGGCCAGACCGGGTTCGGTGTCGCCCAGTTGATCGTGGGGCTGGTCACCTGCGGCATCGGTGCGTTCATCTGGGGAATCATCGATGCCGTCCTGATTCTGACCGACAAGGTGCGCGATCCACTCGGGCGTCCGTTGCGCGATGGAACCTAGCCGTCCTAGCGGAACGGCCGGCCGGTACGGGCTGTGGGCCGGAGGTGCATTGGGCGTCGGTGCACTGACCTACATCGGTATCGCCGACCCGCATCGTCCCGGATTTCTGTTTCCCGGTTGCGTGTTCAAAGCGCTCACCGGCTGGGATTGTCCGGCTTGTGGTGGCCTGCGGATGACGCATGACGTATTGCACGGCGACCTTGGTGCGGCCGTCGTCGACAACGTGTTCGCATTGGTCGGTCTGCCCATGCTGGCGGTGTGGCTGTTGGTGCGATGGCGGCGGGGGGAAACCCTCTTTCCGGTGCCGGCGGTCGTGACGATCGCGGTGGCGCTGCTGGCCTGGACCGTGGTGCGAAACCTGCCGAGCTTCCCGTTGGTGCCGACGTTGAGCACTCCGTAGTAGCCGACCTGCGCTGATACACTGAAAATTCGGGCCGGTGCAGTCCCGGGACCAGGATGTTCCGGACGTGCGGAGGTGCGATCCAATGCTGTTTTCGGCATTGCCAGATGCGCAGGGGCTCTATAACCCCGCCAATGAGGCCGATTCTTGCGGTGTGGCCATGATCACCGATATTCAAGGTCGCCGTTCCCATGCCATCGTGACCGATGGACTGACCGCCCTCGCGCATCTCGATCACCGCGGCGCCGCCGGGGCCGAACCGAACAGTGGTGACGGCGCCGGCATCTTGCTGCAGCTGCCTGTCGGACTGTTGCGGGAGGTGGTCGATTTTGCGTTGCCTGAGCCGGCCGTCGATGGCAGCAACACCTTCGCCGCGGGTATCTGCTTCCTGCCGCAGGATGAGGACGCACGCCGTGCTGCCTATGCGCGAATTGAGCAGTTGGCCACCGAGGAAGGCCTCGAGGTGCTGGGCTGGCGCACGGTCCCTGTCGACGCGGACGGCGCCCAGGTCGGTCTGACTGCGCTGGGTTGTATGCCGCACATGGCGCAGCTGTTCGTCACGTCGCCGGAAGTCGAGGGCGTCCGAAGGAGCGGCATCGAACTCGACCGCTTGGTCTACTCGCTTCGCAAGCGGGGCGAGCAGGCCACGGGGCCGGACGCGGTCTACTTCGCCTCGTTGTCCAGCCGGACCATCGTGTACAAGGGCATGCTCACGACAATGCAGCTGCCGCAGTACTTTCCGGATCTGCGCGACGAGCGTTGTATGAGTGCCATTGCGATCGTTCACAGTCGGTTTTCCACCAACACTTTCCCGTCCTGGCCGTTGGCGCACCCGTTCCGGTTCGTCGCCCACAACGGAGAGATCAACACGGTCCGTGGCAACCGCAACCGAATGCATGCCCGCGAAGCGTTGCTTGCCAGCGCTCAGATCCCCGGTGATCTGAGCCGGTTGTCACCGATCTGCACCCCGGGGGCCTCTGACTCCGCGTCGTTCGACGAGGTGCTCGAGCTTCTGCACCTTGGCGGGCGCAGCCTGCCCCACGCTGTGCTGATGATGATCCCCGAGGCTTGGGAGAACGCCACCACCATGGACGCGGCCGAGCGCGCGTTCTGGAAATTCCACGCCTCGTTGATGGAACCGTGGGACGGACCCGCCTGCGTGACCTTCACGGACGGCACCGTGGTCGGTGCGGTATTGGACCGCAACGGTTTACGGCCGGGCCGGTGGTGGCGCACGGTTGATGACCGCATCATCCTGGCCAGTGAGAGCGGTGTACTCGACGTGCCATCCGGCGACATCGTCGCCAAGGGGCGGCTGCAGCCCGGCAAGATGTTCCTGGTCGATACCGCCGCCGGCCGCATCGTCGGAGATGACGAGATCAAGGAACAATTGGCCGCGGCCGAACCCTACGGCGAGTGGCTGCACGCCGGCCTGCTGGATCTCGGCACGCTGCCCGAGCGGACCCGGTTCCAGCCGAACCACGACTCGGTGGTGCGTCGCCAGATCGCCTTCGGTTACACCGAAGAGGAACTGCGAATCCTGCTGACACCGATGGCCGCCTCGGGCGCCGAGCCGCTCGGTTCGATGGGTACCGATACTCCGGCGGCGGTGCTGTCCAAACGTTCGCGGTTGCTCTACGACTACTTCGTCGAACTGTTCGCCCAGGTGACCAACCCGCCGCTGGACGCCATCCGCGAGGAGGTGGTGACCTCCATGGCCCGGGTGATGGGCCCCGAGGAAAACCTGCTGGAACCCACGGCTGCGTCGTGTCGCCAGATCGTGCTTCGCCGACCGGTTCTCGACAACGACGAATTGGGCAAGATTGTCCACATCAATGACGACGGCGAGCATCCGGGGCTGCGGACCACCGTGCTGCGGGCCCTCTACGATGTCGAGCGCGGTGGGGAAGGGCTGGCCGAAGCGGTTGACGATCTACGGCTGCGTGCCACCGAGGCGATCGCCAAAGGTGCCCGAACACTGGTGATCTCGGACCGGGACTCCGACCACACCCGAGCGCCGATCCCGTCGCTGCTGGCCGTGTCGGCGGTGCACCACCATCTGGTTCGGACCAAGGAGCGCACAAAGGTCGCGCTGGTGGCCGAAAGCGGTGATGCCCGCGAGGTCCATCACATCGCGATGCTCATCGGCTTCGGTGCCGCCGCGGTCAACCCGTACCTGGCGTTCGAGTCCATCGAGGATCTGATCCGCGAGGGCGAACTCACCGGAATCGAAACCGCCACCGCGGTACGCAATTACGTGAACGCCCTCGGCAAGGGGGTGGTCAAGGTGATGAGCAAGATGGGTATCTCCACGGTCGCGTCCTACACCGCTGCACAGGCGTTCGAGGCCATCGGCCTGAGCCATGACGTGATCGACGAATATTTCGCGGGCACCACCAGCCAACTCGGTGGCGTCGGGCTGGACACGCTGGCCGAAGAGGTCAAGATGCGGCATCGGCGGGCCTACCCCGAGAACCCCACCGAGCGGGTACACCGCCGTTTGGAGGTCGGTGGCGAGTACGCGTTCCGGAGGGAAGGCGAACTGCACCTATTCACCCCGGAAGTGGTGTTCCTGCTTCAGCATTCGACGCGCACCGGGCGACGCGACATCTTCGCCAAATACTCCGAGGAGGTCGACAGGCTGTCCCGGGAAGGTGGCGCGCTGCGTGGCCTCTTCGAGTTCAAGAAAGGCCTGCGGCCTCCGGTACCGCTGGAGGAGGTCGAACCCGTCGAGGCCATCGTGTCCCGCTTCAACACCGGGGCGATGAGCTATGGCTCCATCTCGGCGGAGGCACACGAGACCATGGCCATCGCCATGAACAACCTCGGCGGCCGGTCCAACAGCGGCGAAGGGGGAGAGGACACCGACCGGCTCTACGACCCGCGTCGGCGCAGCGCCGTCAAACAGGTGGCCTCAGGCCGCTTCGGCGTCACGAGCGACTACCTCGTCAACGCAACCGATATCCAGATCAAGATGGCGCAAGGAGCCAAACCTGGTGAGGGCGGGCAGCTTCCGGGCTACAAGGTGTATCCGAACATCGCCAAAACCCGGCACTCCACCCCCGGGGTGGGCCTGATCTCACCGCCCCCGCATCACGACATCTACTCGATCGAGGATCTCGCTCAGCTGATCCACGATCTGAAGAACGCCAACGCCGACGCCCGCATCCACGTCAAGTTGGTCAGCAGCGTCGGGGTCGGCACGGTCGCGGCCGGGGTGTCCAAGGCGCACGCCGACGTGGTGCTGATCTCGGGATACGACGGCGGCACCGGTGCCGCGCCGTTGACCTCACTCAAGCATGCCGGGGCGCCGTGGGAGATCGGCTTGGCCGACACCCAGCAGACGTTGGTGCTCAACGGGTTACGTGACCGGATCACTGTGCAGTGCGACGGCGGCCTGCGCACCGCTCGCGACGTCATGGTGGCCGCGTTGCTCGGTGCCGAGGAGTTCGGTTTCGCCACCGCACCGTTGGTGGTGTCGGGCTGCATCATGATGCGGGTCTGCCACCTCGACACCTGCCCGGTCGGGGTGGCCACCCAGAACCCGGAGTTGCGTGCGCGGTTCAACGGCAAGCCCGAGTTCGTGGAGAATTTCTTCACGTTCATCGCCGAGGACATTCGTCGCCACCTCGCCGAGCTTGGGTTCCGCAGCATCGACGAGGCCGTCGGCCACGCGGAGGTGCTCGACACCGAACCTGGTGTGGCGCACTGGAAGAGCCGCGGTCTGGATCTCAGCCCGCTCTTCGCCGTGATGACCGACGCCCACGGCAACATCACCCAGCGTCGCCGAGTCCGCGACCAGGACCACGGGCTGGATCAGGCCCTGGACCGCACCCTGATCCAACTGGCCGAGGGTGCGCTCGAGGACGCCCATCCGGTTCGCCTGGAGCTGCCAATCCGCAACGTCAACCGCACGGTCGGCACCTTGCTGGGCTCCGAGGTGACCCGGCGCTACGGTGCAGGTGGGTTGCCCGACAACACCATTCACGTCGCACTCACCGGCTCGGCCGGGCAGTCCATCGGCGCCTTCCTGCCGCCCGGTATCACGCTCGATCTGGTCGGTGACGCCAACGACTATGTGGGCAAGGGGCTCTCCGGTGGCCGGGTGATCGTGCGTCCGCCCGATGATGTGCTGTTCCTGCCCGAGGACAACGTCGTCGCCGGTAACACCCTGCTCTACGGCGCCACCTCCGGCGAGGTGTTTCTGCGGGGCCGGGTCGGCGAGCGGTTCTGCGCCCGCAACTCGGGTGCGTTGGCCGTCGTCGAAGGCGTCGGCGATCACGCGTGTGAGTACATGACCGGTGGCCGGGTGGTGATCCTGGGCAAAACCGGTCGCAACCTGGCTGCCGGAATGTCCGGCGGCATCGCCTACGTGCTCGGGCTCGACCCGGCCCGGGTGAACACCGAGATGGTGCAACTGCAGCAGCTCGAAGCCGAGGATCTCACCTGGCTCCACGATGTGGTGTCCCGCCACGCCCGTCACACCGGCAGCACACTGGCGTCGTCCATCCTGGCCGACTGGCCAAGGCGCAGTGCCCAATTCACCAAAGTAATGCCCACCGACTACCAGCGAGTGTTGCAGGCGACCCGGACGGCCAAGGCCGAGGGACGCGATGTGGACAGCGCGATCATGGAGGCCAGCCGTGGCTGATCCGACCGGATTTCTTCGTGTGCCCAAGATCGAGGCGGCCAAGCGGCCGGTCGAGGAACGGGTGGGGGACTGGCGCGAGGTGTACGAGCGTGAAGATCCCAACGAGCGGGCCGGCGAAGTCTCGCAACAGGCACGTCGCTGTATGGACTGCGGTATCCCGTTCTGCCACTCCGGCAAGGCGGGCTGCCCGTTGGGCAACCTGATCCCGGAGTGGAACGATCTCGTGCGACGCGGTCGCTGGGATGCCGCCAGCGATCGACTCCACGCCACCAACAATTTTCCCGAGTTCACCGGACGGCTGTGTCCGGCGCCATGTGAGGCAGCCTGCGTGCTGTCCATCGCCGAGGACCAGACCGGCGGCAGCGTCACGATCAAGCGCATCGAACAGACCATCGCCGACCACGCCTGGTTGAACGGCAGCGTCGAACCGCAGCCGGCGGCGATCTCCACCGGGAAGAGTGTGGCGGTGGTCGGTTCGGGTCCGGCGGGTTTGGCTGCGGCACAACAACTCACCCGGGCCGGCCACGAGGTCACCGTTTACGAACGCGACAACCGCATCGGCGGTCTGCTGCGGTACGGCATCCCCGAGTACAAGCTCGAGAAGTCGGTCCTCAATCAGCGGCTGGCCCAGATGCGGGCCGAGGGCACTCGGTTTGTCACCGAATGCGAGGTGGGGGTCGACCTCACCGTCGAGCAGCTGCGTCAGCGCCACCAGGCGGTGGTTCTCGCCGTCGGTGCCCTGCGCGGACGTGACAACCCGGTGCCCGGGCGGGAACTCGACGGTGTGCATCTGGCCATGGAGCACTTGGTGCCGGCCAACCGGGAGTGCGAGGGCGACGGGATGTCACCGATCTCGGCAGCGGGCAAGCATGTGGTCATCATCGGCGGCGGTGACACCGGTGCCGACTGCTTGGGAACGGCGCACCGTCAGGGCGCGGCCTCGGTGACCCAGCTGGACTACAACGCCGAGCCGCCGGAGACCCGCGATGACACCCTGTCGCCGTGGCCGACGTGGCCGCTGGTGCTGCGTACCTCGCCGGCGCACGCCGAGGGCGGGGCTCGCCGATTCGAGGTGGCCGTGCAACGGTTCATCGGCGACGACAGCGGTCATGTGCACGCCATCGAGATCGCCGAGGTCCGGGTGACCCGCGATGCCCTGGGGCGCCGCGAGATCACCCCGGTGGGCGAATCGCTGCAGATCCCGTGCGACCTGGCTTTGCTGGCCATCGGGTTCGAAGGGGTCGAGCACATGGCGCTGCTCGACGGGCTCAACCTGACGCTGAGCCCCCGTGGCACCGTGTCGTGCGGTTCGGACTGGCAGACCGACGCGCCGGGAGTCTTCGTCTGCGGCGACGCGCACCGTGGCGCCTCGCTGGTGGTGTGGGCCATTGCGGAGGGCCGCAGCGCGGCCCACGCGGTGGACGCTTACCTCATGGGCGAGTCGGATCTGCCCACGCCGGTTCGGCCCAACGCACTGCCTCTGTCAGTCGTCTGAATCGATCAACGACTATGCTGACATGACGTGAGCAGACGCGGAAAGATCGTTTGTACGCTTGGCCCGGCGACCAGCACGGATGACACCGTGCGGGCCCTGGTCGAGGCAGGCATGGACGTGGCCAGGCTGAATTTCAGCCATGGCGACTACACCGACCACGAGGCCGCCTACAAGCGCGTCCGCGCGGCATCGGATGCCACCGGCCACGCCGTCGGCGTCCTCGCGGATCTGCAGGGTCCCAAGATTCGGCTGGGTCGCTTTGCCGAGGGGCCGACGTATTGGGCCACCGGTGAAACCGTGCGGATCACCGTCGACGAGTGCGAAGGCAACCACGATCGGGTATCGACCACCTACAAGCGGCTGGCCGAGGATGCCCGGGTCGGGGACCGGGTGCTGGTCGACGACGGCAACGTCGGCCTGGTGGTCGAGCAGATCGACGGCAACGACGTGGTCTGCACGGTCACCGAGGGCGGTCCGGTCAGCAACAACAAGGGCATGTCACTGCCCGGCATGAACGTGACGGCACCGGCGCTGTCGGAGAAGGATGTCGAGGATCTGGAGTTCGCGCTCCGTCTCGGTGTGGACCTGGTCGCGTTGTCCTTCGTGCGGTCACCGGCCGACATCGAACTCGTGCACGAGGTGATGGACCGGGTGGGCCGTCGCGTGCCGGTGATCGCGAAGCTGGAGAAGCCCGAGGCAGTCGAGAATCTCGAGGCGATCGTGCTGGCCTTCGATGCGATCATGGTGGCCCGTGGCGATCTCGGGGTCGAGCTGCCGCTGGAGGAAGTGCCGCTGGTCCAAAAGCGTGCCATCCAAATGGCAAGGGAGAACGCCAAACCCGTCATCGTCGCCACCCAGATGCTGGAGTCGATGATCGACAGTTCGCGTCCCACCCGCGCGGAAGCCTCCGACGTCGCCAACGCCGTTCTCGACGGGGCGGATGCGGTGATGCTGTCGGGGGAGACCTCGGTCGGCAAGTATCCGCTGGAGGCCGTCAAGACGATGGCCCGCATCATCAAGGCGGTCGAGGACAACTCGGTGAGTGTGCCGCCGTTGACCCACACTCCCCGTACGAAGCGCGGCGTGATCTCCTACGCGGCCCGCGACATCGGTGAGCGTCTCGACGCCAAGGCACTGGTGGCGTTCACCCAGTCCGGGGACACGGTGCGCCGCCTGGCCCGGTTGCACACCCCGCTTCCGGTGCTGGCCTTCACCGCACTGCCCGAGGTGCGCAGCCAGCTGGCCCTGACCTGGGGCACCGAGACGTTCATCGTGCCCCAGATGAGGGGCACCGACGACATGATCCGGCAGGTCGACAAGTCGCTGCTGGACCTCGGCCGCTACAAGCGCGGTGAACTCGTGGTCATCGTCGCGGGCGCTCCGCCGGGCACAGTAGGCTCCACGAATCTGATCCACGTGCACCGCATCGGCGAGGATGACGTGTAGCGGTCCGGAGGGGTCTTTATCCGTCGACGGCCGACATCTCGAAAGGGCTCCTGTGACACCTTCGGATTTCGAGGAGCTGCTGGCTGTTCTCGACCTCAACCGCATCGACGACGATCTGTTCATCGGCTCGCATCCGAGCAAGAACCCGGTCCGCACCTTCGGTGGGCAGATGGTCGCCCAGGCGTTCGTCGCCGGTGGCCGCACGTTGGAGCACAAGCTCGCGCCGAGCGCGCTGAACGCCCATTTCATCGCCGGCGGTGACCCGGAGAAGGATCTGGAATTCCACATCGTGCGGCTGCGTGACGAGCGCCGGTTCGCCAACCGCCGGGTGGATGTGATGCAGGACGGCAACCTGCTGACCACCGTGATGATCTCCTACATGAACGCCGGCCGCGGGTTGGAACACAGCGTCCCGGCGCCCGAGGTTCCGCATCCGGACACGCTGCCCAAGATCGACGAGCTGCTGCGCGGCTACGAGAAGACCGTGCCGCTGTTCGTCGAGGCGCTGCGGCCGATCGAATGGCGCTACACCAACGATCCCGCCTGGATCATGCGGGACAAGGGCGGCAAGCTCGACCACAACCGGGTCTGGCTCAAGACCGAAGGCGTCATGCCCAGCGATCCGGTGCTGCACGGTGCGGCGCTGGTGTATTCGTCGGACACCACGATCCTCGACCCGATCATCACCACCCACGGGTTGTCGTGGGGACACGACCGGATCTTCGCGGTGACGATGAATCACTCGGTGTGGTTTCACCGGCCGATCAAATTCGACGAATGGGTGTTGTACTCGACGACCTCCCCCGTGGCCGCAGAGTCTCGCGGTCTGAGCACCGGGCATTTCTTCGACGTGTCGGGGCGCCTGTTGGCGACGGTGGTGCAGGAGGGAATCGTCAAGTATTTTCCGGGCCCCGCCACGTCATGAGCGGGCTCAGCGGGTCGGGGTCGGCGTGACGCCGAAGGTGTCCTCGACCCGCCGCTCGAACTCGTCTTCGCACATCTGCTGGGCCTGGGTGTCCTCACCGGCCTGCTGGAGGCACTCGATGTAGTCGCTACCTCCGACCTCGTCGAACCATCGTTGCCCGAAGTACACCCAGATACCGACGAACACCAGCGACAGCACGCAGGCGATGGCGCCGAGAACGATTCCGGAGACGGCCACCCCGCTGTTGGTGGCTTCTCCGCGCCGGCAGCGGCCGCGACCGAGGAATCCGAGGATCACCGCGGTGATACCGAACATCAGACCACCGATGACCGACCACACCAGCACCAGGGCGATCACCGCGACGATGAGTGCGGCAATCCCGAGCCCGTTGGCCGGCCTCCGAGGGCCCGGCGGCATCGGATAGGCGCCGTATGGGACCGGGGACGGATAACCCGCGGGGTAGGGCCCCGGGGGCGCTCCGTACGGGTACGCCGGCGTCGGGGCCGGCCCACTGGGCGGTGGCTCGTCAGACCCGGGCGGGGTGGCTCGCTCGTCGGTCATGCCTGCGAGGCTACCTGCCGGCGGCGGTGCGCGGTTGTGGACAGTGGACGACGGGGCAGTCGAGCGTGGCCGGTAGGTGGTGGGTGGCGACGACGACGGTCCGCTCGGGCGCGAACCATGCACCCGGCGTGAGGATTTCGATGAGAATCCGCCGGCCGTCAGCCGCATCCAGGTTCTCGGTGGGCTCGTCGAGCAGTATGACCGGGAAATCCGAGATCAAGACCCGGGCCAGCAGCAGCCGGCGTCGTTGCCCGGCCGATAGGGCGGCGTGGCCGCCCTCGAGCACGGTTGACAGGCCACCGGGCAGGCCGGCCAGCCAATCGGCGAGGCCCACCTTCTCGATCGCGGACAGCAACTCGGAGTCGGGTATGTCACCGCGGACGACGAGGAGATTGTCCCGGACCGTGGTTTCGAAGATGTGCGCGTCCTCGGCGAAAAACGCTGCCCGACCGGGCGTCTCGTTCAGCTTCTCGGCCATCGACATCAACAGCGTGGTCTTCCCCGAACCGCTGGGCCCGATCACGGCCAACCGTCTTCCGGCGGGGAGTTCGACCTCGGGCGCCACCGGCCGACGGCGTACCCGGTCGTCGGTCGCAGTCAGCTCCAGCAGGCGCCTGGCCGCGATGCGTGACTTGGTGAGCCCGACGGCGGCATCGGGAAGCGCGGTAGTCGCCTCGAATGCCGACAACGGCAACAACATCAGGACGGCCAGGGTGGTGGGCGCGGTGGTGGTGGCCAGCGTCATACCTGCCACGACGGCGCCCAGCACACTGGCACCGATGGCGATGCTGGGCATGGCCGCGGCCAGCGCTGCGGGGGCGGCCGCGTGGTCGACGGCCGTGCCCCAGTTCCTGTGGTGGCGTTCCCACGTGCCGATCACCTGGTCCAGCCGCCCACTCACCCGCAGTTCGGGCGCGTGCTCCAGGGCCAGCATCGCCGCGGCGTCGCGGTCACTTCGGTGTTGCACGGCAACGGTTTCGGCGGCTGTCGCCGCCCGTGCGGTGATCGCCGGGGCCACCACGCCCGCTACCAGCAGACACAGCGCCAGTACCGCGGCGGCGCTCGGCGAGATGATCGCGATGACGACGACGGCCGCGGTGCTGAGCACACCGGCGACCACGATCGGCAGTACGGAGCGCACCAGGACGTCGGCCAGTTCGTCGACGGAACTGCCGACCCGGGCCACCAGTTCGCCACTGGGCAGCCGCATCGCCTGGTCGTCGGGGCCGTCGGCCAGCCGGCGGTACAGTCCCGTGCGGGCGTTCACCGCTGCCCGCAGCGCGGTGTCGTGTGCGGCCAGGCGCTGACAGTAACCGAGCACGCCCCGCGAGATGCCCAGGGCCCGCACCGCGACCACGGCCACCGAAAGGTCGAGGATCGGCGGCATCTGCCAGGCCCGGGTGATCAACCATGCCGAGACGCCGGCCAACGCCAATGCGCTGCCCAGCGACAGCACTCCGAGCACACTGGCCACGATCAGTCGGCTCAAACGGGGCCGCAGCAGGTCCAATGTCAGGCGCAGCAACGGATCACGACGGAACACGTGCACCACCGATCGTGATCACCTGGTCGCCGATGTTCAGTACCGGGTCCCGGTGACCGACCACCACAACGGTGGCGCCGGCCCGGGCGCGGGCGACGACGGCCTGTAAGACCCGCTGCTCGAGGGCCGCGTCGAGATGTGCCGTGGGTTCGTCGAGCAGCAGCACCTGCGCCGGTGACCCGAGGGCACGAGCCAAGCCGAGGCGTTGTCGCTGCCCGAGGGACAGACCGACGCCGGCCCGGCCGATCCTGGTGTCGAGCCCTTCGGGAAGATCGGCGATGACGCTGTCGAAACCAGCGTCGCGGCAGGCTCCCTCGAGATCGGCGATGGGGCCGAGCAATTCCAGGTTTTCCCGGACGGTACCCGGGATCAGCACGGGCCGGTGCGGCAGCCAGGCGACGGTGCGCCACCACGCCGACAGGTCCAGGTCACCGACGGCCACCCCGTCGACCCGCACGGAGTCCGCCCCGCGCTCGGTCAAGCCGAGAATCATTTGTAGCGCAGTGGATTTACCCGCCCCGTTGGGTCCGGTCAACACCGTCACACGACCGGGTTCGATGGCCGGACCCTGAGCGCTCAATTCGAGCGTCGGTGCGGAAGGTGACAGCTGGACGCCGCCTTCGGCCGGGATGTGCGCATCGCACAGCCGGAACGCCTGTTCGGCGGCTGTCTTCCCGTCTTGTGCGGCGTGAAATGCCGCGCCCACGCGGCGCAGGGGCCAGAAGACCTCGGGAGCCAGCAGTAGGGCGGTCAGTCCCGCGGTCAGTGTGACCTCGCCGTAGACCAGTCGCACGCCGACGCTGACCGCCACCAGGGCGACTCCCAGGGTGGCCAGCAGTTCCAGCACGAGTGAGGACAGGAATGCGATGCGAAGGGTGGCCATCGCCGAACGTCGATGTGCAGCAGCCAGTTCGGTGATGCGCCGAACCGACCCAGCGGCCCGGTCGAGCGCGCGAAGCGTCGGGATACCGGCCACGAGGTCGAGTAACCGGCCCTGCATCGTGGCCATGGCGGTGAGCGCGGCCGCCGAACGGTCAG
The DNA here is from genome assembly GCF_001953975.1 of Mycobacterium sp. NS-7484. Lineage (GTDB taxonomy): Bacteria > Actinomycetota > Actinomycetes > Mycobacteriales > Mycobacteriaceae > Mycobacterium. Next base: position 42,213 of record NZ_MBEJ01000094.1, read on the forward strand.
CTGTGACGAGCCCGATCAACACCATGAACAGCGGGATCAACGGTAGCGCGATGATCACGATCAGCGCCGCCTGCAGGTCGTAGCAGGCCATTACGAGCACGGCCACTGGGGTGAGCACCGCGGCCTGCACCACGGCGGGCAGATAACCGGTGAAGTAGGGGCGTAGGCCGTCCAGGCCGTGGGTGACGACGGCCGCCGCACTGTCCCGGCGGGATGCCAATTCCCTTGGGGCAGAGGAAGTCACCGATCGCAGCACCTCACCGGACAACTCGCCGATCACCGCCGTCGTGCCGCGTTGTGAGAGTCGCCCTTGGAGCCAGTGCGCGACAGCGCGCACGATCCAGAGCGCGGACAGCACCACCAGGGCGCCACCATGGTGGGTAGCTGAGCCCGGCTCGACGATGATCCCGGCGACGATGTGGGCCAGCACCACGGCCGCCGCGATGGTGCTGGCGCTGATGGTCACGCCGCAGGCCACGGCCGCCAGCAGGTAGCGCCGCAACGTGCCAGTGGACCCCGCGGCGCCGCGGATGCCCAGTGCTCGCCAGAGGTTCAGACCGACCGCCGTGACAATCCGATGGAGGCCGGAATCCGATCCGCCGAGATGCGCTTGCGGAACACCCAGTACGTCCAGCCTTGGTACACCAGGACCAACGGCAGCAGCGTCAACGATGCCCAGCTCATGATCTTGAGGGTGTACGGCGTCGACGAACCGTTGTAGATGGTCACGCCCCAATCCGGGTTCAGCGTCGACGGCAACAGATGCGGGTACATCGAACCGAACAACAGGACCACGACGGCAGCCACCACCACCACGGTGGCCACGAACGCCCAACCCTCGCGCGATCGCGACCACATGAGCGCCACCGCGATCAGCATCGCGACGACGGCGGTTCCCAGCGCCGCCCAGGTCCATGGTTTGCCGTGGGCGAGCTGCGTCCACAACCCGAAGCCGCCGGCCAGCAGGATCACCGGCAGAGTCAGGATCCTCGCGAACCGGAAGGCGTCGTCACGTACGGTTCCAGAGGTCTTCAGCGCGATGAAAACCGAACCGTAGAACGCGAACAACGACGCGGTGGCCAGGCCGCCGAGCAAGGTATAGGCGTTCAGCACGTCGCCGATCGAGGTATGAACGCGATGCTCGGCGTCAATCGGCAAGCCCTGCACCAGGATTGCGAAAGCAACGCCCCAGAGGATGGCCGGCAGCCACGATCCGACGGCGATGCCGAAGTCGGCCCAGTAACGCCACTTGGTGTCATCGACCTTGCCGCGCCACTCGATTCCCACGATCCGCAGGATCATCCCGAACAGAATCGCCAGCAGAGGCAGGTACAGCGCCGAGAACAAGGTGGCATACCAGTTGGGGAAGGCCGCGAACATGGCCGCGCCGGCGGTGATCAGCCACACCTCGTTGGCGTCCCACACCGGTCCGATCGTGTTCAGCACGGCGCGTCTACGGTTTTCCGGATCACCGTCGCCGGCACTGGCCAGCGGGGCCATCAGCATGCCAACGCCGAAGTCGAAGCCCTCCAGCACCACGAAGCCGAGGAACAGTACGGCGATGAGCAGGAACCAAAGTTCTTGCAGTCCCATCTGCGATCAGTCCTCTCAGTATGCGAAAGACAAGGGGGCTGAATCCTCCTCGCCGGGCGGTTTGGGCGGCGCCGGCTCGGAGTCGTGTTCCAGCGGACCTTCGACCACGTAGCGGCGCATCAACCAGAACCAGATGACCGCGAGCACGCCGTAGAGCAGGGTGAAAACCGCGAGCGAGAAGAACACCGTGCCGGCGGCGTGATCGGAAACGCCTTGTTGCACGGTCAACCGCACCATCTGGTCACCGGTGGGATTGGGAACCACCACCCAGGGCTGGCGTCCCATTTCCGTAAACACCCAGCCGGCCGAGTTCGCCAAAAATGGCGTCGGCAACGTGACCAGGGCGAAGATGCCGAACCATTTCTGGTCGGGGAGCCGGCGCCCCCGGGTGAGCCAGAGGGCTACCAGCGCGAACGCCAGCGGCACCAGCATGAGACCGATCATGGCCCGGAACGACCAATAGGTGACGAACAGGTTCGGCCGGTAGTCGCCTGGGCCGAAGCGCGATTCGAAATCCCGCTGGAGGTCGTTGACGCCCGCGAGGGTCACGCCACTGAACTTGCCCTCGGCGAGGAAGGGGAGGACGTAGGGAACCTCGATGACGTGGGTCACGCTTGCACAGTTGTTGTGTGTGCCGACGGTCAGGATCGAGAAATTGGGATCGGTCTGGGTATCACACAGCGATTCGGCCGAGGCCATCTTCATCGGCTGCTGGACAAACATCAGTTTGCCCTGGACATCGCCGGTGAAGAACAGCACCACCACGGCCGCCAATGCCACCAGGCTGCCCAGGATCGTTGCCGGCCGGTACATCCCGGCGGAGTCGTTGGCGGTCTCGGCCGCCGTCGCATCCTCGGACCCGGACCCGGACCCGGACCCGTTCCCGGACGCGGACTCGGCCCGGACCGCCTTGCGCCGGTCCCGCACCATCAGCCAGGCACTGACCGCAGCGACGAACGTGCCCGCGGTCAGCAGCGCTCCGCCGATGACATGCAGCACCGCCCAGATGGCGGTGTTGTTGGACAGTAGGGCGCCGAAATCGACCAGTTCGGCGCGTCCGGACTCGGGGTTGTAGCGGGCTCCGACCGGATGCTGCATGAACGAGTTGGCCGCGACGATGAAGTAGGCCGACGCGTTCACCGCGAGGGCCACCATCCAGATGCAGAACAGATGAACCGCACGGGGCAACCGCGTCCAGCCGAAGATCCACAAGCCGATGAACGTGGACTCGACGAAGAAGGCGACCAGGCCCTCGAACGCCAAAGGCGCCCCGAAGATGTCGCCGACGAATCGGGAGTATTCGCTCCAGTTCATCCCGAACTGGAATTCCTGCACGATGCCCGTCGCCACACCGATGGCGAAGTTGATCAGGAAGAGCTTGCCGAAGAACCGGGTCAGTCGATACCAGTGGTCGTTTCCGGTCACCATCCAGGCGGTCTGCATGACGGCGATCAGTGGCGACAGCCCGATCGTCAGCGGAACGAAGATGAAGTGGTAGACGGTGGTGATCCCGAACTGCCACCGTGACACGTCCAAAGCGTCCATCTGGCCCTACTTTCGAGGTCTCAGATCAATCTACGACGGAGTGTAGTAGAGATTTGGACACCGATCGCTCGCCCCGACGGTGTGTTACGTCACGGTGGGCGCCTGAGGTGAGACGGCCGCGTCGAGCTTCTTGGCGTCGCTGCGGATTCCGAAGGCCGAGATCACCTCCAGCACACCCACGACGACCAGGATGATGCCGGTGACCTGGGTGAGCGCGACCAGACCTTCCAGCGGGGCAACGAACATGATGATGCCCGCGATGACGCTGACCACACCAACGATGATCTCCCAGATGCGTCCCGGCAGGGAGCTGTCGCCGATGGCGGACATCGCCGTCGCGACACCGCGGAAGATGAAGCCGACGCCGATCCAGATCGCCAGCAGCTGTACCGAGTTCTCCAGGTTGACGAAGCACAGCACGGCCAGCACGAGCGCTGCAGCGCCACCGACGAACAGCAAAACCCGGCCGCCGACCGACGAGCGGAGGCTGAAGGCCAGGACGAGCTGCGAGATACCGGTGATCAGCAGGTAGGCGCCGAAAAATATGGCCGTGACGAAGATTGCCGCTCCCGGGCGGATGAAGACAAGAACACCCAGGATGATGGCGAGGATGCCGGTGACCAATGCCGTCTTCCACAGATGAGGCAACAGGCTTGGGGCAGCGGTGGTTTCCATGCCCGAAGTGTGGCACACTGTGCGGCCCTGAACACGGATTTCACGGTACGGCTGTGGCGCTGAAGCGTGGTCGTTAATGTTCCGTTACCGGCGCTGCACACCGGGCCGCGGGCCGTTAACGTCTCGGATTCGGAAGCGACGGACCGCAGCCGCAGACAGAGAAGAGAGGCAACCGTGACAGTTGGATGTCGACCCCGGCGGAGCAGGATTTGGCGTTCTGCGTTGGTGCTCGCGGCGAGCGGGGCACTCGCGATGTCGGGTTGTGCCACCAACACCGATTCCAGCGGACCGGCCACCGCGACCACCGCCGCGAAAGTGGAAAAGGTCGATTCGATTGCCGGCTCGGTGCCCGAGCCGATCAAGTCGAGCGGCAAGCTCATCGTCGGTACCGACCCGTCGTACCCGCCGAACGAATACAAGGACCCCAGCGGCAAGATCATCGGTTTCGACGTCGATCTGATGAACGCCATCGCCGCGACACTGGGACTCACTCCGGAGTACCGGGCCTCGTTGTTCGACAAGATCATCCCGTCCGTCCAGGGCGGCAACTACAACGTCGGGATGTCCTCGTTCACCGATTCCAAGGAACGCGAACAGCAGGTCGACTTCGTCACCTACTTCAAGGCCGGTTCGGCGTGGGCCCAGAAGGTCGGCGCCGGCATCAACCCGGATGACGCGTGCGGCAAGAAGATCGCGGTGCAGACCGCTACGGTGCAGGACACCGAGGAGATGCCGGCCCGCAACCAGAAGTGTGCCGAAGCGGGTAAGCCCGCGATCAACGTCGTCAAGTTCGATGATCAGACCGCGGCCACCAACGCGGTCATGTTGGGCCAGGCGGACGCCATGTCCGCCGACTCGCCGGTGACCACCTTTGCGATCAAGCAGAGCGAGGGCAAGCTCGAGGCGGCGGGGGAGATCTTCGACTCCGCACCCTATGGCTGGGCAGTGCAAAAGAATTCGCCGCTGGCACAATCCCTCAAGCAGGCTCTTGAGCATCTCATCGACAGTGGCGCCTACAAACAGATCGCCGCGAACTGGGGCGCAGAGAACGGGATGATCGACAAACCGGTCGTCAACGGCGCAGTCAGCTGAGTTGTCGATGACCGACGGATCGCCGCCACCTGCCATCGACGCTGTGCCGCTGCGACATCCGTGGCGGTGGGTGGCGGCAGTGGTCATCCTGATCCTGCTCGCCCTCTTCGTCTACGGTGCGGCCACCAACGAGGCCTACGGGTGGGACACCTACGTCAAGTACCTGTTCGATGAACGCATCTCGCAAGCTGCCTGGAACACACTGCAATTGACCATCTATTCGATGGTCCTGGCGCTTGTCCTCGGCGTGCTCCTCGCCGTGATGCGGCTGTCGCCCAATCCGGTGCTCAAGGCCGTGTCGTGGACGTATCTGTGGATCTTCCGTGGCACCCCGATCTATGTCCAATTGGTGCTCTGGGGCCTGGTCCCGGTGATCTACCAGAACATTCAACTCGGCGTGCCCTTCGGTCCGCGGTTGTTCGAGTTCAGCCTGTCCGATCCGAACGTGTTCTGGCTGGCGGTGCTCGGCCTGGGCCTCAACGAGGCGGCCTATATGGCCGAGATCATCCGGGGCGGCATCAATTCGGTGCCCGAGGGGCAGACGGAAGCCTCGGTCGCACTGGGCATGTCGTGGGGGAAAACCATGCGGCGCACGGTGCTTCCGCAGGCGATGCGGGTGATCATCCCACCGACGGGCAATGAGTTCATCAGCATGCTCAAGACCACGTCGCTCGTCACCGCGGTTCCCTACAGCTTCGAGTTGTACGGCCGCTCAAAGGATATCGGCGTGGCACTGTTTCAGCCGGTACCGTTGCTCCTGGTGGCGTCCACCTGGTACCTGGCGATCACCAGTGTCCTGATGGTCGGTCAGTACTACCTCGAGCGGTATTACGCCCGCGGAGCGTCGCGCAAGTTGACATCCAAACAGTTGGAAGCCCTGGCCAGGGCGCAGATGGGAGAGACGCCGTGAGCGCCGCCGAACCGATGGTGCGGGCCGAGCGCGTGTGCAAGAACTTCGGTGCCCTGCACGTCCTCAAAGGGGTCACCCTCGAGGTCGGCAGGGGCGAGGTGTTGTGCATGGTGGGCCCGTCGGGCTCGGGCAAGTCGACCTTCCTGCGCTGCATCAATCACCTTGAGCAGGTCAACGCCGGCCGGCTGTACGTGGACGGGGAGCTCGTCGGCTATCACGAACGCGGGGGCAAGCTCCACGAGATGGCGCCGCGCGAAGCGGCTCGACAACGCCGCGACATTGGCATGGTGTTCCAGCACTTCAATCTGTTCCCGCACCGCACGGCGCTCGAGAACATCATCGAGGCGCCCATCCAGGTCAAGAAGGTGAAGAAGGACGCTGCCCTGGCGCGGGCCAGAGATCTGCTGGACCAGGTGGGGTTGGCGGCCAAGGCCGACGCCTATCCCGCACAGCTGTCGGGTGGTCAACAGCAACGGGTCGCCATCGCCAGAGCGCTGGCGATGAACCCCAAGCTGATGCTGTTCGACGAGCCGACGTCGGCCTTGGATCCCGAGCTCGTCGGTGAGGTGCTGGCAGTCATCAAGAAGCTCGCCGGTGAGGGGATGACCATGGTGGTGGTGACCCACGAGATGGGTTTCGCCCGTGAAGTCGCCGACAAACTGGTGTTCATGGACGGCGGCGTGGTGGTGGAGTCCGGCTCGCCGCGCGAGGTGATGAGCAACCCCAAACATGAACGGACAAAAGAGTTTCTGTCGAAGGTGATGTAGCGTCGGGAACGTGACCCGTGTGCGCGCCGACGTCTTCGTCACGGCGGACGAACTTCGTGATCGTCTCGAGTCAGGCGGTCCCGTCACGCTGCTCGACGTCCGCTGGACCCTCGCCGAGCCGGACGGACGACCGGCGTATCTCAACGGTCATCTGCCCGGCGCGGTCTACGTCTCCCTCGACGACGACCTCACCGATTACCGCGTCACCGGCCGCGGCCGGCATCCGCTGCCATCCGGGGCCGACCTGCAGGCCGCGGCCCGCCGCTGGGGAGTGCGCACCGGCGTGCCCACCGTGGTCTACGACGACTGGAACCGTGCCGGCTCGGCCCGGGCCTGGTGGGTGCTCACCGCAGCCGGGATCGACGGTGTCCGCATCCTCGACGGCGGCCTGCCGGCGTGGACGGCGGCAGGCGGCACCCTGCAGGCGGGCGAGGTGACCCCTGAGACCGGTGACGTCGAGGTCCGCCATGACGACCTGTACGACGGGGCGCTGGGCACCCTGACGGCCCAACAGGTCGCCGCCGATGTCGACGTGCTGCTGGATGCGCGCGCACCGGAACGGTTCCGCGGCGATCTCGAACCCGTCGACCCGGTGGCCGGCCACATCCCCGGAGCGGTCAACCTGCCCAGTACCCAATTGCTGTCCGAGGACGGCACGCTTGTTCCCGAGGCCCGACTGCACGCCCTGTTGGCAGATCGGGGCGTGACGGGAAGCGCCGCTGTCGGCGCGTACTGCGGCTCAGGCGTCACCGCGGCACTGGCAGTGGCGGCCCTGGCTGCCACCGGAGTCGACGCGGCGCTGTATCCGGGATCGTGGTCTGAGTGGGCGTCGAATCCGCAGCGGCCCGTGGCGCGGGGACCGAGTTAGCCTGAGCAAATGCCGAGAAGCCCGGACCCGGTCACGCCGCTGTGGCGTGCCGCGCAGATCTTTCGGCTGTTGAGTTGCCTGTACGCCCTCGGATTCCAGATCGCGATCAACGACGATCTGGCGCGCCCGATCCTGGCCGGGGTGCTGTGCGCGGTCTTGATCCTGTGGAGCATCGCCTGCGCGGTGGCTTACCTGCAGGGCTTCGGCCGACGTGCATCGTGGGTGATCGCCGAGGTCGTCGTCGCGCTGGTGCTCATGCTGTCCACCGAATTGGTGGCGGCCGACCATTGGATCGCCGACAACCAGTCCTGGCCGACCACGTTGTGGGCCACCAATGCGACGATTTCGGCGGCGCTGCAGTTCGGCCCGGTCGGGGGGATGTCGGCCGGACTGGCTGTGATGGCGGCGGCGGCCGCGTTGAAGGGTTACATCAGCATCAATCTGGGCCGTAACGCGACCATCGTCATTGAATTGGCGGTGGGTCTGGCGGTCGGGATGGCGGCCCAGACCGCCCGCCGGGCACATGCCGAGTTACAGCGCGCGGCACGCTTGGCCGCCTCGTTGGAAGAACGCGAACGGTTGTCGCGGCGGGTACACGACGGAGCCATCCAGGTGCTCGCGCTCGTTGCCCGCAAGGGCCGCGAGATCGGCGGGGAGACAGCGCAATTGGCCGAGCTGGCCGCCGAGCAGGAACGTGCCCTGCGCCGGCTGGTCAGTGCGCCCGACCCAGACGCCGAATCCGGTTCGGCCACCGACATCGGGGCGCTCTTGCGGTCCCGCGCATCGGATCGGATTGCGGTCAGCCTGCCCGCAGAACCGGTGCTGCTCGCCCATGCCGTCGCCCAGGAGTTGTTCGCCGCCGCGGGCAACGCCCTGGACAACGCGGTCGCCCACGCCGGGCCGGACGCCCGGATCTTCGTGCTGCTGGAAGATCTTGGTGATTCCGTGACGGTGAGCATCCGCGACGACGGTGTCGGCATCGCCGATGGACGGTTGGACGAGGCGGTCCGCGAAGGACACGTCGGCATCGCGAAATCCATTGTCGGCCGGATGGAGTGGTTGGGTGGACAGGCGCAGCTCAGTACCGCCCCGGGCTGCGGTACGGAATGGGAACTGACGCTACCGCGGTCGGCCGCCGATCGTGCTGTCGTCGAGAAGGGACAGTGATGACCGAAGGTGCCCTGACCGTGATGGTGGTCGACGACCATCCGATCTGGCGCGACGCGGTGGCGCGCGATCTGGCCGACGACGGATTCGAGGTCGTCGCCACCGCCGAGGGCGCGGCCGCCGCGCGCCGGCGAGCCGAGGTGGTGCGGCCGGATGTCGTGGTGATGGACATGAGCCTGTCCGACGGCAGCGGTGCGACCGCCACCGCGGAGGTGCTCACCGTCTCACCGTCGTCACGGGTTCTGGTGTTGTCGGCCTCCGACGAGCGCGACGATGTCCTGGAGGCGGTCAAGGCCGGGGCCACCGGCTATCTGGTGAAGAGTGCGTCCAAGGCGGAGTTGACCGCGGCGGTACGTGCCACCGCCGAAGGGCGTGCCGTGTTCACCCCGGGGCTGGCCGGGCTGGTCCTCGGCGAGTACCGACGCATCGCCCAACGGCCGGACGACGGTCCGGCCACACCGAGCCTGACCGAACGTGAAACCGAGGTGCTGCGGTATGTGGCAAAAGGGTTGACGGCCAAGCAGATCGCCACCCGGCTTTCGCTGAGCCACCGCACGGTGGAGAACCATGTCCAGGCGACGTTCCGCAAGTTGCAGGTCGCCAATCGAGTCGAGCTGGCGCGCTACGCCATCGAACACGGACTCGACGAGTAGTCCTACTCATCACGGCGACGGATTCTGTTGCCAGGATGAGGGCATGAGCGAACCAAATCGCGTGGTGATCGCCCGCATGTCGTCGGATCTCGCCGCGATCTCGGCATACCTGAACCGGGTCGCCACCGATCTGGGGGAGTTGGGTCGGATGCTCGATCGGGCTCCGGCGCCCACCCCGCCGCCCGCTCCGCCGCCCAAACCGGTCCGCGCTGCGACGGTGCGATCGCAGACACCCGCGCCGCCTCCCGAGCGTTCCGAGGGCTGGATCGGCAAGGCGCTCGCGGCGGCCGGCGTGACCGTGACGCTCACGGGTGTGGTGTTGTTGCTGGTGTTGGCCGCTCAGGCGGGCATCCTGCGCCCTGAGTTCCGGGTGGCCGCAGGCGCGGTGCTGGCTGCCGTGCTGGTGGGAGCCGGATGGGCGCTGCACCGCCGACCGGATGGCCGAACCGGGGCAATCGCCTTGGCTGCCACGGGGATTGCTGCTGCCTACATGGACGTCATCGCGGTGACGTCGATCTACCATTGGGCGCCCGCGCCGATCGGGCTGGCCTTGGCCGCGGCGGTCGGTGGCGTGGGCCTGATGCTGGCGCGCCGGTGGAACGCCCAGAATCTCGGCATGTTGGTGCTGGTGCCGCTGATCGCGTTGGCTCCCGCCATCACGGACGGGGTGACGCTGTTGCTCATCGGATTCATGCTGGCCTTGTCGGCGGCCGCGCTGCCGGTCCAAGTGGGCCGGGATTGGCTGTGGTTGTACGCCGCGCGGACGGTCGCGGCCACCGGGCCACTGCTGATCGCCTTGGTGGCGACCACGATCGGCGGTCACCACGATCTGATGCTCGCGCTGGCGTGTGCGGTTGCGGCGGTGCTCGCGTTGGGCAGCGGGCTGCTGACGTTGCGCTGGACCACCAGACCGGCGGCCACGGCGGTGTGGACGGCCGGTGGAGTACTGCCACTGCTCTGTGTCTCGGCCGCTGTGGACCGGGTGATCGCGGCGCTGATGGTGGCCGCGTTGGCGGCGGCCCTGGTGGCCATTGTGGCGCTGGGCGACCGCGTGCCCGGCGTGAGTGCGACGGTTCGGCAGGTGTGGACGGTCCTGGCCGCGGTTGCCGCCCTGGTGGCGGTGCTGGTGGCCTTCGACGGCGAGGTGTCGGGCCCGGTGGTGCTGGCCATGGCAACGGTGATTGCGGTCGGCGGGCGCCATGGTGGTGTGACGCGGTGGATTGCTGTTGGAATGGCCGTTGTGGGCGGTGCCATCTTCCTGGATTCGGCCGGGCCCGAGATGCTGGTCGACGCCACCGAATTGCTAGGGGGAGTGATGGTTTCGGTGTTGGTGAGCAGCCTGCTGGCGATCGCGGCCGCGGCCGCGATCGGATGGGCATTTTCGAGTGGCGAGCTGATCGACCGTGAGGTCATCCGGCTGGTGTGGGCGGTGGCCGCGGTGGTGGCGGGGTACGCGGTGACGGTGTTCACCGTGACCGCCGGTGTGGCGATCGGCGGGGTTCAGGCCGGGTTCTTCGGTGGCCACATGGCGGCAACCATCTGTTGGATCGCGGCAGCGGCCGGACTACTCGGATACGCCGCACGTCAACCCAAAGCGCACCGATCGCTGTTGATCGGTGGCGGTATGACGCTGGTCGCGGCCGCGACGGCCAAGTTGTTCCTCTTCGACCTGGGCACGCTCGACGGGATGTTCCGGGTGGCGGTATTCATCGTGGTCGGATTGGCGCTGTTGGGCATGGGAGCGGGTTACGCCCGTCTGCTCAACCAGCAGGACCAGGGCATCGCACGCTCTGATGTGAGCGCGAACACGACCCCGTCTATTTTGGAATGATTCCAGAAAATATCGGGTTGTCCATGGCATGAGTACACGTCGAACCGAAACTGATATCCAGGGCTACCAGGCCGCTCCCGAGCTCAGCGCAGCCCTGCAGCAAGTGCTCGTCGACCTGATCGAATTGGGTCTCCAGGGTAAACAGGCCCACTGGAACGTCGTCGGCACCAACTTCCGCGATCTGCACCTGCAGCTCGATGAAGTCGTCGATTTCGCCCGGGAGGGTGCGGACACCATCGCCGAACGGATGCGCGCGCTGGACGCCGTTCCCGACGGACGCACAGACACCGTCGCAGCGACCACCACGCTTCCACAGTTCCCCGGCTACGAACGAAGCACCGATGAGGTCGTCGATCTCATCGCCACCCGGATCTATGCGACTGTCGGCACCCTGCGTCAGGTACACGATCCCGTCGATGCGCACGACCCCAGTACTGCCGACATCCTGCACCAGCTGATCGACGGACTGGAGAAGCTGGCGTGGCTGATCAAGTCGGAGAACCGCAAGGTCTAACCGGTCGCCGGTGGCACGGTCGAGGCGGTACGTGGCGGGCCAGTGGCCTCCAGCCGGTCGCGTACCGCCTCGTCGTCGCGACGCCCGACCAGGTACCAGGTGTGCATGAGCCCCTTGCCCTTGATCTCCACGTCGCCGCGTTCTTCGAGCACGAACGCGTGGTTGATGCGGTCATACACGTTCTGGGGCACCTGGATTCGGCCGGCGATATCGGTGGTCTCCATGCGTGAGGCGACGTTGACCGCGTCACCCCACACGTCGTAGAAGAACTTCCGGGCACCGACCACTCCGGCGACCACGGGCCCGGCGGCCAGACCGATCCGCAGCGGCACCGCCCTTCCCCGGGGATCCTTGAGATCAGCCACGGCGTCGGCCAGATCGAGCGCCAGACATGCCAGCGCCTCGATGTGGTCGGCGCGCGGTCTGGGCACCCCGGCCACCACCATGTAGGAATCACCGCTCGTTTTGACCTTCTCCAGACCGTGGCGGTCCACCAGCGCATCCAGATCGGTGTACAGCCGGTCCAGGAAGCGCACCAGATCGGTCGGCGAGATGTCGCTGGCCCGCTCGGTATAGCCGGCAATGTCGGCGAACAGGATCGAGGCGTCGTCGTACTTGTCGGCGATGATGGTGCGCGACGGGTCCTTGAGTCGCTGGGCGATCGTGGTCGGCAGGATGTTGGCCAGCAATTGCTCGGACCGTTGATATTCGGCTTCCATCGCATGCTCGGCCCGGGCCACCTCACGCATCGCCACCCACACCGTGGCAAACACCATCACGGCAGCGGACACGGCGGACAGGACGAAGCCGGCGGTCATGGCCCATGGCGGTCCGAGGCCGCGGTCGCGCGGCGTCAGCATCTCCAACGTGATCGTGGCCGCCACGGCCACGGCTGCCAGCGTCGCCGCCAACGCGATCCGCTCGATACCCAACACCAGCACCACCAGCGATGCGGCGACGACGAAGTAGAACTGCAGCCCCGAGCCGGTCCCGACCGCAAAACACATGACCGACACCGACGTGAAGGCCACCAGAAAGAAGGCGAGCGGCGCGATCAATTCGCCGAATCGGTACAGCAGTGGCACCAACAGGAACAACGCGGCGGTCGCGAGGTTGACGAAGCCGAACCGCCACATCGGCCCGCCGAGCACAAGTTGGAAGATTCCGAAACCCCCCGACACGGCCGCAGCGATCCAGGCCGCGATGTTCAACACCCGCAGTCGGCTCGACACGCTCTCGGCGTAGTGCCGAGTGCGGGCCGGTACGCGGTTGTTCAGCGCCATCTCGGGCATGCACACCGACCGGCGGACCTCGACCACCACGGATGAAAGCGTATCGCCGCAGGCAGCGCGGTTGGCCGAATTTGCGCGGACGCTGCCGAGCGGGTCCGCCAGCAAACACCCGACGACCCGTACGCCGCAACCCGTATGCCACAATAGGAACCTGTTCTAGTGAATGCGGCCGCCGAGCCGCTGATCTCTTCCGGGGGGATCCCGTCGTGGACCGGTCATGGATGCGTACCACCGCTGCCGGCTGTGCAATCGCGTGCGGAGCCATGGTGGCCGGGCCTGGAATGGCCGGCACCGCAGTGGCCTCCGCCGATCTGTTCGGCATCGACTTCGACGTGCTGCACATCTTCGACCACAAGCAAAAGAAGAAAAAATCCGATCGCGGGGCCCGGGTCGGTGCGCAGCGCAACGGCCGTATCGGTGGGCCACCGGCATCGTCCGGGACGTCCGGGACGTCCGGGGCTTCCGAGGCTTCGGGAGCGTCGGCCAAGGTGGGTGCCTCCGAAGCCTCTGCGCCGGAGGCTCGTGCGGCCACCTCCGCGCAGGCTCCGACCGCCGTCGTGTCCGTGGGTGAGGTTCTGTCGGCGGGCGTGGCCGGGGGAGGTGTCCTCACCTCCCGTGGGGGCGGGGCCGCCGGGATTCCCCGCAACGGCAACATCGGCAGGGCACCCAACCTCGCTCCGGTGCCCACCGCGCCGAGCAGTCGGAAAATAGTCATTCGTGCGGCCCCGCCGAAGGCGCCGGCGCCGTTGTCACCCGCCGTTCCCGCGGCGCCGGCCGCCCCGGCGCCGGTGGTCGCTCCACCCGCGCCGGTCATCACCGCACCCGCACCCGTCGCGCCCCCGGCGGCTACACCGCCGGCCCCGATGGCGCCCGCGCCCAGATCGGAACCCCCTGCCGCCCAGTTCCTTACGGCTCCGGCGGTCCCGGAGTCCTTCCGTCCGGGATACGCGGATTATCTGCGCACCGCCAGTACTTCCGATCTTCTCTTCGCCGTGCTGCCCGGATTGGGCGGCATGGTGTTGTTGACCGCGGTGGGCGGCGTGGCCGGCTTCCGCCAGGCGCGGGCCGCACACCGACTGCCCTCGCCGCAGATCGCCCGGTTCCTGCCGTAGCCGGTGTCCGACGTGGCACCGGATATCGAGGTGCAGTGACGTCAGGCCGGGCTCCTTGCGGACGGCAAACACCGCGCAACGCGCCGAGCGACGTGTCGACGACGGTGCGGCCCGCATTTGTGAAGGTCAGTTAGATTCATTGTGCATCGCGGCACGGTGTCGACCGGTGTGCAGCAATGGCCCGATTCGTGGTCCATTCACCGAATTCACCAACCATCTGCCGATGTTTGGTCGGCGTCTGCCCGGTTTCACCACCGTCGCTCGTGGGCCCTCCTCAGTACTCGGCATGTGCGGTGGCGGGTATGCCAGCACGCACCGCATCCGGGTGAATATCAAGGCGTCAAGGCGATTCGGACCAAGTCCGTCGTTTGCGCCTTTATTGACGCATCGGCGTGTTTTACTCTTCGGGATCGGGTCGTGCTCACCATTGCGCACCTCGCGTCCGCGCGGGTGTGCACGTGGTCGAGCTTGGAATGTCACCGCGTCCCAGACTGGGCATCTCGCCGAGTTCGCATCCGATCTGTAGATGCATATTTGTGCGCCCGTCGTGGTGCCGGGCACGGAGACAGGCGGAGGACTCGCGATTTTCAGGATTCTGAAGCGGCTGTGGATTCCGCTGGTGCTCGTGGTGGTCGCTGTCGCAGGTGGATTCACGGTGTCGCGGTTGCACGATGTCTTCGGCAGTCAGAGCCGTCCTACATACACCAGCACCGAGCGAGAGGAGAAGCGCCCGCACGATCCCAAGCATCTGGTGTACGAGGTGTTCGGCCCACCCGGGACCGTCGCGACCATCAGCTACTTCGATGCCGATGCCGAGCCGCAACTCATCCGGGACGCGCTGCTGCCCTGGTCGGTGGAGTTCCCGATTTCGGATGCGACGGCGATGGGAAACGTCACCGCACAGGGCAACACGGAGTCCATCGGGTGCCGCATCCTCGTCGGCGACGAGGTGAAGGATGAGAAAGTCCGGTCCGGCGTGAGCGCATTCACCTTCTGTCAGCTGAAGGCCGCATGAGCACCGACAGTGAACCGGTGACGGAGCCGTTGCCGATCGCCAGGCACCGGCCGGTCATCGCGCATCTGGTCCGCGTGCTGTCCGTACCGATCATCCTTGGCTGGCTGGCGATCACGGTGCTCTTGAGTGTCGCCGTTCCGTCGCTCGAGCAGGTGGAGAAAGAACACGCCGTGGCGATGGATCCCACCGCTGCACCGTCGTTCGAGGCGATGCAGCGCATGGGCCAGCTCTTCGGCGAAGCCGGTTCCGGTGCGGTCGCAATGATCGTCCTGGAGGGCGAACAACCCCTTGGTGACGACGCCCACGGCTATTACGACGACATGGTTCGTCAGTTGAAAGCCGACACCACCCATGTGGAGCACGTCCAGGATTTCTGGGGCGACCCGATGACGCAGGGCGCCGCGCAGAGCCTCGACGGCAAGGCCACCTATGTGCAGGTGACCCTGACCAGCAACCAGGAGATGTCTGCGGTCAAATCCGTTGAGGCCGTGCGGGAGATCGTCGACCGGATCCCGGCCCCGGCCGGGGTCGAGGCCTATGTCACCGGACCGGCGGCATTCGCTGCGGATCTGGGGCCGGCCGGCAACCGGACGGTGGCGCTGGTGACCTCGTTGAGTCTCACGGTGATCTTCGTGATGTTGCTGCTCGTCTACCGATCGATCGTCTCCGTCATTTTGATGCTCGTGGTCGTGGGCATCGAGCTGACGGTGGCACGCGGGGTCGTCGCCCTGCTGGGTAGTCTCGGGGTCATCGGGATCACCACGTTCGTCGTCAATCTGTTGGTGGCACTCGCGATCGCGGCGGGAACGGATTACGGCATCTTCTTCACCGGGCGCTATCAGGAGGCACGCCAGGCGGGTGAGGACAAAGAGGCGGCGTTCTACACGACGTTCCGAAGCGTCGCGAAGGTGGTCGTAGGTTCCGGTTTGACGATTGCCGGCGCGATTCTCTGTCTGCATTTCACCCGCCTACCCGTCTACCAAACTCTCGGCGTTCCCACCGCGATCGGCATGGTGGCTGCTGTTCTGGTGGCAGTCACGTTGGTGCCCGCGGTCATTGCCGTGGGCAGCCGCTTCGGATTGTTCGAGCCCAAGCGCAAGATCACCGTCCGCCGGTGGCGGAAGGTGGGAACGGCTGTCGTTCGATGGCCGGGCCCGATTCTCGTTGCGACGTGCGCGGTTTCGCTCATCGGTCTGTTGGCACTTCCCGCCTACAAGCCCAGCTACAACGATCAGAAGTACATACCCCAGGACATCCCGGCCAATGTCGGCTACGCGGCGGCCACACGGCATTTTCCGCAGTCACTGATGATGGCGCCCGACATCCTGTTGATCGAGGCCGACCACGACATGCGAAATCCGGTCGATTTCTTGGTCTTGAACAAACTGGCGAAGGGCGTGTTGTCGGTGCCGGGTGTGTCGACCGTGCAGGCGCCGACCCGTCCCGGCGGTGAGCCCCTCAAGCACTCGACGATCCCGTTCATGCTCAGCATGAGCAACGCATCGCAGACGCACCTGATGCCGTTCCAGAAGAATCGGATGGACGACCTGCTGGTCCAGGCCGACGATATGCAGAAGACGATCACGATCGTCAAGCGCATGCAGGCGCTGACCGAAGAGATGGTCAACACGACCCATCGAATGGTCGCCGACACTCACGAGCTGCAACAGACAACGAACCAATTGCGCGACCACGTCGCGAATTTCGACGACTTCTTCCGACCCATCCGCAACTACTTCTACTGGGAGCCGCACTGTTACACGATTCCCATCTGTTCGTCGATCCGATCGGTGTTCGACACGCTCGATGGCATTGACCAGATCACCGTCAAGATGGTCGATCTCGTCGCCAATCTCGATCGCCTCGACGAGATTCTGCCCCAGTTGGCGGCTCAGTTCCCCGTGATGATCTCGACCATGGAATCCACCCGCACCATGATGCTGACGATGCACAGCACCATGTCCGGAATCATGGAGCAGATGGAGGCGACGTCCGACAACGCCACCGCGATGGGCAAGGCATTTGACGCCGCGCAGAACGACGACTCCTTCTACCTTCCCCCAGAAGTCTTCGAGAACAAAAACTTTCAACGTGTGATGGACATCTTCCTGTCTCCGGACGGGAAGGCGGCCCGCATGCTCATATCCCAACGCGGCGACCCGGCGACCACCGAAGGCATGTCGCTGGTCGACCCGATCGAAACGGCAGCGCAGGAAGCGCTCAAGGGCACACCGCTACAGAACGCCACCATCTATCTCACGGGCACTGCAGCGTCGGTGAAAGATCTGGTGGAAGCCTCCACCTACGATCTGCTGATCGCGGCTGTCGCAGCGCTGTGTCTGATCTTCGGCATCATGCTGATCGTCACGCGAAGCCTGATCGCGGCGCTGGTGATCGTGGGGACGGTGGCGCTGTCGCTGGGCGCGGCATTCGGGCTGTCGGTGCTCATCTGGCAGCACATTCTCGGTATGCCCTTGAACTGGGTTGTTTTGGCGATGTCGGTGATCGTGTTGTTGGCAGTGGGCTCGGATTACAACCTGCTGCTGGTCTCGCGGATGAAAGAGGAGATCGGCGCCGGCATCAACACCGGCATCATCCGGGCCATGGGCGGCAGCGGCAAGGTGGTCACCGCCGCCGGCCTGGTGTTCGCGTTCACGATGTTGGCGATGGTGGTCAGTGACCTGGTCACCATCGGCCAGTTGGGCGCGACCATCGGCGTCGGATTGCTGTTCGACACGTTGGTGGTGCGGGCGTTCATGACTCCGGCGATCGCCGCGCTGCTCGGACGATGGTTCTGGTGGCCGCAGCGGGTGCACCCGCGCCCGCTCAGCGCAGCGCGTCGCACACCCGGCCGTGGCCAACTTGTCCGGTCCATTCTGCAGAGGCAAGAGCGCTGAGCGGCATGGCAGCGTTGATCTATCGGCTCGCAGTGCCGATCATCCTCGGATGGCTGGCGCTCATCGCCGTTGTGACCTTCGCTGTGCCGTCGTTGGAGCAAGTGGGCCGGGAAAGCTCCGTACCGCTGGTGCCCAGAGACGCGCCGTCGTTTCAGGCGATGCAGCGCATGGGGGAGGTGTTCGGGGAATCCGATTCCGACAGCGTCGCGATGATCGTCCTGGAGGGCGAGAAGCCCCTGGGTGAAGACGCGCACCGCTATTACGACGAGCTGATTCGTCAGCTGAGGGCAGACACCGCCCATGTGCAGCATGTGCAGGACTATTGGGGCGACTCGCTCACCGCCTCGGGCGTGGAAAGCGCCGACGGCCTCAGCGCCTATGTTCAGCTGAACCTGGCGGGCAACCAGGGCCAAGCGTTGGCAAACGAGTCGGTGGAAGCGGTCCGGGACGTCGTGGCGAAGACGCCGCCACCGGCCGGAATCAGAACCTATGTCACCGGACCCTCTCCGCTGGTGACGGATATGAACCACGCCGGTGATTCCTCGATCATGAAGATCACACTGGTGACGCTTGCGGTCATCTTCACGATGTTGCTCTTCGTGTATCGCTCGATCACCACGGTCGTCCTGCTGTTGGCGATGGTCGGGATCCAAGTCCAGGCGGCCCGGGGCGTCGTCGCGTTTCTCGGTGACCATCAGATCCTTGGACTTTCGACATTTGCGGTCAATCTGCTGGTGTCGCTCGGTATCGCGGTCGGAACGGATTACGGGATATTTTTCATCGGTCGCTATCACGAAGCCCGGCAAGCCGGCGAGGACCGAGAAACCGCGTTTTACACCACCTATCGCAGTGTCGCCAAGGTGGTGGTGGCATCAGGACTGACGATTGCCGGGGCCATCTACTGCCTGAGCTTCACCCGCTTGCCCTACTTCGAGACAATGGGCGTACCTTCGGCTGTCGGCATGGCCGTCGCCGTCGCGGTGGCTGTCACGCTGGTTCCGTCCGTCATCGCCGTGGGCGGTCGCTTCGGGTTGTTCGAGCCCAGGCGCAAGCTCATGGTCAGACGCTGGCGCGGCGTGGGCACCGCGGTGGTCCGTTGGCCTGTGCCCATTCTGGCTGCCGCGTGCACCGTGGCGTTCGTCGGCCTGCTGGCCCTGCCCGGATACCAGACCAGCTACGACGACCGACTGTATGTGCCCCAAGGCATCCCGGCCAATGTCGGATATGCCGCAGCAGAACGACACTTTCCCGAGTCGCGGATGACGCCGGACATCCTGATGCTCGAAGCCGACCACGACATGCGCAACCCGACCGACTTTCTGGTACTACACAAGCTGGCCAAACACATCTTCGGGGTGCCGGGCATCGCCACGGTGCAGACCATCACCCGGCCCGAAGGCAGCCCGATCGAACGCACGTCGATCCCGTTTCAAATCAGCCTGCAAAGTGCCGGCCTTCTTCAGGTGATGCCGTTCGCGAAAGATCGCATGAATGACATGGTGAAGCAGGCGGACGACATGCAGAAGATGATCACCCAGATGGAGGGCACCTACAACCTGATGCGGTTGATCGGCTCGATCACCCACAACACGGTCGAATTGACCGGTGAGACAGCAGAACTCACCGACCAGCTGATGGCGACCGTGGCAAGTTTCGACGACTTTTACCGGCCGCTGCGCAACTACCTGTACTGGGAAGGCCACTGCTACAACATTCCGGTCTGCTTCGCGATTCGATCCGTGTTCGACGCGCTCGATGGCACCGACAAACTCAGCCTTCAGCTACACAAACTTCTCGACAACCTCGTGCGAGTCGATGGGTTACAAGCACAGCTCGTCACACAGTTGCCACCGATGATCGCGATCATGAAGTCGATGCGAAACATGATGCTGACGATGCACAGCACCATGTCCGGGATGATCGCCATCGTCGACGACACGACGTCGAACGCCACCTCGATGGGGAAGATCTACGACGCTGCACAGAATGACGACTCTTTCTACCTTCCGCCAGAGGTGTTCGAGAACAAAGACTTTCAACGTGCGATGAGTTTGTTCTTCTCGCCCGATGGCAAGGCCGTGCGGTTGATCCTCACCCACCGGGGCGATCCCGGGACACCCGAAGGTATCTCCCGAGTCGATGCCGTGCGGACGGCCGCAGAGGAGGCGATCAAGGTGACTCCGTTGGAGAACGCCTCGATCCACCTGGCCGGTACCGCCGCGACGTACAAGGATTTGCGGGACGGGTCGAGATACGACCTGTTCATCGCCGGGGTCGCAGCGCTCTGTCTGATTTTCGGGATCATGTTGATCGTCACGCGAAGCTTCGTGGCCGCCCTGGTGATCGTCGGGACGGTGGCACTGTCGCTGGGGGCCGCATTCGGGCTTTCGGTGCTCGTCTGGCAACACATCCTCGGCATCCAGCTGCATTGGTTGGTGTTGGCGATGTCGGTGATCGTGCTGTTGGCCGTGGGGTCTGATTACAACCTGTTGCTGGTGTCGCGGATGAAAGAGGAGATCGGCGCCGGCATCAACACCGGCATCATCCGGGCCATGGGCGGCACCGGGAAGGTGGTGACCACTGCCGGCCTGGTGTTCGCGTTCACCATGTTGTCGATGGTGGTCAGCGATCTGCGCATCATCGGGCAGGTGGGATCCACCATCGGACTGGGGTTGCTGTTCGACACGCTGGTGGTACGCGCATTCATGACCCCGGCGATCGCGGCGCTGTTGGGGCGGTGGTTCTGGTGGCCACTGAGAGTCCGGCAGCGACCGGCAAGTGCGGTACTGGGCCCGGTGCACCCGCCCGTCAGCCCAATGATTGCGCAGGAGGTCTGATTTCACAGGTGTACCGGAAAGAACCCGAGTAAGGCCCGCCAGACTCACCTCGAGCCGGTCGGGAAGCAGTGGTAGAGAGGAGATTTGCACATGTTCGGTCTGTCATCGACCCGACTGTCCGCCGGAATCGGGGGACTGGCACTGTCATTGGCCGCGGGATCGGGCGTCGCCTCGGCGGCGCCGAACCTGGACGCCGCAATCAACACGACGTGTAGCTATCCCCAGCTGGTATCGGCACTCAATGCCCAGGATCCGCAAGTCGCCAACGCATTCAGCAAGTCGCCCATCTTGCAGCGCGGTTTGCGCGAGTTCCTGGCCGACGGGCCGGACAAGCGGGCGAAGACGGCTCGGGACGTAGCGAACGCCCCGATGTTCCAGCCGTACCTCGGCACCATCGAACAAGCATTCAACACGTGCCACAACTTCTGAGCTGAGATGACCGTGAGCCGCTGCGCACGCCTCGTTGAGCGTCTGCCCGAAAACCTCAAGCCGTCACCGACACTCAAGGATCGCTCGTGAGCACCGTCCGGCCGGTCCTGTTGTTCGTACTGGGTGTCCCTCGATCCGGGACATCGGCGGTCACCCGGGTTCTCTCGCTGTGTGGCGCCACGCTCCCGGCCGGACTGTCCGGTGCCGATCCGAGAAACCCACGTGGGTACTGGGAGCCGCGCGCGTCTCTTCATCTCAACAACACCATCTTGCGCAGCCACGGCAGCGCCGTATTCGACACGTCACTGCGATTGCAGGAGGACGGCGGGTTCGACGCCGGCCAGAAAGCGGACTGTGTCACCAAGGTTGGGCAATTTCTCGCCACATTGCCCTCTGCACCGTTGGTGCTCGTCAAAGATCTGCAGATAACGTTGCTGACCACTGTGTGGTTTGAAGCCGCCCGCCTGGCCGGCTACGACATCGCCGTCGTGAACATGGTGCGCCCACCACAGGAAGTCATCGCATCGGGAGCCGCGGACTTTCTGACCTCACCGGAACTCGGGAGTGCACTCTGGGTGAAGTTCAATCTGCTCGCGGAGCGGCATACCCGTACGGTGCCGCGGGTCTTCGTCGAGTACGCAAACCTCCTCGAAGATTGGCAGCGGGAAGTGAAACGCATCTCCCTGGCTCTTGGAATCGATCTGGACACCCGGGACGAGGGTGCCATCGAGGAGTTCCTCACCCCCGATCTCCACCGTCAGCGGCACACCGGGCCGGTGACCGATGCCTTCGGCACCGGCTGGATCCCCGAAGTCTACGAGGTGTTGCACGCCGCGGCACGTGACGAGCCCTGGAACCAAGCCGTCTTGGACCGCGTCTATGCCGAATATCGAGCGAGTGAACAGACTTTCCGGACGGTGTTCGAGAACTCCCACCGCCTGCACAAGCTCAACCGGTTCATCCGCCCATCCCTTTTGAAGCTGCGTTACGAAGCAGTGGCCCTGGCACACCGGCGTCGGGGGACGTGGGCGTGAGATGAGAAAGGCCACAGCTCCCACGCGGCCGGACAATCGGCTCGCATTGGCAGATGAAGCTCTGCTGGCAGAACATCACGCCGCAGGCATGAATGTCGTCATACAGGTCACCTGGCTATACGAACGGGCCGTCGACCTCGACGCGCTCCGACGTTTTCACCAAGCGCTCGGTCAGGGTTTGTTGGGCCGTCGCATCGAGCGTCCGGCGCTGCCGATCGCCCGGCATCGTTGGGTCGTCGACCGTGGTCCGTCTGAAATCGACATTGCCCAGTCGACGCGCCCACGTGCCGCACTGGGCGACTGGGTCGATGAGCGTTCGCAGCTGCCCGTCAACGCTGAATCAGGTCCAGGTTGGCACCTCG
This sequence comes from Mycobacterium sp. NS-7484, assembly GCF_001953975.1. Classification (GTDB taxonomy): domain Bacteria; phylum Actinomycetota; class Actinomycetes; order Mycobacteriales; family Mycobacteriaceae; genus Mycobacterium. Next base: position 64,806 of record NZ_MBEJ01000094.1, read on the forward strand.
GTGTCGTTCCACTCGATGACGGCTCGACCGCCATCAGCCTGGTGCTCTCACACAACTTGATCGACGGCCTCGGACTGGCCCTCGTGATAATAGAAGGGACGCTGGGCAAGACCCGCGAGCTCGGCTACCCATCGCCACTGTCGCGCACGCGGTTTCGCGGGTTGATCCAGGATCTCCGGCACACCGCGATGGACGTACCCAATGTCGGCCGCGCGCTGATTGCCGCAGCGAAAGCTGCCCGCAAGCAAAGGCCCACCCGAGGCCAGGGGCATCCTTCACCGACGCGGCCGGCTGTCCCGATCGATACGGCGGACCGCGATGACACCGTCCTCGTGCCTGCGCTCACCGTCTACATCGACCTTGCCGACTGGGATGCGCGAGCTGAAGTGCTCGGAGGTGCCAGTCACACTCTGGCGGCGGCCTTCGCGGCCAAACTCGGTGAGCACCTCGGGCGCACGCGAGCAGCGGACGGCGCCGTCACCCTGCAATTGCCGATCAGCGACCGTGTCTCGGCGGACGACACGCGAGCGATGGCCCTGTCGTACGCGCGCGTCACCGTCGACCCATCGCAGGCCACAACAGATTTGCGTGAGATCCGCACCGCGATCAAACACACTCTGAAACACATGAGAGAGACACCGGATGTGTCCAAGGAACTCCTGTGGCTGACCTCCTTTGTGCCGAAGCGAGCGCTGAAAAAGATGGTTTCCAGCGTGCCGGCCGATCCTGACCAACCGGTGTTCTGTTCTTACCTGGGCGATCTCAGCTCACTGATCAGCCAAGCCGACGGTACGGTTGCCGAATTCGCCAATGCCCGCACCACCGGTCAGCAGGAATCGCGACAACTTCTCGATCGGACAGGCGGGCGGGCCGTCGTCCTCTCTGGCCGCTTGAGCGGCAAGATCTTCATCAGCGTCGGTGCTTACCAACCCGCTACTGAGAACACGACCGAGGCGTTGCGTGAACTGACTGCACGGACGCTGGACGACTTTCTCCTCGTCGGCGAGATCCACTGACATACCGAAAGAAGCGCTATGAAGTTGGTGCTGGCGAGTTATGGAACCCGCGGTGATGTGGAGCCCTGCGTCGCGCTCGGTCTCGAGCTGCTGCGCCGCGGCCACGACGTGCGTGTGGCAGTCCCGCCCGACTTGGTGGGGTTCGCCGAGACGGCCGGCCTCGTGACCGTTGCCTATGGCCCGGACACGGCGATTTGGTCGGACGCCCACCGCGACTTCTGGATCCGATTCTTCGGCAACTTTTGGAAGCCTCGAGAACTGCCCGAACTGTGGCGCGAGATGCGCGAAATCGGTGAGTCGGTCGTCGAGTTTTGGGAGGAGATCGCGGACACGCTGAAATCGCTGGCAGACGGAGCCGACCTGCTCATCACCTTCCTCAATTTCGAGCCACCCGCACTGAATGTCGCCGAGTATTACGACATTCCGTTGGTGACGGTGCACGTGTCACCCGTGCGGCCCAATGGGCGGATGCTGACGTTCCTGCCACCGATGCTCGGTCGTGCCGCCCTGAGACTCTACGAATGGGCGAACTGGCGGGGCGTCAAGAAGTTCGATGTCGCCCAACGCCGTCAACTGGGGCTGCCGAACGCCACCGGCTCCGCACCGCGGCGGATCACCGAACGCAGGTCACTGGAGATTCAAGCCTACGACGAGGTGTGTTTTCCCGGCTTGGACGATGAATGGGAGAACTGTTCGGGTCGAAGACCATTCGTCGGCGCGCTGACGATGGGGCGGACGACGGATACCGATGACGAGATCGACAGCTGGATCGCCGCGGGTACACCGCCCATCTTCTTCTGCTTCGGTAGCACACCGGTGAAATCTCCCGTTTCCACGCTCGAGATGATCAACACGGCGTGCGAGCGGTTGGGTGAGCGGGCGCTGGTGTGCTCGGGTGCAAGCGATTTCGTTCAGGCTTCCGATTCCAACCGGACAAAGGTCGTGAGCACAGTGAACTTCGCAGCGGTGTTTCCGGCTTGCCGCGTGCTTGTGCACCACGGTGGTATGGGCACCATGTCGGCCGGGCTGCGCGCGGGTGTACCGATGTTGATCTACTGGACGGCGCTCGACCAGGCAATCTGGTCAGCTCGCGCCAAGCGACTGAAAGTTGGTCTTGCGCGGCGCATATCCTCCGTAACCAGCGACTCGCTTGGTGCAGACCTGCGTACAGTTCTCCAACCGCAGTACGCCGCCCGTGCCCGTGCGATCGCCGGGCAGATGACGAATCCGGCCGACAGCGTCACCCGTACCGCTGATCTCGTGGAGGGGTTCGTCCTTGCAAGTACCCCAGCATGAGAATCGGTGAGCTCAGATGATGCCCAAACCCTTTACTACTTGCAACAACCCGATCATGACGAAGATGCCGATCATCACCTGACGGCGATTGGCCAGGGCCCAGTCGTGCACCGGCTGCAGGACAGTCTGGGTCCGCACCGGAGCGATCAGATGGCTGACGACGGCGACTTCGAAAACCAGGAACATGGTGACCACGAACGCGACGACGGCGACGATCTGCGTCCCCGTCGTGGTACCGGAGGATACGACGGTTGTCGAGACGAACAGGACGAGTGGGAACCCCGGCAGGAATCCCATGCCGCAGACCAGCGCAACCCACAACGCACCACTGTCCCAGGCCCTTTGGAGACGTGCGAAAAGTCGCCGGATCGCCGATTGGCTGTCTGGCCCGGCGCCATCGGCGACGGCTGCGAAAGGTGACGTGGCCGCAACGCCGGCCGGTGCCGGCACCTGTGTTCGACGACGCATCCAGAAACGTACGGCAATCAACGCGGCCACCGACAGCACCAGCACGCCCATGCCGAGTTGAATGTGTCGGCCCGCCGCAGTGGCTGTCGGTGCTTGAGGGCTGAACATGGGAGCGCGGTGCAGCAGCAACACCGGCACCAACAGAGCCGGAATATTGGTGCTGAGACAGCCGATCCAACAGACGAGCAGATTCTGAACCGGTCGAGGCCGGGAGATGATCAGAAGGATGAGGGCCAGAAGAGCGGGGTTGAACGCCATCAGAATTGCCATCCCGAGTAGTGAACCCCACACGGCCGGGAACACTACCTGCTGATTTGTTGCAATTTGGCGCTTTCGGGAGAAGATGTGCGCGGTCATCGGTCATGCTGCAGAAGCCGAATCATGGCCGTTCACTTTCTGATTCACGTGTTCGGTTTTGGACCGGAACCGCCTGCCGACGGGGATAATGACCGATGTCCCCGGCTGGCCCACGGGTATAGAGAACTGAAAGGCTAGAGGTCTCCCCGATGAAATTTGTTCTGGCGTTCTATGGGACTCGTGGTGATGTCGAGCCTGGTGTTGCGGTCGGTCGAGAGTTGCTGCGCCGTGGCCACGATGTACGCATGGCCGTATCGCCCGATCTGGTCGGATTCGTCGAAGCCGCGGGGCCGACGGCCATAGCCTGCGGACCCGACGTGCGGGTGTGGCAAGACCTGAACCGGGACTTCTGGGCCCGGTTCTTGCGAAAGTTCTGGAAAAACTTCTGGCGGGTCAGGGATCTGGTCGGGCTGCTTCGCGAGGAATGGCACCTTTTCGACCAGTACTGGCAAGAGGTCAGCACGACATTGATGTCCATGGCTCAAGGGGCCGATCTGCTGTTCACCGGTGTGATCGGCGAGGAGGCCGCAGGCAACGTCGCAGAGGCATGCGATATTCCGTTCGCGATGCTGCATGTCTTCCCGATGCGGCCCAATGGCCAACTCGTTCCCGCGCTACCCGCACGGCTGGCTCGCACAATGATGAGGGTGTCGGAGTGGCTGAGTTGGCCGATGATGAAACGACTTGAGGATCCACAGCGTCGGGCACTTGGCCTGCCGAAGGCCACCGGGCCCTCCGCGTGGCGGGTGGCCGAACGCGGCTCGTTGGAAATCCAAGCCTACGACGAGATCTACTTTCCCGGGCTGGCCACCGAGTGGGCGAAGTGGAACGGCCAGCGGCCTTTTGTCGGCGCGCTGACGATGGAGTTGGCCGGCGAGAATGATGACGAGGTCGCCTCGTGGATCGCCGCCGGGCCGTCGCCCGTCTGCTTCGGGTTCGGCAGCATGCCGGTCGACTCTGCCGACGACACGCTGGCGATGATCGGGGCGGCCTGCGCGGAGTTGGACGTACGCGCCTTGGTATGTGCGGGATCTAGTGATTTCAGCGGTATTCCACATTCCGACCACGTCCACGTGGTGGACACCTTGAACTACGCAGCTGTCTTTCCCGCGTGCCGCGCGGTGGTGCACCACGGTGGTGCGGGCACCACCGCCGCGGGACTACGCGCCGGCGTACCCACCTTGATCCTGTCGACCGATCTTGACCAGACGCTGTGGGGAGCTCGGGTAAAAAAGCTGGGCGTCGGTGTGGCGCGGCGCTTTTCAGCCACCACCCATCAGACGTTGGTCGCCGACTTGCGCACCATTCTCGGCCCCCGGTATGCCGATCGCGCCCGCGAAGTCGCCACTCAGATGACCAAGCCCGCCGAGAGTGCTGCGACCACCGCCGATCTGCTGGAAAGTTTTGCCCGGCGCGGCCGTATCGGCTGAGCGCTTTTGCACCAAAACCTTTGGATCCGATGGGCTCGAAGCCCGCAATGATCCATCATGTGTACGTGGACACCGGAACAACCGACATCGCGAAGATGCCCCGAGGTGGGCCCGATGCCTCCTGGCTGGACCGGCGGTTGCAGACCAACCGGCTGGAGTACCTCGACCGCGACGACGTCGAGGATCTGAAGCACAAGGTCATGGATTCACTCGATCGCGCCGGACGCAGGCGCAGGATCGGTATCCACGACAAGTGCGCGCGGATGGTGCTTCAGGAGGTAGCCGAGATATCTCATCCGAACATCCTCGAACTCGGCGCCGGCCTCGGCGGTCTCTCACGCAAGCTTTTGGAGAAACATCCGACCGCACAGGTGACGGTCACCGACATCGAACCCGCGTTCATCGCGAGTATGACCGCGTCCGACCTCGGCAGGCACCCACGAGCGACGATTCGGCAGATGGACGCCACCCGAATCGATGCGCCGGAAGGCTTCTACGATCTCGCGGTGTTTGCGTTGTCGCTGCATCACCTACCCCCTGAACTTGCCGCGCGAGTGTTCGCGGCGGGCACCAGGGCCGCGAAAAAACTGTTGATTGTGGACCTTCCGCGACCACCGGCGCCGCTACACCTGGGTCTGTTGGCGGTGGTGCTGCCGCTTGTCCGGATCTCGCCGCTGCAGCACGATGGGTTCATCAGTTCGCTTCGCGCCTACAGCCCATCGGCCCTACGTGCACTGGCTCGGTATGCCGATCCGTCGATCACCGTCGAGTTCCGGACGCGACGTGGATTGGGGCCGACGGTAGCGGTCGCCAGCCGTGGTCCGTACCGCACCTGACGGCGGCCCATTGTTTCCGGAGAGCTGCGGCACAACGCCGCATGGCGCTTGGGTACCGACTCAGATGCTGTTGAGCCCCTTGGCAATGAGCATGCACCCGGCCAACACACACATGGCGACGAGGATCTTGCGATGATGCGCCCACGCCCAATCATGTAGCCGGTGCACAACGACCTCGGTCTTGGCCGGTGCGGCCAGATAGCTGACGAGAACGATCTCGACCACGACCAACATCCCGATGATGAACGCGATCGTGGCGCTGATCTGTGTGCCGACCGCGGCTCCCGAGACGACCACGATTGCGAGGAGGAACAGCGCCACGTCCGGCGGTGCTCCGGCAAAAGACAAGCCGATGACGAACGACACCCACGAGGATCCGCTTTCCCAGGCTTGGTGAGCGCGCCGCAGTATCCGTCGGAATAGGGATTCACCATCCGCCGGCTCATCCCGGGCGCGAGCCAGCAACCGCGCGACCGGCGTCACGGTTTCTGAGTCGACGACCAAGGTGGTAGACGTGCTCCCTTCCGCAGCCGATACCTTGGCTCGTTGCCGCACCCAGAAGTGGACGGTCAGCAGTGTGGCAGTGACCAGCGCGACCGAACCCATGCCGATTTGTATGTAGCCGCCAGTTGAGCTCCTGGCCCAGGATTCCGCGGTCGATTTGAAAGCCGGGGTCAGGTGCAGCAGCATGAGCGGGCCTATCAACGTCGGGATGCATGCAGTTGCACACCCGGCTCCGAAGGCGAGGAGGTTTTGTACCGGCCGCGGGCGGGAGATGACGAGAAGGGTGATGCCGAGACGCATGGGATCGAGGCCGACCAGAATTCCCAGCGCCAGTACCGATCCCCACACGGCGGAAACACTACTCACGTTGCTGCCGTCTGTCGGCGGTTTTGACGCGCATGTGCTCACAGGCAACCGAGAACGCCAAAGTTGGCTCAGCAGTGTTTACTTCGCTGCACCGGCGCGTCCGAGGGGGCTGCCTGTTCCGACTCCGGAAAGCACCGCAACCGCTACACTTTTTCAGTTGCGTCAATTCGCGTGAGGAAGGTCGAATGAACGCGGTTACCAGTGAGTGTCGACTCTGCAGATCGACCGGCCCCCATCAGACGATCGAAATACGCGAGATGATGTTCGGCACCAAGGAACTGTTCGAATATTTCAGTTGCGCGTCGTGCGATTCACTGCAGATTGTCGATGCGCTCGATGGTGAAGACCTCATGCGGCACTATCCGTCAAATTACTACTCGCATAACGCATCGAACCAACCGAGCGTCTTCCAATGGCTGGTCACTCAGCATGACACCCACAAGCTGGGCGAAGGCTCCCGAATGCTCGGGCCTCTCATCGCAGCACGCGCCTCCGAAGGGATCTTCCGGGTACTTCTCGGCGGTGACGTCGTCCGAATGCTCGGTGAACTCGCAATTGCGCGGGACGCGCGAATTCTTGATGTGGGTTGCGGGACCGGAGCGTTGCTTGACCGATTGCACGGAATTGGATTCAAAAATCTCAGTGGAGCTGATCCATTCATAGCCGCCGATGGTGAGTCAGCTGCCGGGGTGCCATTGATGAAACGTGAGTTGAGTGCGGTGGAGGGTGAATTCGACCTCATCATGTTCAATCACTCCCTCGAGCATGTTCCCGACCCGGTCGCGGCACTGAAAGCGGCTGCCGGCAAGCTCGCAGTGGCCGGCGCATGCTTGGCGCGCGTACCCACGACGTCGTCAGAAGCCTGGTCCACCTACGGAGCGGACTGGGTGCAGGCCGACGCCCCTCGCCACATGGTCATCCCGTCTCGGCGGGGGATGGAGATGGCCGCCGGGCAGGCCGGGCTGCGGGTGGACAGAACGTTCGATGATTCGACTCTGGGTCAGTTTCTCGGCAGCGAGGCGTACCGGCGCGACGTTGCCGTGACCGATCCGAAGATCCTTCGATTGTTCGGGCCCAAGCAACTATGGGAGTGGGAGAAACGCGCCGTGTGGCTCAACCGGAACGGGCGCGGAGACCAGACGGGGTTCGTCTTGCGAGCGATGTGACGTCGCGGTCGCGGCAGGGGAGCGAAGCCGATTGTCATGTCCCGTACTCCGTAATTGGCCAACCGCGCCGAGTTCTGGCAACTTCGCGGTTACAGTCGTCGCAACAAATCGGAACACGACAGGGGCAGCTTCACGTGACCGACCTCGACGTTCGATCTCTGTATCTCGACCTCATCCGAACAAATCTCACTCGTTACGGGATGCAGGAACGAATGCCCGAACAGTGGTCACTGCGACGCCGTCTCTTCTTCAAGATGCTCAACCGCATGCTGGTGCGCAGTAGTGCGCATCGACTCGACCAGGCCGGCCCGGGCGGGCATCGACGTACGCTGGTTCAGCGAAAGCGGGACTTGGGCATCGACTGGCCTGCCGAGGCCGAGACAATGATCGGAATGCAGAGGCTCACCAGTCTTCAAAGCTGTGTTGAGACCGTGCTCGCTGACGACATCCCCGGCGACCTCATCGAATGTGGTGTGTGGCGAGGCGGCGCCTGCATCCTCATGCGGGCCGTGCTCGCGGCGTACGGCGACGAGGCACGCACCGTGTGGCTGGCGGACTCGTTCCAAGGCCTGCCCCCTGTCGACGCCGCAAACTACAAAGCAGATAAGGGGCTAAGAACGCAGAGCCTCTCGGGCATACTCGGCGTGTCAGAAACCGAGGTCAGAGCAAACTTTCAACGCTATGGACTTCTGGATGACCAGGTCCGATTTCTGCCCGGCTGGTTCAAGGACACCCTGCACGATGCGCCGGTCGATCACATCGCCGTCCTGCGGATCGACGGTGACCTGTACGAATCAACGATTCAAGCGCTCGAGGCGCTCTACCCGCGGTTATCTCGGGGCGGCTTCTGCATCATCGACGACTACCACGATCTCAAACCATGCCGCGAAGCCGTCACCGACTACCGTGCAGAACACGGAATAAGCGCCGAGATCGTCGACATCGATGGAACTGCCGTGCTCTGGCGCAAATAGCGGATCGCGTCGCCCGTATCGCGTTATGCTGCCGGGCAGTTGAGCTCGGTCCCGAGGCTCCCGCCGTCATTCCTTGGGGCGCAAGGAAAGTGAGAGGCCAAGAACTCCGATGAAGTTTGCATTCGCAAGCTACGGAACACGCGGTGATATCGAGCCGTGCGTCGCTGTCGGCCGTGAGCTGATCCGCCGCGGACACGATGTGCAAATGGCCGTACCGCCCGATCTCATCGCATTCGTCGAAGCCGCCGGGCCCACGGCCGTCGCCTACGGGCCGGACCTACAGGACGTCCTGGACGCACACCGCAGTTTCTGGACCCACCTCTTTCGCAATTTCTGGAAGGTCCGCGAGCTCATCGAATTGCGCCGCGAGGTGGTCGAACCTTTCCTGGAGTCCTGGAAGGACATCGTCGCCACCCTCACCTCCGTCGCCGAGGATGCCGACCTGCTGTTCACGGGCGTGAATTTCGAGGACGCCGCAGGCAACGTCGCGGAGTACTACGGCATCCCCTTGGCCACCCTGCACCTGTTTCCGTTGCGGGCCAACGGGCAGTTCGTGCCGTTTCTCCCTGCGGCGCTGGGCCGTTCGGCGATGAAGGCCTCCGAGTGGGTGGCGTGGCGCCTCGCCCAAAGAGTCGAGGGCGTACAACGCGGCGAACTGGCCCTGCCCAGGGCTACGGCGCCCTCGCCGTGGCGCCTCACCCGACGCGGATCCCTCGAGATCCAAGGCTATGACGGAGTGTGCTTTGCCGGACTGGCCGACGAATGGGCGCGGTGGTCAGGGCAGCGTCCCTTCGTCGGCGCACTGACAATGGATCTGCCCGCCGACACCGACGACGAGGTCGCCTCGTGGATCGCGGCCGGAACGCCACCGATCTTCTTCGGCTTCGGCAGCCTGCCGGTCCATTCCGCCGACGAACTTCTCCAGATGATCACCTCCACGTCCGCCCAGCTAGGTGAGCGAGCCCTCATATGTTCCGGCGGAACCGATTTCAGTGGGCTCCCTGGTTCTGACGACATCAAGGTGGTGAAGTCGATGAACTACTCGGCGATCTTCCCCACTTGTCGGGCCGTCGTACACCATGGCGGCACCGGCACCACAGCCGCCGGATTGCGCGCGGGGGTACCGACCCTGATCCTGTCGACCGATCTCGATCAGACGCTGTGGGGGAGGCGCGTCAAAGCGCTGAAAGTCGGTTCGTCCCGCCGCCTCTCGGCCACCACCGGCAAGACACTGGTGGCCGACTTGCGGACCGTTCTGGAACCGGACTATGCGGCTGCCGCCCGCGAAGTCGCCACGCAGATGACCAAACCTGCAGACAGCGTTACGGCCGCTGCCGACCTCGTCGAGGAGCTCGCCGGCCGTGGCCGCTACTTCGGTGAGTCGCGCAACGCGTGACTACTGGTGGGGCAGCGTGCCGTTGGTGCCGCCACCGGCATCGCGGTGTGGTCTCTCGCCGCCACGATGTGGATCATTCCCCCGCGGTGGGGCACGAAGGTGACGTGTTTGGCCCGCTGCTTCTCATCGGGTTCGGTGGTGGTGCTGAGCTCGACTCGGCGCAGGATCTCGCGCAGTACAAGCCGAATCTCGACCATGGCAAACGTGGCGCCGAGGCAGCGACGATTCCCACCGCCGAACGGTAACCAAGTGGTCGGGCTCAGAGTGGCACCGAGCATTCGATCGGGATCGAAGCGGTGGGGATGCGGGTACACCTCAGCGCTCGCGTGAACCAGTCCAATCGCCGGATCGACCATGATGCCTGCCGGTAGCCGGTAACCGCCCACCTCGGTCGGCTCTTTCAGTATTCGTCCTGAGCTGAAAAGTACCGGCCGTATTCTCAGGGTTTCTTTGATCACTGCGTCGAGATATTCGTCGCCGGCAGGATCGCCGGCCGCACTGGCGTCCGCGGCCACCACGGCTTTGGCCAGCGCCGCCGGATGCCGGGTCAAGCGCTCGAGAACCCAGGACAGCGCCGTCGCGGTTGTCTCATGCCCTGCCGCGATCGCGGTCAACAGCTGATCGCGCAATTCACTGTCGGTCATCGTTCGGCCGTCGTCGTCGGTGGCACGAACCAGCATGGCCAGCACATCCGTTCGTTGCTCCACGTTCGGGTCGGCACGACGATCGGCGATTTCGGCATAGAGCAGAGCGTCGGCTTCGGCGAATCGTCGGCCGACCCCTCGCCATGGTCGATGGCGTCGCAGGGCCGGTTTCGTAATCGCCGGTGTTTCCCACGGTTTCATGTAGAGCAGTCGCGGCACTACCGTGCGCAAGGCGGCGAGCCTGGCTGGGTCACTGGCCCCGATGACGGTTCGCAGGATCACCTCGAGCGTGATGTCGGTAGTCTTCGGCGCAACCGGGAAGCTCTTTCCGATCGGCCAACCGGCGATGTTCACTGCGGCGATGTCGACGATCTGAGCGGCTTGGTGTGCGACGGCATCGCGATGGAACGCCGGCATCGTCAGGCGACGCAGGGTGTGGTGCGCGTCCTCGTCGAGTACGAACAGAGAGCTGTCGCCGAGTAGTCCACGAAAGAACCAATGCGCCTCGCCGGAATGAAACACCCGCGGGTCCCCGGCGTACACGGTCTTGATGTCGGCCGGATCGGCGAGGTACACCACGGTGCCGGACAGCGGATTACGCAGTGTGAACACATTGCCGTAGCGCCGTTGACACCCCGACAGGAACCGGAGACCAAAGCCCGCCATCAGAACCGACTGCACCATCATGGGCAGCCGCGGTCCGGGTGGCAGTTCGGTTTGCGCAGTCTTGCTCACTTTTCGTGATCCCTAGCAGTAGACGGTATGAAGCTTGGCACCGATCACCCAGGAGCGCTGTAACGGCGCGAGATCGCCTGTTCTGGACTGAAAATCGCTCAGGTTTGGCCCACGGTCACAGATCTGGACTCCACGGTATTTCCCAACGGTACGAGCCTCGGCCTCGACGCGGGGCGATTTCGGCGTAGTGCCCGGCCGTCGGACCGACGCGGCGGGCCGTTCCGGCTTCGGTTGGCCCGCAAACCCTGGCAGATGGCTGGAAGTACCCGCCGTCCGCCCATCTTCCGGACCGCGTGCTGAGCTACCGCTCAGCTGGCTACGAGCACTTGAATCTTTTTTCCGGCCGGCGTCGGTGAGACCGCCTCATCGGCCACAAAAGGGGCGCCTCACCGAACTGGGTAACCTCCAGCAAACTTTGAGAGGCGGTTGCCCCGGCGTGCGTGATACCACTGTCGGCTGCACATAGGGGGCATAGGCAGAGGTCATACTTGGACTAACGGCTAATTCGCAACGTTAACCGGAAAGTGCCGGCAACCGGCGGCGGCCCGCGACGCTCACACCAGGACGCAGTTAGCAAATATTGACGATTTTCCTAAAACCGCCTTCCGGTGCGCGCTCCTGGTCTAGCTTTAGAACGTGTTCCACTTATCTCGCCTAGACGGTCTGGAGAACTGGTGAGCATCAATCCATTCGACGACGACAACGGCAGCTTTTTCGTCCTGGTCAACGAGGAGGAGCAACACAGTCTGTGGCCCGCGTTCGCCGACGTTCCAGCCGGTTGGCGGGTGGTCTACGGTGAAGCGGATCGCGCCGCGTGCCTGGAATACGTTGAGCAGCACTGGACCGATATCCGGCCGAAAAGTTTGCGTGAGAGGTTGGCCCAGGGTCGAGCAGGCAATCAGTAGTCGGCGGGCCACGACTGATGGAAAGTCATGAGCTGCTCCCGCTCACACGAGGGCAGTTGGATATCTGGCTGTCCGAGGAGACGGGTAGCTGTGGTGCCAAGTGGCACAACGGCATGCTCGGGCGGATCGACGGTCGGATAGAACTCGATTTATTCGAACAAGCCATCCGGCAGGTGGTGCAGGAAGCGGAACCGCTCAGGGTTGTCTTCACGGAGGTCGACGGCCAGGTTTTCCAACGGGTGATCGACGATGCGTACATCGAGCTCGCACATTATGACCTTGGTGCTGAGCATGATTCAGTAGCCGAGGTCTACCGCCACGTATCGACGATCCAACGCGCGCCAATGCCGCTGAATGGTCCGTTGTTCAAATCTGCGTTGATGCAGACACGTGAAGATGAATTCTATTGGTTCGTATGCTGCCATCACATCGCGATAGACGGCATCGGCATGGCTGCCGTGTGCCACCGGATTGCCGCCGTATATACCGCGCTTGCCACTGGTGTACCGCCGGCGGCACCGATCTTCGGATCGTTGAAGGATCTCGTCGAAGCCGAATCGGAATACGAAGCGTCCGAGGATTACCTCGTCGACCGGGACTACTGGGCGCGGAATGTTCCGCCGGAGAACGATCCGCACCGAGGGTTTGCGCCCTGCAGCGCAACAGGACTCGAGTATGAGCCCTCGGCGCCGGTGCAGCTGGATCCGGCCGTTGTCGCCAGGACCCGCGAGCTGTCGCACCGGTTGGGAGTGCGCCGAGCTTCAGTGATCACCGCAGCGTGTGCATTACTGGTGCACAGCGAGATCGGTGGCGCCGAAGTCGTGCTCGATTTCCCGGTCAGTCGCCGGGTGAATCCGAAGACGATGATGGTGCCCGGCATGGTCTCCGGGGTCGTTCCGTTGGTTCTCACCACATCGCCTGAGGCAACGGTGGCGGACTTTTGTGAGTATGTCGACCGGCGGATCCGAGAAGCCGTGCAACATCAGCGTTTCCCGCTGCGCGGTATAGAGCAGGGCGCTCGTGTCCAGGGAACCGGACAGGCATCGACCCGCGCGGCCATCAACTTCATCCCGACGACTCGCCTGGCGGATTTTGCCGACGCACCCGGAACCGGAACCGTGACGCACACCGGGCTGACGGATCAATTCGGCCTGGTCTTCCTGAAGAAGGATGCGGACCTCTTTCTCAGCACTTCAGGTGTCGGGCAAGTGTTCAGTGGTTGTGACGCCCGTGACTTGGCAGACCGTTTCGAGCGCGTGCTGACCGCGATGACCGCCGACCCGCGACGGTTGCTTGCCTCGCTCGAAATCCACGGTGAGGTGGCGCTCGCAGGGATCGACGGCTGGGGCAATCGTGCGGCGTCAAGCCGGTGTGTGTCGTCGTCCGGCACGATTACCGAGTTGTTCGAAACACAGGTGAGTCGTGAGCCTGGCGCGGTGGCGGTCAGCTTCGGTGACACGGCCATGAACTACCGCGGGTTGGACGCGGCATCTAACCGATTGGCGCATCTGCTTGTCGAGCACGGTGCCGGGCCGGGGCAGCGCGTGGCACTGCTGTTCTCCCGTTCGGTCGAGGCGATCGTGGCGATCATGGGTGTACTTAAGACCGGTGCGGCGTATGTGCCGATCGATCCGTCGGTGCCCGAAGCCCGGTTGGACTTCGTGCTTGAGGATTCCTGCCCGATCGTTGCGGTGACCACCGCAGATCTGTCGTCCCGGTTGCAGGGGCGCGGCCTGACCGTGATCGATGTCGCCGAGCGGGCGGTGTATGCCCAGCCCGCTGCGGCGTTGTCGGTGGGGCCGGGGCCGGGGGATGTTGCGTATTTGATCTATACCTCGGGTACCACGGGTGTGCCCAAAGGTGTTGCGGTGGCGCATCAGAATGTGACTTGTCTGCTTGAGGCGCTCGAGGGTGAGTTGGAGTTGTCTGCGGGGCAGGTGTGGACTCAGACGCATTCGTTGGCGTTTGATTTCTCGGTCTGGGAGGTTTTCGGGGCGCTGTTGCATGGTGGGCGGCTGGTGGTGGTGCCGGATTCGGTGGTCCGTTCCCCAGAGGAGTTCCATGCCCTGTTGATCGGTGAGCAGGTCAATGTTGTGAGTCAGACGCCGTCGGCGTTCTATGCGCTGCAAACGGTGGATGCCGCCCAACCGCAGCATCGCCAGTTGGGTCTTGATGTGGTGGTGTTCGGTGGAGAGGCACTAGATCCTTCCCGGCTGGGGCAGTGGATGGCCGATCATCCGGTGTTGCCGCGGTTGATCAACATGTATGGGATCACCGAGACCACGGTGCATGCCTCGTTTCGTGAGATCGGCGTTGCCGATGTCGGCCATGCGCTCAGTCCGATCGGCCGGCCGTTGGCGCATCTGGGGTTTTTCGTTCTGGATCGCTGGTTGCGCCCGGTACCGCCGGGGGTGGTCGGTGAGTTGTATGTGGCCGGTGCGGGAGTGAGCATCGGTTATCTCGGTCGGGCGGGGTTGAGTGCGACCCGGTTTGTGGCGTGTCCGTTCGGCGGTGCGGGGGTGCGGATGTATCGCACCGGAGATCTGGTGTGTTGGAGCGCTGCCGGTGAGTTGGCGTATCTGGGTCGTGCCGATGAGCAGGTCAAGATCCGGGGCTACCGCATCGAACTGGGCGAGGTCCAAGCCGCGCTGGCCGCACTGCCGGGGGTGGCGCAGGCGGTGGTCATCGCCCGTGAGGATCGGCCCGGTGACAAGCGTCTGGTCGGCTACATCACCGGCAGTGCTCAACCTGCCGTCGTGCGCGCCGCACTGGCTGACACGCTGCCCACCTACATGGTCCCGGCCGCCATCGTCACCATCGACACCCTGCCACTGACCATCAACGGCAAACTCGACACCAAAGCCCTTCCGGCCCCGGAATATCAGGACATCGACCACTACCGCGCTCCCGCCAGCCGCGTGGAGGAAATCCTGGCCGATATCTACGCTCAAGTTCTCGGACTGGAGCAGGTCGGCGTCGACGATTCGTTCTTCGACCTTGGCGGCGACAGTATTTCGGCCATCCAGGTGATCTGGCGCGCCCGTGCCGCCGGCTTGATCGGCCGCCCGCGTGACCTGTTCGTGCAGCAGACAGTGGCAAGGCTGGGTCGAGTGGTCAGGTTGGCCGACGATATCGCCGAGGTCATCGACGACGGGCTCGGCCCGGTACAGCCCACCCCGATCATGCACTGGCTCAAAGGACTCGACACCGGCAACGGCGCCATCAACGAATACAACCAAACCGTCGTCCTACAAGCCCCCACCAACACCACCGACACCGACATCACCGCCCTACTACAAGCCCTCCTCGACCACCACGGCATGCTGCGCGCCCACACCAACACCGGCACATGGTCACTGACCGTGCCCGAACCCGCCACCATCACCGCCACCGACTGCCTACACACCGCCGACACCCTCGACGAACACCACCTGGCCACCGCCCGCGCCCAACTACACCCCGCCACCGGAAAAATGGTCAGCGCCCTATGGATCCCGGCCACCAAACAACTGGCCCTGATCATCCACCACCTCGCCGTCGACGGCGTGTCCTGGCGCATCATCCTCGAAGACCTCAACATCGCCTGGACCCAACACCAGGGCGGCCAACCCATCCAACTACCACCCACCACAACCTCATTCACACGCTGGGCCGAACTACTCGACCACACCGCCGGGCACCCTGACGTCATCAACCACACCGACGCATGGCGACGCATAACCTCGACCGCTGCGGTGTTCCCGGCCGTACACCCCACGCTGGACACCTACGAGACAGCCGGACAGTTCTCCGTGTCGTTGGACACCAGGACCACCCGCGGGCTTCTCGGTGAGGTGCCCGCAGCGTTCCACGCCGGAACACAAGACATTTTGCTGATCGCGTTCGCCCTGGCGCTCGCTGAATTCACGCGTAGTGCAGGCACGTCGATCACCATTGACGTCGAAGGCCACGGGCGTCATGACGAACTCGGCGGTGACGTCGACCTGTCCCGCACGATCGGCTGGTTCACCGCCAAATACCCCGTCGCCCTCACACCAGGCGAACTGCGCTGGACCCAAGTCGTCGCCGGCGACCCCGCCCTCGGCACAGTCATCAAAGACGCCAAAGAACAACTACGCAACCAACCCGACGGCCTCACCTACGGACTCCTGCGCTACCTCAACCCCGACGTAGACCTCGACGAGGCCGATCCGACCGTCGCATTCAACTATCTCGGCCGGCTGGCCGGGACTGCCGAGAGAAGCTCGGAGGCGTCCTGGCGGATCTGCCCCGAGGAATCCGCGGTGACGCGTACCGCCGGTGCGGTGCCCACCCGGCTCGGGCACACCGTCGAGCTCAACGCCGTTACCGTCGACACCGACGCCGGTCCGCAGCTGAACGCCGATTGGACCTGGGCGCGTTCAGTACTCGACCACGTCCAGATCAGCGAGTTGAGCCAGTTGTGGTTCGACGCGCTGGTCGGCATCTGCGCGCATGTCGAACGCGGCGGGGGAGGACTGACGCCGTCGGACATCGCTCCTGCCTCACTCAGTCAACATCAGATCGACGAGCTGAACCGCCAACACCGCATCGCCGACATTCTGCCGCTGACCCCGCTGCAACAAGGATTGCTCTTCCACGTCGTGGCGCGGGCAGCCGGCGATGTCTATGCGATGCAGTTGGACATCACGTTGAGCGGCCAGGTCGACGAGCGCAGGTTGTGCGACGCGGTCCACACGGTGGTGAGGCGCCATCCGCACCTGCTGGCACGGTTCAGCGACCAGTTCGAACAACCGGTGCAGATCATTCCGAGCGACCCGGTGGCTCCCTGGTGGTATCTCGAACTCGACTCCGACGGTGTCGGCGTCGAGGCGCAGATCGACCGCATCTGCGCCGCCGAACGGACTGCGGTGTGCGCGCTTGCCGACGAGCCCGGCTTCCGGGGGGCTCTGCTCCGGTTGGCCGCCGATCGGCATCGGCTGATCCTCACCGCGCACCACATCGTCCTCGACGGTTGGTCGATGCCGATCCTGCTGCAGGAGATCTTCGCGGTCTACCAGGGCCGCCGGTTGCCTGCACCGCCGTCCTACCGCAGCTTCATCACCTGGCTCGGCGAACGCGACCGCGATGCCGCCCGCGCGGCGTGGTGCCGGCTTTTCGCCGGCTTCGAGACTCCGGCCTTGCTCGGCTCCGGAGACCGAGACGCACCGGCTCAGCGCGGCATCGAGACTTTCGGTCTACCCGTGGTGCTGACGCGGGCGCTCAGCGAGCTGGCGCGTTCCCAGCGCACCACCGCCAACATCGTCGTGCAGGCGGCATTCGCACAACTGTTGTGCTGGCTCACCGGCCGCCACGACATTGCCTTCGGCACGACGGTCTCGGGACGGCCGTCCGAGGTCGCCGACGCCGAGTCGATGGTCGGGCTACTGATCAACACGGTGCCGGTGCGGGCCGTCTTCACCCCGGCCACCACCACGGTCGATCTGCTGAACCAACTTCAGCACGCTCACAACGACACCCTGGAGCACCACCATCTGGCGCTCACCGACATCCACCGGATCACCGGACACGACAAGCTGTTCGACGCACTCTTGGTGTTCGAGAACTATCCGATCGACCTCACCGCCCCGTTGAGTGCCGACGGCCTCACCGTGGCCGAATTCAAGTTTCACGAATCCAACCACTATCCCCTCGCAGTCCAGGTCCTGCCGGGCGACGCCATGGGTCTGCGGGTCGAATACGACACCGATGTCTTCGACCCGTCCGCCGTCGCGGCATTGATCGAGCGGCTGACAACGGTGTTGTCCGCCATGACCACCGATCCGTGGCGGCCGTTGTCGGCGATCGATCCGCTCGATGCGGTGGCCCACGCCCGGCTGGACGAGTGGAGCCATCGCGGAGCATTGACGGAATCGGCACCGGCCCAGACCATTCCGGCGCTGTTCGAGGAGCAGGTTGGGCGGACCCCCGACGCGGTGGCGGTGACTTGCGGCGGCCGCTCGATGACGTACCGGGAGCTCGACCACGCGGCCAACCGGTTGGCGCATGTACTGTCTGGCCGCGGAGCCGGCCGCGGCGAGGTCGTGGCGGTGCTTTTCTCGCGGTCCAGCGAGGCATTGGTGGCCATCCTCGCCGTACTGAAGACCGGCGCCGCGTATGTACCCGTCGACCCGGCGCTCCCGCCGGCGCGTATCGAATTCATGGTGGCCGATGCGGCACCGATCCTCGCGGTCACCACGGCTGCACATCGATCTCTCCTGGCCGGGTGTGATCTGCCCGTCATCGACATCGACGATTGCGGTGCGGCCAACCAGTCCAGCACCGCACTGCCGGGCCCGACACCCGATGACATCGCGTACATCATCTACACCTCAGGCACCACCGGTGCGCCGAAAGGCGTTGCCATCGCGCACCGCAACGTGCCCGGGTTGTTCGGCGCCCTGGGCGGCGACGTGTCATCGGAGCCTGGGCAGGTGTGGACCCAGTGGCACTCGTACAGCTTCGACGTCTCGGTGTGGGAGATCTTCGGAGCACTGCTGCACGGGGCGCGCCTGGTCGTGGTTCCCGAACCCGTCGCCGCATCGCCCGACGACTTCCATCAGTTGCTGGTCACCGAACAGGTGACCGTCTTGAGCCAGACCCCGTCGGCGGCAGGCATCATCGCCGCTCACAGTCTGGATTCGATGGTGCTGGTGGTCGCCGGTGAAGCCTGTCCGCCGGAGTTGATCGAGCGCTGGGCGCCGGCCCGGGCGGTGATCAACGCCTACGGTCCGACCGAAGCCACGGTGTACGCGTCGATGAGCGCACCGCTGACCGGTGCACCGACCGTGCCGATCGGTGCACCGGTGTCCGGGGTCGCGTTGTTCGTGCTGGACTCCTGGCTACGACCGGTGCCCCCGGGTACGGTCGGCGAACTGTACATCGCCGGCCGCGCTGTGGGCGTGGGCTATTGGCGACGGGCCGGCCTGACATCATCGCGGTTCGTGGCCTGCCCGTTCGGTGCTACTGGACAGCGGATGTATCGCACCGGTGACCTGGTTCGGTGGGGCACCGACGGTCAGTTGCAGTATCTGGGGCGCGCCGACGAGCAGGTCAAGATCCGCGGGTACCGCATCGAGTTGGGGGAAATCCAAACGGCCTTGGCCGATCTGGACGGGGTGAACCAAGCCGTGGTGATCGCTCGCGCCGACGACGGATCAAGGATGCGGCTGGTGGGATACATCACCGGTACGGCCGATCCGGGCCGCATCAAAAAGCAGCTGGCCGAACGGTTGCCCAGTTATATGGTGCCCACTGCCATCGTGGTGATCGACAGCGTGCCGTTGACGGTGAACGGCAAGCTCGACCGGCGTGCGCTTCCCGCACCGGGATTCGTCGACACCGACCGCTACCGTGCACCGGGCAACCCGGTCGAGGAGATCGTGGCCGACATCTATGCGCGGGTTCTCGGCCACGAGCGCGTCGGCGTCGACGATTCGTTCTTCGAGCTGGGCGGCGATTCGCTGACCGCGATGCGTCTGGTCGCCACGGTCAACAACGCCCTGGACGCCGGGATCACGGTGCGTTGTTTGTTCGATGCGCCCACGGTGTCCCAACTGGCGTCACAGATCGATCGCCGCGGACCGGGTGTGGCAGCGTTGACTGCGGGGGAGCGGCCTGCGGTCATTCCGTTGTCGTTCGCGCAGTCCCGACTGTGGTACCTGGACCAGTTACTCGGTGCCTCAGCGGTTTACAACATGGCGGCGGCATTCCGGCTTTACGGTTCGCTCGATGTCGACGCGTTGGGTGACGCGTTGGCCGATGTGGTGGCCCGCCATGAGACCCTGCGAACGTTGTTCGTCGAGCACGATGGCGTACCTCGCCAGTTGGTGATGGCGCCGGGCAGTGTCGAAATCGCCTGGAACGTCACCGATGCCACCGGGTGGACGGCTGACGAGCTCCACGCTGCGATCAGCGACGCGGCCGCATATACGTTTGATCTGAGTGCTGAACTTCCGCTGCGGGCCACGGTTTTCCGTATCACCGACACCGAGCATGTGCTTACGACCGTGGTGCATCACATCGCCGCCGACGGTTGGTCGGTCACCCCGTTGGCGACCGACCTGGGAATGGCCTATGCCGCCCGCAGCGCCGGACAGCAGCCGGCCTGGGCCGACCTGTCCGTGCAGTACGTCGACTACGCACTGTGGCAGCGTGCACAGTTCGGCGACCTTCAGGACGGCGAAAGCCCCATCGCCACGCAGGTCGAATACTGGCGGGAGACGTTGGCCGGCATGCCCGAACGCCTGGCACTGCCGACCGATCGGCCGTACCCGATGGTCGCCGACTTGCGCGGTGCCACCATGGCAGTCCAGTGGCCGGTCGAGTTGCACCGGCAGATTCACCGCCTCGCCTGCGAACGCGACGCGACCAGTTTCATGGTGGTGCAAGCAGCCCTGCTCGTCGTGCTTTCCAGGCTGAGCGGGAGTTCTGATGTGGCAGTGGGGTTCCCGATCGCCGGCCGCACCGACCCCGCCCTGGATGATCTGGTGGGCTTCTTCGTCAACACCTTGGTGTTGCGGGTTGACCTGGCCGGGGATCCCACGATCGCCGAGGTGATCGACCGGGTGCGGACTCGCAGCCTGGCTGCCTACGAGCATCAGGACGTGCCGTTCGAGGTGCTCGTCGACCAACTGAACCCGGCCCGATCGCTGTCGCATCACCCTCTGGTGCAGGTGGCGCTGGCGTGGCAGAACGGTGTCGGACAGCAGGTCATCGATTCAACCACCGAAATGACGTTCGGCGATCTACAGGCAGTTCCGGTACCCGTCGAAACGCACACGGCACGAATGGATGTGAATCTATCGCTGGGAGAGCGTCGAACCGCCTCCGGTGAGCCGGCGGGGATCGGCGGGACTGTGGAGTTCCGCACCGATGTGTTCGACCCGAACAGTGTGGCAACGCTGATGGCGCGGTTGCGCCGCATCCTCACCATCATGACCACCGATCCGACGCTGCGGCTCTCGTCGGTGGACCTACTCGATGACGAGGAGCACGCCCACCTCGCGGCGATCGGCAACCATGCGGCATTGAACTCCCCGGCACCGCGACCGGTGACCGTGAGCGCTCTGTTCGCCGACCATGCGACGCGGAACCCCGAAGCGGTCGCCCTCACCTGCGGCGAACGCTCCTGGACCTATCGGGAACTCGACGAGGCAGCGAACCGGTTGGCGCAGTTGCTGATCAGGAACGGAGCTGCTCCAGGTCAGTGCGTCGCGGTGTTGTTCAACCGCTCTGCCGAGGCGATCGTCGCGATCCTGGCCGTGCTGAAGACCGGTGCCGCGTACCTCCCCATTGATCCGGCGGTGCCCGAGACCCGGTTGGAGTTCGTGCTCGGTGACGCGCGGCCGATCGTCGCGGTCACCACCACAGATCTCGTGGCTCGCCTGCAGGAGCGTGGTCTGGTGGTCATCGATGTGGCCGATGACCACCAGACCCTTGCGGCCGACGGCGAACCCGGCACGCTGCCGTCCCCGAGCGTTGACGATGTCGCGTATCTGATCTATACGTCGGGCACGACGGGAACTCCCAAAGGCGTTGCCGTCACCCACCACAACGTCACCCAGCTGTTGGCTACGCTCGACGCCGGGCTACCACGGCGCGGCGTGTGGCCCCTGTGCCATTCACTCGCGTTCGACGTCTCGGTCTGGGAAATTTTCGGCGCCCTGCTCCGGGGCGGTCGGGTTGTGGTGGTGCCCGAAGACACCGCGGTCTCACCCGTGGACTTTCATGCTCTCCTGGTTCGCGAACACGTCGACGTGTTGACCCAAACTCCTTCGGCAGTGGCGGCATTGCCGCGTGAGGGGCTCGAGTCGGCGACTCTGGTGGTGGTCGGCGAAGCCTGCCCGCCGGAGGTGGTGGACCACTGGGCGCCGGGGCGGGTGATGATCAACGCCTACGGACCCACGGAGACCACGATGTGCGTCGCGATCAGCGCGCCGCTCACACCCGGTCTCGGCGTACCGATCGGCTCACCGGTGCCCGGCGCCGCGCTCTTCGTCCTCGACGAGTGGTTGCGTCCCGTGCCGGTCGATGTCGTCGGTGAGCTGTATGTGGCGGGATCGGGTGTGGGGTACGGCTATCTGGGCCGGACCGCGTTGACCGCCACCCGCTTTGTGGCCTGTCCGTTCGGCGTGGGGGAGTCGGCGACGCGCATGTACCGCACCGGCGACCTGGTGTCCTGGCGACCGGACGGTCAGCTGACCTATCTGGGCCGTGCCGATGAGCAGGTCAAGATCCGTGGGTACCGCATCGAACTCGGCGAGATCCAGTCGATTCTCACCGCGCTCGACGGCGTGGACCACGCGGCGGTGATCGCCCGCGAGGACCGTCCCGGCGACAAGCGACTCGTCGGATATGTGACCGGCACAGCCGATTCGTCAAGCGTCCGCAGGCAATTGGCCGAGCAACTGCCGGCCTACCTGGTGCCGGCTGCGGTGGTGCGGCTCGACGCACTCCCGTTGACGGTCAACGGAAAGCTCGATGTCCGAGCGCTCCCGGCACCGGATTACGGCTCCGCACAGGGCGACTACCGTGCGCCCGCGGACGCCGTCGAAGAGCTTCTCACCGGCATTTACGCCCAAGTCCTGGGGATAGAACAAGTAAGCGCCGACGATTCATTCTTCGACCTGGGCGGCGACAGCATCCTGTCCATGCAGGTGGTGTCTCGGGCCCGGGCCGCCGGCCTGGTGTGTCGGCCACGAGACATTTTCGTCGAGCAGACGGCGGCCCGGTTGGCTCGCGTGGTCGCCGTGGCCGGAAGCGACTCCGGCCCGGTCGATGACGGCGTCGGGCCGGTCCTGGCCACCCCGATCATCCGCTGGTTGCATGACGTGCAACGCACCGGTGGCCCTGTCGACGAGTTCAATCAGACACTTCTGGTGCAGGCGCCGGTTGGAGCCGACGAAGCAGACGCCGTAATCATGCTGCAGGCCTTGCTCGATCGGCATGCCATGCTGCGACTGCGGGCGACAGACGACATCGACGGCTGGGTGTTGACCGCAGCCGCGCCGGGCGCCGTCGATGCGAGGACGTGTCTGGAATCGGTTGACACCCTGACGGACGATGCGCTCGTGGCGGCGCGCATGCGGCTGAACCCGGCGGCCGGGATGATGCTGAGTGCGCTGTGGGTGAACTCCACGAGCCAGCTGGTGTTGATCGGCCATCACCTGGCCATCGACGGGGTGTCATGGCGAATTGTGTTGGACGACCTCAACATCGCCTGGACGCAGCATCGCGCCGGCCGGCCGGTGGTGCTGCCACCGACTGGGACGTCGTTCGCTCGATGGGCCGAACGCCTCGACACTCACGCCGATCGCCCGGAAGTCATCGCCCACACCGAGGCGTGGCGAAAGGCGCTCAACGCCAGGAGGTTGTTGCCGCCGATCCGACCGCACGAGGACACCTATGAGAACGCCGGGCAGCTGTCGGTCTCATTGGACGCAGCAACCACCCGCATGCTCCTCGAAGAGGTGCCCGCGGCGTTCCGCGCCGGGACACAAGACATCTTGCTGATCGCGTTCGCACTTGCGGTGGCCGAATTCGGCGGGGTGCTGGGCATCCCCGGTACCCGGATCGGCATCGACGTCGAGGGCCACGGCCGGCACGAGGAACTCGCCGCTGACATCGACCTGTCCCGAACCCTCGGGTGGTTCACCACCAAGTACCCGGTGGCATTGGAGATCGGGGACCGGCACGTCGCGGATCACCCCGACCGACTGACCTGGTCCCAGGTGGCGACCGGTGAAGCGGCGTTGGGCAGGGTGGTCAAAGCAGCCAAAGAGCAGCTTCGCTCGTTGCCGTCACCACTGACCTACGGTCTCCTGCGCTACCTGAACGCCGATGTCGACCTCGAAGCTGACGAGCCGACAATCGGATTCAACTATCTGGGGCGACTCGGCGCCGCGTCCACGGAGACCAACGGTGGCTGGCGGGTATCGCCGGACGGTCTGTCGGCCACCAGAGCGGCGGCCGCGACATCGATGTCGTTGACCCATACCGTCGCGCTCGACACGGGCATCCTCGACACCGATACCGGACCGCATCTGCAAGCCAACTGGACCTGGGCCCGGTCGGCAGTCGACGAGGCTCAGATCAGCCGGCTCAGCCAACTGTGGCTGGATGCCCTGACCGGCATCTGCACCCATGTGCGAAACGGCGGCGGCGGATTGACACCGTCGGACATCGCGCCCGCTCGGCTCGACCAGCACGAGATCGACGAGCTACAGCGCCGGCATCGGATCGCGGACATCTTGCCGCTGACCGCATTACAGCAGGGTCTGATTTTTCACAGCAGCACAGCGCACGGGCCCGAGGACGACCTGTATGTGGTGCAGTTGGACATCACCGTCAGCGGTGCGCTCGACGCAGATCGACTGGCCGAGGCCGTGCAGGCAGTGGCCGGCCGCCATCCGCATCTGGCGGCGCGGTTCTGCGAACAGTTCGACGAGCCGGTGCAGATCATCCCGGCCGATCCCGCGGCCGGATGGCGGTACGTCGAATTCGACTCGGCGGCAACCGAGCAGCAGATTCAGCAGGTGTGCGCGCAGGAACGTGCCGCGGTCTGCGACCTGGCCCACCCTCCGGCCTTCCGGGTGGCGGTGATCCGCACCTCGACAGACCAGCATCGCGTCGTACTCACCAACCACCACATCGTGCTCGACGGCTGGTCACTGCCCATCCTGTTGCAGGAGATCTTCGCCGCCTATCACGGGCATCAGCTGCCGGCCGCCACGCCGTATCGCAGCTTCATCAACTGGCTGTCCGATCGCGACGTCGCGGCCGCCCATGCCGCCTGGCGTGAGGTGCTCGACGGTTTTGACACGCCGACGCTCGTCGGTCCGTCCCACAAACCGGTACCGGGGCCGCGCGGGGTACGGACGCATCAGGTGTCGCCGGAAACGACTCGGGCGCTCGCCGAATTGGCCCGGTCGCAGCGCACCACCGTCAACATCGTGTTGCAGGCGGCCTGGGCGCTGCTGCTGAACTCGCTGACCGGCCAACGTGATATCGCGTTCGGCACCGTGGTGTCGGGCCGGCCGGCCGAGGTGGTGGGCGCTGAAACGATGGTGGGATTGCTGATCAACACCGTGCCGGTACGCGCCGACATCACGGCGGCGACCACCACCACCGCTCTGCTCGGCAAGCTGCAGCGTCAGCACACTGAAACCCTTGAGCACCAGCATGTGTCGCTGAGCGAAATGCATCGCATCACCGGCCACGACCGCCTGTTCGACACCCTGTTCGTTTTCGAGAACTATCCGGTGGACACCGACGCATTGTCAGGCGGCGGTGACGGATTGGAGATCACCGAGTACACCAGCCACGAGTCCACCGACTATCCGCTCACGATGCAAGCCATACCCGGTGCCCAACTGGGTCTGCGTCTTGAGTACGACACCGGCGTCTTCGACGCTGCTGCCATCGACATCCTCACCAATCGGGTCGAGGCCGTGGTGCAGGCAATGACAGCCGATCCGGACCGCGCACTGTCCGCGGTCAACCTCCTCGACGAGACCGAACGCAAGCAACTTGCGCAGTGGGGCAATCGGGCCGTTCTCACCCGTCTACCGCAACCGGCGTCGGTGCCGGAACTGTTCGCCGCCCAGGTGCGACGGGCACCAGAGGCCGTGGCGGTGGTCTGCGGAGACACGGCGTTGACGTATCGGGAACTCGACGAGTCCGCAAACCGCCTGGCGCGCATGCTCATCAGCCACGGCGCCGGTCCCGGTGAACGGGTGGCGTTGATGTTCGGACGTTCGGCCGAGGCGATCGTGGCGATCCTGGCGGTGCTCAAGGCCGGCGCGGCCTACCTGCCGATCGACCCGGCGCTGCCGCAGGCCCGCGTCGAGTTCATGCTCACCGACGCGGCCCCGCTGGCCGCGGTCACCACCGCCGACCTGGCTGAGCGGTTCGGGCAACACGGCCTGACGATCGTCGATGTCGCGGACCCCGCGCTCGCGGTCCAGAGCGGCGCGCCGTTGGTGCCACCGGCACCCGACGATATGGCCCACATCATCTACACCTCGGGTACTACCGGGCAGCCGAAGGGGGTGGCGGTCACCCAGCGCAATGTGGCCCAACTCTTCGACTCGCTCCAGATCGGGGTACCGCTGGCGCCGGGACAGGTGTGGACGCAGTTCCACTCGTATGCCTTCGACTTCTCGGTGTGGGAGATCTGGGGTGCGCTTCTGCACGGCGGGCGGCTCGTGGTGGTACCCGACACCACGACCCGTTCCCCAGAAGACTTCCACGCCTTGCTGGTTCGTGAGCAGGTGACAGTACTGACGCAGACGCCGTCGGCGGCCGGGGTGCTGCCGGTGGACGGCCTGGCGGCCACGGCGCTGGTGATCGGGGCGGAGCCGTGCCCACCCGAATTGGTGGATCGCTGGGCGCCGGGGCGGGTGATGGTCAATGTCTACGGGCCGACCGAGACCACGATGTGGCTGTGCGCCAGCGCTCCGCTGGAAGCCGGTTCCGGTGCACCGCCGATCGGGGCGCCGACAGCCTGGGCCGCCTTTTTCGTGTTGGACGAGTGGCTGCGTCCGGTGCCCGCGGGCGTGGTCGGCGAGCTGTATCTGGCCGGCGCCGGAGTCGGCATCGGGTACTGGCGCCGGGCGGGGCTGACCGCCTCGCGGTTCATGGCCTGCCCGTTCGGCGAGCCAGGAACCCGGATGTATCGCACGGGCGATCTCGTCCGCTGGCGTGCGGACGGGCAGTTGGATTACCTCGGTCGCGCCGACGAACAGGTCAAGATCCGCGGGTATCGCATCGAACTCGGCGAGATCCAGTCGGCACTCATTGCGGTGGCCGGTGTCGAACAAGCCGCGGTGATCGCCCGCGAAGACCAGCCGGGTGACAAACGGCTCGTGGGATACATCACCGGAACCGCCGACCCGGTCACCGCGCGTGCGGCGCTTGCCGACCGGTTGCCCGGCTACATGGTTCCCACCGTGGTCGTGGCCCTGCCGGCGCTACCGGTCACGGTCAACGGCAAGCTCGACACCCGGGCCCTGCCGGCCCCGGATTACCAGGATGTCGGTCAGTACCGCGCACCGGTGGGCGCGGACGAGGAGGTGCTGGCCGGGATCTACGCGCGCGTACTCGGCGTCGAACGCGTCGGCGCCGACGACTCGTTCTTCGATCTGGGGGGCGACTCGGTCTCGACGATGCGTCTGGTCTCGGCGATCAATGCCGTTCTGGGCACCGACCTTTCCGTGCGTACCGTGTTCGAGGCGCCCACCGTCGCCGAGCTGGCGCTGTGCATCGGTGAGCATGCCGAGCCCGCCGAACCATTGGTCGCCGGGACGCGCCCGGACGTGATCCCGCTGTCGTTCGCCCAGAATCGGCTGTGGTTCGTCGATCAATTGCACGGACCCTCACCGGTGTACAACATGCCCGTCGGTCTGAGACTGCACGGCCGGCTCGACGTAGACGCCTTGGGTACCGCGCTGGCGGACGTGATCGGCCGTCACGAAAGCCTGCGTACCCGGTTCGATTCGCCGGGCGGGACACCCAGACAGGTGGTGATCTCTGCCGAGGAGGTCGATTTCGGCTGGGAGGTCGTCGACGCGACCGGCTGGACGGCCGCGGCGGTGGACGAGGCGATCGAGGAAACCGTTCGGTACCGGTTCGACCTATCTACCGAGATACCCATGCAGGCCAAGCTCTTTCAGGTTGGCGAGGCCGAACATGTGCTCGTTGCGGTGGTGCACCATATTGCCGCCGACGGGTGGTCGCTGGCACCGCTGGTGCGTGATCTGAATATCGCGTACGACGCCCGGCGTACCGGTCGCACGCCGGAATGGGCGCCGTTGCCGGTTCAGTACGTCGATTACACGCTGTGGCAGCGCACCCGGCTCGGCGACATCGCCGACGGTGACAGCCCGATCGCCGCGCAGCTGGCCTACTGGGAAGAAACGCTGGCCGGGCTGCCCGAACGTCTGGCGTTGCCCACCGATCGTCCCTACCCGCCGGTGGCAGATCAGCGCGGCGCCACCGTGACGGTGGAGTGGCCGGCGCAGTTGCAGCAGCAGGTGGCCGCCGTGGCCGGTGCACACGATGCGACCAGTTTCATGGTGGTGCAAGCCGCGCTGCTGACGGTGCTTTCCAGGCTGAGCGCGAGTACTGATGTGGCCGTTGGCTTCCCGATCGCCGGCCGCAGTGATGCCGCGCTCGAGGAACTCGTCGGCTTCTTCGTCAACAATCTGGTGTTGCGCGTCGACCTGGCCGGTGACCCGACGGTGGCGGAGCTGCTGACGCAGGTGCGCACGCGCAGCCTGGCCGCCTACGAGCATCAGGACGTGCCGTTCGAAGTCCTGGTGGAACGGCTCAACCCCACCCGCAGCCTGGCCCACCACCCGCTGGTCCAGGTGGCCCTGGCCTGGCAGAACCTGCCGTGGCAGGACACCGGGCCGGCCGGCGGCCTGACGCTGGGGGATCTGCAGGTGACGCCGGTGGCGGTGGACACCGAGACCTCTCGCATGGACCTGACATGCTCGCTCGGCGAACGCTGGACCGCCTCCGGTGAACCCGCCGGTATCAGCGGGGCGGTGGAATTCCGCACCGACGTGTTCGACGCAGATAGCATCGAGGCGCTGATCGCACGGTGGCAGCGCGTGTTGGCGGTGATGACCGCGGACCCGAGCCGACGGCTCTCGACGATCGATGTGCTCGACGCTTCGGAACACGCCGAACTGGATGAGTGGGGTAACCGGGCAGTGCTGGCCGTCCCGGTCACGACCGGGGAATCGATTCCGGCACTGTTCGCCCGCGCGGCGGCCCGCACACCGGAGACCGTGGCGATCAGTTGCGCCGGCCGCGTGATGACGTATGGGGAACTGGACGGGGCCGCGGATCGACTGGCGGCCAGATTGATCGCGCACGGTGTGCGCCCGGGTGACCATGTGGCGTTGCTGGCCGAGCGCTCGGCCGAGGCCGTCGTTTCGATGCTGGCGGTGCTCAAGGCCGGCGCGGCATACCTGCCGATCGACCCTGTTTTACCCGATGCGCGAATCGAATTCATGCTTGCCGATGCCGGTCCCACCGTGGCGATCGTCACCGCCGGCCTGACCGGTCGACTGGCCGGATATGAGCTGCGGGTCATCGACGTCAGCGAGATGGCGGCTGCCGACACGTCGCCGCCCGATGGACTGACGGGTCCCTTGTCGCCGGCGCCGACCGCGGCCGACATCGCCTACATCATCTATACCTCGGGGACCACCGGTGTCCCCAAGGCAGTGGCGATCACCCACCACAACGTGACCGGGCTGTTGGGATCGTCCGACACGTTCTTGGCGGGGAAGACGTGGACGCAATGGCATTCCTATGCGTTCGATGCCTCGGTTGAGGAGATCTGGGGCGCACTCTTGCACGGCGGGCGGCTGGTGATCGTGCCCGAGTCGACGGCTCGGTCACCAGAAGAGCTGCAGACGTTGCTCGTTGCCGAACGCGTCGACGTCCTGAGTCAGACACCCTCCGCGGTGGCGCTGCTGGCACCCGAGCGGTTGGGTGCGGTGTCGTTGCTGGCCGCCGGTGAGGCATGCCCGGCCGAGTTGGTCGACCGCTGGGCCGCGGGGCGGGTGATGGTCAATGCTTACGGTCCGACAGAAACCACGATATGTGCCTCCAGGACTGCGCCTTTGGCCGCCGGGGACGGTGCACCGTCGATCGGCGCACCGGTGCCCGGCGCGGCGCTGTTCGTCCTGGACGGGTCACTGCGTCAGGTACCCCGCGGCGTGGTCGGCGAGTTGTATGTGGCCGGCCGCGGCGTGGGCGTCGGATATCTGGGCCGGGCGGGTCTGACCGGTTCCCGCTTTGTGGCCTGCCCATTCGGGAGAGGCGGTGCAAACGGTCAACGGATGTACCGCACCGGGGACCTGGTCTACTGGGACGCCGGTGGGCAGCTGCGCTACGTGGGACGGGCCGACGAGCAGGTCAAGATCCGGGGCTACCGCATCG
Organism: Mycobacterium sp. NS-7484; assembly: GCF_001953975.1. Lineage (GTDB taxonomy): Bacteria > Actinomycetota > Actinomycetes > Mycobacteriales > Mycobacteriaceae > Mycobacterium. Next base: position 94,875 of record NZ_MBEJ01000094.1, read on the forward strand.
AACTCGGCGAGATCCAGGCGGTCCTGGCCGGGTTGGACGGCGTCGAACAGGCGGCGGTGATCGCTCGCGCGGACCGACCCGGCGACCAACGGCTCGTGGGCTACGTGACGGGAACCGCCGACCCGGCCAAACTGCGCACGCAACTGGCTGAGCAATTGCCGGCCTACATGGTCCCGGCCGCGGTGATGGCCCTGCCGACACTGCCGCTGACGCCCAACGGCAAATTGAACACTCGCGCCCTGCCGGCACCCGAATACCAGGACATCGACCGCTACCGGGCCCCGGGCAACCTCACCGAGGAGATTCTGGCCGGCATCTACGCCGACGTGCTCGGTGTAGAGCGGGTCGGGGTCGACGATTCGTTCTTCGATCTGGGCGGGGATTCGCTCTCGGCGATGCGTCTGGTGGCCGCCGTGACCGCCGCCTTGGACACCGAACTCGCCGTGCGGGTCCTGTTCGAGGCGCCGACCGTGGCGCAATTGGCACCACGTATCGGTGACGACGGATCTCGACTGGATCCGCTGATGGCCGGGCCGCGGCCCGCGGTCATTCCACTGTCGTTCGCACAGACGCGGCTGTGGTTCCTGGACCAGTTGCAGGGCCCCTCAGCGGTTTACAACATGGCGACCGCACTGCGGATCAGCGGGGCCCTGGACGTCGACGCATTGGGGGAGGCGCTGGCCGACGTGGTGGCTCGCCACGAGAGCCTGCGGACGGTGTTCCCCGCCGTCGATGGGGTTCCCCGACAATCGGTGATACCCGTCGGGGACACGCGATTCCGCATGGACGTCGTGGATGCCACCGGGTGGCCGGCACCACGGTTGCACGAGTCGATCGGCGAGGCGGCTCGTCATGTATTCGATCTGTCCAGCGAGATCCCCCTGCGGGCACAGGTATTCCGGATCGCCGCCGACGAGCACGTGCTGGCGGCGGTGGTGCATCACATCGCCGCCGATGCCTGGTCGATCACCCCGCTGATGGCTGATCTCGGGGTTGCCTACGCCAGCCGAAGCGTGGGGCAGGCTCCGGCATGGTCCGATCTGGCTGTCCAGTACGTCGATTACACGCTGTGGCAACGCGCGCAGTTCGGTGACTTCGACGACAGCCAGAGCCGAATCGCGGCACAGTTGAGGTATTGGCAGGATGCGCTGGCCGGCATGCCGGAACGGCTCACGCTGCCCACCGACCGGCCATACCCGCCGGCCGCCGATCAGCGCGGTGCCACCGTGGCCCTGGACTGGTCTGCAGAACTGCAGCAACAGATCACGCGGGTGGCCCGCGAACACAACGCGACGAGCTTCATGGTGGTGCAGGCCGCCCTGTTGACCGTGCTTTCCCGACTCAGCGGCAATTCCGATGTGGCCGTGGGTTTCCCGATCGCCGGCCGCCGCGACCCGGCGCTCGACGAGCTGATCGGCTTCTTCGTCAACACCCTGGTGCTTCGGGCGGATCTGGCCGGTGACCCCAGCGTCGCCGAGGTGCTGGCCCAGGTGCGGGCCCGCAGCCTGGCCGCCTACGAGCATCAGGACGTGCCGTTCGAAGTGCTGGTCGAACGGCTCAACCCGGCGCGGTCGCTGACCCATCACCCGCTCGTGCAGGTCGCGCTGGGGTGGCAGAACGTTCCCGGCCAGTCCGGCGCCGCGCCGGTGCTCGGCGATCTGGAGATCAGCCAGATGCCGGCGGATACTCATACCGCTCGTATGGACCTGAGTTTCTCCTTGGCCGAGCGGTGGACCGCGGCCGGCGCTCCGGCCGGAATCACCGGCACAGTGGAGTTCCGCACCGACGTGTTCGACACTGCCACCGTCGAATCGGTGATCAAGCGGTTCGAGCTCGTGGTGTCGGCGATGACCGCCGACACCGACCGGCGACTGTCCTCGATCGACCTCCTCGACGCCGGCGAACACGCGCACCTCGACGCAATGGGTAACCGGGCGGCGCTGGCCGGGCCGGTGCCATCGTCGACGCCGATGTCGGTCCCCGAACTGTTCGCCGTCCAGGTCGCCGGCCACCCGGACGCCGTCGCGGTGAGCGACGACGGCCGCTCGCTCACCTACCGCGACCTCGACGAGTCCGCAAACCGGCTGGCGCACTTGCTGATCGGGCAGGGTGCCGGCCCTGGCCGCAACGTTGCGGTGTTCCTGGAACGCTCCGCCGACGCGATCGTTTCGATGTTGGCGGTGCTGAAGACCGGAGCTGCCTACTTGGCCATCGACCCGGCGCTGCCGGCAGCCCGCATCGAGTTCATGCTGGCCGATGCGGTGCCAGTCGTCGCGGTCACCTCCGCCGCCCTGGCCGCCCGGTTGGACGGACATCCCGTCCGGGTCGTCGACATCACCCGGGCAGCAGTCGCCGACCAGCCCGACACCGCACCACCGAATCCGGCGCCCGGGGACATCGCCTACCTCATCTACACCTCGGGGACGACCGGCGTTCCCAAAGGTGTGGCCGTCACCCACCACAACCTGACTCACCTGGCCCGGTCCACGCCCGCGACCCTGCCCGAACAGCAAGTCTGGACCCAATGCCATTCGTACGCCTTCGATTTCTCGGTGTGGGAGATCTGGGCTGCGCTGCTGGGCGGTGCCCGCCTGGTGGTGGTGCCCGAGTCGGTGGTGAGTTCACCGGACGATTTCCACGCGCTTCTGGTCGCCGAGCGGGTCAACGTCTTGACCCAGACGCCCTCGGCCGCCGGGGCACTGTCCCCGCACGGCCTGGAGTCGGTGGCCCTGCTGCTCGGCGGCGAGGCCTGCCCAGGCGAGGTGGTCGATCGGTGGGCACCGGGACGGGTGGTGATCAACGCCTACGGCCCCACCGAGATCACGGTCTATGCCTCGATGAGTGCACCTCTGCTGCCCGGCACCGGGGCGGCGCCGATCGGTGCCCCGGTACCCACCGCATCGCTGTTCGTCTTGGACGAATGGTTGCGTCCGGTGCCCCCTGGAGTGGTCGGGGAACTGTACGTGGCCGGTGACGGCGTGGCGTGTGGATACCTGGGCCGGTCGGGGTTGACCGCAGCACGGTTCGTGGCCTGTCCGTTCGGCGAGCCGGGACGTCCGGCAGCCCGGATGTACCGCACCGGTGATCTCGTGAGCTGGCGCGCCGACGGCCAACTGCAGTATCTCGGTCGCGCTGACGACCAGATCAAGATCCGTGGCTACCGCATCGAACTCGGGGAGGTCCAGACCGCGTTGAGTGGGGTGTCCGGAGTCGCACAAGCTGTGGTGATCGCTCGTGAGGATCAACCGGGAATCAAGCGTCTGGTCGGCTATGTCACCGAAGTGACGGGCGGGTCGGTGGATCCGGCCGGGGCACGAAACGTCTTGGCCGAGCGACTGCCGCCCTACATGGTGCCGTCCGCGATCGTGGTCCTGAATGCGTTGCCGTTGACCGTGAACTGCAAACTCGACACCCGCGCCTTGCCGGCCCCGGAGTACCAGGACGCCGATCGGTATCGTGCACCGGGCAGCGCCGTCGAGAGCATCCTGGCCGGCATCTACGCCGAGGTGCTCGGGCTCGAGCGGGTCGGAGTCGACGACTCCTTCTTCGACCTGGGCGGAGACAGCATTCTGTCGATGCAGGTGGTCGCCCGGGCCAGAGCTTGCGGTGTGACGTGCAGGCCCCGCGACATTTTCGTCGAGCAGACCGTGGCACGACTGGCACACGTGGTCGGAGTGACCGGCGGCGACACCGGCCCGGCCGACGAGGGTGTCGGTCCGGTGCGGGCGACGCCGATCATGCGCTGGCTCGAAGATGTTCACCGCGCCGGCGGCCCCGTCGATCAGTTCAACCAGACGGTGGTGGCCCAAGCTCCGCCGGGAGTCACCGAATCCGACGTCCAGACCGTCATGGACGCGCTGCTCGATCGGCATGCGACGCTGCGGCTGCGGGTAGACGACGACGACGACGGACACTGGTCGCTGTTGGTCCCCGAAACGGGTTCTGCGCGAGCCTGTCTGGAGTCGGTGGACGTGATATCCGAGCAGGCCCTGGCGGCGGCCCGGTCCCGGCTGAACCCGGCTTCCGGGCAGATGGTCAGCGCGCTGTGGGTCGCATCCACCGGCCAGTTGGTGTTGATCGTCCATCACCTGGCCGTCGATGCGGTGTCGTGGCGGATTCTGCTGGAAGACCTCAACATCGCCTGGGCTCAGCTCCGTCAGGGTCATCCGGCGGTATTACCCACGACCGGAACGTCTTTCGCGCAGTGGTCGAACCTACTCGATCAATACGCACGGTCCGCCACGGTGGCGGAGCAGGCCGACCATTGGCGACGGGTGCTGGCGGCTCCGACCGCACTGCCGGCGGTGCGGCCAGAGGCCGACACGTACGCCACCGCGGGCCACCTCTCCGTAGCGCTCGATGCCGAGACCACCCGCATTCTGCTCGGTGAGGCTCCGGCGGCGTTCCACGCTGGGGTGCAGGACATTCTGCTGATCGCCTATGGGTTGGCGTTGACACAGTTCCTGCAGATCACTCTGCCCGTCGTCGTCGATGTGGAAGGCCACGGCCGTAGTGAGGACCTGGATGGGCTTGACGCGCGAAACATCGATCTGTCGCGAACCGTGGGTTGGTTCACCGCGAAGTACCCGGTCGCTTTGGATGTCGGGCGGCATCTCAACGGGTTGAGCTGGCCTGCGGTCGTGGCCGGCGAATCGGCGCTCGGCGGCGTGATCAAGGCGGTCAAGGAACAACTTCGCGGCCTTCCCGACGGAATGACCTACGGGTTGTTGCGCTACCTCAACCCCGACGTCGAACTCTGCGGGGCAGAACCGACGATCGGGTTCAACTACCTCGGCCGGATGGGCGCGGCCGGGGCGGCGGGTGAGTCCGAAGCCTTCGCCGGCCTGTGGCAGGTCGATCGTGATGGAGCCGCCGTCGCCGCGGCCGCCGCAGCCATCCCCATGCCGCTGGGGCACACTGTCGAACTCAACGCGAGCACCGTAGAAACCCACGACGGCCCAAGCCTTTACGCGTCGTGGACGTGGGCTCCCTCGGCGCTGGACGAGAGCCAGGTGCGCCGCCTGTCGCAGCTGTGGTTCGATGCTCTGACCGGCATCTGCGCGCACGTGCGCAACGGAGGCGGTGGTCTGACCCCGTCGGACATCGTCCCCACCGTGCTCGCCCAGCACCAGATCGACGAGCTGAGCCAGGATCACCGCATCGCCGACATACTGCCGCTGACGCCACTGCAAAGCGGACTTCTGTTCCAGGCCAACAGAACTCGTGGAAACGATGACAACGTCTACGCGATGCAACTCGATGTCACCATCACCGGGCCACTGGATGCCAACCGGCTGTGCGAGGCGGTACACGACGTGGTGCACCGCCACCCCAACCTGGCCGCCCGCTTCGACAAACGGTTCGGCGAACCGGTACAGATCATTCCGGTCGAGCCGCGCGTGCCCTGGCAGTACCTCGACATAGCCACCGATGAGCAATTCCAACGGCTGTGCGCCGCCGAGCGTTCCGCGGTATGCGACCTGATCGACCAGCCGGCGTTCCGCGCCGCGCTGATCCGGTCGGGTGCCGACGAGCACCGGTTCGTCATGACGTACCACCACATCGTCCTCGACGGTTGGTCGCTGCCGATCCTGTTGCAGGAGATCTTCGCCGGTTACCACGGACAGCACCTGCCGGCCGCTGGGACGTATCGCCGGTTCGTGACGTGGTTGGCGAGCCGGGACGCCGATGCCGCCCGCACCGCCTGGCGTGACGCGCTGGCCGGGTTCACCACACCGACTCTGGTCGCTCCCAACACCGGCGCCAGGCCAGGAGCCCGTGCCACCGAGACGTTCCACTTACCCGCCGAGACCACCACGGCCGTGCACGAGCTGGCCCGGTCGCAACACACCACGGTCAACACGGTGCTCCAGGCGGCCTGGGCGCAAGTGCTCATGTGGCTGACCGGACAGCACGATGTCACCTTCGGCGTTGCGGTGTCGGGCCGTTCAGCCGACGTGACGGGTGCCGAATCGATGATCGGCCTGCTGATCAACACCGTGCCTGTCCGCGCCACCATCACCCCGGAGACCACCATCGCCGATCTGCTAGAGACCCTGCAACGCCTGCACAGTGACACACTCGATCACCAGCACCTGGCCCTCAGCGAGATTCACCGGGTTGTCGGCCACGAGCAGTTGTTCGACACCCTGTTCGTCTACCAGAACTACCCCGTGGAGACCGCAGTGTCATCGATGGCCGACGGGCTGGCCATCACCGCGGTGACCGGCCGCGAATACAACCATTACCCGCTGACCCTGCAGGCGATGCCCGGCAGCGAACTCGTTCTACGGGTCGAGTTCGACACCACCGTGTTCACCGCACGGCGGGTGAACAAGATCGTCGGGCGGTTCCAGCGGGTGCTCGAGGCGATGACCGGGAAGGACCAGCACTCGTGAGCGCCGACGCCAACCGGCGATTGTCGTCGATGGATCTCGACGACGACGACGAACTCGACGAACTGGAGCACTGGGGTAACCGTGACGCACTGACCCAGCCGGTCACCGCCGCCTCGATTCCGGCATTGTTCGCGGCCCAGGTGTCCCGTGATCCCGCAGCGGTGGCCCTCAGCTGTGCCGGCAGGTCAATGACCTACGCCGAGCTCGACGCGGCGGCAGATCGGTTGGCGTATCGGCTCATCGAGCATGCAGTACGTCCGGGCCAACGGGTGGCGGTGCTGTTCTCACGCTCGGCCGAGGCGATCGTGGCGATCCTGGGCGTGCTGAAAACCGGTGCGGCATATGTGCCGATCGATCCTGCGGTGCCCGATGCGCGGCTGGAGTTCGTTCTCACCGACGCCCGCCCGGTGGCGGCGGTGACGACCGCAGACCTGGCGGCCCGCCTCGACGGTCGCGGTGTACCAGTGATCGATGTCGGTGCGAACCAGGCGTCGGCGCCGGGATCTCCCGCCGGTACCGTGGTGCCGGCCGGGCCACAACCCGATGACGTCGCCTATCTGATCTACACCTCCGGCACCACCGGTGTGCCCAAGGGGGTGGCAATCCCACATCGCAGTGTGACGCGCTTGCTGAATGCGATCGATACCCGCCTGCCCTTGTCGGGGGAGCAGGTGTGGACTCACTGCCATTCACTGGCGTTCGACTTTTCGGTGTGGGAGATCTTCGGTGCGCTGCTGCACGGCGACCGCTTGGTCGTGGTTCCCGAATCGGTGACACGCTCACCGGAGGAGTTCCATGCCTTGCTCGCCGAGCAGCGCGTCACGATGCTGAGCCAGACGCCGTCGGCGTTCTATGCGCTGCAAGCCGTCGATACGGTACAGCCGGAATCCGCCGGGCAACTCAACCTGGAGGCGGTGATCTTCGGCGGGGAGGCGCTGGAACCCTCGCGGCTGAGGCGGTGGTGGGAGCGACATGCCGGATCGCCCCGGTTGATCAACATGTACGGCATCACCGAGACCACCGTGCACGCCTCATTCCGCGAGATCACCGCGGTGGATCTCGACGACACGGTCAGCCCGATCGGTGTACCGCTGTGCGACCTGGCCTTCTTTGTCCTCGACGGCTGGTTACGTCCCGTCCCGGCGGGCGTTGTCGGCGAGTTGTATGTCGCCGGTGCGGGTTTGGGATATGGCTACGCGGGACGGGCCGGGCTGAACTCCACGCGGTTCGTGGCCTGTCCGTTCGCGACCACCGGCACCCGCATGTATCGCACCGGGGATCTGGTGTGCTGGGGCACCGACGGCCAACTGGAGTATCGAGGCCGCGCCGACGAACAGGTCAAGATCCGCGGCTACCGCATAGAGCTCGGCGAAATCCGGGCGGCACTGACGGCCCTCGACGGCGTCGAGCAGGCCGAGGTCATCGTGCGGGAGGATCGTCCCGGCGACAAGCGGCTGGTCGGCTACGTCACCGGGGGCGCCGACCCCGTGGCAGCGCGTGCTGCGCTGGCCGACCGGTTGCCGCCGTACATGGTGCCTGCCGCGGTGATGTCCTTGGACAGTTTGCCGTTGACGGTCAACGGCAAACTCGACAAAAAGGCCTTGCCCGCACCGGAATACCAGTCCACCGACTACCGCGCACCGACCACGCCCACCGAGGAAATCGTCGCGGGAATCTACGCACAGATCCTCGGCGTGGACCGCGTCGGAATCGACGACTCTTTCTTCGATCTCGGCGGCGATTCGCTGCTGGCGATGCGTCTGGTCGCCGCGCTCAACCGGACACTCGATGCCGGTCTCGAAGAGCGTGTGGTCTTCGATGCGCCCACCGTGGCCCAGCTGATGCTGCGTATCGGCGATGGGCAACATCGACTGCCACCACTGGTCGCCGGATCCCGTCCCGCGGTGATGCCGCTGTCCTACGCGCAGAGCCGATTGTGGTTCCTCGACCAATTGCACGGGCCCTCACCGATGTACAACTTGGCGGTGGGGTTACGTCTGACCGGGGACCTCGATGTCGCGGCGCTGGGCGCAGCCTTCGGCGATGTGCTGGAACGCCACGAGAGCCTGCGTACCGTGTATCCGGCAGTCGACGGACTACCGCAGCAGCGGGTGGTCTCAGCCGAACACGTCGAGTTCGGCTGGGACGTCGTCGACGCCTGCGGTTGGTCGGCAAGCCGCTTGGCTGCGGCGGTCGAAGAGACTGCCCGGCACAGTTTCGATCTGTCCACGGAGATACCGCTACGCGCAAGGCTTTTCCGGGTCTCCGACGGTGAGCATGTATTGGTCGCCGTGGTGCATCACATTGCCGCCGACGGTTGGTCGATCACCCCGCTGGTGGCCGACCTGGGTATTGCGTACGCCGGGCGGTGTGCCGGACGACGCCCCGGTTGGGAGCCGTTGGCCGTGCAATATGCCGATTACACGCTGTGGCAACGCACGCAACTCGGTGATCTCGACGACCCCGGCAGCCGCATCTCCCAGCAACTGGATTTCTGGGAGAGCGCTCTGGCCGGGATGCCCGAACGCGTGACACTCCCGACGGACCGTCCGTATCCGTTGGTCGCTGACCAAAGCGGTGACCGGGTGGATGTGCAATGGTCGGCCGATCTTCAGCGCCAAGTTGCGCGTCTGGCCCGTGAGCAAAACACGACAAGCTTCATGGTGGTGCAGGCCGCCCTGGCCATGGTATTGGCCAAGTTGAGTGCGACGTCCGACGTGGCGGTGGGTTTCCCGATCGCCGGGCGCCGCGATCCAGCACTCGACGCCCTGGTCGGATTCTTCGTCAACACCTTGGTGCTGCGGGTCGAGCTGGACGGTGACCCCAGTGTCGCCGAGGTGCTGGCTCAAGTCCGGGCACGCAGTTTGAGCGCCTTCGAGCATCAGGATGTGCCGTTCGAAGTGCTGGTCGAGCGGCTCAACCCGACCCGATCGGTGGCCCATCACCCGCTGGTGCAGGTGATGTTCGCCTGGCAGAACGTTCCGGGTCAGACCGGCGGACCAGGCGACGGTTCGATGCTGGGGGACATCGAGGTCGCTCAGTTACCCCTGGGCACCCGCACGGCCCGCATGGACCTGTCGTTCTCGCTCGCCGAGGTTTGGGCGAAAACCGGAGAGGCCACCGGGATTTCGGGGACGGTGGAGTTCCGCACCGACGTTTTCGACGCGGAAAGCATCACCGCCCTGGTCGATCGGTTACAGCGGATGCTCGAGGCGATGACCGCCGACGCCGACCGGCGGCTGTCGACAATCGATGTGCTCGAATCCGATGAACACGCACGCCTCGATGCGCTGGGCAACCGGGCAACGCTGACCCGGTCCGAATCTGCGCCGTCATCGATTTCGGCTCTGTTCGCCGCGCAAGCGGCCCGCTGTCCCGGGCAGGTGGCCGTCAGTTTCGACCGAACCCACATGACTTACCGGGACCTCGACGAGGCCGCCAATCGACTGGCGCACAGGCTCATCGACCAAGGCGCAGGTGCCGGACAGCGGGTGGCGTTGCTACTCCCGCGGTCGATCGAGGCCGTTGTGGCGGTTTTCGCGGTGCTCAAGACCGGTGCGGCGTATGTGCCGATCGATCCGTCGGTACCGGATGAGCGTGTCGAGTTCATCCTTTCCGATGCCGCTCCGGTCGCCGCGGTGACCACCGCCGAGCTTGTCGATCGCGTGGCCGGGCACCAGTGTGCCGTCGTCGACATCGCCGACGCCACGCTCGCGACCGAGCCCGCTGCGGCGTTGTCGGGGGGGGGGGGGCCGGGG
>NZ_MBEJ01000095.1 GCF_001953975.1 Mycobacterium sp. NS-7484
CCGACTCGGGGTGACGATCTGGCCACCGTGAAGGTCGAGGCGGGTTGTTCGGAGATGCTGACCCTGTTGGCCGGCGAACTCACGAGAACGTGCAGGGCATCGATCGGATAGCGTGGACGAAATTGCCTTGCAGGTAGGCAGGTTCGCCGGCGGCGATGTCGGGGATCTGATGCAGCAGCTCGCCGAAGATCGCCCGCAGTTGTGTTCTGGCCACGTGTGCACCGAGGCAGAAGTGCCGGCCGCCACCGCCGAACCCGAGGTGAGGGTTGGGCTTTCGGCCCAGGTCGAGGACCTCCGGCCGATCGAACACCTCGGTGTCCCAGTTGCCTGAGGCGTAGAACATCACGACTTTCTCCCCCGCCGCGATCAGCTGCCCGCCGAGTTCGACATCGACGGCGGCCGTGCGACGAAATGTCATCACCGGGGTGGCCCATCGGATCAACTCCTCCACCGCACCGCCGATCCGGTCGTCGAAATCGGCCATGAGCCAGGCGCGTTGGTCCGGGTGGTCGGTGAGCGCCTTGAGGGCGTGGCTCGTGGTCTGACGGGTGGTGTCGTTGCCCGCCACTGCCAACAGCACGAAGAACGCGGCGATCTCGGCATCGGTGAGCCGATCTCCGTCCACCTCGGCCTGCACCAGGGCACTGATCAGGTCGGTGCCCGGTGTTTCGCGGCGCTGGGCGGCCAGACTGTTGGCCACCTGGTGCAGGTACATCTGGTTCTCCAGCAGCACCTCCAGCGGATTGCGCCCGGCCAGGTAGACCGGATCGGCCCACGACACCAGAGCGTCGGCGGCATGCGCCACCTGCTGACGTTCGGATTCAGGGATGCCGACCATGTCCGACAGCGTGCGAATCGGCAGCTCCTTGGCACATTGCTCGACGAAGTCGACCCCGCTGCCGGCCGCTTTGAGTTCGGCCACGATCTGGCGTGCGTTGGTGTTGATCGACGTTTCGATACGCGCCACCTGCCGAGGCGTGAACGCGGAATGGACGAGCTTGCGGATCAACGTGTGCCGGGGCGCATCCATCGCCAGGAACGACTGCGAGGCCTCGAGCAGTTCGGCCGGAATGTTCTCGAAGAGCACGCCGTGGCCCGACAGGTACGTGTCGCTGTCCCGGCTGATGGTGACGATATCGGCGTGCCGGGTCACCGCCCAGAACCCACGATCCTCAGGGTCGTGCATCAGCGCGTCCTCGACCGGCGGGTGCCAACTGACCGGCCGGTTCGCCCGCAATTCGGCGAACGCGGCCTCGCGATCTGCGGCCGTGGTCGCCCAGAACGCACGGGAGGACAGATCGATCGCATCGTAGGGGCGTGTGATCGGCAACACAGTCATGCCGCTGACGATAGGTCTAGACAATGTGTCTAGTCAAGGTGTGGCGAAAGCCGATACGCTGGGACCATGCCATCGGTGACGCGAAAACCGCAGGCCAACCGGGAGGAACGCCGCGAGCGGATCGAACGGCAGCTGCTCGACGCCACCGACCGCTTGATGGCCGACGGCACCAGCTTCACCGAGCTCAGCGTGGACAAGCTGGCCACCGAGGCCGGAATCTCCCGGGCCAGCTTCTACATCTACTTCGAGGACAAAGGTCATCTGCTGCGCCGCCTGGCGAGCCAGGTCTTCGGCGATCTGGCCCAGGCCGCCGAGCGGTGGTGGAGTGTGGCCGAACGTCGCGACCCCGCCGACGTCCATGCCGCCATGTCAGGCATCATCGCCAGCTATCGCCGCCACCAACCGGTGTTGATGGCTCTCAACGAGATGTCGGCCTACGACCCGCTTGTCGGGCAGACCTACCGCGACCTGCTGGCGGGGATCGCCGATCAGCTCGCCCGGGTCATCGCCGACGGCCAAGCCGACGGGTCCATCCGGCTGCAACTGCCCGCCACCACCACCGCGAGCACGCTGACCTGGATGGTGGAACGGACCTGCCACCAGAATCTGCCGTCACATTCGACGTCCTACGATGCCGAGCTGGCCGATACGCTGACCGAAATCATCTGGGGTGCGCTGTATCTGGAGTCCCCACCCCGGTGATTTGGGTGCGTTTGGTAACGGTCAGCGTTACTCGTTGCACCCAAATCGCTAGAGGGCGACCAGATCGTCGGCGTGCACGGCGGGCCGGCGCAACTCGGCCGGCAGGTCCGCCGTCGAGTGGCCGATGATCGTGGCCAGTTCCGACGCCTCGTAGGCCACCACGCCGCGGGCGACCGTCTGCCCGTCAAGGGACCGCAGATCCACCACGTCACCGCCGTGGAAGTGCCCGGTGACCTCGGTGATCCCGGCCGGCAGCAGCGAGCGACGCTGTTTTACCACCGCCCGCACGGCGCCGTCATCCAGGGTCAGGGCCCCGTGCGACTCGGCGGCATGACGGACCCAGAACCGCCGCGCCGACATCCGCTCGGGCCGCGGTGCGAACACCGTGCCGACCGACGCATCGCTCAGGGCTGCACCGGCATCCGCGGCGGCGGCCAACAGCACCGGCACCCCGGCATCGGCGGCCAGCAGCGCCGAGGACAACTTCGAGGCCATGCCGCCGGTACCCAGATGGCTCCCGCCGCCGGCGACGACCCCGTCCAGGTCGCCCTGTGCGGCGACTTCAGGAATGAAGCGCGCGTTGCCTTTTCGGGGATCAGAGTCATAGAGGCCGTCGATATCGGACAGCAGGATCAGCGCATCGGCGCCGACCAGTTGGGCCACCAGCGCCGAGAGCCGGTCATTGTCGCCGAACCGGATCTCGTTGGTGGCCACGGTGTCGTTCTCGTTGACGATCGCCACCGCGTGCAGGGCGCGCAACCGGTCGAGGGTGCGCTGAGCGTTGTTGTGTTGCACCCGCATCGCAATGTCGTGGGCGGTCAACAGAACCTGACCGACGGTGCGGTTGTAGACGGCGAACGCCGAACTCCACGCGTTGACCAGGGCCACCTGCCCGACACTGGCTGCCGCCTGCTTGGTCGCCAGATCCGTTGGGCGCTTGGAGAGTCCGAGCGGCTCGATGCCCGCAGCGATGGCACCGGAGGACACGATCACCAGATCGGAGCCGGCGCGCATCCGGCCTTCGATGGCCTCGACCAGGACAGCAAGCCGGCCCGCGTCAAAGACGCCGGACGGGGTGGTGAGTGCGGTGGTGCCGATCTTGACGACGACGCTGCGTGCGGTGCGGATCGCCTCGCGGTGAGCGCTCACGCGTCCTCGCTACCGGGCTGGCGGCGCTCCCGTCGGGCCGCCTTGCGCTCGGCAGCACCGATCCGGTCGGTCTGCTCGAGCCTGATGTCGGTGCCTCGGCCGGTCATCGGCATGTCCACACCGGCCGGGGTCTGCGGCTCCCAATCGAAGGTCATGTCCCCGATGGTCACCGCGCATCCGGGTTTGGCACCCAACTTGAACAGCTCGTCCTCGACACCGAGACGGGCCAACCGATCGCCGAGGTATCCGACCGCCTCGTCGTTGGCGAAATCGGTCTGGGCGATCCAGCGCTCGGGACGGACGCCGCGGACCAAGAAGCCCCCGTACCCGTCTTTTTCCACCGTGAAGCCGCTCTCGTTGACCGCGATCGGCCGGATCACCGGACGCCTCGGCACCACCTCAGGCTGCGCGTCGCGGTAGGCCTTGACCATGTCCCACAGCGCAAAGATCAACGGCCGCAATCCATCACGGCTCACGGTTGAGATCTCATAGACCGGCCAGCCGAACCGCTCGACGACCTCTTCCCGGACGAAGTCGGCCAGCTCCCGCGCATCGGGCACGTCGATCTTGTTGAGCACCACCGCACGAGGCCGCGACGCCAGGTCACCCAGGGTGGAATCGCCCTGCAACGTCGGGGTGTAGGCCGCGAGCTCGGCTTCCAACGCCTCGATGTCGGAGATCGGGTCGCGCCCGGGTTCCATGGTGGCGCAGTCCACGACGTGCACCAGCACGGCGCAGCGCTCAAGATGGCGCAGGAATTCCAGGCCCAGCCCCCGACCCTCGGAGGCGCCGGGAATCAGACCGGGAACGTCGGCGACGGTGAAGGTATGGTCACCGGCCGAGACCACGCCCAGATTGGGCACGAGCGTGGTGAACGGATAGTCGGCGATCTTGGGCTTGGCGGCCGAAATGGTCGACACCAGAGACGATTTGCCCGCCGAGGGAAAACCGATCAGGCCGACATCGGCGACGGTCTTGAGCTCGAGCGTGAGATCACGGGTCTGCCCCTTCTCACCGAGCAATGCGAATCCGGGAGCCTTGCGGGCCCGGGACGCCAGCGCGGCGTTGCCGAGGCCACCGCGACCACCCTGGGCGGCCTCGAAGCGGGTACCGGCACCGACCAGATCGGCCAGCATCCGGCCGTTCTCATCGAGGACCACGGTGCCGTCGGGCACCCGGACGATCAGATCGTCGCCCGCGGCTCCGTCCCGGTTGCTGCCGGCCCCCTGCTTGCCAGAGGGAGCGACGACATGGGGATGGAAATGGAAGTCCAGCAGGGTGTGTACCTGCGGATCGACGACGAGCACGATGCTGCCGCCCCGCCCGCCGTTGCCGCCGTCAGGACCGCCGAGGGGTTTGAATTTCTCGCGGTGGACCGAGGCACAGCCGTTGCCGCCGTTGCCTGCGCTCGCATGAATGACGACGCGGTCGACAAACCGGGGCATCGGACATCCTCTCCGTCGAATGTGAAGCTATCGCGAAAGTTCGGTCGAGAACTCGCAGCTGCTTCACATTCGCGGAGAATCCTCTTGACCTCAGGCCTCCGGGCGCGCCACGGGAACGATGTTCACGTGCTTGCGGCCACGCTTGGAGCCGAACTCCACAGCGCCGGGGGCCAGCGCGAACAGGGTGTCGTCGCCGCCACGGCCGACGTTCACGCCGGGGTGGAAGTGGGTGCCACGCTGCCGGACGAGGATCTCGCCGGCCTTGACAACCTGGCCGCCGAAACGCTTGACGCCCAGCCGCTGTGCGGCTGATTCGCGGCCGTTACGAGAGCTGGAAGCGCCCTTCTTGTGTGCCATGTCCGAACGCCTCCTACTTGATTCCGGTGACCTTGAGCACGGTCAGCTGCTGACGGTGCCCTTGCCGCTTGTGGTAGCCGGTCTTGTTCTTGAACTTGTGGATGCGGATCTTGGGACCCTTGGTGTGCTCGAGGACCTCACCGGTCACGGCGACCTTGGCCAGGTCATCGGCCTTGCTGGTGACGTTGGCGCCGTCGACCACCAGGGCCACCGGCAGTGACACCGACGCGCCGGGCTCGGCGTCGAGCTTCTCAACCTTCACCACGTCACCGGCAGCGACCTTGTACTGCTTGCCGCCGGTCTTGACGATTGCGTATGTCGCCATCGTGTCCTCTGCTCTGCTGCTCTCTGCGGGCGCGCGCTACCGGTCGGTGCGTGCGCGGGTCTTGGGTGGCGGGATGCCCCGCCGTCACCGGCCTGCGACTACCGCAGGCACTGGAGACAACTGGTCAAGGGTACTTGACCAGCGGGTAGAGGGTCAAACCGCCCTCTACTCGTGGGAGGGCGGCCCCGCGGGCCGGGCCGCGGCACGTCGACGCGTACGTCCGCGGCTGACCGGCACCTCGGAAATCACCGGCGCCGGCGCCTCGTAGACGTCGTCGGTGTCGTCGGTGTCGTCGTCATCCGCCTCCTCGTCCTCATCCGTCTCGTCGTCGGAGTCGATGTCGTCGAGATCATCGTCCTCGTCGTCATCGTCGAGGTCATCGAGGTCGATCTCGTCCTCGTCCGAGTCGTCGTCGGTGTCCTCGTCCGAGTCCTCATCGGAGTCGTCGTCGGAATCTTCAGTGTCCTCAGTGTCCTCATCGGACTCATCAGACTCATCAGCGTCGTCACGGCCGGCCTGCTGGTCGTCCGCTACCGCGCGAGCCTCGCCGTCGGTGTGCTCGGACTCGTGCTCGTCGAAGTCCTCGTGCTCCGCGTGACCGCCGTCGTCCTCGTGGTCCTGGCCTTCGTGATCGTCATCGTGGCGTCCGTTCGCCGCGGCCATCGCCTTGAACATCGGATGTTCACCGGCGGCATGTGCCGGCACCTTGGCGACCTGCACCTCTTCCGGGCGAGCGCTGTCGGTCTGCGAGTTGCCTTTCTTGCCGCGCTTGCTGCGGCGGCCCCCACCGCTGGGCTCGTTCTTGCGCGCAGTGTTGGCCGAGGCCGTGTCGACCGGATCACCGTGCAGCACGATGCCGCGACCGGCGCAATGCGTGCAGGTGGTCGAAAATGCCTCGACCAGACCGGTGCCCAGCTTCTTTCGGGTCAGCTGCACGAGGCCCAGCGAGGTCACCTCGGAGACCTGATGGCGGGTGCGGTCGCGGCCCAGCGCCTCGGTCAACCGGCGCAGCACCAGATCCCGGTTCGACTCGAGCACCATGTCGATGAAGTCGATGACCACGATGCCGCCGATGTCACGCAACCGGAGCTGGCGCACGATCTCCTCGGCCGCTTCCAGGTTGTTGCGCGTGACGGTCTGCTCGAGGTTGCCGCCGGCACCGGTGAACTTGCCGGTGTTGACGTCGACCACGGTCATCGCCTCGGTGCGGTCGATCACCAGGGTCCCGCCCGAGGGCAGCCACACCTTGCGGTCCATCGCCTTGGCCAACTGTTCGTCGATGCGGTGCACAGCGAACACATCGGGCGCGTCCGCGCCACCGGCCGGCTCGTACTTGGTCAGCCGCCCCATCAAGTCGGGGGCCACGGTCTCGACGTAGGAATTGATGGTGTTCCACGCCTCGTCACCGGAGACGATCAGGCCCGAGAAATCTTCGTTGAACAGGTCGCGGATCACCTTGACCAGAACATCGGGCTCCTCGTAGAGCGCGACAGCGGCACCGGCCTTCTTCGCGATGACCTCGGTGGCCTTCGCGTCGATCTCGGTCCAGCGCTGCTGCAACCGCTCGACGTCGGAGCGGATGTCCTCTTCTTTGACGCCCTCAGAGGCGGTGCGGATGATCACCCCCGCATCGGCAGGCACGACCTCCTTGAGGATCTCCTTGAGCCGCTGCCGCTCGGTGTCGGGCAGCTTGCGGCTGATGCCCGTCGACGAGGCGCCGGGCACATAGACCAGATAGCGGCCGGCCAGCGAAACCTGCGTGGTCAGCCGGGCGCCCTTGTGGCCGACCGGGTCCTTGCTGACCTGGACGACGACATAGTCGCCGGGCTTGAGGGCCTGCTCGATCTTGCGGTTCGACCCGCCGAGACCGGCGGCCTCCCAGTTGACCTCGCCGGCATAGAGCACACCGTTGCGGCCGCGGCCGATGTCGACGAAGGCAGCCTCCATGGAGGGCAGCACGTTCTGCACGATGCCGAGGTAGATGTTGCCGACCAGGCTGGCGGACGCCGCGGACGTAACAAAATGCTCGACGACGACGCCGTCTTCCAGCACGGCGATCTGCGTGTAGCGGGCGCCCTCGTGTGGTGGCTCGGTACGCACCTTGTCGCGGACGATCATGGTGCGTTCGACCGCTTCACGCCGGGCCAGGAACTCGGCTTCACTCAGGATCGGCGGCCGACGACGGCCGGCGTCGCGACCGTCACGGCGGCGCTGACGCTTGGCCTCCAAGCGGGTCGATCCGCTGATCCCCTGGATCTCGGAGTCATCGCTGCCTTTGCCGGCCCGCTCGGAACGCGGGGTGCGCTCATGGACGACCGTATTGGGCGGGTCATCCGGCGAACCGGCGTCGTCGCTGTCACCCGATCCGGACTTGCGGCGCCGGCGACGGCGGCGACGGCGGGTGCTGCCGTCGGTACCCGTGGCTTCCTCGTCGCTGCCTTCATCCGACTCATCGGCGTCGTCGTCGGAATCCTGGTCGGATTCGCTCTGCTCGTCGCCGGTGTCGGTCTCGGAGTCCGGGCCGGATTCGGATCCGTTGTCATCCAGCTGTTCACCGCGGCCACGACCACGACCACGCCGGCCGCGTCGCCGACGCCGCGCGGCCGGGCGATCGGCCTGCTCGTCGTCGGATTCTGAGTCGGACTCGGAATCGCTGCCGTTGTCGTCGTCTTCCTCGTCGTCTTCGACAGCGACCGGTTCGAAACTGATCGGTTGTGGGGCGACGAACAATGGCAGGTAGTCGGCTCGCTCGGTGTGCGATTCGCGGGCGGGCGGGATGTTCGCGGTCTCCAGGATCAGTCGCGACTCCGGCTCATCGCCGACGAGCACGGCCTCGGACGTCGACTCCGTGGAAGTCTCGGACTCGGTCTCGACCAGCGGGGCGTGAACCGGCGTCTCGGATTCCGGCGCCTCGTCCGACGTCTGGACCGAGGCGGTGACCGCTTCGGTCACAGTGACCGCCACCGCTTCCACCTGGACCGGTTCTAACGCGACGGGCGGTTCTCCGGGGGGTTGCTCAGCGGCCTGTTCGGTGACGGCCTCGGCCGCTCCGAGAGCCAGCGCGTCACGGACCCGCTCGGCATCCACCTTGTCGACGGTGGAGTGCGCGCTGCGCTGGCGTCCGTCGAACTCGGCGAGGGCATCCAGCACCCGCCTGCTGGTGGTGCCGAGTACCCGCGCCAGGGAATGGACTCTCAGCCGCTCTGGGAGTCCCTCCTGCTGCGGAGTCTGGGTTGATAGGTTGTCATTCTGGGCATCTTCGGCCACGAATTCTCCTCAAGCCCCCGGGCGCGTCGGACGACGCGGCCACGCGAGGGCTTCCGCTATTGGCCCGGGACACTTTCCCCGGACTTGTTGTGGTCTCGCTCCGAGCGGCTCGCTACCGAACCCACCCGGTGCCTGGCTGAATGATGGCTGGACGGTCGGCGCCGCACCGGATTGCGGTGGTCGCGCTCGTCGAAGTCTTCATTCGGGTGTTCGGCCTCGGTTGAGGCCGGCTACCCGCAACCAGTATCCCACATCACTGACGCGGTACTGACCAGACTGCGAAGAAGGATTGTCAGGCCGAAGCTTCGCCGGGGAACCACAGGGCGATCTCGCGGGCCGCCGACTCCGCAGAATCCGACCCGTGCACGAGGTTGTCCTGCGTGACAAGCGCCAGGTCACCACGGATGGTGCCGGGCACGGCCTTCTCCACCGGATCGGTGCCGCCGGCGATCTGACGGAACGCCGCGATGGCGCGCGGTCCCTCGACGATCGCGGCCACGACGGGACCGGAGGTGATGAACTCCAGCAGTGAATCGAAGAACGGCTTGCCGTCGTGCTCGGCGTAATGCTGCTTGGCCAGTTCGATGCTGACGTTCTTCAGCTCCAGCGCGGCCAGGGTCAGCCCCTTGCGCTCGATCCGGCCGAGGATCTCCCCGACCAGGTGGCGCTGCACGCCGTCGGGCTTGATCAAAACAAGGGTCCGCTCAGTCACGGCAGAGAGCGTACCGGTCGGTAGCCGCACCCGGCGACGGCGGCCCCCCGACCGGGTTTGCGCTGCGCCTCGGCTATTCGGCGGGAGGTTGCTGGCCGGGCAGCAGACCGCGGTCCTGCCGGCG
Organism: Mycobacterium sp. NS-7484; assembly: GCF_001953975.1. Taxonomy (GTDB): domain Bacteria; phylum Actinomycetota; class Actinomycetes; order Mycobacteriales; family Mycobacteriaceae; genus Mycobacterium. Next base: position 9,421 of record NZ_MBEJ01000095.1, read on the forward strand.
TTTGACCTCAGCCCGCAGGTAGACGATCAACAGCCAGACCACCGCGAAGATGACGCCGATGAAGCCGATCGCGCCGTGCACGAGCGCACCGGCGATCACCACCAGTTGGATGCCGAGGTTCGCCCAGATGGCCCACGGCCGGCCCTGTAGGCCCGACATCAGGATCAGCACGACGGCCAGACCCACCACGAACCCGCCCGACGTCCAGGTGAGGCCGGCGGCGCTGACGCCGACGACCGGCAGGGCCAACAGCACGACGATGGCTTCGAGGATCAGCGTCGCGGCCATCACGCCGCGGAAGCTCTTCCAGGGATCGGTCGGTGTCGGCTTGTCGTTCTGAGTGCTCACTGTGGGTCCCGTCCGAACAGGGTTCGGGCCGCGCCGGCGGTCACCACCGAACCCGTGATTACGATGCCGGCGCCGGACAGTCCTTCGTCCGCGCCGGACTCCTCGACCAAAGCCGTGGCCGTCTCGATGGCGTCGGCCAGCGTCGCGGCGGTGATCACCCGATCCGGCCCGAACCGCTCCTCGGCCAGCAACGCCAGCGATTCGACGTCCATCGCCCGCGGCGAACCGTTGTGGGTCACCACGATCTGATCGAATGCCGGCTCGAGCGCATTGAGGATGCCGCCGACGTCCTTGTCCCCCATCACCGATACCACCCCGACCAGAAAGCGGAAATCGAACTCCTGCTGCAGGGTCTGCGCCAGCGCCGCGGCGCCGGCCGGATTGTGTGCCGCATCGATGAAAACCGTTGGCGCGCTGCGCATGCGCTCCATCCGACCGGGACTGTATACGGCGGCGAAACCGGCTCGAACCGCGTCGATGTCGAGTTGGCGGTCCGCCCCCGCACCGAAGAACGCCTCCACCGCGGCCAGCGCGACAACGGCGTTGTGAGCCTGATGCTCGCCGTGCAGTGGCAGGAACACATCGGAGTACACCCCGCCCAGGCCCTGCAAGGTCAGCAGCTGCCCGCCGATCGCGACCTGGCGGCCGAGTACGGCGAACTCGGAATCCTCACGGGCCACAGCGGCGTCGGCCCGCACCGCCTCCTCCAGCAGCACCTCCATGGCCTCGGGGACCTGCTGGCCGATGACCGCCACAGTGTCGGTCGGCACCAGGGCGTCGGGCTGCCGGGTGATGATGCCGGCCTTCTCTCCGGCAATGGCGGCGATCGTGTCACCGAGGTAATCGGTGTGGTCCATTCCGATCGGAGTGATCACCGCGACGGGGGCGTTGACGACGTTGGTGGCGTCCCATCGGCCGCCCATCCCGACCTCGACGACCGCAACGTCCACGGGCGCGTCCGCGAACGCCGCGAAGGCCATCGCGGTGAGCACCTCGAACTTGCTCATCTTGGGGCCCCCGGCAGCTTCGGACTGCTGGTCGACCAGCTGCACAAAGGGTTCGATCTCGGTGTAGGTCTCGACGTATTGCGCTGGGGTGATGGGCTTTCCGTCGATCGAGATGCGCTCGACCGCCGACTGCAGGTGCGGGCTGGTGGTACGGCCCGTGCGCCGATGCAGCGCGGTCAACAACGCATCGATGATGCGCGCCACCGAGGTCTTGCCGTTGGTCCCCGCCACGTGGATCGACGGGTAGGCCCGTTGCGGCGAACCGAGCAGTTCCAACAGCGCCGCGATCCGCGCCGTGCTCGGGTCCAGCTTGGTCTCGGGCCACCGCTGATCGAGCAGGTGCTCGACCTGCAGCAGCGCCGCGATCTCGTCCGGCGAAGGGACCGGATCGGTCATTGGGCGAGTCCGGCCAGGCGTGCGGTGATCCGCTCGACCTCCTCGTCGGCCAACTGCTGACGGGCCCGGATCTTGTCGACGACGTTCTCCGGCGCCTTGGCCAGGAAGGCCTCGTTACCGAGTTTGGCCGTGGTGGTGGCGAGTTCCTTTTGCGCCGCGGCCAGATCCTTCTCCAGCCGACGCCGTTCGGCCGCAACGTCGACGGTGCCCGAGGTGTCCACCTCGACGAGGACGGTGGCCTGCGTCAGGCGCACCTCGACGGAAGCCGAGGGGGTGAACCCGTCGCCGGCGTCGGTCAGCCAGGCCAACGCGGTGATCGCGGGCAGTTGCTCGGTCAGGCCGGCCTCGGCGATGGCCGAGAGCCGGGCCGGGACGCGCTGCCGGTCGGCCAGGCCCTGGTCGCTGCGGAAGCGCCGCACCTCGGTGATCAGCTTCTGCATGTCGGCGATGTGTTGTGCCGCAACGGGATCCAGCGCGATGCCAGACGGCTGGGGCCAGTGGGCGATGACGATCGACTCGCCGTCGGTGAGCGTCTTCCACAGCGTCTCGGTGACGAACGGCATCACCGGATGCAGCAGTTTGAGCAGCGCGTCGAGCACGTAGGCGAGCACCCCGGTCGTGTGGGCCGTGTGGTCCTCCTGTCCCAGCTGCACCTTGGCCAATTCCACGTACCAGTCGCAGAACTCGTCCCAGGCGAAGTGGTACAGCGATTCGCAGGCCCGGCTGAACTCGTAGCTGTCCAGTGCGGCGTCCACCTCGGCACGAACCTCTTCGAGGCGGCCCAGGATCCAGCGGTCGGCGTCGGTCAGTGCAGCGAGGTCGGGAAGCAGCGCGGGTGCGGCACCGTTCATCAACGCAAAGCGGGTCGCGTTGAACAGCTTGGTGGCGAAGTTGCGCGACGCGCGGGCATGGTCCTCGCCGATGGACAGGTCACCACCCGGGCTGGCGCCGCGGGCCAGCGTGAACCGCAACGCGTCGGCACCGAACTTCTCCACCCAGTCCAGTGGATCGATGCCATTGCCTCGCGACTTGCTCATCTTGCGGCCGAACTCGTCGCGGATCAGGCCGTGCAGGAAGACGTTTTGGAACGGCACCTGCGGCGGGCGCTGACCGTCGAAGGTGATGGCCGGATCGCCGGCGACGAACATCCCGAACATCATCATCCGGGCCACCCAGAAGAACAGGATGTCGTAACCGGTGACCAGCACCGAGGTTGGATAGAACTTGGCCAGATCCGGGGTGTGGTCGGGCCAACCCATCGTGGAGAACGGCCACAGTGCCGAGGAGAACCAGGTGTCGAGGACGTCGGAGTCCTGCTCCCAGCCGGCCGGCGGGGTCTCGTCGGGACCGACACACACCGTCTCGCCGTTGGGCCCGTGCCAGATCGGGATCCGGTGGCCCCACCACAGCTGCCGGGAAATACACCAATCGTGCATGTTGTCCACCCAGGCGAACCAACGCGGCTCCAGGCTCGGCGGATGAATCACGGTGTCGCCGTTGCGCACCGCGTCACCGGCGGCTTTCGCCAGGCCGTCCACCTTGACCCACCACTGCAACGACAGCCGCGGCTCGATCGGCTCGCCGCTGCGCTCGGAGTGCCCGACGCTGTGCAGGTAGGGGCGCTTCTCTTCGACGATCCGGCCCTGTTCGGCCAGCGCCTCACGCACCTTGACCCGGGCCTCGAAGCGGTCCATGCCGTCGAATTGCGTTCCGGTATCGGCGATCCGGCCCTTGGCGTCCATGATGGTGGGCATCGGCAGCTGATGACGCATGCCGATCTCGAAGTCGTTGGGGTCGTGTGCCGGCGTGACTTTCACTGCGCCGGTACCGAATTCGGGGTCGACGTGGGTGTCGGCCACAACGATCATCTCGTGATCGACGAACGGGTGCGGCAGGGTCTTGCCGACCAGGTGGCGGTACCGCTCGTCGTCAGGGTGCACCGCGATCGCGGTGTCACCGAGCATGGTCTCGACGCGGGTGGTGGCCACGATGATGTGGGGTTCGTCGTCATTCATCGAGCCGTAGCGGAACGAGACCAGCTCGCCCTCGACATCCTCGTACTTGACCTCAAGATCGCTGATCGCGGTCTCCAACACGGGTGACCAGTTGACCAACCGCTCAGCCTGATAGATCAACCCCGCATCGAAGAGCCGCTTGAAGATGGTCCGCACCGCCCGTGACAGGCCCTCGTCCATGGTGAAGCGATCGCGGCTCCAGTCCACACCGTCACCCAGGCGGCGCATCTGCCCGCCGATGGTGCCGCCGGACTCACGCTTCCAGTCCCACACCTTGTCGACGAAGGCCTCGCGACCGAAGTCTTCTTTGGTCTTACCTTCGACGGCGAGCTGCTTTTCCACCACGGTCTGGGTGGCGATGCCCGCGTGGTCCATGCCGGGCAGCCACAACACCTCATAGCCCTGCATGCGCTTGCGCCGGGTCAGCGCATCCATCAGCGTGTGGTCGAGCGCGTGACCCATGTGCAGGCTGCCGGTCACGTTCGGCGGCGGGAGCACGATCGAGTACGGCGGCTTCTCACTGGCCGGATCGGCCGTGAAGTATCCGGCGTCAACCCAGCCCTGGTACAGGTCGGCTTCTACCGCGGCCGGATCCCAGGATTTGGGGAGGGCATCGGCACGGTTCTCAGGGGTGGGAGTCACCGAGCCATTCTAAGAAGGACGTGCCCCAATAAGCGAAAGCCCCCGACGCCCGGTGCGTTCGCTGGGCGTCGGGGGCTCTCTCGCTGTTCGCGGCGGTGGTTACTTCTTGCCGCCGAGCAGGCCGCCGAGGATCTCACCGATGGCGTTGCCCTGGCCACCGCCGCCGCCGAGCACGCTGCCCAGAATGCTGCCCAGCGGGTTGTTCGAGCCGCCGCCACCACCGGCCGCCCCGCCGAGGATGCTGCCGAGGATGTCGCCGAGCCCGCCGCTGGAGGCCTGCGGCTGGGGCGCCGACTGCGCCGGCGCATTGTTCTGGGCGAACTGCTTGCCGATGTAGGCCAGCACGATCGGGGCCAGGATCGGCAACAGCTGCTTGATCAGATTGCTGCCACCGGCTCCGGCACCGGACAATGCCGAGGCGACCTGGGTGCTGTCGTTACCGCCGAAGATCTTCGAGACGATCTGGTTTCCTTCGTTGGCGTCGACCTGGTCGACGCTCACGCCGCCGTCGAGCAGGCCGCTGGCCCCCTGCGCGGTGACGGCGGACTCCAGATCACTCGAATCGATGTTGTCGGCTTGCACGTTCTCTGCGACACCACCGACGAGGGCGGGCACCAGGGTCTTGATGGCGGCGCTCACCTCGCCTTCATCGGCACCCAGTTTGTTTGCGATATCCGCCACAGGGATCTGCGCGAACAGATCATCGAGACCGGCCATTTTTCATCCCACCTTCGTTGCTGGCGTACTGGAAGTCCTTCGAAAGGACACTAGTCGAATGTGATCTTGTCCCACAGGTGTTCGACTCAGGTCAGCGCGGTGGTCTCCAACATCACCCCGGCAGCAGGTAGCCGGCTCAGCAATGCATCACCCATCGCCGCCACGGGCGTCAGCACACCGCGCAGCCCCGAAAGCGCGTCGCGGTCGGTAGCCAGGGCCAGCCCGCATTCGCCGAGCAACACCGCGGTCGCCTTGTATCCGGGATCTCCTTGCTGGGCCATGCTTGTCACGTAACGGGCGCCCGATGTGGTCGTGGTGTAGGTCTCGACGCGGTAGTGCCCGCGCTCGCGGGTCCGCTCACTGGGCCCGGTTCCCGGTTTGGGCACCAACCGCTCGACCAATCCGCCGGGGAGGCGGTTGAAGTAGCGGCCACCCACGCCGAGGGTGAAGGCGTTGGATCCGGTCACCACCGCAGCGGCCAGCGGTGCGACGGGCGATCTGCCCACGCTCATCTGTTCGGCGTACTCGAACCTGCGCCCATAGGCGTAGTCCAGTAATGCGTTGCTGCGCCGGACGATTCGGGTGTTCGGCGCCGCCATGGCGAAGGCACCGGTCCAGTACCCGGCCAGTTCTGGGGCGATCTCGGCGCCGCGACGCCACCGCACGTCGGGCTGGGCACCGAGTTCGGGCTCGGCTGTCCGGTCCGGGCTCAGGGTGTACGGGTCGTTCATCAGCGCCCTGGCCTCCGGATCGGAGGACAAGGTCTTGAGTAATTCCAGCATCGAGGCCACGGTGCCGCCCGAGACGCCGCCGGCGAACGTACGCACTACCAGGTTGGTGTCGCCGAGCTCGCCCGCGTCGTCCGCAGCGGCCCGCTTGTACAGCGCGTACACCGTGAGATCGGATGGCACCGAATCGAATCCGCAGGAGTGCACGATCCGCGCCCCGGTATCGACGGCCTGTTTGTGATGCAGGTCGATGCTGTCGCGGATGAACGTCGTCTCACCGGTCAGATCGGCATAGTCGGTGCCGGCCGCGGCGCACGCCGCCACCAGCGGCAGGCCGTAACGCGCGTAGGGCCCCACCGTGGTCACCACCACCTGGGTGCGCGCGGCCATCGCGTCGAGCGAAGCCGGATCGCCGGCGTCCGCGATCACCAGCGGCCACGCTTGCGCGGCCGGACCGAGGCCGTCGCGGATCACCCGTAGCCGCGCCTCGGAACGCCCGGCGAGCGCGATACGGGCAGATCCCCCGGCGCGAGCCAGATATTCCGCGGTCAGCTTGCCGACGAATCCTGTGGCGCCGTACAGCACCAGATCGAACTCACGCTGTGTCACCATGCCGACGCTACCCGAGCAGGTCGGGCAGTTCTGCGGGTTGACCGCCTAGGTGCTCCCCCAGGAAGGCGAGCACCACCTGGTACCAGATCTTGGCGTGTTGCGGAGCCAGCACCCAGTGGTTCTCGGTCGGGTAGTACAGGAACCGGTGCGGGCTCTCGCCGTTCTCGTCGGCGGGCAGTCCCGAGTGGGCAAGCAGCTCGTACCACAGTCGCAGCGCCTCACCGATCGGTACGCGATAGTCCTTGTCGCCGTGGATGACCAACATCGGGGTGGTGATCTCCCCGACGAAGCGATGTGGCGAATTGCGCTGCGCCATATCGGGTGTCATCTCACGCGCCCACCAGTAGGCGCCGTCCGTGGTGGGCCCGAACTGGTCCAGGGCCCACAGGCTGGCATGCGTGACGATCGCGTCGAAACGGTCGGTGTGCCCGGCGATCCAGTTCGCCATGTAGCCACCGAAGGATCCGCCCATCGCCGCGGTCCGGGACGCGTCCACCCGCGGGTGCGCACAGGCGGCATCGGTGGCAGCCATCAGATCGGTATAGGGCGCTTCACCCCAGGCGCCCCAGCCGCGGGCGATGAAGTCCTGCCCGTAGCCGGTGGACAGGCCCGGATCCGGCATCAGCACCGCATAACCGTGCGCGGTGAGCAGCCAGGGATTCCACCGCCAGTGCCAGCTGTTCCAACTTCCCAGCGGGCCACCGTGAATCCACAACACCAGCGGGGCCGGTTCGTCACCGGCCGGCACGGTGAGCCAGGACCGGATCGGCGTGCCGTCGGCGGCCGTCGCCCTCACCTCGGTGAGGGTGCCGGGCAATGCCGGTGCATCCAGACACGGCAGCGCGGTGACGGTGCCGTCGGCATCGATCCGCACGGGATGCGGCGGCGCGGCGTAGGAACTACGCAAGGCGTAGATCACCCCGCCCGGTGCGGGCCGCACGTCGGTGTAGGTGAAGTCGTCGTCGGTCAGTCGGGTGACCGTCCCAGAGGCGGGGTCGACACGGAAGATCGGACCGCGACCGCCGTCGTCGGCGGTGACGACGAGCACCGACGAATCAGCCGACCAGGCGACCGACGACGGCCAGCGATCCCAATCACCGGCCAACTCCACCGGATCACCGTCGAAGCGCTTGCAGTACAGGGTGATCCGCGGAGGTGATGTCGGGGTGGAATGGGTTTCTCGGGTGTAGGCCACCGCGGTGCCATCCGGTGCGATCGTCGGATGACCGAAGTCAGCGTCGGGATCGTCGGCGATCGTGGTGCGCTCACCGGTGGCGCGGTCGATACGCACGAGCGTCACCCGCATCTTCGCGCCCGGGCCGGGCACGCGCCATGACGTGACCACGAATCCACCGTCGGCGCTGAGATCGAAAGCAGTGTCCTGCAACGCTGTTCCGGCAGCACCGGTCAGATCCCGCGGTCCGTCGGCGTCGAAAAGGTGGAGTACGTCCGGCCCGAGGTCGTGGTCCCAGTACCGGACCGGATAGCCGGTGTGCAGGATGGCCGAGACGTTCGTGTCCTTGCGCGCCTGCCGCCGGGCCTTGTCGTCGTCGATTCCCTCCGACAGCGGCAGCAGCGGTGCGGCCACGACGGTGGCATCGGCGCTACGCGCACTCACCACACCGGTGATGCCGCCGGGGACGGCCAGCTCTTCGAAAGCCTCACCACCGGCTGCCGGTAGTCGCCACAACGAGGCCGGCGCTTTGTCCTCCCCCTCGCCCGGGCGGGCCGCGACGAACAGTAGATCACCGTCGGCGGTGAACGTCGGCGCCGACTCCCCCTTGAGGCCGCGGGTGAGGCGGCGGGCCGGAGCACCGCCCGAGGGGTCCAATTCCCAGATGGCGCTGAGGAATTCGGTGCGCTTCTCGTTGAGGGTGCTCACCGTGGTGACTACCCGGGCGCCATCGGGTGACACTGCGAGCCCGGCCACCCGGGGCAACGCGAAGTAGTCGTCGAGATCATCGAACACCGTCATGGCTCCCCACCGTAATAGCGCGGCCCGTACCGGAGTCCGGTACGGGCCGCGCGGGCTGACGCCTCAGTGGGTTCAGACTGGGTTCAGACCACCTCGGTGATCTGCCCGGTGACGTCGGCCCGCACCTGCTTGCTGCTGCGCTCGCCCTGGACGTTGATGAACATGATCACGTTCGCGTCGAACGGGATGTTGCGCTTGATGCTCACGGTCTGGACCTCGGCGTCGGGGATCTCGCTGGCCGCGACGGCGCCGTCGATCGCGGTGGCGATCGCACTGGCGGGCACATCGGTGATGGCGAACAGGTTCTGCTGCAGTGCCTCGGTGTCGTCGTCGTAATCGATGGGCCGCGACGGTCCGACCGCGCCGGAGGTGTAGCTCCATTGGTTGAGCTCGGTCGGAGCATTGGGGTCGATGGCTTCCAGGCTGAGCACGCCCGGGGCGATGGAGATCTCGACCACCTGCATCGGGTTGGCGCCGACCTTCTCGGAGATCGCCGCGTAGGCGTTGTCGATGCCCTCGGCGGTGAACAAATTGCCCGAGACCGCTTCGGTGATCTTCTCCGTACCCGTCGAAACGACCTTCTCGGCCGCTCCCGCGGCGGCGTCCCTGAGCTCGGTGGCCTTGGCGCAACCACTCAGGGCCGAGGCGGCAACGAGTGCCGCGCCGAGCGAGATCGCGAAGCGGGTGGGGTTCATCGGGTCCTCTCAATTCATCTCGTCCCGGCGCTCCTCGGCTCGGGAACCTGTCCACACGCTGTGTGAACGCTGGAAGGTTACCGGTCCGGTCCTGGACACGGCGCGGCGTACCGCAGGGGCCTCGATACATTCGACCGATGACACCGTCTGTCCTCGTCATCGGCGCGGGTATCACCGGTCTGGCGACCGCGGTCGCCATGCAGCGCCAGGGGTATGACGTCTGCGTGGCAGAGGCCCGTCATGATGTGGCGTCGGGAGCCGGGATCAGCATCTGGCCCAATGCCCTGGCCGCACTGGACGAGATCGGCCTCGGTGACCAGGTGCGCGACGCCGGCGGACGAGTGACCGCCGGGGCGCTGCGATGGCGTGACGGCTCGTGGCTGCGGCGGCCTGCAGCGCAGCGGTTCACCCGGGCGCTGGGCGAACCGCTCGTGGTGATCAGGCGATCGGTGCTGACTGAGATTCTCAGCGGGGCCCTGCGGCCGGGAACGGTCCGATTCGGGCTCACCGCCGAGGACATCGCGATCGCCGGATCCGGCGTGCGCGTGCGGTTCTCCGACGGCTCAGTCCGCACGGCAGACGGCGTGATCGGTGCCGACGGTGTCGAGTCGGTGGTGGCACGGCATCTCAATGGCCCGCTACCCCGGCGCTACGCCGGCTACACGGCGTGGCGAGGCGTGGCCGACTGCCCGCTGGACCCGGAACTGTCGGGTGAGACGCTGGCCCCGGGCCGGGAGGTCGGACATGTGCCGCTCGGCGGTGACCACACATATTGGTTCGCCACCGAACAGGCGCCGCAGGCTCAGCGAGCCCCCGAGGGTGAGCTGTCCTATCTGCAACGGCAGTTCGGTTCGTGGGCCGCGCCGATTCCGGCGCTACTGGCCGCGACCGATCCCGATCAGGTGCTGCGCAACGATCTGTACGACCGGGCGCCTGCCCGGCACTGGGCGCGCGGGCCGGTGGTGATCGCCGGTGATGCCGCTCATCCGATGCGCCCGCACCTGGGCCAGGGCGGTTGTCAGGGGCTGGAGGACGCGGCGACGCTGGCCGCGCTTGCGGCACAGGGTTCTGACCTGGCGAGCGCTTTCTCCCGGTTCGAGACGCTGCGACGGAAACGGGTCAGCGGGATCGTCCGGGAGTCACGGTTCATCGGCCGGGCGGTGAACCTGCGTCCGCAGGCGCTGGGTGCGGCCGTGTTGCGCGCTACCGTGCTCGTCCCGGAATCGCTGTTGACCTGGCACCTCGGCTCGATCGCGGCGCGAAGCGCGTTCACGCCGGTGCGCTGAGCTCGGTTCGGCTGCCGTTCAGCGCGGCATTCCGAAGGCGCCCAGCGGGTCGAGGAACGTCGTGCAGATGCGACGCAGGTCGAAGATCCCCAGCACGGCCCCGGGGCGCACCGCCTGGCAGCCGGTGGGGGCGCTGGGTGCCGACCAACCTGCCGGCATTCCGGCCCGGGCACCACACTTCGGCCAGGCCCCGATCCCCTGGGTCGCCAGCACGTTCTCGGCCACCCGGATCTGCTCTTCACGGGACGCCATGGCGGGTGAGCCGATACCGCCGTGCGCGGCCCAGGTGGTCTGCTTGAACTGCAGACCGCCGTAGTGCCCGTTGCCGGTATCCGTCGACCAGTTGCCTCCCGACTCACAGTCGGCGATCGCATCCCAGTTCACGGTGTCGGCCCCGGCGGTCGCCGTCGCGGCGAACAGCGGCGATAGCATGAGCCCGGCCGAAGCCGCAGCAAGCCAGATTGCCCTGGTCAACGCCTTTCGTATGGTCATCTCGCGGTCCTTCCCCGACCTTTGACACCAGGACCGCTGCAGATATCGATCACGATCGTGCATCTGTGCGGTCACCAATGTGTTCGTGTGAGCAACGTCACGCGTTACAGGCGAGGCTGAAGTTTTTTACCGATGTTTGTGAAAACTTCCGTGGTTGCGGGGGCTGAAGTAACCCGAGGGCCTGGAGATGAAAGGAAGCGGTGTCAGGTCATTGACCCTGC